>NZ_JALLIZ010000015.1:0-155232 GCF_023242345.1 Pseudomonas sp. MWU12-2037 | reverse complement strand
GCACACTGCCTTTTCAGCTGCTTCCACACTTCGATGAACTGAAGCGACCCGCCTGTCAAAACTCTCAAAACCCTTGTAACTCATTGAATCTCAAAGGCTTTTCCGTTTCGACTGCGCCGGAAGTGGGGCGAATTATAGAGCCACAGGATTTCCCGTCAACGCTTATTTTCACTTTTCTGTCACAAACGTGGAAAACGGTATAGAAACCCCAGGTTTTACGGTGTTCGAACTGACGCCTTCGCGACGGTGCGGCGATCCGACAAGCCCTGCTCCTACAGGTTTGTGTCGTATACAAAATTGGGGAACGACAGAGGACTGTAGGAGCAGGGCTTGCCCGCGAAGAGGCCTGCATAGGCGACACAAGACCTCATCGCCAGCAAGCCGGTCCCTACAAGGACCGAGTTGTTGTGGAGAGCGGCTTTCTTGCCACAAGACGGGGAATTCGACGCATCACTACCGGGATGCGCAATACCAATAGCAGCGCCCCTATAGAGGCATACACCGTCCACTCCTTCAGGTCAGCCCGCACGATCCACAACATATGCAGCAACCCCAACCCGAGAATCACATAGACCAGGCGGTGCAACTTCTTCCAGCCCTTCCCCAGGCGACGCTGGCTGTAACGGTTCGACGTCACGGCAAGCGCCAGCAAACAGAGGAAACCCAACGCACCGACAATGATGTAGGGCCGCTTGCGCAACTCGACCGCCAGTTGCGACCAATCCAACCCGAGCACAAACACCAGGTAAGCCACCAGATGCAGCACCACATAGGCAAAACACCACAAACCCAATTGCCGGCGCACCGCAATCCAGCCCGGCCAGCCACTGAGTTTCTGCAACGGCGTCATGCTCAAGGTCACCAACAACAGAATCAAGGTGCCCAAGCCCAACCGATCCACCATGACCTTTCCCGGATCCGGACCCAAGGCCAGGCTCCAGGCCTGATACAACCAGAGCAACGGCCAGATCGCCGCCGCAATAAAGACACCCACACGCCAGAACGGATATCGCATCAGTAGTTCTTCCGCAGATCCAGGCCGGTATAGAGAGAGGCGACTTCATCCGAGTAGCCATTGAACATCTGCGTCTCACGCACATTGGGACTGAACAGCCCGCTGGGCAAACGCCGCTCCCGGGCCTGGGTCCAACGCGGGTGGTCGACGGTAGGGTTCACATTGGCATAAAAGCCATACTCATCCGAGGCAATGCTTTGCCAGGTGGTCTTGGGCTGCTCTTCCACCAGGCTGATGCGCACAATGGATTTCACGCTCTTGAACCCGTACTTCCACGGCACCACCAGACGCAACGGCGCACCATTCTGATTCGGCAGTTCCCGCCCATACATACCCACTGCCAGAATAGCCAAAGGGTTCATCGCCTCGTCCAGCCGCAAGCCCTCTACATAAGGCCAGTCGATCAGGGCGAAACCGGAACGCTGGCCCGACATGCTCTTGGGATCCTGCAGGGTTTCGAAGCGAATGTACTTGGCCTTGGAGGTCGGCTCGACCTGCTTGAGCAGCGCCGAAATCGGAAAGCCGATCCAGGGAATCACCATGGACCAGGCCTCGACACAACGCAGGCGATAGATGCGCTCCTCCAACTGGTAGGGCTTCATAAAGTCCTCCAGGGCATAACGCCCCGGCTTGCCGACTTCACCGTCCACTACCACCGACCAGGGTTCGGTCCTCAGGGAGCCGGCGTTCTGCGCCGGATCGCCCTTGTCGGTGCCGAACTCATAGAAGTTGTTGTAGTGGGTCGCATCCTTGTAGGGGGTAATCGCCTCCCCCTTGACCGTCACCGCGCCCCATTTAGTCTCAGGCAGTTTCCCGGCAAACCAGGACGGCGCATTCCCCGCGTCCACATCGGCATAACGCGCCGCCTCGGCGGCACTGGCCCAACGCGGCAGACTGCCGATCGCCAGTGCGGCGACGGAAGCGCCCAGCAAGGTACGACGGGAAAGATAGAGGGATTCAGGCGTGACGTCCGATTCTTTGCAATCGGATCGCTTGGGAAGCTTGATAAACATGGCAACTCCGTAGCATTGGAGGACTGATGCACCAGTAGACTACGGAGTCTGCGGGAAATTACATCACTCGCCGGCTTTGTGCCGACGAAGATGCAACAGGTACTGGATAGGACCCGAGGCCGCATAGGCGAGGAAGATCAGCAGCAGGATGCGCGGCGGATCGCTGAACACCACGGCGAACACCAGCACCACGGCGAGAATCGCGACAAACGGCACGCGCCCCTTGAGGTCCAGCTCCTTGAAACTGTTGTACTTGATGTTGCTGACCATCAGCATCCCGGCCGCCGCCACCAGCAAGGCCACCAGGAACGACATCTTCGAACCCTGGATCCCGTAGTCGCTGAACGCCCACACCGTCCCCGCCACCACGCCGGCCGCCGCCGGACTGGCCAGGCCGATAAAGTAGCGCTTGTCGGCGGTGCCGACCTGGGTATTGAAGCGCGCCAGACGCAATGCCGCGCCAGCCACATAGATGAAGGCCACCATCCAGCCGACCTTGCCCATATCCCCCAGCGCCCAGCCGAATGCCAGGAGTGCCGGGGCAACGCCGAAGGCGACCATATCGGACAACGAGTCATACTCGGCGCCGAAGGCGCTCTGGGTATTGGTCATGCGCGCCACGCGACCGTCCAGGCCGTCGAGGACCATGGCGACAAAGATCGCGATGGCGGAAAACGCGAAATACTTGCTCGCCCCCGCCGGGTCCCCGGCACTCGCGGCGCTCTGCGCACTCATCGCGCTGATGATGGCGTAGAAACCGGCGAACAGGTTCGCGGTGGTGAACAGGTTCGGCAACAGATAGATACCGCGATGGCGGACTTTCTGGCCGTCGGCGTCATGCCCCTCTTCGACATGTTCGTCGATGGGGAGCAGGCTTTCGGCTTCGGAGCCCTGACCAGGCTCTTCGGGACGTTCAGTCATGATATTACCTTGCAGCTAAATGAAAGGTTTCAACAGCACTCGGCGACTACGATGGGAGCGCAAAAAGATCCCGCTTTATACCAGAAGCGCCCTGGCCTGCGGGAAAACCCGGGCCAGACAGGTCGATCAGCCCAGGACAACGTGAGGCAGGAATCGACTGCTGTCCTTGGTAATCAGGCTGTCGTCCTCACGAATGCCGATCCCGGCGGCCACATCCCCCACCACCCATGAACCGATCACGGTGTAGCTGTCGCCGAACTTCGGCAAAGGGGAAAACGCCTGCAGGATATAGGGCGCATCCGTGTAAGGCCCATCCTCGGCCACCACCTGGTCATCGCCGGTACGGATCTCGATGTTCGCCCCCTCACGGGAAAAGAACGGTTTGCGCACCCAGCCCTTGGGCACGGGCCGCCGCGGGTTCTGGTCGACATAAGCGGGCAACAGGTTGGGATGCCCTTCATGAAACTTCCACAGCAGCGGCAAAATGCCTTTGTTACTGACAATGGCTTTCCAGGCGGGTTCGATAAATTGCGTGTCACAACCGGGCACTGCCTGGCCGAATACCTCGTGGAAGATATGTTCCCAGGCATGCAGCTTGAACAGCCGTTCGATCCAACGGCCGTCCAGATCGACAAAGCGCCCCTGGGCGGTGAGGCCGATGTCCTCGATATCGATATGCCGTGCCTCGATCCCCGCATGCGCGGCCATCTTACGCAGAAAATCCGTGGTCCCGCGATCCTCCTCCGATCCCGACATCGCCGAGAAGTAGAAAGCCCCACCGGCCGGAAAGGCCGCGAAGGCCCTGACCAGATCTTCGGCGATGGTGTTGAACTGATTCGCCTGCGCCGACAGCACGCCCCGGGCGATCTGTTCCTCAAGCCAGAGCAACTGCACGGAACCGGCTTCGAGCAGACTGGTGGGGGTGTCGTAATTGGCTTCCAGGCACTTGGCCGGACCGCTGCCGTCATACGCCAGATCGAAGCGGCCGTACAGATGCGGATGCCCCTGCTTCCAGGAATCGCGGACCAGATCGAAAAACGCCGGCGGAATGGCCAGGCCCGTCAGCAGTTCTTCACTGCCGACGACGCGCTCGACCACATCCAGGCACAGGTCATGCAGTGCCTTGGTCGGCGCTTCCAGGTCGCGGGTGATCTGCTCTTCGGTGAACAGGTAATAACCGCGCTCATCCCAATAGCGCTCGCCACCGATGGTGTGGAAACCGAACCCTTCGCGCTCGACACTTTCGCGCCAGTGTGGGCGCTCTGCGATACCAATTTTTTTCACCCTGGCCGCTCCCCTCAACCGCCGGAACTGAAAATGCTGCTGCTCTTGCCGCCCCAACCACTGCGTGCGGTCGCCTGGCTGCCGAAGCCGCCACGCGAGACCGTCGAGGACACCGAGCCGGAACCGCTGCCCAGGCTTTTGCCGAGGGTGGCCGGCGTGTAGGTGTTGGTGGAACTGCTGCGGGCCTGGGTCGAACGACTGAACGACTTGCCCTGCTCGATCTGCTGCGACAGCGTCGAACTGCCATAGCTACCGCGATTGTCGCGACTGTCGTAGATCGGCTGGGAATAGTAGCGCCCGCCGCCACCGCTGTTGCTGAGCAGATTGCCCAGCAACAAGCCGGTCAGCAGGCCACCATTGCCACCGCCGCCCGACTGCACGGCCGCTTGTTGCTGGGCCTGTTCAAGGTCCTTGCGCGGCACATCACCGGACATCGCCAGTTCAAAGCCGCCCATCTTCGGCATGTACTTGCCGTCCGGGGTGATCTGGCAATAGCCGGGAACGAAGTCGCTGTCGCAGGAGGCCTGATCGTCATAGGTCGGCGCGATACGCCGGTGATCGGCCAGCGCCTGCATGAAGGCGTCGGAACAGACCTCCACCGGCACTTTCGCCGCCACGCACTCCTCGACCGACTTGAAGTTGCTCTTGGCGTTGAAGGCAACGGTATCCTGGGACGCACCGCAGGCGGAAAGCGCCAGCGGAAAGGTGCCGGCCAGCACCAGTTTTACGGAGCTACGGGTTCTCATCGAATCATCCTTATCCTTGCCCTGGGCTCAGGTCGACGGTGTCATGCAGGCCGAATTCAACAGGCCGACACTGATGGCTACCGAGGCCGAATAGATCGCCGCCGCCATCTCGCCGCGCACAATACGCCCGGACAGCCCCTTGAGCACCAGGCTGGTCACGACAAACGCCAGCAACTGCACCACGGCCGCGATCAACACCCAGACGACGACGTCGACGACACTGATGCTGTTGGCGATGATATTGCTGGCCGGCAGGGCAAAACCCACCAACGAACCACCCAGGGCCACCGCCGCGGCGGTATTGCCCTCACGGATCAGGGCGAACTCCTTGTGGGGAGTGATCCGGGTGTAGATGAACTGGAACAACACGAACAGAACAGCCGCCACCGCCATATAAATGATGAAGCCGAATACCGCGGTGGCGTTGAGCGACAGGCGCAGCGCTTCGAGCATGATGATTTCCTTGTCAGAGAACTTCGATATCGGTGATTTGCAGCGTCACGCCAACGGCGGTGGACAGGGTGATCACCCCCTCCTCGTCTTCCTCGACCGAAAAGAGCAGGAACTCCCGACGGTTGAGCAGGCCGATCTCGCGGGAATAGAGCATGCTCAGGTGCTTGATCGAGTAGGCACCGTCCGGGCTCTTGACGAACTCCTGCATGGGTGTGAGCTCGGTCTGCCCGTCCTCACCGCCCCATTGCCGCCCATACTCCTCGCCTTCGAGTTCGTAGAGCGGCATGCCGATCTTCGCATTCGGGCCGGTCAGTTGCAGCAACTGCTCCTTGCTGTTGATCGTGGTGACGTCGTGGTAGCCGAACAGGATAAGGTCCTGAATATCCTCGGCCGCGGGGCCGTCCATGACCACTTGCAGGAAATAATCCTCGTTATCGAGGTAAAACCGCTGCAAGCGCATCGACTGCCCGAGGTCGATATCGCCCACCGCCCAGACTTTCTCGTCATCGGGCACCACTACATGGGACTGCCCTTCAAGCATCAGCTTCAAGGAGCGATCCAGGCAGAGCATCCGCCCCGAGGCCAGCCCCAGGGGGTTGCCCGGCGCTACCGAGGTAGCCCCCGCGGCAGGCTTCGGCGCCTCGAAGCCCATGACGCGCTTGATCCAACTCATCGTGTCTCTCCTTTCTGTCGCAACAACGCACCGGCCCGTTTTCCAGACGGCAAAAAGGGCAAAACGCTGACGCGCTTGCCCCAAGCCCCGAGCTTACTGACCCGAGCCGGGATTCTGCCTGGCCTTCAGACGCGCCAGCACATCACTGCCGCTGCCCGACTTGGCGCCGATACCGGCGTCCTGCAGACGACGCTCCAGATCACCGCCGTTGGACTCGTCGGCCAATTCCTGCGCCGCATCCAGCTTGGCGTCGCGCTCATCCTGGCGTTGCTTGATACGCGCCAGCGAACCGACCGCCGTTTCCAGCTTGCCATTCGCCCCGCCGGTGGCCGCGGCGGTAGCAACACGCGCCTGCTGGACCGTCTCGCGGGCCTTGGCCATTTCGACCTGCTGCTTCAACCCCTTGATCTGGTTTTCCGCCTTGATCACCTGGGCATGCAGCGTCTCGACCTGGGCGCCGAACTGATCGGCCAGGATTTTTTCCTGGTCGCGCAGGGCCTCGATCTCGGCCACCTTGTTGGCGCACTCGCCAGCCAGGCTTTCCACGCCCTTGTCCAGCGCGGCCATGGCCTTGCCTTCCCAGTTGGCGATGTCGTTGTTCAGGCCGTCGAGGCGCTGTTGCGACAGCTTGTAGCGGGCCTTGATGTCCACCAGGCCGTTCTTGGCCTTGGCCACGGCATTTTCGGCGTCGCGCTGTTCCTGCTCGAGGATACGAATGGCGTTGGCGTCGACAATGGTCTCACCCACCTCGGAAACACCACCACGAATGGCCGTTATGACTTTCTTCCAGATACTCATCGAAAACTCCTTGAGGACTTCATTAAACGTGGATGTGGTCTTCGAACGCTTCCACCGCACGGATCACGTTCTCGGCCAGGGTGAAGATTTCCTGGACGATCACGGTGATGGTGGAAGCCGCGCTCAACGCGCCGAACATGCAGTAGACCTCGGTACCGTCGCCGACCCGCTCGATGCCCACGGAGGACAACGGGAACAGGTCGCGACTGCGCAGCACCAGGCCGTTGAAGACCGCTGGATCCTTGACCCGGCTCACTTCGACCAGGGTCGCGTCCACCAGGATCTGGTCACCGGACACCGCCAGGTAGAGCGGCAGGTCGCCAAATTCGGTCATGCTCAGCTTGATGCTCTGCTCGGCGTTTTCGGCGAGGGTCAGCACAATCTCGCCACTGGAGACGACCTCCAGCTCCGACAGCGCCTTGTGCAGCGAGTTGATCGTCCAGTTGATGTTCTCAGTCATGAAAGCCTCCAGTTTGATCCGTTCACCCAGGAAGGGCTGGCGTAACGCCTTTTCGATACCCCGCAGGGCCGTCGCATTCTCGGGAAGAATCCAGAATTCCCGCTTCACCAGCCCGGCATCGCGCAGCCGCGTGCGCATATCGCGAACGTAGTCGGCGGTAGTCTTGGTCTTGGCCGGTGATGACGCTTTCTCGCCCGTGAGGGGCTTGTCATCCGCTGTTTTTTTACGGGGCATCTGTCCTCCGAAAAATCTTACATGTAAGTAAATTACGTCCTTTGCCTGGAATGTTCAACATCTGACATGAAAGCTTTATGTGACAAAACAAAACGCCCCGACAAGTCGGGGCGTTTGTGTACAGCCTGTACCGGCGCTCAGCCCCGAGGGGCCAGGCAGCCGGTTGAGCGTCGACTCAGTTCTTGGCTTTGTCGACGATCTTGTTCGCGCCGATCCACGGCATCATCGAGCGCAGTTGCTCGCCGATGATCTCGATGCCGTGAGCAGCGTTGTTACGACGCTTGGCGGTCATCGATGGGTAGCCGGTGGCACCTTCGCTGATGAACATCTTCGCGTATTCACCGTCCTGGATGCGCTTCAGAGCGTTGCGCATGGCCTGGCGGGATTCGGCGTTGATGACTTCAGGGCCGGTCACGTACTCGCCGTATTCGGCGTTGTTGGAGATCGAGTAGTTCATGTTGGCGATACCGCCTTCGTACATGAGGTCAACGATCAGCTTCAGTTCGTGCAGGCATTCGAAGTAGGCCATTTCCGGCGCGTAGCCCGCTTCAACCAGGGTTTCGAAACCGGCTTTGACCAGCTCGACGGTACCGCCGCACAGAACGGCTTGTTCGCCGAACAGGTCGGTTTCGGTCTCGTCCTTGAAGGTGGTTTCGATGATACCGGTACGACCACCGCCAACGCCGGCGGCGTAGGACAGCGCAACGTTCTTGGCGTTGCCCGAGGCGTCCTGGTAGATCGCGATCAGGTCAGGGATACCGCCGCCTTTGACGAACTCGGAACGCACGGTGTGGCCTGGAGCCTTCGGCGCGATCATGATCACGTCGAGGTCGGCGCGTGGCACGACCTGGTTGTAGTGGATCGCGAAGCCGTGGGAGAAGGCCAGGGTGGCGCCTTTCTTGATGTTCGGCTCGATTTCGTTCTTGTACAGCGCGGACTGGAACTCGTCCGGGGTCAGGATCATGACCAGGTCGGCAGCGGCAACAGCGCTGGCAACGTCGGTCACTTTCAGGCCATGGGCTTCAGCCTTGGCAACAGTGGCCGAGCCTTTGCGCAGGCCGACAGTTACGTCAACGCCGGAGTCTTTCAGGTTGCAAGCTTGTGCGTGACCCTGGGAGCCGTAGCCGATGATGGCGACTTTCTTGCCCTGGATGATCGACAGGTCGCAATCTTTATCGTAGTAAACCTTCATGAAATTCCCCTTTATATCCAGGCCGTTCAGGCCGTTTGCAAGTTGGTTTAGATGCTGAGTACTTTGTCGCCGCGCGCAATACCGGTGACGCCACTACGGACGGTCTCCAGAATCGAGGCGGTGCCGATGGACTGAATGAAGCTGTCGAGCTTGTCGCTGGTACCGGTCAGTTGAACGGTATAGACGCTGGCGCTGACATCAACGATCTGACCCCGGTAAATATCGGTGGTGCGCTTGATCTCGGCGCGCTGGGCGCCAGTGGCCTTGACCTTGACCAGCATCAGTTCGCGCTCGATATGAGCACTTTCCGAGAGGTCCACCAGCTTGACCACTTCGATCAGCTTGTTCAGGTTCTTGGTGATCTGTTCGATGACTTCGTCATGCCCGACAGTGGTCAACGTCAGACGCGACAGGGTCGGGTCTTCGGTCGGGGCCACGGTCAGGCTTTCGATGTTGTAGTTGCGTTGCGAAAACAGGCCAACCACACGGGACAGAGCGCCAGGTTCGTTTTCCAGAAGCAGGGAAATGATGTGCCGCATATTAGGTACGCTCCGTCTTGCTCAGCCACATATCGCGCATGGAGCCGTCTTTGATCTGCATCGGGTAGACGTGCTCGCTGGTGTCGACCTGGATATCGAGGAATACCAGGCGATCCTTCATGGCGAACGCTTCTTCCATCTTCGGCTTCAAGTCTTTCAGATCCGTGATACGGATACCGACATGACCGTAGGCTTCGACCAGCTTGACGAAGTCAGGCAGCGATTCCATGTACGAGTGCGAGTGACGGCTGCCGTAGCTCATGTCCTGCCACTGGCGGACCATGCCGAGCACACCGTTGTTCAGGCTGACGATCTTCACCGGCAGGCCGTATTGCAGGCAGGTCGACAGCTCCTGGATGTTCATCTGGATGCTGCCCTCACCCGTGACGCACGCGACGTCGGAGTCAGGGAAACTCAGCTTCACACCCATGGCCGCGGGGAAACCGAAGCCCATGGTGCCCAGGCCGCCGGAGTTGATCCAGCGGTTGGGCTTGTTGAACTTGTAGTACTGCGCCGCGAACATCTGGTGCTGGCCCACGTCGGAGGTCACAAAGGCATCGCCCTTGGTCACTTCGCACAGGGTCTCGATCACGGTCTGTGGCTTGATGATGCTGCCGTCGCCCTTGTCATAAGGGAACAGGCCGCGGTCGCCGCGCCATTCGTCGATCTGCTTCCACCAGCTGGCCACCGACTCCTTGTTCGGAGTCTCGCCGATTTCCTTGAGGGTCGCGACCATCTCGGTCAGCACGCTCTCCACCGGCCCAACGATAGGCACGTCTGCCTTGATGGTCTTGGAGATCGATGCCGGGTCGATGTCGATATGGATGATCTTGGCGTTCGGGCAGAACTTCGACGGGCCGTTGATCACCCGGTCGTCGAAACGCGCGCCCACGGCCAGGATCACATCGGCGTGGTGCATGGTCAGGTTGGCGGTGTAGCTGCCGTGCATGCCGAGCATGCCGACGAACTGCCGGTCGGTGCCAGGGTAGGCACCCAGGCCCATCAGGGTATTGGTGACGGGCAGGTTGAGCATTTTCGCCAGCTCGGTCAGCGGCGCGGAGCCACCCCCGAGGATCACGCCGCCGCCCGCATAGAGCACCGGACGCTTGGCCGCCAGGAGCATTTCCGCCGCCTTGCGGATCTGGCCGGAGTGGCCACGTACCGCCGGGCTGTAGGAACGCAGCTTGGCTTTTTTCGGGAAGACGTATTCGAATTTCTCGGCCGGGTTGGTCATGTCTTTCGGGATATCGACAACGACAGGACCAGGACGACCGGATTGCGCCAGGTAGAACGCCTTCTTCATGACTTCCGGGATTTCCGAAGCGTGCTTGATCATGAAGCTGTGCTTCACGATCGGCCGGGAGATACCGATCATGTCGGTTTCCTGGAACGCATCGGTGCCGACCAGGGTGCTTGGCACCTGACCGGAGATGATCACCATCGGAATGGAGTCCATGTACGCCGTGGCGATACCGGTGATGGCATTGGTTGCGCCAGGACCGGATGTCACCAGGACCACGCCGGCTTTACCGGTGGCACGGGCGTAGCCGTCGGCCATATGGGTCGCGGCCTGCTCATGACGAACCAGGATGTGGGTGACATCCGGCTCCTTGAACAGGGCATCGTAGACATGAAGGAGAGCACCACCCGGGTACCCGTAGATGTACTTGACGCCTTCGTCACGCAAAAAGCGGACGAGCATCTCACCGCCAGATAAAAGCTCCACGTTGTTCACCTCTAAAACGCCAGAATACCGTCCACGCACACTGGAGGACGGGTCTTAATAGGTTTACTTCTCAGCAGAGCATGAGCGACGGTGGTCGCCGACTACGTCAGCACTGACTGAGCAAGTATTGGGAGTGCCCCAAATGTTGCGGGGGTTTCCCACCCAGCGCGAGGTAACGCGTTGCGGGTGTAACAGGTCGGCGCGGATGTGCGCCTCATGATCTGCCGAGTGGGCCTGCTTCTGGCAGTCCCTCTACAGCGGACTTTGGATTGTTCTGATTCGTCCGGTCCAAGTCAAGTTATCTTGTGAGCTTTCTTCGAACTAAGCACATGACAACGCAGAAGAAAACCTTTCACGAGGGAATGTGCTACGTTGCTTATCGCATTGTCTGACAAGGAAACCTGATGCGTAGAAGCATTCTGATGGCGGGCCTGCTACTCGCCTTGAGCCCGCTGTGCCAGGCCGGGCCGATCTACAAATGGGTCGATGCCCAGGGCCAGACGCATTTCGATGCACAGCCGCCCGCCGGCCAAGCGGCCACCGTGGTGACCCCGGCGATCGGCAACGTCCCGGCGCCACCACCGCGTCCCGCCGTGCCCGCGAGCACGGCGGTGGGCGACCAGCAGGCCGTGGACGCCAGGGTCAAGAAGCAGATTGCCGATCAGGAAGTGGTGCGCAAAGCCTATTGCGAGAAAGCGCGGACCAACCTGGCCCAGCTGGAAAACAATGCGCGAGTGCGTGAAGAGGTCAATGGCGAAGTGCGCCGCCTGACCGATGAAGAACGCCAGACACGCTTGATAGAGACGCGCAAGAGCATCGAGGAAAACTGCTCGTAACTGTGGGAGCTGGCTTGCCAGCGATGACTGCCGGAAGATCGATGCAGGACTCAAGGGCCTCATCGCCGGCAAGCCAGCTCCTACAGGTCAGCGGGTCTCGGCAATCAGCTGGTCAAACTGCGCCAGCAACCGCTGCAAACCGCGCCCCTGCCCCGGCCGCTGGGCATAGACCATTTCGGCCATGGCCAGAATCCCGGACGCATTGGGCAGCGGCAGATCCGCCTCGAGGATCAGCTTCATCCTCGGCAGGAAAATCCATTGCAGCCACTGCTCGAACTCCAGGGTATCGACACTGAAGGGTTCGACACTGGCCAGGGCCTCGACGCTGGGCGGCTCCTCATCCCAGCAGCCCTGGGCCCGCAACTCCCGCTCGATCAGCAGGAGTTGCTCGGCAATCAACGGAAAACGTGCATCCATCAGTAACCAGCCTTGGCCTTCTGCTGTGCCTGGGCGGCACCCGCGGCATCACCCTGCTTGCTCCGCGCCTGGGCAATGATACCCCAGAGGTTGGCTTGCAGATCCGGACGGCCGTTGGCGAAGCTCAGGCCGCGACGGGCCAGTTGCTCGGCTTGCGGCGCATCACCCTGGGCCATGCGCACCTGGGCCAGGCGATAAAGTACTTGCGGTTCACGCGGTGCCACGCGCTGGGCGCGCTCAAGGCTGGACGAGGCACCATTGAGGTCGCCACTGGATTGCTGCTGCTGGGCGGTGGTCAACAACGCCAGCACCGGACCGTCCAGTTGCTCGTCAGCGGACAAACCACCGCTGTTGTTCGACGGAATACCGCTCGGCGCCACCGGGCTCGGCATATTGTAAGCACCCTGATTGACCGGCGGGCTGTACGCGCCCTGGTTATAGGCACCCGTGTCACCCGGCACGGCCTGGATCGGCGCGTTGCTCGAAGGTCCTGGGGTAATCGGCCCAGGGGTGAACGGCTCGGTACTGATCGGTGCCGAGGTTGTCGCCCCACCACCCGGAATCATCACCACCACGCCGGAATCCTGCGGCACCGCCTGGGTCTGGCTTGGCACCGGCCCCTTGGTGATAGTCTTGCGGAAACCGCCAGTGGACGAGATCCGCTCGTTGTTGGAGACCGCGGTCCCCGAATCGACCACCGGGATCGAACCCCGTGGCACGCTGGAACAACCACCCAGCACGGTCAGTGCGGCAAAAGCTGGAATCCACCACTTGTTCACGTCAAACCCTCTTCGCTCAATTCAACCAGCCCTTGACCCAATCCATCACTTCGGTGGCCGGCGCAGGGGCCACGCCACCACACGACGCACCGGGTACCGGTTCACTGCCGCGAATATACGGCATCTGCACCGCGCCCGGGCAATTGGCATCGGAGCCTTGCCCGGTATGCGGATCGACCCAGGCCTGGACCACGTTATCCGGCTGCGGCATATCCAATGGCAGCGGATCGGCCTTGCGCATGAAACTGGTCCAGACCTGCAAGGCGCCACTGGCACCTGTGAACGGTGTCTTGCCGTTGTCATCGCGACCGAGCCAGACCACCGCCAGCAGGTCCTGGCCGAAACCGGCGAACCAGCTGTCCCGCGAGTCGTTACTGGTACCGGTCTTGCCGGCCAGGGTCAGGGTCTTGGGCAGGACGTTGTAGACCCCGCTCCCGGTACCCTCGCGCATCACCCGCTGCATCGCCGCCTGGATCAGATAGATCGAGCCCGCATCGAAACGCTGCTGGATCTGGAACGGATAACGCTTGAGCGGCTGGCCCTCGGCCGTCAGGACACTGCGAATCCCCCGCATCGGCGTATTGAAGCCGCCGTTGGCCAGGGTCTGGTACATGGTCGCGATATCCATCGGCGTCATGCTCGCGGCACCCAGCAACATCGACGGAAAGGCCGGGAACTCACGGGTAACACCAAGGCGTCCGAGGGTCTTGAGGACATTCGGCACGCCAACCTCCAGGCCCAGTCGAGCGGTCGACAGGTTGTAGGAATGCGCCAGGCCCTGATAGAGGAAAATCGTGCCGTGGGAACGGCGGTCAAAGTTCTGCGGCTTCCAGATCTGACCGTCGGCGCCTTTCACCGAGAAGGCTTCGTCCGACAGCCAACTGGTCAGCGTGTACTGGCTGGGTTTCTCCAGCGCCGTCAGATACACCGCCGGCTTGATCAGAGAACCCACCGGCCGCACCGCATCCAGCGCCCGGTTGAACCCGGCAAAACTGGCCTGGCGACTGCCGATCATGGCCTGGACCTCACCGGTTTCCGGGTTGGTCACCACCATGGCCGCCTCGATATCGTCACTGCCCTTGCGCCCGGCCAGGCGTTTGAAGGTGTCGTTGACCGAAGCCTCGGCCTTCATCTGCAGGATCGGGTCGAAGCTGGTGAAGATGCGCAAGCCTTCCTCGGTCAAGTCTTCGTCGCGGTAGTCTTCGCGCAGTTGCCGCTTGACCAGGTCGAGGAAGCCGGGGAACGAACTGTCCGCCAGGCTGCCACGGGCAGTCACCCCCAGCGGCATTTTCTTCGCCGCCGCGACTTGCTCGGCGCTGGCCACGCCCTGCTGCTCCAGCAGGTCGAGCACCAGGTTACGCCGTTCCAGCGCGCGATCCGGGTAGCGTCGCGGGTTGTAATAAGACGGCCCCTTGACCATGCCCACCAGCAACGCCACCTGATGCAACTTCAGCTCCGCCAGGGGCTGGCTGAAGAAGAACTGGCTGGCCAGGCCGAAGCCGTGCACCGCGCGCTGGCCGTCCTGGCCGATAAAGACCTCGTTGAGGTAGGCCTCGAGAATCTCTTTCTTGTCGTAATGCAGCTCCAGCAGCATGGCCATCATGGCCTCGGTGAGCTTGCGGCTCAGGCTGCGTTCGTTGGTCAGGAAGAAGTTCTTGACCAACTGCTGGGTCAGGGTACTGCCGCCCTGGCGCATCTGCCCGGCCGAGGTATTGACCCAGATAGCCCGGGCAATCGACTTGGGCGAGACACCGAAGTGATGATAGAAATCCCGGTCCTCGACCGTGACCAGGGTGTCGAGCAGGTACGGCGGCACCTGGTCGATCTTGATCAGGATGCGGTCTTCGAGGTTCTTCGGGTACAGGCCGCCGATCAGCAGCGGCTCAAGGCGCACCACCGAGAGCTTCGCGCCGTTGAGCGAGGACAGCTCGGCCACATAGTCGCCGGAGAAGCGCACCCGCACCGGCTGGGCCGACTCCATGCCTTCATAGAACTGGAAGCCACGGGTGTTCAGGTCCACGGTATTGCCGTTGACCGCCGCCGCCCCCGGGCCATTGGCCACGGGTTCGCGACGATAACCGAGGGCATCGAGTTCGGTAAGGAAGTCTTCCTTGCTCAATTTCTGGCCGGCGAACAGCTCCAGCGGCCGGGCATAGACCTTGGCCGGGATGGTCCAGCGCTTGCCGGAGAATTTCTCCTGCACGATGGCATCGAGGTAGACGGCAAAACCGGCCAGCACGACGAGGCCCACCAGGCTGAGCTTGATCGCCCAGCCAAGCCAGGGGCGCAGGCGGCCGGCGGGAGGTTTGGATTTGGCGCGGGAACGGGGGGATCGGGTACGAGTCATGGCGGCGGATTATACGCACTTTATTGATGATCAACATGTACGTCCGGCGGTTTGCACCTGAGCCCGCAGCAGCCATAATGACCGCTTTGAATTTACCGTCCCCTTGAAGGATCGCCAGTGAGCCAGTCCCTGATTACCGCCCTGCAAAACCCGGCCCTCTACCCGCATCCGGTGGAAAGCTTCCAGGTTATCGAAACCCACATTTCCTGGGTCCTGCTCACCGGGCCCTATGCCTACAAGATCAAGAAACCGGTCAACTTCGGCTTCCTCGACTTCACCGAACTGAGCGCTCGCGCACATTTCTGCGCGGAAGAACTGCGCCTGAACCAGCGCCTGACCCACGACCTGTACCTGGAAGTCCTGCCGATCACCGGCAGCGTCGAGGCCCCCGTTCTGGGCGGCAGCGGTCCGGTCATCGAATATGTGCTGAAAATGCGCCAGTTCCCGCAGAGCCAGTTGCTGAGCACACTGCAGGCCAACGGTGAACTGACCACCGTGCACATCGACGAAATGGCCCGACAGATCGCCGCGTTCCACCAGAGCGCCCCCGAAGTGCCGAAAGATCACTACCAGGGCACTCCAGAGGCGGTCATGGACCCGGTCCGGCAGAACTTCGAACAGATCCGCCCCTTCCTCAGCGAAAAGGCCGACCTGCTGCAACTCGACGCCCTGCAAGCCTGGGCCGAAACCAGTTTCGAGCGCCTCAAGCCGCTGCTGTCCCAGCGCAAGGCAGAAGGTTTCATTCGTGAATGCCACGGCGACATCCACCTGGGCAACGCCACCGTCATCGACGGCAAGGTGGTGATCTTCGACTGCATCGAGTTCAACGAACCCTTCCGCTTCACCGACGTCTACGCCGACACCGGCTTCCTCGCGATGGACCTCGAAGACCGTGGCCTCAAGAGCCTGGCCCGACGCTTTATCAGCCAGTACCTGGAGCTGACCGGCGACTACCAGGGCCTGGCCCTGCTGAACTTCTACAAGGCCTATCGTGCCCTGGTGCGCGCCAAGGTCGCGCTGTTCAGCATGCCGGCCGAAGATCCGGTGCAACGCGCCAGCAGCATGCGCCAGTACCGCAACTACGCCAATCTGGCGGAAAGCTACAGCACCATTCCGTCGCGCTTCCTGGCCATCACCAGTGGCGTCTCCGCCGTCGGCAAGAGCCATGTCGCCCTGCGCCTGGTGGAAGCCCTGGGCGCCGTACGCCTGCGCTCGGATGTCGAACGCAAACGCCTGTTCGGCGACCAGCAAGTCGAAAACAACGTCGGCGACGGCATCTATAGCCGCGACGCCAGCGTGAGCACCTACCAGCGCCTGCATGAAATCGCCGACACCGTCCTGCGCGCCGGCTTCCCGGTGGTGATCGACGCCACCTACCTCAAGCGCGAGCAACGCAACGCCGCCGCCCAGGTTGCCGAAGCCACTGGCGTACCGTGCCTGATCCTAAATTGCAACGCCCCACAGGCCGTGATCGAAAGCTGGCTGGCCCGGCGCCAGGCCGATGCCGTCGACCCATCCGACGCTACACTGGAAGTGATCGCCGCCCAGCAAGCCAGCCGCGAGGCCCTGAGCGCCGATGAAGTACTGCGCACCAAGCGTGTCGAAACCCATGAAAGCGGGAGCCTCGACGCCCTGGTCGAGCAGATTCGCCAGCGTCTGCCGGGTCTGTAAAAACTATTTCAGCCGTGGGGCCGCAAGTGCTTCACGGCTGAAACATAGTGGCATTATACTGGCGTCATAATTCCAACAGGAGACGTCTCATGAGCCATCCCAAGCTGCTCGACTCACCTTTGTTTGCCCTGCTGCACAAGGATGACATTGCCGGCTTCAACAAGGCCCGCCCCAAGGACGGTCCGATCGACATGCGCGGCGGTGACTTCCGTGGCCTGGACCTGCGCGAACTGAATGCCGAGGGGATCGACTTCACCGATGCCTACTTCCGCTCCGCCGATCTGCGTGGCGTAGATCTGCAGAAATCCATCCTGGTCGGTGCCAGCGTGGCCCATGCGCAGATTTCCGGCGCTTACTTCCCCGTGGAACTGACCCCGGCCGAGATTCTCATGTCGATGCAGTTCGGTACGCGTCTGCGCTACAGCGCCTAGCCCTCGCGGAGGGGCTCGAGGATGGCGGCAGCGCCTGCCGTCTGGTGCCTGCTCACGGCCTCGACAAGGCTCCTGCTGTACGATTTTTCCCTTTGCGCGCCATCCCTGTGCTGCCGGCCAGCGTTGGAGAAAGCCGCGGCTTAGAAGCATTTGCACCAACGCCGAGCAAAGAACCACGTTTTTCCTACTGACCGCCTACACTCCTTTTCAGGCTTGCCTACTCTCGTCCACGCAGCGTTCGGCCGTCGCAAGGAGGCTTGATGAACGATGAACTGCAACACCTGAAGAACCTTGGCAAGACGTCGGCGCAATGGCTGCACGCGGTGGGTATCCACAGCGCATCGGATTTGCGTCGACTGGGAGCGGTGGATGCCTACCGCGCGGTACGAACCCGCGGATTCCGGGCATCGAAAGTGCTGTTGTATGCGATCGAAGGCGCCTTGATGGACATTCATTGGAACGATATCCCTCAAGAACGCAAAGAAGCCTTGAATAAACAGTTGGACGCGATATCGTCGCGTCATAAAAACTGATTTCGCAGGTTTGGCATGTATCTACTCGGGGAGCAACCGGCCTACGCCGAAGAACTGATCAATCGTCTGCAGACGATTCCGGCACAGCTGCTCAAAGGTTTGCCCCCCTGCGCGGCCCCCCTGGAGCTTGAGCAAATCGCTGACCTCGGTGCCTTGCTGCCCGCCGATCAGGTGTTCCTGATCGACAGCGGCCTGCTGCATGCCCGGGTCGACGAGCGTGCATTATTCTATTTGCATGAAGGCGACCTGGTCGGATTGCGCCAGGGCATCGACTGGCCGCGCTGCGTGCTGAGCAGCGACAACCCGCTGCGTCTGATTCCCTACCGGCGCACCGACCTCTTCACCCATATCTACGCCGACGAAAGCCGCGCCGAAGCGCTGCTGCGTTACCTGATCGGCCAGACCGCCCTGCTCTCCGACGCCGTCACCCGCCTGAAACAGCCGGAATTTCGCAGCAGCAACGGCTTCCAGCAGGTGGCCAGTGGTGAAGTGATGATCCGCCAAGGTGACGATGCCGACCATGTCTTCATCATTACCGACGGACACGCCGAGGCCTTTGTCGACGGGCACAAGGTCGGCGATGTGCCCAAGGACGAGATTTTCGGCGCCATGGCGGTGTTCACCGGCGAGAAACGCAGCGCCAGCGTGATCGCCAGCCAGCCGTGCACGGTCATGCTGATCCCCAAGGAGCAATTCCTCAGCCTGACCCAGAGCAACCCGCGCATCGCCCACAGCTTGATCGAAAGCATGGCCCGACGCATCGATTTGCTGAACAAGGAAGTCACGCGCCTGAGCGCCATCGGCACGGCGCGCTGAACCACCGCGACACTCGATCACTCATCCGGCGTCGCACCCTGGACGAACGGTCGAGAAAAAGACATTGACTTAGAAATGAGAATCGTTATGATTATCACAGCTGATCGCGAGATCGGTTGGATTTTCTGGAAGGCCCTGGTTCGGACTCTCAGATTATCTCCTCATCAGGCTAATCACGGTTATTGACCCGGCTTTTTGCCGGGTCTTTTTTTGCCTGCCCGAAAGCCAGCCGGCAGAGATCCCGGCCCCCCAGGTGCGTCAGGCCTCCCCGACCTCCGGCGCGACCGGAGATTCCAGTCGCGCCAGCAACTCATCCAGCAAGCCGGAAGCCCCGAGCCGCACGTGATCGGCGTTGACCCAGGCAGCGCCGAAACGCGCGCGCGCCAGTTCGATATAGGTCCGCGCATCATCGAAGGTGCGGATGCCGCCGGAAGCCTTCAGCCCCACCAGCCCGCCCCGCTCGGCAATGGCTTCAAGCATGATGCGCACGGCCTGTTCGGTCGCATTGACCAGGACTTTGCCGGTACTGGTCTTGAGAAAGTCGGCGCCGGCGGCAATCGCGTCCTGGCTGGCCTGGCGGATCATCTGCGGGTCGCGCAACTCACCGGTCTCCAGGATCACCTTGAGTTTGGCCCGCCCCTGGCAGGCATCACGACAGGCGGCGACCATGCTCAGGCCGGTCTGCGCATCGCCCATCAACAACGAGCGATAGGGGTAGACCAGGTCCACCTCATTGGCGCCGGCGGCGATCGCCTCCAGGGTTTCAGCGACCACCGAGGCGACATTCGGTCCGCCATGGGGGAAGTTGACCACCGTGGCGACCCGGATCGCCTGCCCGCCCTGCGCATCGAGAGCCCGCCGCGCCAGGGCGACAAAACGTGGAAACACGCACACCGCCGCCACCGGACCGAATGGCGTCTGCGCCCGCTGGCAAAGCGAAAGGATGCGCTCGTCATCGTCATCGCCACTCAGCGAGGTCAAGTCGAGCAGGCCAATGGCCTGGCGTGCCAGTTGTTGATCGGCCTCATTCATCTGCTTCATCTTCACTCCCAATCCGGATCGTTGCATAAACCTGACAAGCGTCCGAGGCGCCTCCTCGGCGTTCCTGGCTGCCGGATGAGGCGAAATACGCTATGGGCAGCAGGATAAAGGACTCGTCCGCGCCAAGGCATGTGTCAACCAAAGACCGGGACTCGACCCACATCAGAACAAGATGCGTCCTACCCACTACTGGTAGCCGATACTCGGCAAGGCTTTCAGGGATTCAGGATGCTGGCTGGTGGTATCGACCCCGACCAATTTAGACTCCGCCCCCAGGACACTGACCCATTCCGACAACGCCCCGCCGGCGCTGACCCAGCGCAGCGGCAGTTCGGTCGCCAGGACGGCATGGCTGAGCGCCAGCCCGGCGACGAGGACAAACAGGTGCGAGGCTCCCTAAAGGATCAACATGAAATTTCTCTGCGACTCGAACACCCTGGCCGACAACAGCAGTCGTGGTTTTGATGTGGACGGGCGGCCGCTGTTGGCCGTGCGCCGCGAGGGCCGGGTCTATGTCTACCAGAATCGCTGCCCGCACCGCGGCATCCCCCTCGAGTGGCGACCCGACCAGTTTCTCGACCCCAGCGCCAGCCTGATCCAGTGCGCAACCCACGGCGCGCTGTTCCTGATTGAAAGCGGTGAGTGCGTGGCCGGACCTTGCGCCGGGCAGTCACTGCTGGCGATCCCTTGCACGGAAGACGCGCAGGGCATCTGGCTGACGCCGTGAGCCGCTAGAGCCGCACCGGCAATCGGCGATCGACGCGGATCTCCTCCGGCGTCAGGCTCACCCCATAGGCCAGCACCTCGACCCCGGCCGCCACCGCTTCACGCAGGGCCGCGGCATAACCCGGATCAATTTCCTCGGCCGGCCGCACCGCCTCGATGCCGGTCAGGTTCACGCAATACAGCTGCACCGCCCGCACACCTTCGCGTGCCAGGGTGGCCAGCTCGCGCAGATGCTTGGCGCCGCGCTGGGTCACCGCATCCGGAAAGGCCGCCACCGCCGTACCGTCGAAGCCGAGGGTGACGCTTTTGACTTCGACAAACGCCGGCCCCGCCGGATAGTCGAGACGAAAGTCGATCCGGCTGTTCTCCTGACCGTAGGCCACTTCACGCTTCAAAGCGGTAAAACCGTTCAGTTCGCTGATGACCCCGGCGCGCAGCGCTTCCTCGACCAAAGGATTGGCCCGCGCGGTATTCACGCAGGCCAATCGCCCCTGGGGGGTTTCACCGATCTCCCAGGTGCCGGGCAACTTGCGCTTGGGGTCATTGGAGCGACTGAACCAGACCTGCCCGCCCGGCACCATGCAATTGAGCATCGAGCCGGTATTGGGACAGTGAATGGTCAGCAACTCGCCGGAGGCGGTTTCGATGTCCGCCAGGAAACGTTTGTAGCGCTGGATCAGACGACCTTCTTCGAGGGCAGGAGAAAAACGCATCAGCCTTGCCAGCTCCGCAGACCCCGGGCAATCCGCTCCACCGCCTGCTCAAGGCGCGGCAGGCTCTGGGTGTAGGCAAACCGCACATGATGGCTGGCCAGGTGACGACCGAAGTCCAGCCCCGGGGTAAAGGCCACATGTTCGGTTTCGAGGAAATGCCGGCAGAACGCGAAGGCATCACCGCCGAACGCGCTGATATCGGCGTACAAGTAGAAAGCGCCCTGGGGCTCCACGGCGATCCCGAAACCCAGCTCGCGCAACGCCGGCAAGAGGAAGTCGCGACGGCGCCCGAACTCGGCCCGGCGCTCTTCGAGAATGCTCAGGGTCGCCGGTTCGAAACAGGCCAGCGCCGCATGCTGGGCCATGCTCGGCGCACTGATGTAGAGGTTCTGCGCGAGTTTTTCCAGGTCCGCCACCGCTTCCGGCGGCGCCACCAGCCAGCCCAGCCGCCAGCCGGTCATGCCGAAATATTTGGAAAAGCTGTTGAGCACAAAGGCGCTGTCATCGACTTCCAGCACGCTGGCCGCATCGCAGCCGTAGGTCAGGCCGTGATAGATCTCGTCCACCACCAGATGGCCATGACGCTCCTTGACCGCCGCCGACAGCGCCCCCAGTTCGTCCCGCGTCAGCAGGGTCCCGGTGGGGTTGGCCGGCGATGCCACCAGGGCGCCGACACTGTCCTGGTCCCAATGCCGCGCCACCAGGTCGGCGGTGAGCTGATAACGCACCTCAGGCCCGACCGGCACCAGTTGCGCCGCGCCCTCGACCAGGCGCAGGAAATGCCGGTTGCACGGGTAGCCCGGATCGGCAAGCAGCCAGTGTTTACCGGGGTCCACCAGCAAACTGGTGGCCAACAGCAGCGCACCGGAACCACCCGGAGTGATCAAAATACGCTGCGGATCGATATCCAGCCCGTAACGCTGCTGATAAAAGCCTGCTATCGCCTCACGCAATTGCGGCAGCCCACGTGCCGCCGTATAACGGGTCTTACCCGTCTCCAGCGCGGCCTGGCCGGCGCGGATGATCGGCGCGGCGGTGGTGAAGTCCGGCTCACCGATCTCGAGGTGGATCACATCATGCCCGGCGGCCTGCAACTCATTGGCGCGCGCCAGCAGCGCCATCACATGAAAGGGTTCGATTGCGCGGCTGCGCGCGCTGTAGTGCTGAGTCATGGGCCTTCCTTGATTTGACGGGGAATGGGCGATAGACCGATTCTACCCAACCTCGATCACCCTGGAATGTTTAAAGCATCCTACGTTCCCCGGAAGATTGACTAAAATAAACAATTAACCATTGCTTCATGAAGCTGACGTCTTCCATCCGGCATATATTGGCCCGCTTCTTGTAGGAGGGGGACGTTCAGTCACGACGTTCGACTCGACAAGTCCAGCCTCGACAACCGGGAGTAGCGCACCCCGATTCGATCTGGTAAGTTCGCCCGCTTGCAGCCGCAGGGCCGGCAGGTGTCGGTGATGTTGAAATCCTGCGCAATGGATTAGAAGAGTAGAGGCGGTCCATTCATGCCCACCCAAGCAAAGCAGCAAAGCACTGAGCCAAAGATCGGCGGCTTCGAACCCTATGTTGAAAGCAAGGGCGAGGAGTACATGGGCGAGCCCATGCGCAAGCACTTCACCAAGATCCTGCAGAAATGGAAGCAGGAATTGATGCATGAAGTCGACCGTACCGTTGATCATATGAAGGACGAAGCGGCGAACTTCCCTGACCCGGCTGACCGTGCCAGCCAGGAAGAAGAGTTCAGCCTCGAACTGCGCGCCCGCGACCGCGAGCGCAAACTGATCAAGAAAATCGACAAGACCCTGCAGCTCATCGAAGACGAAGAGTATGGCTGGTGCGAGTCCTGTGGCGTCGAGATCGGCATCCGCCGGCTGGAAGCCCGACCGACCGCCGACATGTGCGTCGACTGCAAGACCCTGGCGGAAATCAAGGAAAAACAGGTCGGCAAGTAGTCCCTGCCGAAACCTGAGCAAACGGAGCGTGCGAACGCTCCGTTTTCATTTGTGTCGCCGACGCGGCTTATCGCCTACGGATTCTCCAGTAATATCCGAACCATGACTGCCACCCCCGCCTATATCGGACGCTTCGCCCCCACGCCCAGCGGCCACCTGCATTTCGGTTCACTGGTCGCCGCCCTGGCCTCGTACCTCGACGCCCGCTCGGTCGGCGGACGCTGGCTGCTGCGCATGGAAGACCTCGACCCGCCGCGCGAAGAACCCGGTGCCCAGGCCTCGATCCTCGATACCCTGCAACGCTACGGCTTCGAATGGGACGGCGAGCTGGTCCGCCAGAGCGAACGTCACGACGCCTATGCCCAGGTCCTCGAGCGCTTGTTCAGCCAGGGCCTGGCCTACGCCTGCACCTGTTCGCGCAAGGAGCTGGAGCCCTACCACGGGATCTACCCCGGCTTGTGCCGCAACCTCGGCCACGGCATCGAGAATGCCGCCATTCGCCTGCGTGTGCCGGAGCTGAGCTATCGCTTTGAAGACCGGGTACAAGGTTCGTTCCAGCAGCATCTGGGCCGTGAGGCCGGCGATTTTGTAATCCGCCGCCGCGACGGGCTCTACGCCTACCAACTGGCGGTGGTGCTGGACGACGCCTGGCAAGGGGTGACCGATATCGTCCGCGGCGCCGACCTGCTGGACTCCACGCCACGCCAGCTCTACCTGCAGGAGCTGCTCGGGCTGCCGCAGCCGCGTTACCTGCACGTGCCACTGATCATCCAGCCGGATGGCCACAAACTCGGCAAGTCCTACCGCTCGCCGCCGCTGGCGGCCGACCAGGCAACCCCCTTGCTGATGCGCGCCCTGCGTACACTGGGGCAACACCCGCCCGCCGCACTGGAACAGGGCACGCCGCGGGAGGTGCTGGACTGGGGTATCGGCCATTGGGATGCCACACTGATTCCCAGGACAGCCACCCTGGCCGAAGCGCAATTGCACTGACGCCCCTTGCAGGTTGGCGCCCATCCGTTACCATCGCCGCACGTTTTCGGGCACGCACACAATAAAGAGAGGCCGGGATGTACATCTATCGCTTGGTCCTGCTGCTGGTGGTCGGGATCTACCTGTTCTCGCCGGCCATCATGGACTGGTGGATCGACGCCACCGGCGCCTGGTATCGCCCTTATCTGCTCTGGCTGATCCTGATCGTCGTGACCTTCATCCTGCAGAGCCAAAAAGATGCCGATGAGCTTTAGCCTGACCCAGATGCTGCTGATCAGCGCCGCGTACCTGCTGGCGTTGTTCGGCGTGGCCTGGATCAGTGAACGCGGGGTGATCCCACGCTCGATCATCCGCCACCCGCTGACCTACACCCTGTCCCTGGGCGTCTACGCCAGTGCCTGGGCGTTTTATGGCACGGTGGGCCTGGCCTACCAGTACGGCTATGGCTTTCTCTCCAGTTACCTCGGGGTTTCCGGCGCCTTCCTGCTGGCGCCGGTGCTGCTCTACCCGATCCTGAAGATCACCCGCACCTACCAGCTCTCGTCCCTGGCCGACCTGTTCGCCTTCCGCTTCCGCAGTACCTGGGCCGGTGCCCTGACCACGGTCTTCATGCTGATCGGCGTGCTGCCGCTGCTGGCGTTGCAGATCCAGGCGGTGGCCGACTCCATCGGCATCCTCACCCGCGAACCGGTGCAGCACCGGGTAGCCCTGAGCTTCTGCGCGCTGATCAGCCTGTTCACCATCTTCTTCGGCTCGCGGCATATCGCCACCCGGGAAAAACACGAAGGCCTGGTGTTCGCCATTGCCTTCGAGTCGGTGATCAAGCTGATCGCCATCGGCGGAGTTGGCCTCTACGCCTTGTACGGAGTGTTCGACGGCCCGCAGCAGCTCGAGCTCTGGCTGCTGCAGAACCAGACCGCCCTGGCCGCGTTGCACACGCCGTTGCAGGAAGGTCCGTGGCGCACCCTGCTGCTGGTGTTCTTCGCCTCGGCCATTGTGATGCCGCACATGTATCACATGACCTTCACCGAGAACCTCAACCCGCGCTCCCTGGTCAGCGCCAGCTGGGGCCTGCCGCTGTTCCTGCTGCTGATGAGCCTGGCGGTGCCGCTGATTCTCTGGGCCGGACTCAAGCTCGGCGCCACCACCAACCCGGAATACTTCACCCTCGGCATCGGCATTGCCGCCAACAACGAGGCCCTGGCCCTGCTGGCCTACGTCGGCGGACTCTCGGCCGCCAGCGGGCTGATTATCGTCACCACCCTGGCGCTCTCGGGCATGGCCCTGAACCACCTGGTGCTGCCGCTCTACCAGCCGCCGGCCGAAGGCAATATCTATCGCTGGCTGAAGTGGACGCGCCGCGCCCTGATCGTCGCCATCATCATGGCCGGCTATGGTTTCTACCTGTTGCTGGGTGCCGAGCAGGACCTCGCCCACCTGGGCATCGTCGCCTTTGTCGCGACCCTGCAATTCCTCCCCGGCGTGCTCTCGGTGCTGTACTGGCCGACCGCCAACCGGCGCGGTTTCATTGCCGGCCTGCTGGCGGGGATCCTGGTCTGGCTGGTGACCATGCTGCTGCCGTTGGTCGGCAATCTGCAGGGCTTCTATGTACCGCTGCTGAACATGATCTATGTGCTCGACGACACCAGCTGGCATATGGCGGCCATCGCCTCCCTGGCGGCCAACGTGCTGATGTTCACCCTGATCTCGCTATTCACCAGCGCCAGCCCGGAAGAGGCCAGCGCCGCCGAAGCCTGTGCGGTGGACAATGTGCGCCGGCCGCAACGCCGCGAGCTGCACGCCGCCTCTCCGCAGGAATTCGCTACCCAGCTGGCCAAGCCGCTGGGGGCCAAGGCCGCGCAGAAAGAAGTTGAACAGGCCCTGCGCGATCTCTACCTGCCCTTCGACGAGCGTCGCCCCTACGCCCTGCGCCGCCTGCGTGACCGCATTGAAGCCAACCTCTCCGGGCTGATGGGCCCGAGCGTGGCCCAGGACATGGTGGAGACCTTCCTGCCCTACAAGGCCGGTGGCGAAAGCTATGTCACCGAAGACATCCACTTCATCGAAAGCCGCCTGGAAGACTACCACTCGCGTCTCACCGGCCTTGCCGCCGAACTCGACGCCCTGCGCCGCTACCACCGCCAGACCCTGCAGGAACTGCCGATGGGCGTCTGTTCGCTGGCCAAGGACCAGGAGATCCTGATGTGGAACAAGGCCATGGAAGAGCTCACCGGGGTCGCCGCGCAACGTGTGGTCGGCTCACGCCTGAGCACCCTCGGCGAGCCGTGGAAGGATTTGCTGCAGGGTTTTATCAACCTGCCCGACGAACACCTGCACAAGCAGCACCTGGCCCTCGACGGCCAGACCCGCTGGCTGAACCTGCACAAGGCCGCCATCGACGAGCCACTGGCGCCGGGCAACAGCGGCCTGGTGCTGCTGGTCGAGGACCTCACCGAAACCCAGATGCTCGAAGACAAGCTGGTGCACTCCGAGCGGCTGGCGAGCATCGGTCGGCTGGCGGCCGGCGTGGCCCACGAGATCGGCAACCCGATCACCGGTATCGCCTGCCTGGCGCAGAACCTGCGCGAAGAGCGCGAGGACGACAGCGAACTGACCGAAATCAGCGGACAGATCCTCGAACAGACCAAACGCGTCTCGCGCATCGTCCAGTCGCTGATGAGCTTCGCCCACGCCGGCAGTCACCAGCACAACGACGAAGCCGTCTGTCTGGCCGAGGTCGCCCAGGATGCCATTGGTCTGCTGGCCTTGAACCGGCGTAACTTCGAAGTACAGTTCTTCAACCTGTGCGATCCCGAGCACTGGGTCGATGGCGATTCCCAACGCCTGGCCCAGGTGCTTATCAACCTGCTCTCCAATGCCCGAGACGCCTCACCCGCGGGTGGTGCGGTGCGGGTCAAGAGCGAAGCTTTCGAACACACCGTCGACCTGATCGTCGAGGACGAAGGCACGGGTATCCCGAAGAACATCATGGACCGATTGTTCGAACCCTTCTTCACCACCAAGGATCCAGGCGAGGGCACCGGTCTGGGCCTTGCTCTGGTCTATTCCATCGTTGAAGAGCATTATGGACAAATCACCATCGACAGCCCGGCTGACATCCAAAGCCAACGTGGCACCCGTATCCGGGTCACCCTGCCGCGTCATGTCGAAGCGACGTCCACTGTGAACTGAGACCGTCGAGAGAACCGAATCAATGCCGCACATTCTGATCGTCGAAGACGAAACCATTATCCGCTCCGCCCTGCGTCGCCTGCTGGAACGTAATCAGTACCAGGTCAGCGAAGCCGGTTCGGTGCAGGAAGCCCAGGAACGTTTCAGTATCCCCTCGTTCGACCTGATCGTCAGCGACCTGCGCCTGCCCGGCGCTCCCGGCACCGAGCTGATCAAGCTCGGCCAGGGCACCCCCGTGCTGATCATGACCAGCTACGCCAGCCTGCGCTCGGCCGTGGACTCGATGAAGATGGGCGCGGTGGACTACATCGCCAAGCCGTTCGACCACGACGAGATGCTCCAGGCCGTGGCCCGCATCCTCCGTGATCGCCAGGGCAACCAAGGCGCGCCGGCCGAGAAAGTCGCCGGCAAGGGCAATGGCGCGGCGGAAAAAGCCGGTGCCAACAACACCAATGGCGAAATCGGCATCATCGGCTCCTGTCCGCCGATGCAGGACCTCTACAGCAAGATCCGCAAAGTCGCGCCCACCGACTCCAACGTCCTGGTCCAGGGCGAGTCGGGTACCGGCAAGGAGCTGGTGGCCCGCGCCCTGCACAACCTGTCCAAGCGCGCCAAGGCGCCGATGATCTCGGTCAACTGCGCGGCGATTCCCGAAAGCCTGATCGAATCCGAACTGTTCGGCCACGAAAAAGGCGCCTTCACCGGGGCCAGCGCCGGTCGCGCCGGCCTGGTGGAAGCGGCGGACGGCGGCACGCTGTTCCTCGACGAAATCGGCGAGCTGCCCCTCGAAGCCCAGGCACGCCTGCTGCGGGTATTGCAGGAAGGCGAGATCCGTCGGGTCGGCTCGGTGCAGTCGCAGAAAGTCGATGTGCGCCTGATCGCCGCGACCCACCGCGACCTCAAGAGCCTGGCCAAGATCGGCCAGTTCCGCGAAGACCTTTACTATCGCCTGCACGTGATCGCCCTGAAGCTGCCGGCCTTGCGCGAGCGTGGCGCCGACGTCAACGAGATCGCCAATGCTTTCCTCGCCCGCCAGAGCGCACGAGTGGGTCGTACCGACCTGCGCTTCGCTCCCGACGCCGAGCAAGCCATTCGCCATTACTCCTGGCCGGGTAACGTCCGCGAACTGGAGAATGCGGTCGAGCGCGCGGTGATCCTGTGCGAAAGCCCGGAAATTTCCGCCGACCTGCTGGGCATCGACATCGAGCTCGGGGATCTGGAAGAGGAAGAATTCATCGGCCTGGTGCCGCAACAGGCCAGCGCCAGTAACGCCAGCCATGAGCCGACCGAGGACCTGTCACTGGAAGACTACTTCCAGCACTTCGTCCTCGAGCACCAGGACCATATGACCGAGACCGAGCTGGCACGCAAACTCGGGGTCAGCCGCAAGTGCCTGTGGGAACGGCGCCAGCGCCTGGGCATTCCACGGCGCAAGACCGGGGTGGCCAGCGAGAGCTGAGCCGGGGGCGCCTCCACAGGTAACACCGCACCTTGTGAAAAAACTGTTACCCCGGGATTTTCACGTAACAAAAGCCGGGTCTATCGGTAACGAAGATCCGGTTTTTTTTCGCCTGAAAAAAACCATTTTCTCGGGAAAACCCAATGTTTACGGGGTTTCTAAAAAGTTGGCACGGCACCTGCTATAGCTTTGGTACAAGAACAATAACAAGCACTGCACCAGACAATAAAAACAAGACGTATCGACTCACGCACAATAAAAACAACACGGCGAGAGGCGTAGCTAACTGATTCTTTTGGAGAAGTACTGTAATTGGGGCTTGCCCCGCGACCAGGCCGAGAACAACAAAAACTGCCCTCAAAGCAGCGCCTGAACTGGTTGGATCCTCTGGATCATTACACTGCAGCGATCAAAGCAATCCGTTTGCTCTTGGCTCCCGATTGGGAGAGCCCACTGGCTTGAAGCCTAGTGGCACAGGGCGATCAACAAAAACAAGAAGCCCGAAACCATAATAAAAATAGAGCACGCAACTACTTCTGGGGGAGCTTCGGCTCCCCTTGTAGTTTCCGCGATACAGACCCGCCCGCCCTGCTCAGCCCCACCGCTCCCGATTGATTGGCAGCCTTCACAACGCCCACGGCAGGCCCTCTATCACGGTCCCTGGCCGATACTGCGGCGGCTTCCTACACCATCCCTCGACTAAATGCTAGAATCCTCGCCCATCGTGCGGTCATTCTTTGAGGTGGCCGAATATTCCTTCAAACAGTGCCTCCCATGCTGAAGAAGCTGTTCCAGTCATTACGTTCTCCCTCGCGTCGAACGCAACATAAACGCAGCACCCCTGAAGTGCTCAACAGTGGCCAGCACTCGTTGCAAAAGGCCCAGTTCAGCCGGTATGCGGTCAACATCGTCGAACGCCTGCAGAACGCCGGTTACCAGGCCTATCTGGTCGGCGGTTGCGTGCGCGACATGCTGCTCAATATCACGCCCAAGGATTTCGACGTCGCCACCAGCGCCACGCCGGAGCAGATCCGCGCCGAATTCCGCAACGCCCGGATCATCGGTCGTCGCTTCAAGCTGGTGCATATCCACTTCGGTCGGGAAATCATCGAGGTCGCGACCTTTCGCGCCAACCACCCGCAGGACGAAGACGAGGACAGCAATCAGTCCTCGCGTAACGAAAGCGGGCGGATTCTGCGCGACAACGTCTACGGCACCCTCGAAGACGACGCCCAGCGCCGCGACTTCACCATCAACGCCCTGTATTACGATCCGGTCAGCGAGCGCATCCTCGACTACGCCAACGGCGTACACGATATCCGCAATCGCCTGATCCGCCTGATCGGCGATCCGACCCAGCGTTACCAGGAAGACCCGGTACGGATGCTGCGGGCCGTGCGTTTCGCCGCCAAGCTGGACTTCGGTATCGAGAAGCACACCGTCGCGCCGATTCGCAAGCTGGCACCGATGCTCCGCGAGATCCCGTCGGCGCGCCTGTTCGAAGAAGTGCTCAAGCTGTTCCTCTCGGGGTATGCCGCCGACACCTTCGAAATGCTGGTCGACCTCAAGCTGTTCGAGCCGCTGTTCCCGGCCAGCTTCGAGGCCCTGGAACACAATCCGACCTACACCCATACCCTGATCAGCGAAGCCTTGGTCAACACCGACCTGCGCATCCAGCAGAACAAGCCGGTGACCCCGGCGTTCCTGTTTGCCGCGCTGCTCTGGCCGGCCTTGCCGGGCCGTGTGCTGCGTCTGCAGGCGAAGGGCATGCCGCCGATTCCGGCGATGCAGGAAGCCGCCCACGAGCTGATCAGCGAACAGTGCCAGCGCATTGCGATTCCAAAGCGCTTCACCCTGCCGATCCGCGAAATCTGGGATATGCAGGAACGCCTGCCACGGCGCAGCGGCAAACGTGCCGACCTGTTGCTGGACAACCCACGCTTCCGCGCCGGCTACGACTTCCTGCTGCTGCGCGAAACCGCCGGCGAAGAGACCGATGGCCTGGGCGAATGGTGGACGGACTACCAGGATGCCAATGACGCCGGTCGACGCGACATGATCCGTGACCTGGGCAGCAAGGACGACGGTACCGGCAGCGGTCCGCGCAAACGTCGACGCAGCACCGCCGGCAAGCGCAAGCGTGCCGCCGGTACGGACGAGTAAGTCGATGGAACACGTGTATATCGGGCTGGGCAGCAACCTGGCGGACCCGGCGGAGCAATTGCGCAACGCCGTCCAGGCCCTGGGGCAACTGCCCGACACTGTGCTGGCGGGCGTTTCCGCGTTCTACCAGAGCGATTCGCTGCTGCCCGGTCAGCCGCGCTACACCAATGCCGTCGTCGCCCTCGACAGCGACCTGACGCCCCTGGCGCTGCTGGATGCGCTGCAAGCCATCGAAATCGACCAGGGTCGCGAACGGCATGAGCGCTGGGGGCCGCGTACCCTTGACCTGGATATCCTGCTGTTCGGTGAGCGGCTGATCGACGAGCCGCGCCTGAAGGTCCCGCATTACCATATGCAGGCCCGGGCGTTCGTGCTCTACCCCCTGGCGGAACTGGCTCCGGCAGATTTGCAGCTGGCCGATGGCCGCAGCCTCAAGGCGCTGCTGGCGGATTGCCCGTTCGTCGGCCTGGAACGCCTGCAGCCCTCCCACTGCTGAATCGCATCAGTTACGCCGGTAACACTCCCGGCGTAACATTGCGGTAACACACACGATTGACTTCCCCAGTTCTCCTCACGACTATAGGCGTCCCGTTGCCGCCCCTGCGGCGTTTGAAGGGCGCAATCCAGGCTTTGCAAGCACGACATCAGAACGTGCGCCTGTATACACGACGAATCACGCGCGTTACTCGCAGTCATTTGCACGGCGCCTAATGAGGACTTTTTCATGCCAGACATTACCCTGACCACCCTGCAAGGCCTCAAGCAAAAGGGTGAAAAAATCACCATGCTGACCTGCTACGACGCCACCTTCGCCCACGCCAGCTGCGCGGCCGGTGTCGAAGTGCTGCTGATCGGCGATTCGCTGGGCATGGTTACCCAAGGGCATGACAGCACGCTGCCCGTTACCGTCGCCGATATCTGCTATCACACGGCCAGTGTCAAACGCGGCAACCAGGGCGCCTTCATCATTGCCGACCTGCCGTTCATGGCCTACGCCACCCTCGAGCAGACCTTTCACAACAGCGGCCTGTTGATGCAAGCCGGTGCGCATATGGTCAAGGTCGAAGGCGCCGCCTGGCTCGCCGAATCCATCCGCCAGTTGGCCGAACGCGGCGTCCCGGTGTGCGTGCACATGGGCCTGACCCCACAGTCGGTGAACATCTTCGGCGGCTACAAGGTCCAGGGCCGCGGCGAAGCCCAGGCCCGGCAGATGCGCGCCGACGCCATCGCCCTGGAACAGGCCGGCGCGGCCATGATCCTGCTTGAATGCGTGCCGAGCGAACTGGCCGCGGAAATCACCCAGGCGGTGAAGGTCCCGGTGATCGGCATCGGTGCCGGCAGCGCCACCGACGGCCAGGTCCTGGTCCTGCACGACATGCTCGGCCTGTCCATCAGCGGTCGCGTGCCCAAGTTCGTGAAGAACTTCATGGCCGGCCAGGACAGCCTGCATGGCGCCCTGAGTGCCTACGTCAGTGAGGTCAAGGCCGTCACTTTCCCTGGGATCGAACACGGATTCAGTGCATGAACACAGTCAAGACCGTTCTCGAACTGCGCGCCGCCGTGGCGCGCGCCCGCGGCGAAGGCAAGCGCATCGGTTTCGTGCCGACCATGGGCAACCTGCACAGCGGCCACGCGGCCCTGGTGACCAAGGCTGCGCAACGGGCGGACTTCGTGGTGGCGAGCATTTTCGTCAACCCGCTGCAATTCGGCGCCAACGAAGACCTCGACAAGTACCCACGGACCCTCGCCGCCGACCAGGAGAAACTGCTCCAGGCCGGTTGCCATCTGCTGTTCGCCCCCAGTGTCGAGGAAATATACCCCGGCGGCATGGACGGCCAGACCCGCGTCAGCGTTCCGCAACTCTCCGAAGGCCTGTGCGGCGCCAGCCGTCCAGGGCATTTCGAAGGCGTGGCGACCGTGGTCAGCAAGCTGTTCAACATGGTCCAGCCGGACCTGGCGGTGTTCGGCCAGAAGGACTTCCAGCAACTGGCGGTGATCCGGCAGTTGGTGCATGACCTGAACATGCCGATCCAGATCATCGGCGAACCGACCGTGCGCGCCGCCGACGGCCTGGCGCTGTCCTCGCGTAACGGCTTTCTCGACGAACAACAGCGGGCCAAGGCTCCGGCGTTGTATCGCAGCCTGAAGCAGATCGCCGAAGCCATCGAACAGGGCGAACGCGACTACCCCAAGCTACTGGCCGAACAGACCCGGCAGATCGAAAGCGCCGGCTTCCGGCCCGACTACCTGGAAATCCGCCACGCCCTGAACCTGCGCCCGGCGACGCCCGAGGACCGTGACCTGGTGATCCTGGTCGCCGCCTTCCTCGGCACCACGCGCCTGATCGACAACCTGCACCTGAACCTCGACAGCCCGGCCTGACCGCCCGATTGCCCGGCCCCACGGCTTCGGGCAAACTGCCGCCGCCCGGCGCCACGCAGCACACATGCGTGGCGCCGCACGAGGATCCGACCGAGGAAACACCCCATGCACGCCATCATGCTCAAAGCCAAACTGCATCGCGCCGAAGTCACCCACGCGGTGCTCGATTACGAAGGTTCCTGCGCCATCGACGGCGAGTGGCTGGACCTGGCCGGGATCCGTGAATACGAACAGATCCAGATCTACAACGTCGACAACGGCGAGCGTTTCACCACCTACGCCATTCGCGGCGAGGAAGGCTCGCGGATCATCTCGGTCAACGGTGCCGCCGCCCACAAGGCCGGCGTCGGCGACCGGGTGATCATCTGCGCCTACGCCCATTACAGCGAAGCCGAACTGGTGGATTTCAAACCGCGCATGCTGTACATGGCCCCGGGCAACGAACTGAGCCACACCAGCCACTCGATTCCGGTGCAGGTCGCCTGATCACCATCCAAACGTATACGCGAAAACGCCTTTCGTCCCCGAGAGTGCGAAAAAGTACCGAGGAAAGGTCAGACAAAGCCAAGACAGATGCAGGCGCGAGCGGTACTGTAATCGCCCCTGCCTCATTCAACCGTGCTGATGCAGGTTGCCGGACACTGCCAGCGACAAAAGCAGGACGTTCCGGCGTTTCTGGTGTCCAAAAAGCCAAATGTCCAAAAGGCAGCTCTCGTAAAAGGAAACCCGCAGCGATGGCGTACTACCGCACTCCTCACGACGTGACCACCCTGCCCGCCTGGCAGGCGCTGAACCAACACCGCGACAACATGCACGATTTCAGCATGCGCGAAGCTTTCAATGCCGATCCGCAGCGCTTCAATCAGTTCACCCTCAGCAGCTGCGGGTTGTTCCTCGACTACTCCAAGAACCTGATCACCCAGGAAACCCGCAACCTGCTGGTGGGCCTGGCCAATGAAGTCGACCTGCAAGGCGCGATCAAGTCGCTGTTTGCCGGTGAACTGGTCAACGCCTCCGAAGGTCGCCCGGCCCTGCACACCGCCCTGCGCCGCCCGGTGGGCGACAAGCTCTCGGTCAACGGCGTCAACGTGATGCCCGACGTGCACAAAGTGCTGAACCAGATGACCGAGCTGGTCGGAAAAATCCACGACGGCCTGTGGCGCGGCTACAGCGAAAAACCGATCACCGACGTGGTGAACATCGGTATCGGTGGTTCGTTCCTGGGGCCGGAGCTGGTGTCCGAGGCGTTGCTGTCCTACGCCCATAAAGGTGTGCGCTGCCATTACCTGGCGAATATCGATGGCAGTGAGTTCCATGAGCTGTCGGCGAAGATCCGCGCCGAGACCACCCTGTTCATCGTCTCGTCGAAAACCTTCACCACCCTTGAAACCCTGAAGAACGCCCGTGCCGCCCGTGACTGGTACCTGGCCCAGGGCGGCTCCGAAGCGGAGCTGTACAAGCACTTCATCGCGGTCTCGAGCAACAACGCCGCGGCCGTGGCCTTCGGCATCCGTGAAGAGAACATCTTCCCGATGTGGGACTGGGTCGGCGGGCGTTACTCGCTGTGGTCGGCCATCGGCTTGCCGATCGCCCTGGCCATCGGCATGTCGAACTTCAAGGAGCTGCTGTCCGGTGCCTACACCATGGACCAGCATTTCCAGACCGCGCCGTTCGAACAGAACATGCCGGTGCTGCTGGCCCTGCTGGGTGTCTGGTACGGCAACTTCTGGGGTGCGCAGAGCCATGCGATCCTGCCGTACGACCACTACCTGCGCAACATCACCAAGCACCTGCAGCAGCTGGACATGGAATCCAACGGCAAGAGCGTGCGCCAGGACGGCACGCCGGTGTCCACCGATACCGGTCCGGTGATCTGGGGCGGCGTCGGCTGCAACGGCCAGCATGCATACCACCAGTTGCTGCACCAGGGCACCCAGTTGATCCCGGCCGACTTTATCGTGCCGATCGTCAGCTTCAACCCGGTTGCCGACCACCATCAGTGGCTGTACGCCAACTGCCTGTCCCAGAGCCAGGCGCTGATGCTCGGCAAGACCCGCGACGAAGCGGAACGCGAGCTGCGTGACAAGGGCCTGAGCGAAGCCGAGGTGCAGAAACTGGCACCGCACAAGGTGATCCCGGGCAACCGTCCGAGCAACACCCTGGTGGTCGAGCGTATCAGCCCGCGTCGTCTCGGCGCCCTGGTGGCGATGTACGAACACAAGGTCTTCGTGCAGAGCGTGATCTGGGGCATCAACGCCTTCGATCAGTGGGGCGTGGAGCTGGGCAAGGAGCTGGGCAAGGGCGTCTACAACCGCCTGACCGGCAGCGAAGAGTCCTCGGCAGAAGATGCTTCGACCCAGGGCCTGATCAACTACTTCCGCGGTCGTCATCGCGGTTGATAGCAGCCTCCCGGGCAGCCCCATCTACCCGGGACACCACCGAACCTGTAGGAGCAGGGCTTGCCCGCGAAGCTTTTGGCGGCTTCGAAGGCCCCTTCGCGGGCAAGCCCTGCTCCTACAAGGACCGTGTCAAGACAGTGGCCTCCCGGGCGTCTTGGCCCGGGAGGCCAGTCGGTGCAGGTTCGACCTTTTATCCGCTTGAACCCCGCCACAACAGAGCGCACCCTTGAGACTTGTCGTAGACAAGAACAAGGAAACGCCATGTTCGATCTTCGCACCTTCCCCAAGGCCGACGCCGTGCGTCAGGCCGCGCAATTGAGTCAGGACGACTACCAGCGCCTCTACCGCCAGTCCATCGACCAACCCGATACCTTCTGGGCCGAACAGGCCAAACGTTTTCTCGACTGGTCCAGACCCTGGGACAGCGTCCAGCACTGGGACCTGCATACCGGCCAGGCCAGCTGGTTCGCCGGCGCGCAATTGAATGCCAGCTACAACTGCATCGACCGCCATCTCGACAGCCGTGGCGACCAGATCGCCCTGGTCTGGGAAGGCGACAACCCCAGCGAATCGGCGCAGATCACCTACCGCAAACTGCACCACAACGTCTGCCGCCTGGCCAATGTGCTCAAGGCCCGTGGCGTGAAGAAAGGCGACCGGGTGTGCATCTACATGCCGATGATTCCCGAAGCCGCCTACGCCATGCTCGCCTGCGCGCGCCTCGGCGCCATCCACTCGGTGGTCTTCGGCGGTTTTTCCCCCGATGCCCTGCGCGACCGCATCCTCGATGCCGACTGCCGCACGGTGATCACCGCCGATGAAGGCGTGCGCGGCGGCAAATACGTACCCCTCAAGCAGAATGTCGACCAGGCGCTGCTCAGTTGCCCGAATGTCAGCACCGTGCTGGTGGTGGAACGCACCCAGGCCGAGGTGAACTGGGTCGCGGACCGCGACCTCTGGTACCACGAAGCCCTGCACGGTATCAGCGCCGACTGCCCCTGCGAGCCGATGGACGCCGAAGACCCGCTGTTCATCCTCTACACCTCCGGCAGCACCGGCAAACCCAAAGGGGTATTGCACAGCACCGGCGGCTACCTGCTGCAGGTCGCCATGACCTTCCAGTACGTGTTCGACTATCGCCCCGGCGAAGTCTTCTGGTGCACCGCCGATGTCGGCTGGGTCACCGGCCACAGTTATATCGTCTACGGCCCACTGGCCAACGGCGCGACCAGCCTGATCTACGAAGGCGTGCCGAACTATCCGGACTCCTCGCGTTTCTGGCAGGTCATCGACAAGCATCAGGTGAATATCTTCTACACCGCGCCCACCGCCCTGCGCGCCCTGATGCGCGAAGGCCCGGCACCGCTGGAAAACACCTCGCGGGCCAGCCTGCGCCTGCTCGGCAGTGTCGGCGAGCCGATCAACCCGGAAGCCTGGGAATGGTATTTCAATGCCGTCGGCGAGCAACGCTGCCCCATCGTCGACACCTGGTGGCAGACCGAGACCGGCGGCATCATGCTCACCCCGCTGATCGCCAACAGCCGGATCAAGCCCGGCTGCGCGACCCAGCCGATGTTCGGCGTGCTGCCGGTCCTGCTGGATGAGCAAGGTCAGGAAATCAGTGGCGCTGGCAGCGGCGTATTCGCCCTGAAAAGCAGTTGGCCAGGGCAGATCCGCAGCGTCTATGGCGACCCGCGGCGTATGCTCGAAACCTATTTCAAGCCCTATCCCGGTTACTACTTCACGGGCGACGGCGCCCGCCGCGACGAGGACGGCGACTACTGGATCACCGGTCGTATCGATGATGTGATCAACGTCTCCGGCCACCGTATCGGCACCGCCGAAGTGGAAAGCGCCCTGGTGCTGCATGACAGCGTCGCCGAGGCCGCCGTGGTCGGTTATCCCCACGACCTCAAGGGCCAGGGCCTGTATGCCTTCGTCACCCCGATGAAAGGCGTCGAGGTCGACGACACGCTGAAAAAAGCGCTGCTGGCCCTGGTCGGCAAGGAAATCGGCAGCTTTGCCAAGCCGGACCTGATCCAGTGGGCCCCGGCCTTGCCGAAAACCCGCTCGGGCAAGATCATGCGGCGTATCCTGCGCAAGATCGCCAGCAACGAGCTGGACAGCCTCGGCGACACCTCGACCCTGGCCGACCCGAGCGTGGTCGACGGCCTGATCGAGCAGCGCCTCAATCCCTGAACCCCGGGCGGTGGACGTTGTTCGCCGCCCTATTGACCGAGCCAGCATGGAATTCCTTCGCCGCCGCATCGAAACCCAGCTTATGAGCCTGACCGGCCTGTCCCTGGGCATGCTCGACCTGGAAAACCCCAAGGGCGACCCCGGCCTCTTCGGCCCGGGCTCGGTGAGCTGGCAGGTGCATGGCGACTTCAGCAGCATGCTGATCGGCGGCATCAGCGCGCTGATGCTGCAAGCCCTGCACCCGCTGGCCCTGGCAGGGGTCTGGGACCATTCGAACTTTCGCCAGGACATGCTCGGGCGCTTGCGCCGTACCAGCCAGTTCATTGCCGGGACCACCTTCGGCTCGCGCAAGGACGCCGAGTGGTTGATCGACAAGGTCCGCACCATCCACCTGCAGGTGGTCGGCACCGCGCCGGATGGCCGGCCTTACGCCGCCAGCGACCCGGAGCTGTTGACCTGGGTGCATGTGGCCGAGGTCAGCAGCTTTCTCAAGGCCCATCTGCGTTACCGCAACCCGCAGCTGTCGCCGGCGGACCAGGACCGCTACTACGATGAAATCGCCGTGATCGCCGAACGCCTGGGCGCACAGGATGTACCCCGCTCACGCCAGGCCATCGCCGACTACCTGCAACGCATGCGCCCGCAACTGCTCTGCGATGCCCGCAGCCGCGAAGTGTTGCGCCTGCTGCTCGCCGCCCCCGCCCCGAGTCGCCTGGCACAGCCGTTCGGCAGCCTGATGATGCAGGCCGGTATCGACCTGCTGCCGGACTGGGCCGGCGAGATGCTCGGCCAGTCGCAAAACCCGCTGCAACGCCAGGTCATCCGGGCCGGCGTCAAACGCAGCGCGCCGTTGTTGCGCTGGGCCATGCGCAACGGTTCCGCCCAGCGCGCCAAACGCCGCATGGGCCTGATCCCCTGAAGGCTGGTAAACTCCCGCGCCAAATCCGACCCCAAGGCGCCGAGCATGTCTTCCTTGAACCAGGCGCTGCGCGCCGCCCTCGATCATCGCCAGGCACTGCTCGCCGAGCTGCACGGCCAAGGCACCGATTGCTATCGCCTGTTCCACGGCAGCCAGGAAGGTGCCGGCGGCCTGACCATCGACCGCTACGGCCCGCAGTTGATGGTGCAGACCTTCCACCAGACCCTGGAACGCGAAGACCTGCTCGCCCTGCACGCGGCCATCAACCAGCATCTGGAACTGGACACCCTGCTGGTCTACAACGACCGCTCCCGGGGCAACTCGCGGATCGATCGTGAAGACCCGGTCTATCGCGCCGACGAAGCCGCCCTCGCCGACCTGGTCGGTCATGAGGGCGGCCTGAACTACCGCGTCCGTGGCCGTCACGCCGGCCAGGACCCGCTGCTGTTCCTCGACCTGCGCAACGCCCGCGCCTGGGTCCGCCAGCACAGCGCCGGCAAGAGCGTGCTGAACCTCTTCGCCTACACCTGCGGCGTCGGCCTCAGCGCCGCGGCCGGCGGTGCCCGGGAGGTCTGCAACCTGGACTTCGCCGAGGGCAACCTGGCGGTCGGCCGGGAGAACGGCCTGCTCAACCCGCACCTGCCGTCGATGGACTTCATCCAGTCCGACTACTTCCCCGCCATCCGCCAGCTCGCCGGCCTGCCCATCAGCCAGCGGCGCGGGCAGAAACTGCCCAGCTACCAGCGCCTGGAACAGCGCCAGTACGACCTGGTGCTGCTCGACCCGCCCGCCTGGGCCAAGAGCGCCTTCGGCACCGTCGACCTGCTGCGCGACTACCAGAGCCTGCTCAAGCCGGCCCTGCTGGCGACCGCCGACAACGGGGTGCTGATCTGCTGCAACAACCTGGCGAAAGTCAGCCTGGAAGACTGGCGCGAACAGGTCCTGCGTTGCGCGGAAAAAGCCGGGCGTCCGGTGCGTGAATGGCAAGTGCTGGCCCCTGCCGCCGACTTCCCTTCCCGCGACCTGCAACCGCCATTGAAGACCCTGGTTTTGCACCTGTAGGAACCACTCGCAAATACCCGCTTTTACGCAGCAACAAGGGGCTTGCTTCGGAACCGCAAACGCATGCCATACTCCAAGGCACCTCCACCAAGAGAGACGACGCCTCACATGCCCAAAGGATTGAAACGCGCCCTCGGCGCCTTGTTGACCGGCCTCGCGCTGTACACCGTGCTCGGGTTCCTGATCATCCCCGGTGTTGGCCTGCGTATCGCCAACCAGCAACTGGCGCACTACGCCACGGTACCCGCCAGCCTGCAGCGCCTGGAGTTCAATCCTTTCAGTCTCGAGCTGACCCTGTGGGGACTGAATATCGGTGAACCGGGCAAGGAACAGGTCGCGTTCGAGCGTCTCTACGTCAACCTGCAGATCGACAGTCTCTGGACCCACGCCCTGCACCTGGTCGACATCCAGCTGGACAAGCCCAACACCGAGGTGACATTCAGCAAGGACGGCACCCTGAACCTCGCCCAGCTGTTCAAGCTGCCGCCCAGCGAACCGACCCCGGCCGACCCCAATAGCAAGCCGTTCCCGGTGCGCATCGACCAGATCGAACTGGCCGGCGGGCGCCTGCATTTCCAGGACCTGCGCCCCAGCGAGCCGATCGAGTTCACCTACACCCCGATGGACCTGGCGCTGAAGAACCTCAGCACCCTGCCTGAAGACAACGCCGCCATGACCCTGGTGGCCATCGGTGGCGATAGCGGACGGATCGACTGGAAAGGCAACTTCAGCCTGGTGCCAGTGGCTTCCGAGGGCTCGCTGAAGATCAGCGACAGCCATATGAAAGGCTGGTGGCCCTATGTGCGCGATGCCCTGCCACTGGTACTCGAGGACGGTGTCATCAACCTCAGCACCGACTACAAGTTCAGCCTCGCCAAAGACACCGAGCTGCTGCTGAGCAACACCGCCGTCAGCGTCGCGCCCTTCGCCATGAAGGCGCCGGATGGGCGCCCGCTGGTACGCCTGGAGCGCCTGGACGTCAGCGAAACCAGCGTCGACCTGGCCAAGCAGCAGGTCGTGGTCGGCAAGATCCGCAGCAACAAGCTCGAAACCTGGGCCGCCCGCGAGAAGGACGGGCAACTCGACTGGCAGAAACTCTTCGCCTCACAACCGGCCAAACCGGCGCCCAAGGAAGCCCCGGCGGCTTCCGACACGGCCAAGACCGAACCGCCAGCGCCGAGCAAGCCCTGGCAGGTCCTGCTCAAGGACGTGCAACTGCGCGACTACCGCGTGCACCTGGCCGACCGCGCGCCGAAAACCCAGGTGGCCCTGGAGCTCGGTCCGCTGAACCTGGACCTGGAAAACTTCGACAGCCTCAACCAGTCACCCTTCACCCTCAAGCTCGACACCGGGCTGGGCAAGCAGGGCAAGATTCTCGCCAGCGGCGAAGTCAACCTGAGCCCGATCAGCGCCAAGCTCAAGGTCAACACCCAGGACATCGACCTGCGGGTGGCCCAGGCCTATGTCGAGCCGTTCATTCGTCTGGAAGTGCGCAGCGGCATGCTCGGCAGCGACCTCGCGGTCAATCTGAAAAGCGTCGACCCGCTAGCCTTCAGCGTGACCGGCAAGGCCCAGGTCGACCAGTTGCACACCCTCGACACCCTCAAGAGCCGCGACTTCGTGAAGTGGCAGAAGCTGACGATCGATGGCCTGAGCTATCAGCACGGTGACAGCTTGTCGATCGACAAGGTCAACCTGCTGCAACCCTATGCCCGCTTCATGATCAACGACGATCGCACCACCAACATCGATGACCTGCTGATCCCGCAACCGCCGGCGAGCAAGTCGGCGGAAAAAGCCAAGGCGCAACCCACGGCATCCAGCAGCAAGCCGCTGGGTATCCACATTGGCGGTATTGCCATCAATGACGGCTCGGCCAACTTTGCCGACTTCAGCCTGACCCCGCACTTCGCCACGGCGGTCCAGCAGCTCAACGGCCAGATCGGCACCATCGACAGCCGCCAGCCGAAACCGGCCGGCGTCGATATCAACGGCAAGGTCGATCGTTATGCGCCGGTCACCATCAAGGGCGCGGTGAACCCGTTCGACCCGATGGCCAGCCTGGATATCGCCACCAGCTTCAAGCGCGTCGAGCTGACCACGCTGACCCCCTACTCCGGCAAGTTCGCCGGCTACCGCATCCGCAAGGGCCGGCTCAATCTCGACGTGCACTACCTGATCACCAAGGGCCAGCTGAAAGCCGAAAACAAACTGGTGGTCGAACAACTGCAACTGGGTGAGAAGGTCGACAGCCCGGATGCCGTGGACCTGCCGATCAAGCTGGCGATTGCCCTGCTCAAGGACTCCGACGGCAACATCTCCATCGAACTGCCGGTGAGCGGCGACCTCAACAACCCGCAGTTCAGCGTGATGCCGATCATCTGGCAGACCCTGCGCAACCTGATCGTGCGGGCCGCCACCGCGCCCTTCAAGTTCATTGGCGGGCTGATCTCCGGGGGCGACGCCCAGGACCTCAGCAACGTGTCCTTTGCTCCCGGCTCCAGCGAGCTGAGCAGCGATGCCCAGTCGTCCCTGACCAAGCTGGCGGCGGCCCTGAAAGAGCGTCCCAACCTGCGCCTGGAAATCGAAGGCACCGCGGCCCAGAGCAGTGACGGCGCGTTGATCGCCCAGCAGCGCCTGGATCGCGAATACCAGGCCACCTACTACAAGATGCTCCAGCGTCGCGGCGACAAGGTGCCGGCCCAGGCCTCGATGCTCCAGGTGCCGGAAGGAGAGAAAGCGCCGATGCTCGAAGGCATCTACCGCACCCTGCTCAAGCAGCAACCGCCTGCCGAATGGGCCAAGCTGGGTAACGACGAACGTAGCGCCAAACTGAAGGCCGGGGTGATCACAGCCTGGAGCGGCAATGAGCCGCTGCTGCGCAAGCTCGGCCAGGACCGCGCCAGCAGCATCAAGGACTTCCTGGTGGACAAGGGCCAACTGGCCGATGACCGCGTGTACCTTATCGACGCCAACCTCGGCGATGCGCAGAAAGATGGCAGTGTCGTGACCCCGTTGCATCTGGATAGCGAGTGAGCATGCTCAAGCCCGTGATGTTCAGCCTGGCGCTGGCGTTGCTCGCCGGCCAGGCCCAGGCCGACACCCTGCGTTGCGGCAGCCAGTTGATCAGCGTGGGGGACAGGAAGTCAGAGGTGCTCGGCAAATGCGGCGAGCCGCGCTCCCAGGACCTGGTGGGCTATCAGCGCAGCTTCGACCGGCGCACCGAGGTGCAGATCGAAGAGTGGGTCTATCCACAGAGCGGTGGCATGGTCCAGTACCTGCGCTTTGTCGGCGGACGCCTGGAGCGTATCGACAGCAAGCGCGGTAACTGACAACCCATAATAAAACAGGCCCCGACACACTGCGTCGGGGCCTGTAGTTGGTCACTCCCTGTGACCCATCGCCTGAACCTCGAGGCTCGGCAAGCGTACTGCAACACCACTTGCTTCACCCTAAAGCGGGTTCAAGCGAGATCCTTGTGCGTTACTCGGTTTTCAAGCCAGCGGCCGAAACGTCTTTGACCCCTTTGATTTTCTTGGTGATGCTCACCGCGGTATCTTTCTGTGCGGAAGTCACCGGGGTCATGGACGACAGGGAAACCACACCTTTGTTGGTTTCAACCTTGATGTCGGTACCCGGGATGCCTTTTTCGGTGACCAGGTCAGCTTTGACCTTGGTGGTGATCCAGGTGTCGGAAGTCTCTTCCTTGGCCTTGGTGACTTCACCAGCCGCGACAACCATTGGAGCCTGAGAAGTCGGTTGAGCGGCAAATGCGGCATTGGCCAAGGTCAGGGTCAGAGCGGTGGCAGTGGCGGCAGCGATAGCGAACTTCTTCATACAAATAACTCCTGTTCTTCTGGAAAAGTCTGCGCCTGGATCCTGGCGGCAGGGTTATCTGTAAGGTTGCAGGTGCTGTGCCAATCCACGAAAACAAAATAAACTGATATAAATCAATAAGTTAAGAAGAACCATAAAAATCAGAATCGTGCAGATTGCATGACCGGCCGCCAGACTGCATGCAAGTTGCGGCTTTTGGCCACGGACAACCCGCTGAAACATCGAGCTTTTCCAGCGCCCATAAAAAAGCACCCCGAAGGGTGCTTTTTCTCAGCGTGAAGTCAAAGCGCGATTAAACGCCCGACGCCTTGGCTGCTGCAACGTCCTTGATGGACAGCTTGATACGGCCGCGGTTGTCCACGTCCAGTACCAGCACTTCCACTTCCTGGCCTTCTTTCAGGATATCGGTCACTTTCTCTACGCGAGCGTCGCTCAGCATCGAGATGTGAACCAGACCGTCCTTGCCTGGCAGGATGTTGACGAATGCGCCGAAGTCGACGATGCGCTCAACCTTACCGACGTAGATCTTGCCGATTTCAGCTTCCGCAGTGATGCCCAGGACGCGCTGACGAGCCGCTTCAGCCGCTTCCTTGGTTTCGCCGAAGATCTTGATCGAGCCGTCGTCTTCGATGTCGATCGAAGCCTTGGTCTCTTCACAGATCGCACGAATGGTCGCGCCGCCTTTACCGATGACATCACGGATTTTGTCGGTGTCGATTTTCATCGCGATCATGGTCGGAGCATTTTCCGACAGCTCGGTGCGGGACTGACCAATGATCTGGTTCATCTGGCCGAGGATGTTCAGGCGCGCTTCCAGGGCCTGGCCCAGGGCGATCTCCATGATCTCTTCGGTGATGCCCTTGATCTTGATGTCCATCTGCAGCGCGGTGACGCCTTTGGCGGTACCGGCTACCTTGAAGTCCATGTCGCCGAGGTGGTCTTCGTCACCCAGGATGTCGGTCAGGATGGCGAATTTCTCGCCTTCTTTGACCAGACCCATGGCGATACCGGCAACCGGCGCCTTCATCGGCACACCGGCGTCCATCAGGGCCAGGGAAGCGCCACAGACCGAAGCCATGGAGCTCGAACCGTTGGACTCGGTGATTTCCGAAACCACGCGGATGGTGTACGGGAACTCAGAAGCATCCGGCAGCATGGCCTGGACCGAACGACGGGCCAGACGACCGTGACCGATTTCACGACGACCCGCACCGCCCATGCGACCACACTCACCGACCGAGAACGGCGGGAAGTTGTAGTGCAGCATGAAGGGGTCTTTTTTCTCGCCTTCCAGGGTATCCAGCAGCTGTGCATCACGGGCAGTACCCAATGTTGCAACAACCAGCGCCTGGGTTTCACCACGGGTGAACAGGGCCGAACCGTGGGTCTTGGGCAGAACACCGACTTCGATGTTCAGCGGACGTACGGTCTTGGTGTCGCGGCCGTCGATACGTGGCTTGCCGTTGACGATGTTTTCGCGAACGGTGCGGTATTCGATTTCGCCGAAAGCGGCTTTCACTTCGCTGGAGGAAGGCTGGCCTTCTTCACCGGACAGTTTGGCAACCACCTGGTCTTTCAGCTCGCCCAGACGCGCGTAACGGTCGGCCTTGACGGTGATGGTGTAGGCCTGGGAGATCGCGTCGCCGAACTCGGCACGGATCGCGCCCAGCAGGGCTGTGGCTTCTGGAGCGGCAGCCCAGGTCCAGGTTGGCTTGGCAGCTTCGGCGGCCAGTTCCTTGACAGCCTGGATAACCACTTGGAATTCGTCGTGGGCGAACAGCACGGCGCCCAGCATCTGGTCTTCGGTCAGCTCTTTGGCTTCCGATTCAACCATCAGTACCGCTTCCGAGGTACCGGCAACGACCATGTCCAGGCTCGAGGCTTTCTGCTGCTCGTAAGTCGGGTTCAGCAGGTAGCCGGTGCTTTCGTGGAAAGCCACGCGCGCGGCGCCGATCGGGCCATCGAAAGGAATACCGGAGATGGCCAGGGCTGCCGAGGTACCGATCATCGCAGCGATGTCCGGATCGGTCTTCTTGCTGGTGGAAACGACGGTGCAGACAACCTGCACTTCGTTCATGAAACCTTCAGGGAACAGCGGGCGGATCGGACGATCGATCAGGCGCGAAGTCAGGGTTTCTTTTTCGGAAGGACGGCCTTCACGCTTGAAGAAGCCACCAGGGATCTTGCCGGCGGCGTAGGTTTTTTCCTGGTAGTGCACGGACAGCGGGAAGAAGCCTTTGCTTGGATCCGCTTGCTTGGCACCGACAACGGTCACCAATACGCTGACGTCGTCGTCAACGGTGACCAATACTGCGCCGGAAGCCTGACGGGCGATACGGCCTGTCTCGAGGGTGACGGTCGACTGACCGAACTGGAATTTTTTGATGACCGGGTTCACGGTGTCCTACCTTCTTTTGTGGCTCTTGGGGAACTTGTCTTCTTGCGAAATTCTTGGGCAACGCCGGGAATCGGCCCGACTGTCATTGTCCGGGTGCTGTCTTCGGGTAAAGCAGGTGCTCAGATAAAACTTGAGGCTGGAAGCTTGCCATGCGCCGGCGGGAAACCCGCTGACGCACAGCAAACAACCAACCTCATAGCGCAATCGCTGATTAGCGACGCAGACCCAGGCGACCGATCAGAGCGCTGTAACGGCTCACGTCCTTGCCTTTCAGGTAGTCCAGCAGCTTACGACGCTGGTTAACCATGCGGATCAGACCACGACGGGAGTGGTGGTCTTTACCGTTGGCCTTGAAGTGACCTTGCAGTTTGTTGATGTTGGCGGTCAGCAGTGCAACTTGCACTTCTGGCGAACCAGTATCACCAACGGCTTGCTGGTAGTCGGTAACGATTTGAGCTTTTTCTTCAACGCTGAGAGCCATGAGGCAATCCTTTTATCAAGAAACTGTTTCAAAAAAACAGTTTCAACAGGCCAGGGACAAATCCCTGTATCTATAAATGAGTAGTGACCGTGCCTGTTGACAGCCACCCTCTCCAGCCTGCTTTGACACAGGCTGGTTTCCGGTCATTCTGACCGAATCAGCCGACGCGGCGCGATGCGCCCGTCTTCGCTCACTTCACCGATACCGATAAAGCGACCGTTATGATCCTGTACCCGCACCATGCCGAACTTCGGCGCGTCCGGGGCACGTACCGGTTGGCCGTTGAGCCAATAGAACGCACTGTGCTCGGAAAAGTGCAGCAGCGGCCAGTCTAGCAGACCGCTGTCCGAAGGCATGAGGAAGCGATCAACCGCCTCGTTGCCGCCTTCGGCATGCACCGCCTCGAGCTCTTCCAGCGTGACGGTCTGGGCCAGGGTGAAAGGGCCGGCCTGGGTCCGTCGCAATTCTGCCACGTACGCGCCACAACCGAGCTTCTCACCGATATCCTCCACCAGGGTACGAATATAGGTGCCCTTGCTGCAGTCCACCGCCAGCCGCGCAGTATCACCTTCGCAGGCGAGCAATTCCAAGCGCGCAATAGTAACAGAACGCGGTTCGCGCTCCACTACTTCACCGGCACGGGCGAGCTTGTACAACGGCTGCCCGTCCCGCTTGAGCGCCGAGTACATCGGCGGTATCTGACTGATTTGACCGCGAAATTCCGGCAACACCGCTTCGATATCGGCACGACCAACGGTCACCGGGCGCGTCTGCAAAACCTCGCCTTCGGCGTCTGCGGTGGTGGTGGTCTTGCCCAGTTGCGCGAGGGTTTCGTAACCCTTGTCGGAATCGAGCAGGTACTGCGAGAACTTGGTGGCTTCGCCGAAGCACAACGGCAGCACGCCGGTGGCCAACGGATCGAGGCTGCCGGTATGGCCGGCCTTCTCGGCGTTGAGCAACCAGCGGACCTTCTGCAAGGCAGCGTTGGAAGTGAACCCCAACGGCTTGTCCAGCAGGATGATGCCGCTGACATTACGACGGATACGCTTGACCTGAGCCACCGATTACTCCCGACCGTCTTCTGGAAGGGTGTCTTCTGGAGCCGCGCCGTCGACATGTTGATTGTCTTCGGCCACGGCGCGCTCGATCAGCGCCGACAGGTGGGCACCACGCACGACGCTTTCGTCGTAGTGGAAGTGCAACTGCGGCACGCTGCGCAGCTTCATCTCGCGAGCCAGTTGCATGCGCAGGAAACCCGCCGCCGCGTTGAGCACCTTGATGCTCTGGGCGATGTCTTCCGGGTTGTCCTGGCCCATCACGGTGATGAAGATCTTCGCGTGGCCGACGTCACGGCTGACGTCGACGGCGGTAATGGTGACCAGGCCGACGCGCGGGTCTTTGACTTCACGACGGATCAGCTGCGCGAGCTCACGCTGCATCTGGTCGCCGATACGTTGGGTACGGCTGTATTCTTTTGCCATGTCTTGTTACCTGTAGCTGCCCTGCGGTGAAACCCGCGGGTCTGAAAGCGGCAAACGCCCGGCCTGGCAGAAGCCGGACCGGGCGTTGCGTTTAGAGTCCTGACACCGTGCCGCGCATTTCAATGCGACGGCTCGGCGTGGCCCTTGAAGTGCGCGAGTCAGAGGCTGCGAGCAACCTGGACCTTCTCGTAGACTTCGATCTTGTCACCGACCTTGACGTCGTTGTAGCTCTTCACGCCGATACCGCATTCCATGCCGGCACGCACTTCGGAAGCGTCATCCTTGAAGCGGCGCAGGGATTCCAGCTCGCCTTCGAAGATAACGATGTCTTCACGCAGTACACGGATTGGACGGTTACGGTGAACAACACCCTCGATCACCATGCAACCGGCGATCGCGCCAAACTTCGGCGAGCGGAACACGTCACGCACTTCAGCGGTACCCAGGATGTTCTCACGAACATCGCTGCCCAGCATACCGGTGAGGGCTTTCTTGACGTCTTCGATGATGTCGTAGATCACGTTGTAGTAACGCATATCCAGACCTTCCTGCTCGACGATCTTCCGTGCGCCAGCATCGGCACGCACGTTGAAGCCGAACAGTACAGCGTTGGAGGCCAGTGCCAGGTTGGCGTCGGACTCGGTGATACCGCCGACACCGCCACCGACAACACGCACTTGCACTTCGTCGTTACCCAGGCCGTTCAAGGCGCCGTTCAACGCTTCCAGCGAACCACGGACGTCGGATTTGAGGACGATGTTAAGCGTCTTCTTCTCTTCCTGGCCCATGTTCTCGAAGATGTTTTCCAGCTTGCCAGCATGGGCGCGAGCCAGTTTGACTTCGCGGAACTTGCCTTGACGGAACAGAGCCACTTCACGGGCTTTCTTCTCGTCGGCCACCACGCTCATCTCGTCGCCAGCGTCCGGGGTACCGTCCAGGCCGAGGATCTCGACCGGGATGGAAGGACCGGCTTCCTTGATCGGCTTGCCGTTCTCGTCGAGCATGGCCCGTACACGGCCATAGTTCGAACCGACCAGGACCATGTCGCCTTGGCGCAGGGTACCGTCTTGAACCAGAACGGTAGCCACCGGGCCACGACCTTTGTCGAGACGCGATTCAACCACGACGCCACGGCCAGGAGCCGACGGAGTCGCTTTCAGTTCAAGCACTTCGGCTTGCAGCAGGACCGCTTCGAGCAACTCGTCCACGCCGGTACCGACTTTCGCCGAAACCGATACGAACGGGGTGTCGCCGCCCCACTCTTCCGAGGTCACGCCATGAACCGACAGTTCGCTACGGATGCGATCGAGATCGGCGCCCGGCTTGTCGATCTTGTTCACCGCAACCACCAGTGGAACACCGGCAGCCTTGGCGTGCTGGACAGCTTCAATGGTCTGCGGCATTACGCCGTCGTCCGCTGCAACCACCAGGATCACGATGTCAGTGGCCTTGGCACCACGGGCACGCATCGCGGTAAACGCGGCGTGGCCCGGGGTGTCGAGGAACGTGACCATACCGCGATCGGTTTCAACGTGGTACGCACCGATGTGCTGAGTAATACCACCGGCTTCGCCGGCCGCTACCTTGGCACGACGGATGTAGTCGAGCAGCGAGGTCTTACCGTGGTCAACGTGGCCCATGACGGTCACGACCGGTGCACGGGAGAACGCTTCACCTTCGAACTTCAGGGACTCGGCCAGGGAATCTTCCAGGGCGGTGTCGCTGACCAGGGTCACTTTGTGGCCCAGTTCTTCAGCAACCAGCTGGGCAGTTTCCTGGTCCAGTACCTGGTTGATGGTGGCCGGGGTACCCAGCTTGAACATGAACTTGATGATTTCAGCAGCCTTGACCGACATCTGCTGGGCGAGATCGCCCACAGTGATGGTCTCGCCGATCTTCACTTCACGCACGATAGGGCCGGTTGGGCTCTGGAAACCGTGGGCGTTGCGTTTCTTCAGCTTGGCCTTGCCGCGACCGCCACGACGGAAACCGTCGCTTTCTTCGTCGGTAGTGCGCGGAGCCACACGTGGCGCCGGCGCCTTTTCCTTGACCGAAGCACGGTGCGGGGCGTTCTTGCGTTCGCCATCGCCACTGCCGCTACGACGATTGCTATCGTCGGCACGTGGCTTGTCCGGGCGACGCGGTTCTTCGCGCTTGCGCTCGACGGCTGGTGCAGGAGCGGCCGCCGCGACTTCACGGACAGGCTCGGCAGCGACAACAGGTGCCTGGGCAACGGCTTCGACCACCGCAGCGTTACCCGGAGCAGCAGCAGGCTGGCGGCGCGCTTCTTCTTCGGCGCGACGCTTGGCTTCTTCTTCAGCCTTTTGACGAGCCGCATTCTCTACGGCACGACGTTCTTCCAGCTCGCGCTTGCGCTCGGCTTCGATTTCTTCCGGGCTGCGTTGTACGAAGACTTTCTTCTTGCGTACTTCAACGCTGATGCTTTTGCTACCGGCAACACGCAGGGTGCTGGTGGTCTTGCGCTGCAAGGTAATCTTGCGCGGCTCTTCCACTTTAGCCTTGTGGCTGCTTTTCAGGTGAGTCAGCAGCGATTGCTTCTCACTGTCGGTCACATGTTCCTCGGCGGCGGTGTGTGGCAGACCTGCCTCACGCATCTGCTGCAACAGGCGCTCTACCGGTGTTTTGACCTCATCGGCCAGTTGTTTCACCGTGACTTGCGTCATGCACTTCTCTCCTCAGGCCGCGCCTAATTACTCGAACCAATGGGCTCGGGCGGCCATGATCAACTTGCCGGCACGATCATCGTCAATGCCGTCGATGTCGAGCAGGTCGTCAATAGACTGCTCGGCCAGGTCTTCGCGGGTAATTACGCCGCGCACCGCCAGTTCCATCGCCAAATCCTTGTCCATACCCTCAAGCGAGAGCAGGTCTTCGGCCGGATGGGCGTCTGCCAGCTTTTCCTCAGTAGCGATGGCTTTAGTCAACAAACGATCCTTGGCCCGAGCGCGAAGCTCGTTGACGGTGTCTTCGTCAAAGCCATCGATGTTGAGCATTTCTTCCAACGGTACGTAGGCAATCTCTTCCAGGCTGGTAAAGCCTTCATCAACCAGTACCTGCGCCAGATCTTCGTCGACTTCCAGCTCGTCGATGAAGTTGCGCAGAATGTCACCGGTCTCTGCTTGCTGCTTAGCCTGGATGTCCGATTCGGTCATCACATTCAGGGTCCAGCCGGTCAACTGGCTGGCCAGACGCACGTTCTGACCACCGCGACCGATGGCCTGAGCGAGATTGTCTGCGCCGACGGCGATGTCCATCGCGTGGGCATCCTCGTCAACGATAATTGCCGCGACTTCCGCCGGCGACATGGCGTTGATCACGAACTGCGCCGGGTTGTCGTCCCACAGGACGATGTCCACGCGCTCGCCGCCCAACTCGCCGGAGACGGCCTGGACGCGCGAACCGCGCATACCAATGCACGCGCCTTGCGGGTCGATGCGTTTGTCCTTGGAGCGGACCGCGATCTTGGCGCGCGAACCCGGGTCACGGGACGCGGCCATCACTTCGATCAGGCCTTCGGCGATTTCCGGCACTTCGATACGGAACAGCTCGATCAGCATTTCCGGCGCGGTACGCGACAGGATCAACTGAGGGCCGCGGTTCTCGGTGCGGATTTCCTTGAGCAGGGCGCGTACGCGCACGCCGACGCGGAAAGTCTCGCGGGAAATGATGTCTTCGCGAGCCAGCAGCGCTTCGGCGTTGTTACCCAGGTCAACGATAACGTTGTCACGGGTGACTTTCTTCACGGTGCCGGAGATGATTTCCCCCAGGCGCTCGCGATAGGCGTCGACGACCTGTGCACGCTCGGCTTCGCGAACCTTCTGCACAATGACTTGCTTGGCGGTCTGAGCGGCGATGCGACCGAATTCGATGGACTCGATCTTGTCTTCGACGACGTCGCCAACCTTGGCGCCTGGGTGGGTTTCTGCGACTTTGCTCGGCCAGGTCTCGATCGCCGGATCATCAAGATCGGCTTCCTCGACGACTGTCCAGCGACGGAAAGTCTCATAGGCACCGGTGTGGCGGTTGATTTCCACACGCAGGTCAACTTCGTCTTCAAAGCGCTTCTTGGTAGCGGTCGCCAGAGCAATCTCCAGCGCCTCAAAAATCACGCTTGCCGGTACACCCTTTTCGTTGGATACCGACTCAACAACCAGCAATACTTCTTTGCTCATCGTACGCCTCGCCTTTCGCAAGCCATTGGATCCGCGGGATCCGCGTCTCAGTCAAAACTGGGAATAATGTTGGCCTTGTCGATCAAATCGATCGGCAACAGGAACTCATGGTCTTCCACCTGCACCACGATGTCCTGCTCTTCCACTCCGCGCAGAAGGCCCTGAAAATTACGTCGACCTTCGAAAGGCGAGCGTAACTTTATCTTCACTTGTTCGCCGGCATGCGAGGCAAACTGTTCAAGGGTGAACAGCGGGCGTTCCATGCCAGGAGAGGAAACCTCAAGGGTGTATTCATTGGTGATGGGGTCTTCGACGTCCAGGACACCACTGATCTGGCGGCTGACGATGGCACAGTCGTCCACCAGCACACCGCCTTCTTTATCGATATAAACGCGCAACACGGAATGGCGACCTTGAGCCGAATACTCAATACCCCAGCATTCATAGCCAAGGGCCACGACCACCGGGGCCAACAAGGCCTGCAACTGTTCTAGCTTGCTCGACACCTGAACCCCCTCGTGCATCTCTGTGCATGCAATAGAAATAAACAAAAAATGGGCGAATCGCCCATCCCTGAAACGCCGTCGAACAGCGGCGTCATGAAGTACCCAGCCAACAAAAAGCCCCTGAAAAGGGGCTCCGCTAAAACTGGTTGCGGGGGCCGGATTTGAACCGACGACCTTCGGGTTATGAGCCCGACGAGCTACCAGACTGCTCCACCCCGCGACAAAGCTGGGGCGGAAGTATACGACCGATCCCTTGCAGGGTCAATGTAACCTTCCACCTACAAGAAAGCCCGCAACAGCGGGCTCTCCTGATAATTGGTACCGAGAAGGGGACTCGAACCCCTACACCCTATGGGCACAACCACCTCAAGGTTGCGTGTCTACCAATTCCACCACCTCGGCAATACAACGTTTACAGCATAAAACCCATTTTACTTCTGCTCTGGAGCCTTGGGTACATCAGTCGGTGAGGCCGACTTGGGTTCCTGGAGCACCGGTACATCATCAGATGCCGGTTTCTGCTTTGGCACTTCCAACACCGCTGGGTTTGGCAAACCTACTTGAGTCAGCTCATGAGCTTTCTCTTTAGCAAAGTAACCTAACCCCAAGCTGGTTATGAAGAAACCTGCGGCAAGTATAGCAGTAAACTTACTAAGAAAGGTAGAGGAACCTTGGCTTCCGAACACAGTATTTGAAGCACCTGCCCCGAAAGACGCACCAGCGTCCGCACCTTTACCCTGTTGCAGCAATACCAGAGCGACAACGCCCAGGGCACCCAACAGATGAAGAACGACTACGACTGTTTCCAGCATTTTTTCAGTTTCCCGCGGCGCGACAGATCGCACCGAACTCATCTGCATTCAGGGAAGCCCCACCAATGAGCCCCCCATCGATATCCGGCATGCCGAACAGTTCGACCGCATTGGCCGCCTTCACGCTGCCGCCGTATAGAAGCCGCACACCTTGTGCGACCTCAGAATTCTTTGCCGCCAACTGCGCGCGAATGGCGGCGTGCACATCCTGCGCCTGTTGCGGCGAAGCTGTCAGCCCGGTGCCAATGGCCCAGACCGGTTCGTAAGCGATGACAGCCTTGGCAAAAGCGCCGACACCCAGCTCCTCGATAATACTGTCCAGCTGACGCGAAACCACTTCCAGCGTCTTGCCGGCCTCACGCTGCTCCAGGGTTTCCCCTACACAGAGCACCGGAATCAAACCACAGGCCTGCGCTGCCGCAAACTTGCGAATGAGGACTGCATCCGACTCACCCATGATCAGGCGACGTTCGGAATGCCCTACCAGCACCAGGGAACACCCTGCATCGAGCAACTGACTCGGTGCAACTTCACCAGTCAAGGCGCCCTGCTGGGGCTCCACCGCCGAGTTCTGCGCACCCACCAGAATCGATTTGCCTTCCAAGCCTTCAACCACTTGGCTGATATGCAGGCAAGACGGGAATACCGCCACATCGACACCGCTCGGCAAGGCCAGGTCACGCAGGCCGTTGATCAGCTCGACGACGCTGGCGCGGGTACCGTGCATCTTCCAGTTACCAGCTACCATTGGGCGACGCATGCTGTACCTCGCAGGTCAAAGTGGGCGCAGATGTTACCCAACCACATCCTCACTGGCAAGCCGAAATCAGGCGCAAACTTCAGTCACCAGTTTTGCCAGTGCATCGGCGTGACCACGGACCATCGCTTCGTCCTCGCCTTCGACCATTACCCGCACCAACGGCTCGGTACCGGACTTGCGCAACAGCACCCGGCCGCGACCGTTCATGGCCTCGGTGACACGCTCGCAAGCCTGCATCACCTTCGGGTGCTTGACCGGGTCGACGCCGCCGGCAAAACGCACATTGACCAGCACCTGCGGGCACTTGCGCAGCGCCTGGCGCGCCTGGGCCAGACCTTCGCCACGGCGGCGCAGGGCCATCAGGGTTTGCAACGCGGCGATGATCGCATCACCGGTAGTGGTGTGATTCAGGCAGAGAATATGCCCGGAGTTTTCCCCCCCCACCAGCCAGTTGCGCTCCAGCAACTCGGCAATCACATAACGGTCGCCGACATTGGCGCGCACGAACGGGATATCCAGCTCCTTGAAGGCCAGCTCGAGCCCCAGGTTGCTCATCAAGGTACCGACCACACCGCCGTTCAGCTTGCCGCGCTCGGCCATATCCCGGGCAATGATGAACACCAGTTCGTCACCATCCACCACGGCACCGGTGTGATCGACCATCAACACCCGATCGCCGTCGCCGTCGAAGGCGATGCCCAGGTCCGCCTGCTCGGCCAACACCGCCGCCTGCAGCGACTTCATATGGGTCGAACCGCAGTTGTCGTTGATGTTCAGACCGTTGGGCGCCGCCGACAGGGCGACGACCTGCGCGCCCAGTTCGCGAAACACACTCGGCGCGACCTTGTAGGTGGCGCCGTGGGCACAGTCGATAACAATCTTCAGGCCCGCGAGATTGGTCCCCGACGGCACGCTGCTCTTGCAGAATTCGATATAGCGACCGGCCGCGTCATTGATCCGCGAGACCTTGCCGAGCTTTTCCGACTCGACCACGGTCATCGGCGCATCGAGCAATTCCTCGATCATCAGTTCGACATCATCCGGCAGCTTGGTGCCCGCGCCAGAGAAAAACTTGATGCCGTTGTCGTCATGGGGGTTGTGCGACGCGCTGATCACGATCCCCGCCTCGGCATGAAAGGTCCGGGTCAGGTAGGCGATGGCCGGCGTCGGCATCGGCCCCAGCAGCATCACATCGGCGCCGGCAGCGGAAAGACCGGCTTCCAGGGCGGACTCGAACATATAGCCGGAGATCCGCGTGTCCTTGCCAACCAGCACCTTGCAGGCACCCAGCTTGCGGAACGCCATGCCGGCGGCCCAACCGAGCTTGAGCATGAAGTCCGGGGTGATCGGGTACTGCCCTACGCGCCCACGAATACCGTCGGTGCCGAAGTATTTTTTCTTCATCAGAACTCCATCGTTCTTATTGTGCAGCGTCGACGGCAGCGATCATGCGCACCACGTCGACCGTTTCGGCGACATCGTGCACACGAAGAATCCGTGCGCCCTTGCTTATCGCCAATGCCGCCAGGGCCAGGCCGCCGTACAGGCGTTCACCGACCGGGCGACCGAGGGCCTGCCCTATCATGCTCTTGCGCGAGACGCCGACCAATAGTGGCCGACCCAGGGCATGCAAGGCTTCCATATGCTTGAACAGGCTCAGGTTGTGCGCCAGGGTCTTGGCAAAGCCAAACCCCGGGTCGAGCACAATGCGCTCGGCGGCGATACCGGCTGCCGCACACTGCTCCATGCGCTCGGCGAGAAAATCCACCACCTCGCCCGTGACATCATCGTAATGAGGGTTGTCCTGCATATTGCCCGGCTCGCCGAGCATATGCATCAGACAGACCGGCAAGCCGGTAGACGCAGCAGCCTGCAGGGCACCGTCACGCCGCAACGAGCGCACGTCATTGATCAGGCCCGCGCCCAAGCGAGCGCTCTCCAGCATGACCTGCGGCGTGGACGTATCGACCGAGATGATCACATCCAGTTCCCGATGGATACGCTCGACCACCGGCGCGACACGCTCCAGCTCCTCCAGAGGAGAAACCACGGGTGCACCGGGACGGGTCGACTCGCCACCGATATCGATCAGCGTCGCCCCCGCCTCGACCATGGCCTGCGCGTGGCGCAGGGCTGCATCGAGGTGGTTGAAACGACCGCCATCGGAAAAGGAATCAGGGGTGACGTTGAGGATGCCCATGACATGCGTCCGGGCCAAATCAAGAACCCGGTTGCCGCAAGGCAACCGGGTCGAGGACTGAACAGAAGTCATTTCAAACCTTAATGATCAGCCGCGGGGCCGCCGATCGGCGTTTCTGGTCGTTCGTTCTGGACCACCGGCGGAGTCCCCGAGGTGCCCGAACCGCCTTCCCAATCGCGTGGTTCACGCGGTGGGCGACCAGCCATGATGTCGTCGATCTGCTCGGCATCGATGGTTTCGTACTTCATCAGCGCGTCCGCCATGGCGTCGAGCTTGTCGCGGTTATCCGTCAGGATCTGCTTGGCCGTGCCGTAGCACTGGTCAATGATGCTGCGCACTTCCGAATCGATCAGCTTGGCCGTTTCGCCGGAGAAGCTGGCGTTCTGACCGCCGCCGCCACGACCCAGGAATACTTCCTGGTCTTCCTCGGCGTACATCAGCGGACCCAGTTTCTCGGACAGGCCCCACTTGGTGACCATGTTCCGGGCAATCTGGCTGGCACGCATGATGTCGTTGGAGGCGCCGGTGGTGACACCGTCGAAACCCAGGGTCATCTCTTCAGCGATACGGCCGCCATACAGCGAGCAGATCTGGCTGATCAGCGCACGCTTGGACAGGCTGTAGCGATCTTCTTCCGGCAGGAACATGGTCACACCCAGCGCACGACCGCGCGGGATGATCGAGACCTTGTAGACCGGATCATGCTCGGGCACCACACGACCGACAATGGCGTGACCGGCCTCGTGATACGCGGTGTTCTGTTTTTCCTTCTCGGACATGACCATGGATTTGCGCTCGGCGCCCATCATGATCTTGTCTTTCGCCAGTTCGAACTCTTTCATCTCGACGATGCGCTTGCCGGCACGCGCGGCGAACAGGGAAGCCTCGTTCACCAGGTTGGCCAGGTCGGCACCGGAGAAGCCCGGCGTACCCCGCGCAATCACCGCCGGCGCGACGTCGTCGCCCATTGGCACTTTGCGCATATGCACTTTGAGAATCTGTTCGCGACCGCGGATATCCGGCAGGCCGACCACGACCTGGCGGTCGAAGCGGCCAGGACGCAGCAGCGCCGGGTCGAGTACGTCAGGACGGTTGGTGGCGGCAATCACGATGATGCCGTCGTTCATCTCGAAACCGTCCATCTCCACCAGCAACTGGTTGAGGGTCTGTTCGCGCTCGTCGTGACCACCGCCCATGCCGGCACCACGGTGACGACCGACCGCATCGATTTCGTCGATAAAGATGATGCAAGGCGCGTGTTTCTTCGCCTGCTCGAACATGTCACGGACACGGCTGGCACCGACACCGACGAACATCTCGACGAAATCGGAACCGGAAATAGTGAAGAACGGCACCTTGGCTTCGCCGGCAATCGCCTTGGCCAGCAAGGTTTTACCGGTACCCGGGGGACCGACCATCAGCACGCCGCGAGGAATCCGGCCGCCCAGGCGCTGGAACTTGCCCGGATCGCGGAGGAACTCCACCAGCTCGCCGACTTCTTCCTTGGCTTCGTCGCAACCGGCGACGTCGGCCAGGGTGGTTTTCACCTGGTCTTCGGAAAGCAGGCGCGCCTTGCTCTTGCCGAAACTCATCGGCCCGCCCTTGCCGCCCGCACCGCCCTGCATCTGGCGCATGAAGAACATGAACACCGCGATGATCACCAGGATCGGGAAGCTGGCGACCAGCAATTGGGTCCAGATGCTCTGCTGCTCAGGCTGCTTGCCTTCGACCACGACGTGGTTGTCCACCAGGTCGCCGATCAGGCCGTTGTCCTGGATGGCCGGACGGATGGTCTTGAAGCTGTCGCCATCGTTGCGCTTGCCGGTGATCACGTAGCCGTCCACGGCAACGCGCTCGACTTTGCCATCCTTGACCTGCTGGATGAAGTCGGAGTAGTTGAGGGTCTGCGGCTCGTTAGGACTGGAGAAGTTGTTCATCACCGTCACCAGGACAGCCGCGATGATCAACCACAGGATCAGATTCTTTGCCATATCGTTCAATTAACTACCCTCATGAAGCGGGATCCGCTACTGGCGCGCGCTTCGCATGATATTCACCGGCATAACTTACTACATTACCTACAGATCCTGCAGGCGCCGTCTGTAACCCTTTGTGAAACAATCACTACACAATATGCGCTTATTCTCACGGGGCGAAATACGAAAAACCTATCGCCCCGGCCAAGAACCTCGTCTTACTCGATCCGTCCGCGGAAGCCACGACCCAGCAGATACTGCTCGCGGGACCGATCACGGGAAGACGACGGCTTGCGCGTCTGGACCTTTTCAAACAGTTTGCGGAAGTTCTTGTGGTACTCGTCGAAGCCTTCGCCCTGGAAAACCTTGATCAAAAAATCACCACCGGGGCGTAGGACGCGTCCGGCGAGATCGAGAGCCAGTTCACAAAGGAACATCGAACGCGGCATATCCACTTCGGGTGTACCACTCATATTGGGGGCCATATCGGAAATCACAAGGTCCACCTCGGAATTTCCCACTGCCGCGAGGATTTCAGCCAGGACGGAGTCCTCGGTGAAGTCGCCCTTGATGAAGGTCACATCGGGGATGCTGTCCATGTCCAGGATGTCGGACGCGATCAGACGGCCCTTGCCGCCAATCAGACGACTGGTCACCTGGGACCAGCCACCCGGCGCCGCGCCGAGATCGATCACGGTCATGCCCGGGCGGATAATCCGGTCCTTCTCCTGGATCTCCAGCAATTTGTAGCTGGCCCGGGAGCGGTAGCCGTCTTTTTGCGCCATTTTGACGTATGGATCGTTGAAATGTTCTTTCAGCCAGTTAAGGCTAGTCTTGGAACGGGCCACGGGCCACCTCAAAAAAATAGTCGAATCGCGATTAACTGGGCGGTCCCGGACGCGCTCGGGTAAACTGGCCGCCGCTTTTTACAAGATCAGACGCAGGGGTCAGATTATGCCGCTCACTCAAGAGCAGAAGAAACAGTACAAATCCATCGGCCACCATCTGAAACCAGTATTGACTGTGGCTGACAACGGTTTGACCGAAGGTGTGTTAGCCGAGCTTGAACGCGCATTGGGCGATCATGAGCTGATCAAGATCAAGCTCAATATCCTCGACCGTGAATCGCGCCTGGAGGCCATTGCGCAACTGTGCAAGGCCGGCAAGGCGGATCTGGTGCAAGTCATCGGCAAGATGGCGCTGCTGTATCGCAAGAACTTCAGCGTCAACAAGCAGTTGTCCAACGTCCATCGCTTCAAGTGACGTAGACGGGTCAAGGGTACGCCGTGCGTACCCTGCCACTCTCGCCCGGCACCGGTTGCAGCACCAGCACCAGGCCGCAAAGGCCGAGCACCAGGTAACTGAACAACTGCCAGCGCAATGCATCCGGCAGCCAGGTACGCACCGCGAAATACATCCCGCACGCATACAGCGACATCAGCAGCAATTGCCCGCGCGTATCGCGCCAGAGGCTTGCCCGGCCTTCGGCCTGGAGCAACACCAGGGTCTGCACGATCACACACACCGTGGCAAACCCTATCAATAAAGAGCCCAGCAGGCTATTGATCTCGTCGATCAGCAGCGCTGCCAGGCCGATTTTCGTCAACACCGGCAACAAGCCGATGTGCAGCAGCCACAGGCCGCCGACCCAGAGCATCTGGGTCAGCTGCCAGAGCATGGCGCCCGCACGTAGCGGGCGCCGGCGTTCAGATGTGGCGGACTTCAACAATCTCGTACTCGATAACGCCACTCGGCGTTTTGACAGCCACCACGTCACCCTCTTCCTTGGCAATCAAGGCGCGGGCCAGCGGTGAGCCGACGGAGATCTTGCCGAGTTTGAAGTCGGCTTCGTCTTCACCCACGATGTGGTAAACCACGCTTTCGTCGGTTTCGACGTTGGCGATTTCCACGGTGGTGCCAAAAATCACCTTGCCGGTGTGCGGGATGGTCGTGACGTCGATGATCACCGCGTTCTGCATGCGACCTTCGATGTCACGGATCCGCGCCTCGACCATACCCTGCTGCTCGCGAGCAGCGTGGTATTCGGCGTTTTCCTTCAAGTCACCCAGCTCGCGGGCCGTACCGATGTCCTGGCTCAGCTTCGGACGGACGACCTTGGTCAGGTGAGCATGCTCTTCTTCCAGGGCTTTCGCGCCCTGGACGGTCATGGGGTATTTGATCATGCCTTCAATCCTGCGTGTAGATCCTGCAAGCGACGCACGGTCTTCTCCGGACCGAACTTGAGCGCTTCGCAGATGGCTTCGCCAGCAGCAATGGTAGTGGTGCAGTAGATCTTGTGCTGCAGCGCGTTACGACGAATGGAGTACGAGTCAGCGATCGACTGACGGCCTTCGGTCGTGTTGATGATCAGGGTGACTTCGTCATTCTTGATCATGTCGACGACGTGCGGACGACCTTCCGTCACCTTGTTGACCCGGCGCACTTTCAGCCCGGCCGCTTCGATCAGCTTGGCCGTGCCGGCAGTTGCCACCACTTCGAAGCCCAAGTTGATCAGATCACGGGCCACGCCTGCAACCAGTGGCTTGTCGTCATCACGCACGCTGATAAAGGCGGTACCGCCGGTCGGCAGCACTTCGCTGGCACCCATCTGGGCCTTGGCGAAGGCTTCGCCGAAGGTGTCGCCGACGCCCATCACTTCACCGGTGGACTTCATCTCAGGGCCCAGGATCGGGTCCACGCCAGGGAATTTGGCGAAGGGGAACACCGCCTCTTTCACGCTGTAGAAGTTCGGAATGATTTCCTTGGTGAAGTTCAGTTCCTTCAGGGTCTTACCGGCCATCACGCGGGCGGCGATCATGGCCAGGGAGACACCGATGCACTTGGAGACGAACGGCACGGTCCGCGAGGCGCGCGGGTTGACTTCGATGACGTAGATATCTTCGCCTTGCAAGGCCAACTGCACGTTCATCAGGCCGACAACGCCCAATTCCAGGGCCATTTTCTTGACCTGGTCGCGCATCTCGTCCTGGATATGCGCCGGCAGCGAGTACGGCGGCAGCGAGCACGCGGAGTCACCGGAGTGAACGCCGGCCTGCTCGATGTGCTGCATGATCGCGCCGATCACCACGTCGGTGCCGTCGCAGACCGCATCCACGTCCATTTCGATGGCGCAGTTGAGGAAGTGGTCCAGCAGCACCGGGCTGTCGTTGGAGACTTTCACCGCATCACGCAGGTAACGCTTGAGCTCTTCTTCTTCGTAGACGATTTCCATCGCCCGACCGCCCAGTACGTAGGACGGACGCACCACCAGCGGGTAACCGATCTTGCTGGCGGCACGAATCGCTTCGTCTTCGCTGCGCACGGTGGCGTTTGGCGGCTGACGCAGGTTCAGGCGCTCGACCATCTGCTGGAAGCGCTCACGGTCTTCGGCACGGTCGATGGCGTCGGGGCTGGTGCCGATGATCGGCACGCCGGCCGCTTCCAGGGCACGGGCCAGTTTCAACGGGGTCTGGCCGCCGTACTGGACGATCACGCCTTTCGGTTTCTCGACACGGACGATTTCCAGCACGTCTTCCAGGGTCACCGGCTCGAAGTACAGGCGATCGGAGGTGTCGTAGTCGGTGGACACGGTTTCCGGGTTGCAGTTGACCATGATGGTCTCGTACCCGTCTTCGCGCAGCGCCAGGGCCGCGTGTACACAGCAGTAGTCGAACTCGATGCCCTGGCCGATACGGTTCGGACCGCCGCCGAGGATCATGATCTTGTCGCGACCCGATGGCGCGGCCTCGCACTCTTCTTCGTACGTCGAGTAGAGGTAGGCGGTGTCGGTGGCGAACTCGGCCGCGCAGGTGTCGACGCGCTTGTAGACCGGGAACACTTCCAGCTTGTGGCGGTGGGTCCGCAGGTTTTTCTCGGTGACGCCCAGCAGCTTGGCCAGACGCATGTCGGAGAAGCCCTTGCGCTTGAGGCGGAACATCAGGTCGCGGTCGATGGCCGACAGACCCAGGGTCTTGACCTTCTCTTCGTCCTTGATCAGATCTTCGATCTGCACCAGGAACCATGGATCGATCATGTTCATGCCGAAGATTTCTTCGACGGTCATACCGGCGCGGAAGGCGTCGGCCACGTACCAGATACGCTCGGCGCCCGGCACGGTCAGCTCGCGCTTGAGCACGTTCATGCTTTCCGGGTTGCTCAGGTCGAGCTTCTCGTCCAGGCCGCAAACCCCCACTTCCAGGCCGCGCAGGGCTTTCTGCAGGGATTCCTGGAAGGTCCGGCCGATGGCCATGACTTCACCGACCGACTTCATCTGGGTGGTCAGGCGCGCGTCGGCTTTCGAGAATTTCTCGAAGGCGAAGCGCGGCAGCTTGGTCACGACGTAGTCGATGGACGGTTCGAAGGACGCCGGGGTCTTGCCGCCGGTGATGTCGTTCGACAGCTCGTCCAGGGTGTAACCCACGGCCAGCTTGGCCGCGACCTTGGCGATCGGGAAGCCGGTGGCTTTCGAAGCCAGGGCCGAGGAACGCGATACCCGCGGGTTCATCTCGATCACGACCATGCGGCCGGTGTCCGGGCAGATGCCGAACTGAACGTTGGAACCACCGGTTTCCACGCCGATCTCGCGCAGTACCGCCAGGGAGGCGTTACGCAGGATCTGGTATTCCTTGTCGGTCAGGGTCTGCGCTGGAGCAACGGTGATCGAGTCGCCGGTGTGCACGCCCATCGGGTCGAAGTTCTCGATGGAGCAGACGATGATGCAGTTGTCCTTTTTATCGCGGACCACCTCCATCTCGTACTCTTTCCAGCCGATCAGCGACTCGTCGATCAGCAGTTCCTTGGTCGGCGACAGGTCCAGGCCACGGGCGCAGATTTCTTCGAACTCTTCACGGTTGTAGGCGATACCGCCACCGGTGCCGCCCATGGTGAAGGACGGACGGATGATGCACGGGAAGCCGAGCTTCTCGAGGACCGCATTGGCCTCTTCCATGCTGTGGGCGATACCGGAACGCGGGCAGTCCAGGCCGATGGATTTCATCGCCTTGTCGAAACGCGAACGGTCTTCGGCCTTGTCGATAGTGTCGGCGTTGGCACCGATCATTTCCACGCCGAACTTCTCGAGCACGCCTTCGCGCTCCAGGTCCAGGGCGCAGTTCAGGGCGGTCTGGCCACCCATGGTCGGCAGCAGGGCGTCCGGACGCTCCTTCTCGATGATCTTGGCCACGGTCTGCCACTTGATCGGTTCGATGTAGGTGGCGTCGGCCATGGCCGGGTCGGTCATGATGGTGGCCGGGTTGGAGTTCACCAGGATGACGCGGTAACCCTCTTCGCGCAGGGCCTTGCAGGCCTGGGCGCCGGAGTAGTCGAATTCACAGGCCTGGCCGATCACGATCGGGCCGGCACCGAGAATCAGGATGCTTTTTATGTCTGTACGTTTTGGCATGGGTTTGTCACTCAAATCCGCAGGTCAGTCGGCAAGCCGTTGAACAATCCTAGAAGAGACCCGGGGGGCCGCCGCACCGCGGGGCCGCCCTGAGCATTCAGGCGATCAACGGCGCTTGGCCATCTCATTGATGAAGCGATCGAACAGCGGTGCAACGTCGTTCGGGCCCGGGCTGGCTTCAGGGTGGCCCTGGAAGCTGAACGCACTCTTGTCGGTGCGCTCGATGCCTTGCAGGGAGCCGTCGAACAGCGACTTGTGAATCGCCCGGACATTGCCCGGCAGGGTCGCTTCATCCACGGCAAAACCGTGGTTCTGGCTGGTGATCATGACAACGCCGGTGTCCAGGTCCTGGACCGGGTGGTTGGCACCGTGATGGCCGTGACCCATTTTCAGGGTCTTGGCGCCGGAGGCCAGGGCCAGCAGTTGGTGACCCAGGCAGATACCGAACACCGGGATCTCGGTTTCCAGCACGTCCTTGATCGCCTGGATAGCGTAGTCGCATGGCTCGGGATCGCCCGGGCCGTTGGACAGGAACACGCCGTCCGGCTGCAGGGCCAGAACATCGCTGGCCGGGGTTTGCGCCGGCACGACCGTCACGCGGCAGCCGCGCTCGACCAGCATGCGCAGGATGTTGTACTTGATACCGTAGTCATAGGCCACGACATGGTAAGGCAGCTCGGACGCTTCGATGGTCGCATGGCTGTCGGTCTTCAAGTCCCAGACCGTCGAGCGCCACTCGTACTGCTCGGTGGTGCTGACGACTTTCGCCAGGTCCATGCCCTTCAGGCCTGGGAAGCCTTGCGCCGCGGCAATTGCCGCGGCTTCGGAAATATTGTCGCCGGCCATGATGCAGCCGTTCTGCGAGCCTTTTTCCCGCAGGATGCGGGTCAGGCGGCGGGTGTCGATACCGGCGATGGCCACCACGTTGTTGGCCTTCAGGTAATCGGACAGCGACATGGTGTTACGCCAGTTGCTCGCTACCAGCGGCAGGTCGCGAATGACCAGGCCGGCGGACCAGACACGATCGGACTCGACATCTTCCGGCGTGGTGCCGGTGTTGCCGATGTGCGGGTAGGTCAGGGTAACGATTTGCTGGGCATAGGAAGGATCGGTAAGGATTTCCTGATAGCCGGTCATGGCGGTGTTGAACACCACCTCACCAACGGTCTGACCGTCGGCTCCAATGGCTTCGCCGCGAAAAATGCTGCCATCAGCAAGGGCGAGTATGGCTGGCTTAGTCAAGAAGACCTCCCGTAAATAAAGCCTGAAAGGGCGATCGCAGGTTGTAAAAAAGCGGAATGACGTATGGACACGTCACCCCGCTCGTTCACTGAATTATTCTGCGCGCTTTTAGTGGACACACTAAAGCTGTAGCTTACAGAAAAAGGCTTTTTTAATCCACCGCTAATGAGCCGAAAAGGCCAGGGAATGCGACAGGGCGTCGCCAGGCGGTGTGAAACAGAGGTCGAAGAAGCCACAATCCTGTAGGAGCCGGCTTGCTGGCGATGAGGCCCTTGGGCCTTGCAGCGCCTTGACGGACGCCATCGCCAGCAAGCCGGCTCCCACAGTCAAGTACCGTGTCGTACCTGTCAGTGCAGTTCGAGCACATCCTGCATATCGTACAGGCCTGGCGCCTTGCCATCCAGCCACAATGCCGCACGCACCGCGCCCTTGGCGAAGGTCATGCGACTCGAAGCCTTGTGGGTGATCTCCAGGCGCTCGCCCTCGGTGGCGAACAGCACGGTGTGATCACCGACCACGTCACCGCCGCGCACCGTGGCAAAACCGATGGTGTCATGTGCCCGCGCACCGACATGACCTTCGCGACCATAGACCGCGACCTTCTGCAGATCACGGCCCAGGGTATCGGCAATCACCTCGCCCATGCGCATGGCCGTTCCCGACGGCGAATCGACCTTGTGCCGATGATGCGTCTCGATAATCTCGATATCCGCTTCATCGCCCATTACCCGAGCGGTCAGCGCGAGCAACTTCAGCGACAGATTGACCCCGACACTGAAATTGGCGGCGAAGACGATGGGAATATCCTTGCCCGCCTCCACCAGCAACTGCTTCTGCTCGGCGCTCAGGCCGGTGGTACCGATCACCATGGCCTTGCCCGCCTGGCGACAGAACGCCAGGTTTTTCAGCATCACTTCCGGCAGCGTGAAGTCGATCAACACATCGAACCCATCCGCCAGCGCATCCAACCCCTCGGACAACGGCACGCCGATACGCCCCAACGAAGCCAACTCGCCGGCATCCGCGCCGACCAGCGAACTGCCGGGACGGACGATCGCCGCCGTCAGAGCGGTGAGCGGAGCGCGCTGCTGCACCGCCTCGATCAGGATCTTGCCCATGCGCCCGGCGGCGCCCATCACAGCTATGCGTCGCATGCCTCGCTCCTTACAGGTCGCCGAAGAAACGCTTCATGCCTTCGAACCAACCGCTGGCCTTGGGCGAATGAGAGCTGTCACCGTCCAGGGAGGAGCGGAACTCTTCAAGCAACTCACGCTGGCGACGGCTCAGGTTCACCGGGGTCTCGACGGCCACACGGCACATCAGGTCACCCGCACCGCCACCACGCACGGGCGCAACGCCCTTGCCGCGCAGACGGAACTGCTTGCCGGTCTGGGTCCCTTCCGGAATCTTCAACTTGACGCGACCGTCCAGGGTCGGCACTTCCAGCTCGCCGCCCAGGGCCGCGTCGACGAAGCTGATCGGCACCTCGCAGAACAGATGCTTGCCGTCGCGCTGGAAAATATCGTGCTCGCGGACATTGATCACGACATACAGATCGCCGGTCGGACCACCCTGGGTACCCGCCTCGCCTTCGCCGGACAGGCGAATACGGTCACCGGTATCGACGCCCGACGGCACTTTCACCGACAGGGTCTTGTACTCTTCCACGCGGCCCTGACCATGGCAGGAATCGCACGGATCGGAAATGATCTTGCCCTGGCCATGGCAACGCGGGCAGGTTTGCTGCACCGAGAAGAAGCCTTGCTGCATGCGCACCTGACCGATACCGCCACAGGTCGGGCAAGTGATCGGCGCGGAACCTTTCTTGGCCCCGGAACCGTCGCACGGCTTGCAATTGACCAGCGTCGGAACGCGGATATTGACGGTGGTACCGCGTACCGCTTCTTCCAGATTCAGTTCCAGGGTGTAGCGCAGATCACTGCCGCGCTGTGCGCCACCACGGGAACCGCCGCGACCGCCACCAAAGAAATCGCTGAATACATCACCGAAGATATCGGAGAAATTCTGCCCGCCGAAACCGGCACCGCCGCCACCCATGCTCGGGTCGACGCCCGCATGGCCGTACTGGTCGTAGGCCGCACGCTTGCTGGAATCGGACAGTACTTCGTAGGCCTCGTTGGCCTCCTTGAACAGCTCTTCCGACGCCTTGTCATCCGGATTACGGTCCGGGTGATGTTTCATCGCGAGGCGGCGGTACGCTTTTTTCAGGTCCGCCTCGCTGGAGCCACGCTCGACCCCCAAAACCTCGTAATAGTCACGCTTTGCCATGATTCTTTGCACTCTTGAGGATGTTCGGGACAACCGACCGGAACAGTCCCGCCCCTACCACCAGCACCCGAACGCTGTCGCATGCTGTAAAAATTCGTCTATTCCAGACACGCCAACGCGGGAGCAAGCTCCCGCGCGGCGACATCCTACCAGTCACCGCTCAAGGGCAGTCAACCGGTTGACCTACAAGTGGTTACTTGTGTTCTTTGACTTCTTCGAACTCAGCGTCGACGACGTCATCCTTGTGGTGCGCTTCTTCCTGGGCAGGTTGTGCACCGGCTTCAGGCTTGGCGCCCTGTTCGGCGTACATCTTCTGGGCCACAGGCGCGGAGACCTTGGACAGTTCCTCGACCTTGGCTTCGATAGCGGCCTTGTCGTCGCCTTTGACAGCGGCTTCCAGGGCAACCACAGCCGCTTCGATCGCGGTTTTCTCTTCGGCGGTCACCTTGTCACCGGCGTCAGCAACCATCTTGCGCGTCGAATGCACCAGGGCATCACCCTGGTTGCGGGCACTGGCCAGCTCTTCGAACTTGCGGTCTTCTTCGGCATTGAGCTCGGCATCACGAATCATCTGCTGGATTTCTTCATCCGACAGGCCGGAGTTGGCCTTGATGGTGATCTTCTGCTCTTTGCCGGTGGCCTTGTCCTTCGCGCCGACGTGCAGGATGCCGTTGGCGTCGATGTCGAAAGTCACTTCGATCTGTGGCACGCCACGTGGCGCTGGTGGAATCTCGGCCAGGTCGAACTTGCCCAGGGACTTGTTCTGCGTGGCTTGCTTACGCTCACCCTGCAGGACATGGATGGTCACGGCGCCCTGGTTGTCGTCGGCAGTCGAGAACACTTGCGATTTCTTGGTAGGAATCGTGGTGTTTTTCTCGATCAGCGCGGTCATCACGCCACCCATGGTTTCGATACCCAGGGTCAGCGGGCTGACGTCGAGCAGCAGAACGTCCTTCACGTCACCGGCCAGAACGGCACCCTGGATAGCTGCACCCATGGCAACGGCTTCGTCCGGGTTGACGTCTTTACGGGCTTCTTTACCGAAGAAGTCGGTTACCAGCTTCTGCACCAGCGGCATACGGGTCTGACCACCGACCAGGATCACGTCGTTGATCTTGGCGACGTCGATACCGGCGTCTTTCAGCGCAATGCGGCAAGGTTCGATGGTGCGCTGAACCAGGTCTTCCACCAGCGCTTCCAGCTTGGCGCGGGAGATTTTCACGTTCAAGTGCTTGGGACCGGTGGCATCTGCGGTGATGTACGGCAGGTTGACGTCGGTCGACTGAGCCGAGGACAGCTCGATCTTGGCTTTTTCAGCAGCTTCTTTCAGGCGCTGCATGGCCAGCGGGTCACCTTTGAGGTTCATGCCGCTTTCTTTCTTGAATTCGTCGACGAGGTAGTCGATCAGACGAATGTCAAAGTCTTCACCACCGAGGAAGGTGTCACCGTTGGTGGCCAACACTTCGAACTGATGCTCGCCATCGACTTCGGCGATTTCGATCACGGACACGTCGAAGGTACCGCCACCCAGGTCATAAACGATGACGGTGTGGTCGCCCTTGGCCTTGTCCATACCGTAGGCCAGAGCAGCCGCGGTCGGTTCGTTGATGATGCGCTTGACGTCCAGACCGGCGATACGACCGGCGTCCTTGGTGGCCTGGCGCTGGCTGTCGTTGAAGTAGGCCGGAACGGTGATGACCGCTTCGGTCACAGTCTCGCCGAGGTAGTCTTCGGCGGTTTTCTTCATCTTCTTCAGGATTTCAGCCGAGATCTGCGGCGGCGCCATTTTCTGGCCGTTCACTTCAACCCAAGCGTCGCCGTTGTCAGCCTTGGCGATTTTGTAAGGGACCATCTTGATGTCTTTCTGAACGACTTCTTCGTCGAACTTGCGACCGATCAGACGCTTCACCGCGTACAGGGTGTTATGCGGATTGGTCACCGCCTGGCGCTTGGCCGACTGGCCAACCAGGATTTCGCCATCGTTGGCGTAGGCAATGATCGACGGCGTGGTGCGCGCACCCTCGGCGTTTTCGATCACTTTGGCCTTGCCGTTCTCAAGAATGGAGACGCAGGAGTTGGTAGTCCCCAGGTCGATACCGATAATTTTGCCCATTTCACTCTCCCGAAACTTTGATTTTTTTTACCGCAGCGGTTATGGCCAACTGTGGTAGCACTTAAACGCTTGACTTGTAGATGGGGGGCCTTGCAGCCGATTTCAAGCCTGCTCGTCGATCGTCGGCGAAACCGGCGCCACCGCCTTGCTGACCACAACCATCGCCGGGCGCAGCAGGCGACCGTGCAGCTGATAGCCTTTCTGGAACACCTTCAGCACGCTGTTGGGCTCGACCTCGGCGCTTTCCTGCATGGCCATGGCCTGGTGCAGGGAGGCGTTGAAGGGCTCGCCGTGGGGGTCGATGGCTTCCAGCTGATAACGCTTGAGGGTGTCCTGGAACATCTTCAGGGTCAGCTCGATGCCTTCGCGCATCGGCCGGATGTTTTCATCGTCCGGGTTGGACAGGTCCAGGCCGCGCTCCAGGCTGTCGATGATCGGCAGCAGGTCGCCGGCAAACTTCTCCAGGGCGAATTTGTGCGCCTTTTCCACATCCTGCTCGGCACGCCGGCGGATGTTCTGCAGGTCGGCCGCGACACGCAACCCTTGATCCTGCGCCGCTGCCAGTTGCTCTTCGAGCACCTGGACGCGGGTAGCCAGATCGTCGCCCTGAGCCTGTGCGGCCGAGCCGGCTTCCTGATTTTGCGAATCCAGAGTCTGTTCGTCAGCCATAAAAAACCTCCTTTCAATATCGTCTGCGAGCTCGACTCGCGCTTCTGCCCCGATATATGGGGTCGCAATTTCCAGGTTCAAGGGCCGCCAGTACGGCAATCGCACCCCGGTCCATCCGCGCGCGGTTACAGATCGCGCTAAGAAACCCCGACATTCAAGCCAATCGAACTAAGAGCAAGCATTGTCAGCGCAAATCAAAACACTGTATAAATAACCAGACCTAAAGCCTGGGAGCGGCCTTCATGCTGGTGCACCTGTCCGTACATAACTACGCAATCGTCGAACATCTCGATCTGGAACTGGATCGCGGGATGAGCGTAATCACTGGCGAAACCGGCGCCGGCAAGTCGATCATGCTCGACGCCCTCGGGCTGACCCTGGGCGATCGCGCCGACAGCGGCGTGGTCCGGCCCGGCGCGGACAAGGCCGATATCCTCGCTACCTTCGACCTCGAGGACATCCCCGAGGCCCGGGCCTGGCTCGCCGAACGCGACCTCGACAACGACGGTCCGTGCATCCTGCGCCGGGTCATTACCGCCGAAGGTCGCTCGCGCGGCTATATCAACGGCTCGCCGTGCCCCCAGGGCGACCTCAAGGCCCTCGGCGAACTGCTGATCGACATCCACAGCCAGCACGAACACCAGTCCCTGCTGAAAACCGACACCCATCGCCGACTGCTCGACGAATACGCCGGCGCCACCGACCTCGCCCGCCAGGTACAGCTTGCCGCCCAGCGCTGGCGCCAGACCCGCCAGGAACTGGAGCGCCTCTCCAATTCCGGCGACGAACAGCGCGCCCGCCACCAACTGCTCAGCTACCAGCTCGAAGAACTCGAGAACCTCGGCCTGGGGGAAAACGAGCTGGGGGACCTGGAGCAGGAACACAAGAACCTGACCAACGCCGAAACCCTGCTCGGCATCTGCCGCCAAGTGGTGGAACAGTGCAGCGAAAGCGACTCGGGCAATGTGCTCAATGCCCTGACCGCAAGCCTCAATCGCCTGTCCAGCGTCAGCAACGGCTCCGGCTCACTGGGCGAAGCCACCAACCTGCTGGCCAGCGCGCAGATCCAGGTCGAGGAAGCCGTCGGCGAACTGAACCGCTTCCTCGACCACTTCGACGCCGACCCGGCCCGGTTGCAACAGCTGGAGGAGCGCCTGGACGCGATCTACACCCTGGCGCGCAAGCACCGCATCCAGCCAACGGAGGTAGCGACCCTCCAGCAAAAGCTGCTGGATGAAATCGAAACCCTCAATGCCAATGACGAAGCCATCGAGCGCCTCACCGAAGAACTCGCGGCTTATGCCCGACACTATCAGGAACGGGCACGGGAACTTAGTGATCTACGTCATCAAGCGGCGACCGGCCTCGCCAATGCCGTGGAACAGGAAATCCAGCGCCTGGGCATGCCCGGAGGGCGCTTCAGCATCGAACTGCACGCCAACACCAGCAACGAGCCGCTGCCTTATGGCCTTGAACTGGTCGAATTGCTGGTCAGCGCCAACCCCGGTCAGCCGCTCAAGGCCCTGGCCAAGGTGGCCTCGGGGGGCGAGCTGTCACGGATCAGCCTGGCGATCCAGGTCATCACCGCACAGACCTCGCGCATCCCGACCCTGGTGTTCGACGAAGTGGACGTGGGTATCGGCGGCCCGACCGCCGAGATCGTCGGCCAACTGCTGCGCCGCCTCGGCGAACGCGGGCAGGTACTGACCGTCACGCACCTGCCCCAAGTAGCGGCGCAAGGGCACCACCATCTATTTGTGCACAAGATGCGCGGCAGCGATGCCACCCGTACGGCAGTCTCGAAACTGAGCAAGGCTGAACGGATCGAAGAAGTCGCGCGCATGCTCGGGGGCATCGACCTGACCAAGGAGTCCCTGGCCCACGCGAAAAAGATGGTGATCACGGCCAAAGCCTGAGTCCGGATATCGACACCCGGAAAAATCCGGCAACAAAAAACACAAAGGCGACCCTAGGGTCGCCTTTGTTCGCTTCGCGAACCGGTATCCGCGACAGACTTATTTTTTCTTTTTACGTACGTACAGCACCAGATTGTGGTCCACCAGCTCGAAATCGTGCTCTTCGGCGATAGCCTTCTGCAGCTTCTCGATTTCCGGGCTGGTGAATTCGATCACCTCGCTGGTATCCACGTTGACCATATGATCGTGGTGCCCGCCGTCCGCCAGCTCGAAGACCGCATGGCCGCCATCGAAATTGTGGCGAACCACCAACCCGGCCGCTTCGAACTGGGTCAGTACACGGTAGACCGTTGCCAGGCCAACATCCTCGCCCGCTTCCATCAGCGCCTTGTAGACATCCTCGGCGCTCATGTGACGCTGCTCGGCGGAATCAAGCATTTGCAGAATCTTGACCCGTGGCAGAGTCACTTTTAAGCCGGCTTTACGTAGTTCGCTATTTTCAACCATGGTCAGCTTTCTCGCGATGCTGCTTCGCAGCTTCTCTTAATACGGGTATGATCGGGGTTTACGTTGTCCCAGCCAAGATAGTGGAAGTCGCCCACCGATGCAAAACACCAAGCTGTTGCTAACCAGTTTTACCTTAGTGGGACTGCTCGCACTCGCCGGTTGTTCATTCCCCGGGGTTTACAAAATCGACATCCAACAGGGCAATGTCGTCACGCAGGACATGATAGACCAGTTGCGCCCGGGAATGACCCGCAAGCAAGTAAGGTTTATCATGGGCAACCCTCTGTTGGTCGACACATTCCACCCCAATCGCTGGGATTACCTGTATAGCCTGCAGCCCGGCGGCGGTGAACGCCAACAGGAGCGTGTCAGCCTGATCTTCAATGCCAATGATCAACTCGCCAGCCTGTCCGGCGACTTCAAGCCCGGCGTAAGCCGTGACGAAGCGATCCTGGGCAAGGACGGCACACAAGTGAACGCTCCGGCGCAGAATGCCGAGAAGCCGCAACCTGAGAAGCCGGTCAAGCCGGGTTCGCTGCTGGACCAGATCCAGAAGGATGTCGACGGCGTAAAAGCCGTACCGGTTCCGACGCCGCAACCGCTGGACACCACGCCGCAGTAAAACGGCGGTACAAAAAAAAGCCCGGCATGTCCGGGCTTTTTTTTGGCTACAGGTTTTGCGCCTTGGCCTTGGCCGCTTTTTCCGCACGCAGGCGCCGGACTTCCTTGGGATCGGCCAGCAAGGGACGATAGATTTCGATGCGATCGCCCTCCTCCACCGTGCGGCTATCGGCATCGGCGATCGCCTTGCCGAAAATCCCCAGCGGACAGCTTGCTATATCCAGCCCGGGAAACTGCTCGGCGATCCCCGACAGGCGCACCGCCGCCCGCAACGTCGCTCCCGCCGGCACTGAAACCGCCTGCAGGCACTGACGCCCGATATCGGCGTAAACCACCTCTATCGCGATCATGGGCTCAACCATGGAGTTGCTTGGCCCGCTGACAGAAGGCATCCACCAGGGTATTGGCCGCCTGATTGAACAACGGCCCCAGGGTTGCCCGCACGAGGGGCCCAGCGTAATCGAAGGTCATGTCCAGGCTGATCTTGCAGGCTTTCTCCCCCAGGGGCTTGAACACCCAGACACCGTGCAACTGAGTGAACGGCCCCTCTTCCAGGTTCATTTCAATCGAGTGCCCCGGCAGCAGCGTATTGCGGGTGACGAAATGCTGGCTCAAGCCCGCCTTGGCTACCCCCAGCGTGGCACGCATGTGCACCTCCGAGCTTTCCAGCACCTGGGCCGTCGAGCACCACGGCAGGAACTCCGGGTAACGCGCCACGTCGTTCACCAGGTCATAAAGCGCCTGTGCCGGGTAAGGCAGCAAGGCCGAACGTTGAATATGGGTCGTCATGTCAGCGTTGATTCCACAGCTGGGCGGCAAACAAAAGTGCGCGCATTGTCCGGGATTCATCCTACGCGCTCAAGCACGCAGCTTCACCGTAGCCGAGTGACGCGCAACTCCCTATAATGCCGCCCCTATGGCTAAACAGAAGAAGCACCCCACAGGGACCATCGCGCAAAATAAAAAGGCGCGCCACGATTACTTCGTCGAACAACGGTTCGAGGCTGGTCTGGTCCTGGCCGGCTGGGAAGTAAAGAGTCTGCGTGCAGGCAAGGCACAACTGGTCGACAGTTATGTGCTGCTCAAGAACGGTGAGGCCTGGCTGTTCGGCAGCCACTTCACACCGTTGACGACCGCCAGCACCCACGTCATTGCCGACCCGACGCGCACGCGCAAGCTGCTGCTCAACCAGCGCGAGCTGGAAAAGATCCATGCGGCCGTGCAGCAGAAAGGCCATGCCTGTGTCTGCCTGTCGCTGTATTGGAGCAAGCACCTGGTCAAGTGCGAGATCGCCCTGGGCAAGGGCAAGAAGGAATACGACAAGCGCGATACCGAGCGCGAGCGCGATGCCAACCGGGACTTGCAGCGCGCGGTGCGCAACAAGGGCAAGGAAGACTGAGCCCGTGGCGAGGGGGGGCAACCCCTCGCCACGCTTACAACCCCTTGCGCCGCTCCGCCCGCGCCACCCGCTGCACTTCCTGGCGCACTTCCTCCAGCACCTCCTGCACATACAGAATATGCCGGCTGGACACTTCGCGCGCGTCTTCGGCACGCCCTTCGATAATCGCCAGGTACAGCTCGCGGTGCTGGTTGATCAGCATGTCCCGGGTTTCGCTGCGCTGCTTGTACATGCCGCCAATGTTGGTCACCACATTGCGCTTGAGCAGATCGAACAAGCCGCGGATGGTATGCAGCAACACCGCGTTATGACTCGCCTCGGCAATCGCCAGGTGAAAACTCGCGTCTGCCGCGCCCTCCTCCGCCCGGCTCACCTCGTCCGCACGCCCATAGCAACTCTGCAAATGCTCAAAGGCCACCCGCAGGCGCTCCCGATCCGCCTCGGTCGCCCGCAATGCCGCGTAATACGCGCAAGACGCCTCCAGGGTATGACGAAACTCCAGCAGGTCACGCTGGGCCTCCGGATTGCTTTCCAGCAGGTGCAGCAACGGATCGCTGAAGGTCGAACCCAGCGACTCCACCACGTAATTGCCACCGCCCTGGCGACTGACCAGCAACCCCTTGGCCACCAGCTTCTGGATTGCCTCGCGCAGCGACGGCCGTGAGACACCGAACTGCTCGGCCAGCGCGCGCTCGGCCGGCAGCCGCTCACCGGCCTTGAGCGTGCCCTCGAGGATCATCTCCTCCAGCCGCTGGACAATATCGTCAGACAAACGGCGCTGACGAACCTGATCAAACCCCATCACTCACTCCTCACGATCCCGAACCCTTGCCGGGACTGCCTATTCTGGCCTATCGAGGCACGACCAGCACCTGCCAGACACGACATAAATCACCTGCTCAGCCCTCTCGCCGACCACCTATCAGACGAAAGTTTCAGGGCGGCAAATTGACACATCCCTAACAAGGCTTTTAACCTAGCGTCCGGCGATTGTAAATTGGTATTACCAATTATCCAAATCCCCATCAGTGCCTGACCAACAACAATTAGGGGCCACCCCACTATGCAAACCTGGCAACAGCTCTACAGCCCTCTCGGCAGCCTCGGCCTGTCCGCTCTCGCGGCCGTGATTCCCATCGTGTTCTTCTTCCTGGCCCTGGCGGTGTTTCGCCTCAAGGGTCATGTGGCGGGCAGCATTACCCTCGCGTTGTCGATCCTGGTGGCGATCTTCGCCTTCAAGATGCCGGTCGACATGGCGCTCGCCGCCGCCGGCTACGGATTTGCCTATGGCCTGTGGCCCATTGCCTGGATCATCGTGGCGGCGGTGTTCCTCTACAAATTGACGGTCAAGAGCGGCCAGTTCGAAATCATCCGCAGTTCGGTGCTGTCGATTACCGATGACCAGCGCCTGCAAGTGCTGCTGATCGGCTTCTGCTTCGGCGCCTTCCTGGAAGGTGCCGCCGGCTTCGGCGCCCCGGTGGCGATCACCGCCGCCCTACTGGTCGGCCTGGGCTTCAACCCGCTCTATGCCGCCGGCCTGTGCCTGATCGCCAACACCGCACCGGTGGCCTTCGGCGCCCTCGGTATCCCGATCATCGTTGCGGGCCAGGTCACTGGCATCGACGCGTTCAAGATCGGCGCCATGGCCGGTCGCCAACTGCCGCTGCTGTCGTTGTTCGTGCCGTTCTGGCTGGTGTTCATGATGGACGGCCTGCGCGGCGTGCGGGAAACCTGGCCGGCGGCCCTGGTGGCCGGCCTGAGCTTTGCCGTGACCCAGTTCTTCACCTCGAACTTCATCGGCCCGGAACTGCCGGACATCACCTCGGCGCTGGTCAGCCTGGTCTCCCTGACCTTGTTCCTGAAAATCTGGCAACCCAAGCGCACCGCCGGCGCGCAGATCGCCGGTGCCGCCGCGGGTGTGTTGAGCACCGCCAGCGCCGGCGGTTTCGGCCAGCCGCGCAGCAGCCTCGCCTCGCCCTACAGCCTGGGCCAGATCTTCAAGGCCTGGTCGCCGTTCCTGATCCTCACCGTACTGGTGACGATCTGGACCCTGAAGTCGTTCAAGGCGTTGTTCGCCACTGGCGGCGCGATGTACGGCACGGTGTTCAGCTTTGCCATCCCGCACCTCGACCAACTGGTGATCAAGACCGCGCCGATCGTCGCGGCGCCCACCCCGATTGCAGCGATCTTCAAGCTCGACCCGATCGCGGCCACCGGCACGGCGATTTTCTTCTCCGCCCTGGTGTCGATGCTGATCCTGAAAATCGATATCAAAACTGGTCTGACCACTTTTAAAGAAACCCTGTACGAACTGCGCTGGCCGATCCTGTCCATCGGCATGGTGTTGGCCTTCGCCTTCGTCACCAACTACTCGGGCATGTCCTCGACCATGGCCCTGGTCCTGGCCGCGACCGGCGCCGCGTTCCCGTTCTTCTCGCCGTTCCTCGGCTGGCTGGGGGTGTTCCTCACCGGTTCCGACACCTCGTCCAACGCCCTGTTCAGCTCCCTGCAGGCCACCACCGGACACCAGATCGGCGTCAGCGACACCCTGCTGGTGGCGGCCAATACCAGCGGCGGTGTAACCGGCAAGATGATCTCCCCGCAATCGATCGCCGTGGCCTGCGCCGCCACCGGCCTGGTGGGCAAGGAGTCGGATCTGTTCCGCTTCACCCTCAAGCACAGCCTGTTCTTCGCCACCATTGTCGGGCTGATCACCCTGGCCCAGGCCTATATCTTCACCGGCATGCTGGTGCACTAAAGTGACAAGGGCCGGGGGCCTGTCGAAGCCCCCGGCAACCGTTCCCTTTCAACCAAGGCTGCGAGCCCCCATGATTATTTCCGCCTCTACCGATTACCGCGCAGCGGCCCAACGCAAGCTGCCGCCGTTCCTGTTCCACTATGCAGACGGCGGCGCCTACGCCGAACACACCCTGCGTCATAACGTCGAGGACCTGGCGAACATCGCCCTGCGTCAGCGCGTGCTGAAGAACATGTCCGAGCTGAGCCTGGAAACCCGGCTGTTCAATGAAACCTTGAGCATGCCGGTGGCCCTGGCACCCGTCGGCCTGACCGGCATGTATGCCCGTCGCGGCGAGGTTCAGGCGGCCCGCGCGGCGGCGGCCAAGGGCATTCCCTTTACGATGTCGACCGTGTCGGTCTGTCCGATCGAGGAAGTGGCCCCGGCCATCAGTCGCCCCATGTGGTTCCAGCTGTACGTACTCAAGGACCGCGGTTTTATGCGCAATGCCCTGGAGCGCGCCAAGGCAGCGGGTGTCACCACCCTGGTCTTTACCGTGGACATGCCGGTGCCCGGCGCCCGCTACCGTGATGCGCACTCCGGGATGAGCGGCCCGAACGCGCCGCTGCGGCGGGTCTGGCAAGCCATGACTCACCCGCAGTGGGCCTGGGACGTGGGCCTGATGGGCAAGCCCCACGACTTGGGCAATATCTCGAAGTATCGCGGTAACCCGACCGGCCTGGGCGACTACATCGGCTGGCTGGGCAACAACTTCGACCCGTCGATTTCCTGGAAGGACCTGGAGTGGATCCGCGAGTTCTGGGAAGGGCCGATGGTCATCAAGGGTATTCTCGATCCGCAGGATGCCAGGGACGCGGTGAAGTTCGGTGCCGACGGCATCGTGGTCTCCAACCATGGCGGTCGTCAGCTCGACGGCGTGCTGTCCAGCGCCCGCGCCCTGCCGGCCATCGCCGATGCGGTGAAAGGCGACCTGAAGATCCTCGCCGACTCCGGCATCCGCAGCGGCCTGGACGTGGTGCGCATGATCGCCCTGGGCGCGGACACCGTACTGATCGGCCGCGCGTTCCTCTACGCACTCGCCGTCGCCGGTGAAGCCGGCGTGAAGAATCTGCTGGACCTGTTCGAGAAGGAAATGCGCGTGGCGATGGTGCTCACCGGCGCCAAGTCCATCAGCGAGATCAACCGTGATTCGCTGGTTCGTGAACTGGGCGCCTGAACAGCGCGCCCAAACGAATCACCGCCTGATTGAACGGGGCACGTCGCGCACCAGACGCCGCGACCCCGTGAGGAGTTTGCATGAGCCTGCCCCACCCGTTCCTCCACGCGGTCGAACGCCTGATCCCCCGCGAGCGCCGTTTCGACGACCCGCTCTCGACCCTGGCCTTCGGCACCGATGCCAGCTTCTATCGACTGATCCCCAAGCTGGTGATCCGCGTCGAATCCGAAGATGAAGTGGTGACCCTGCTCAAGCTGGCGAGCCGCGACCAGGTGCCGGTGACCTTTCGCGCCGCCGGCACCAGTCTGTCGGGCCAGGCCATCAGCGACTCGGTGCTGATCGTGCTCGGCGACCATTGGAACGGTCGGGAGATTCGCGATCAAGGTACACAGATCCGCCTGCAACCCGGCGTGATCGGCGCCCAGGCCAACGCCTGGCTGGCGCCGTTCGGGCGCAAGATCGGCCCGGACCCGGCCTCGATCAACGCCTGCAAGATCGGCGGCATCGTCGCCAACAATGCCAGCGGCATGTGCTGCGGCACCGCGCAGAACACCTATCACACCCTGGCCGGGATGCGCCTGATCCTGGCCGACGGCAGTCGCCTGGACACCGAGGATGCGGCCAGCGTCGAGGCCTTTCGCCAGAGCCATGGCCCGCTGCTCCATCAACTTTCGGTGCTGGCCCGGGAAACCCGCGCCAACAGCGAACTGGCCGCCAAGATCCGGCACAAGTACCGGCTGAAAAACACCACCGGCCTGTCCCTCAACGCCCTGGTGGACTTCGACGAGCCTCTGGAAATTCTCAGCCACCTGCTGGTGGGCTCCGAAGGCACCCTCGGGTTTATCAGCGCAGTGACCTACGACACGGTGATCGACCACCCGAACAAGGCCTCGGCGCTGATCGTCTTCCCCGATGTGGAGACCTGCTGCACCGCCGTCACCGTGCTGAAAAGCCAGCCGGTGTCCGCCGTGGAACTGCTCGATCGCCGCAGCATGCGCTCGGTACAGGACAAACCGGGCATGCCGGCGTTCGTGCGCGAACTGTCCGACGGCGCCTGCGCCCTGCTGATCGAATCCCGAGCCGCGTCCTCGTCGCTGTTGCAGGAACAACTGCGGCAGATCATGACATCGCTGGCGTCGTTCCCGGTGGAAAAACAGGTCGACTTCACCGAAGACCCGACCGAAAACGCCCGGCTCTGGGCGATCCGCAAGGACACCTTTCCCGCCGTCGGCGCCGTGCGCAAGACCGGTACCACGGTGATCATCGAGGACGTGACCTTCCCGGTCGAACAACTGGCCATCGGCGTCAACCGCCTGATCGCCCTGTTCGACAAGCACCACTACGACGAGGCGATCCTGTTCGGCCATGCCCTGGAAGGCAACCTGCACTTCGTCTTTACCCAGGGCTTCAACAGCGCCGCCGAGGTGTCCCGCTACCAGGCATTTATGGACGACGTCGCGCACCTTGTTGCCGTCGAATTCGGCGGTTCGCTCAAGGCCGAGCACGGCACCGGACGCAATATGGCGCCCTTTGTCGAACTGGAATGGGGCCGCGACGCCTACCAGTTGATGTGGGCCATCAAACGCCTGCTCGATCCCCAGGGCATTCTCAACCCGGACGTGGTGCTCAGCGACGACCCGCAGATTCACCTCAAGCACCTCAAGCCGTTGCCTGCCGCCGATGAGATCGTCGACAAGTGCATCGAGTGCGGTTTCTGCGAACCGGTCTGCCCGTCGAAGGGACTGACCTTGAGCCCACGCCAGCGGATCGTGATCTGGCGGGATATCCAGGCAAAAAAACGCGCCGGGGTGGACACCACGGAACTGGAGGCGGCCTATCAGTACCAGGGCATCGACACCTGCGCCGCGACCGGACTCTGTGCGCAACGTTGCCCGGTGGGCATCAACACCGGTGAACTGGTGAAGAAGCTGCGGGGCGAGCACGCCACACACGGAAAAGCCGCCGACTGGCTCGGCACCCATTTCGCCACGGTCTTGCAAGGGGCGCGCTTTACCCTGCATGTCGCCAACGGCGCACGCCTGCTGCTCGGGGCACCGCGCCTGGCGAAGCTGTCGTCGAGCCTGACGCGTCTGTCCAAGGGCCGCGTGCCGCAATGGACCAGCGCCATGCCGCAGCCGGAGCGGGCGGTGCGCTTCAGCCCGGCGGTCAGCGACGAGCGACCACGGGTGGTCTATCTGGCTGCCTGCGTGTCACGGGTAATGGGCCCGGCGGCGGGTGACAAGGAGCAAATGTCGCTGCTGGACAAGACCCGTGGCCTGCTGGAAAAAGCCGGTTACCAGGTGGTGTTCCCGGACAACACCGACCAGCTCTGCTGCGGCCAGCCGTTTGCTTCCAAGGGCTACGTCGAACAGGCCGAGCACAAGCGCCAGGAGTTGATTGGCGCGCTGCTGCACGCCAGCCGAGGCGGCCTCGACCCGATCTATTGCGACACCAGCCCGTGCACCTTGCGTCTGGTGCAAGACCTGGGCGACACCCGCCTCGACCTCTACGACCCGGTGCGCTTCATCCGCACACATTTAGTAGAGCGACTGGAATTCACACCGCAGGACGCGCCGATTGCGGTGCACGTAACCTGCAGCACCCAGCACCTGGGCGAGAGCCAGGCGCTGATCGACCTGGCGCGGCGTTGCAGCCATAACGTGGTGATTCCGGAAGGCATTCACTGCTGTGGTTTTGCCGGCGACAAGGGTTTCACCACCCCGGAGCTCAATGCCCACTCGCTGCGGACCTTGAAGGACGCCGTGCAGTATTGCGAAGAAGGCATCTCCACCAGCCGCACCTGCGAGATCGGCCTGAGCCAGCATGGCGGGATCGACTACCACGGGCTGGTGTACCTGGTGGATCGGGTGACCCGGGCCAAGTCGGCGCACGGATAGAAACAGAACCTTGGCTGCCGGCGGCAGTCTATAGACCAAGTCTCGCGAAAGCGGGACTTCCTCCCCTACTCGACAGTCTGTGCTGATGGCCGATGACGTCGGGCTACTCAGTTCAAGGAGTCATGCATGAATCGTTCTGTGCTGCTGGGTCTGTTCGTCAGCGCTTGCGTCCTGGCCGCGCCTGCGTTTGCCTCGGCGGAGAAGGATCTTTGCGCGATCAAACTGCAGGCGCTCGACACTGCCAGGACCCAGTTGGCCCCCAATCAGCAGGCCAACTTCGACACCAACATCCAGCAAGCCAGGGCCGCCGGGGATAAAAACACCCTTGACGGCGCCAGGGAGTGCATCGCCATCGCCGACCGGACGCTCCAGGAAATCCAGAGCAGCCCGAAAAGCGCCCCGTAAACCTGGCCCGCATCGGGATGGCCTTGCGAGCCAGATTGGCGTACACTGTGCATGCCTGCTGGTTACGTACAGCAGGCACGGGGCCGTTTAGGATTCGACGCCGGTCGCGAAACTCTAGGTGCATGCCGAGTTGGTAACAGAACTCGTAAATCCACTGTTGCAACTACTTATAGTTGCCAATGACGACCATTACGGGGAACAAGCTCTCGCTGCGTAAGCGGCGCTAGCCTTCCTCCTGGCTACTTCGGTGCCAGCAATCATCAGGGGATGTCTGTAAACCCAAAATGATTGTCATATAGAACAGAATCGCCGTGCAGTACGTTGTGGACGAAGCGGCTAAAACTTACACAACTCGCCCAAAGCACCCTGCCCGTCGGGTCGCTGCGGGTTAACTTAATAGACACGGCTACGCATGTAGTACCGACAGCGGAGTACTGGCGGACGGGGGTTCAAATCCCCCCGGCTCCACCACTTCAACATCTAAAGACGTCCAAGGACGTCTTTTTTTGTGCCTGAAATCCAATGAAATCAAGGGTTTCAGCGCTGCGGAGTTCCGCAGAGGGTGTCTGAGTGCTGGTCGTTTTGGTATCCCATTTGGTATCCCGAGCCCACCGATGCTATTTTTGGGATACCAAAACGGTGTCAGAGGTAGCTCTCATGCCTACTCATGCAACCCGCCTCTCAGACCGCCAACTCAAGGCAGTCAAGGCAACAGGTAAAGACTTCGTTCTCACTGACGGCGACGGCCTTCAACTCAGGGTCAGAGCCAGTGGCTCGATGATATGGAACTTCAACTACCGCGAGCCGGTAACCAGAAACCACCTCAACATGGCGCTAGGCCCTTACCCAGCCCTCTCGTTGGCGAACGCCAGAAAGAAAGCCCATGAGGCACGTGAACTGCTGGCGCAAGGCATTGACCCCAAAGCTCACCGCGATGAGCTCAGGCAAGCCAAGCTGGCAAAAACCGAGCACACATTCGAGAAAGTGGCCACTGCCTGGTTCGAACTGAAAAAACACTCCGTCACACCGGCCTACGCCGAAGACATCTGGCGCTCACTCACCCTGCATATTTTCCCCAGCCTGAAAAACACACCACTCGCAGACATCACCGCCCCCATGATCATCAAGCTCATTCGCCCCATCGAAGCCAAAGGCAGCCTGGAGACGGTGAAGCGGCTTTCCCAACGCCTCAACGAAATCATGACCTACGGCGTCAACTGCGGACTGATCTTTGCCAACCCACTCAGTGGCATTCGAGCCGTATTCAAGAAACCCCAAAAACAAAACATGGCCGCACTCCGACCCGATGAGCTGCCCGAGCTCATGGTGGAAATCGCCAACGCCAGTATCAAGCGGATCACCCGCTGCCTGATCGAATGGCAGCTACACACCATGACCCGCCCTGCCGAGGCCGCGACCACGCGCTGGGTAGATATCGACTTCGACAAGCGCATCTGGACCATCCCGCCGGAACGCATGAAAAAACGTCGGGCACACATCATCCCACTGAGCGACCAGGCACTCGCATTACTGGAGACGCTCAAGCCCTACAGCGGCCACAGGGAATACGTATTCCCGGCAGACAGAAATCCGCGCACTCACGCCAACAGCCAAACGGCGAACATGGCCTTGAAACGCATGGGCTTCCAGGACCGTCTGGTCAGCCACGGCATGCGCTCCATGGCCAGCACCATCCTCAACGAACATGGATGGGACCCTGAGCTGATCGAGGTCGCCCTCGCCCACGTCGACAAAGACGAAGTGCGGAGCACTTACAACCGAGCGGACTACATCGAACGCCGACGCCCGATGATGGCCTGGTGGAGCGAGCACATCCAAAAAGCAGCGACAGGCAATTTATCGGTGACAGCCATTCGTGAAAACAAAGGCGGAAACGTCATCCCGATTCGCTAACCAGTTCCTGTTGGCGACTGCGGCGACAGTGGCGACAACCCGCGTATTTACCGGTCTGGCGTCTGGCGACAAATCGGCGACAGTCGCCAGCATCTGCGTCGCCCTCGAGCTTTTCCGGCCAAGCCCCTGAGGGCAGGAAGGCTTCGCCTTCCCGTCCTCAGGGGCTCGCGTTAAAAAGCCGACGAACGGCCTCTCGTCCACTCAATGCCACTCACGTCCACACTTGTACACCGCATAAAAAACCCACCGCACACACGGTTGACCACCCGCCGATCAAGCGTTACACCAGAGCCGTAGCAACGCTGTCCTCGACAGCACGCCCAGGTAGCCCGGACCTTTGAGGCTACGCCACGCAGTGGTGGTCCCTGCCCATGCGCGTTCGCTTCCGCTAGTACGCGCAGTCACGCCCAACGTGATGGAAGCCAACTTATCCACAGTGCAAATGCGGCAACCAGCGTCCGTCTCTTTCTCCTGGAAAGAGACGGACGCCCGGACCACTGCCGCAGCTCACGTCGAATATGGCGTTGCGGCGACTCTCCTCGTGACAATCGGCCTGACAAACCGCCGACATCACCCGCAACAGCGATTTCGATGATGGTGCCGCAGCCCACGGAACGGACTGCACCTGACTGACAGCCAGGCACGCCCCGGTCATCACATCGCAGCCTGATCCCGACTCAGGATCTCGCGGCGCAGGTCTCGTCAGCCAACGCAGCCTCCACCCGCCCACTTCCGTAGAAGTGCTCAGGAGGCCAGATCATGAGATGCCCAAGCTCCCGGCCGTAAGGAGCCGCCCGTCCCGCGTCAGTGGACAACCCTCACAGGCAGCAGGGGCCTTGATCCCTGATAACACTCAACAACCGTGGCGGGGAGAGTGAGGGAGCAATCGAAGCTTCAGGAGAATGACGATGCAATTGTGCGAAGCGTTCGACCCACCGCGCCCGCTACTGGAGTACCGGCCCGAACCATTGGCCTACCCGGTCGAAGCATTGGGAGAGATTTTGGGCCCGGCGGTAGAGCGAATGGCCGAGGTCATCGGCGTGCCCCGCGCCATGGCCGCTCAATCGGTGCTGGCCACCGCCGCCCTGGTGAGTCAGGGCCATGCCAATGTGCACCTCGACGGTCGCACTTATCCACTGTCCCTGTACCTGCTGACGGTGGCCTCCTCGGGCGATCGCAAGAGCGCGGTGGATCACTTGGCGCTGACGGCAACGCGCAACTGGGAACGAGAGCAATGGACCTTGTATATGGAACAGCTCAACGCCTATCGCGCAGCCGTTCGTGTCACGGCCAGAGTCCGGAAGCACGGAAAGCTGGAAGACCGTGAGCCAGCCGAACCAGTACCGCCGAGGCTGATCATCTCCGAACCCACCATTGAGGCACTGATCAAAAACTTGTGCCACGGGTTGCCCAGCATGGGCTTGTTCAATGACGAAGGTGGCCAGTTCCTGGGCAGCAGCACCATGAGCAAAGAGAATCAACTCAAAGCCATCAGCACCCTGTCGTCACTCTGGGATGGCAGTCCAATCGACCGGACGCGTTCCATGCCCGGAGAGAGCCTGCGGGCCTATGATCGTCGTCTGAGTCTGCACCTGATGCTGCAACCTTACCTGGCCAACCAGTTACTCAGAGACCCGGTGATCAATGGCCAAGGCATCCTCGGCCGCTGCCTGGTCAGTTGGCCCGAACGCCTGGCCGGGCGGCGTCTGTACAAGGCCGTCGACCTGACGCGAGATGCCAGGGTCCAGCGCTACCAAGCGCGCATCACAGCCCTGCTGCAAAAGCCGTTGCCGCTTCACAAGGACGGCTCGCTTAACCCCGTGGCGCTGGAGCTGACGGCCAGTGCCCGCACTGCCTGGATTGATATTCACGACACCATCGAGTGCCAATCGGGTGAGTTCGGCGAGTTAGCCGGCATCCAGTCTGTCGCGGGCAAAGCGGCGGCCAATGTGTTGCGTATCGCGGGTGTGCTGGCGGTAATCGAAGACGCCAGCTCGTTGGGCGAGGCCCATATTGAACGCGCCTCCACGCTGATGGATTACTACCTGGCAGAGATCCAACGCCTGACCGAACAGGAGCCGATCAACACCCGACGCGAGGAAGCGGATCGGCTACTGCGCTGGCTGACGCAAAAAGGTTGGACCCACTTCACCATCCGCGATCTCAATCGCAACGGCCCCCGCTTTGCCCGCAAGAGCAGCCATCAGACCGCCACGCTACTCGTAGAGCTGATCACGTTTAACTGGCTGAACAGCAGCGATGGCAAGACTTTCGAGGTGCGCCATGTTCCGCCTCAATGACGCGGTGCGCCGCTATCAGGCGCAACATCAACCGCGGCCGGTGTTGCGATGTGTCGCCAACTTGTCGCCATGCGCCAGGCCAGCTACGGCAGGGATTGTCGCCACTGTCGCCGCCGTCGCCACACACACTTTAGAGCCGGCCCATATTCGCCTACTGATACAGCAACTGCGTGAAGAAGGGATGGTACTGCAGCACAACGAAAATACCCTTCTGATCCGGCCAACACACTGGCAACAGTTGGACCGGATCAGCTCCCACTGGAAAGCCTTGCTGCGCTTTCTGCAAGACAATGAAAACGGTGAGGCTGATGGCTTTGGTCGGTCGGCGTGATGGGCGTAATTTTGGATATGGCCGCCAGTTGAGTTACGCCGGACCGCAAGCGCTGAAGGACCTGTTTGCCGGTGGTCACTTCGCCACGGTTAAAGCGCATAGTGATCGCTGGCAAGCGTTCGTGAGGTGGTGTCGGTCAGCGGAGGGTCCAGGTTACAACGATACACGCCAGATCGATCTACGGACACTGCAGGACTATGCAGCTCATCTACGCCAGTTGCTCCGACGAGGTGAAATCTGCATCGCCACCGCGCAGAACCGCCTGAGTAGCGTCAACCGAACCCTCGCGGCTCTACGTGGTGATCATGATGTGAGGATCGCCAGCCCGAGCAAGGCGTTAGGCATGCGGCGCTCGGCAGTCCGTATCAGCGCACCGGATGGTCAAGACCGCCAACAGATCCAGCGAGTGCTAGAGGCGCTTGGCGAACAGCAGCACGAGCGGGTGGCCGCGATTGTCCTGTTGGCCCGAGCAACCGGCATGCGCCTGCGTGAAGCGATACTGGCTGACCTGCCACGATTGCAACGTGAAGCCGAACGACTCGGTCGCATCAACATCCAGGACGGCACCAAAGGCGGTCGTTCAGGAGCTTCAGCGCCACGATGGATTGCTGCCAGCGAAGAGGTGAAGGCAGCGCTGCAGTTTGCTGGTAATGCCTCGCCGACCGGCAGCCGCAACCTGCTGGCCCGAAACGAAAGCTATGCCGCGTTCCTGCGACAGGCGGTGCTCCCTGCCCGCGAAACTCTACATGAACAGGGGTTGAAGGGTTTTCATGAACTACGAGCAGCCTACGCCTGCGAACGTTACCAGCAGCTCACTGGCCACGTAGCGCCGGTCAATGGTGGCCGCTGTTATCACATTGACCGCGACCTTGATCAACAGGCGCGCCAACAGATCAGCCTTGAACTCGGGCATTACCGAGTCGATGTGGTTTCGGCCTACATTGGAGGTCGAGCGTGACCAGGCCCCTCGATATGGCGCTGTTTCTGAGCGGTGTACTGACTGGTTCGAAAGTCACCCAGCAACGCCACCTACGCCAAGCCCGAATCATGCAGGCAGCCATCCAACAGAGATGGCAACGCGATAACCCCTGGACCTGGCGGCGCAAGCATATACGCTGGTTTCTGGCTCATCACCTGAAGGACCACTCCGAAGCGACTCTGTATTACTACCGTCTCACCGCGCAGCTAATCTTGAAGCAACTGGGGAAAAGCTGGCCTATGCGTTGAGAGCAAAGCCGATTGGTCCAGCTGACGTCGCTACCGACCGGATACATGTTGGCAGCCCGCTACATTGTCGCAGGGCGATGTGCGCACCTCGTCGGCTAATGCTCCACGATCACAGCTCTCCTGCTGTAAATGCGCGTGCTGAAGGGCTAATCTCGGCCCCAAGTCTAAATTTCTACCCTTTAATCTAGGCACCTTTGTCATGATCAGTGACCGCCAGCGTTCAAAAGACCTCAGTTTTGCGGAGATGATGAACCTTAAAAGCAGCCTACGTGACCGTCAGGTTGATGCTGTCTATGCAGCAACCCCCCAGGCACTTGAGATGGCTGCGGCTCGGGTTAAAGCTGTCCTTCGTGGAAGCTCTGGACCGCTCGCTCGCCCACAAAGATTTTCTGCGCTTAGCCGCTGATTTTCGGTCGAACCGGCTTGGCCGTCCCACGTTCGACCCTGGCCCAACGGATTGGCGTGAGCGCCCTGTTTCCCCATCCAAGAAACAAAATGCGACAAACAGATCCCACCCCGCCAACAAGACACCCCTACAAAATTATCGGATACTTCGCACGCCGTCTTGGTCTATGACCGACTGAGCAATGCTCCCCCCTTCGTTAGGCTTCTTGAGTCACAGGCATACCTGTGACCGGGTGTCAGAACCTGTAAACCTCACGAAGGCGCGGTAGCGCCGTAGCGATGGAGTCGGCGCATTTTTGCGTTCGGTTGCTTCGCTCATATGGTGGACCGCGCGGGGCAGGCTTCGGCCTGGCCGGCGTTCCTTCGTGAGCCGGATTCTGACCCCCGTGCGGTCCGCCACCCCAACCGCGTCAGATCGGCGGGTGTCGGTTCCTTAACCTCACGATGGAGATAAGGAGAATGGCCTACCCCCCTTTCGCGCCCGGGCACCGCCTGCTCCGCCTGGCGTTAATGCAACCCGATCAGGGAGATTGCCTCCATGATTGATTGCCCATTGCTCTCGCGCCTACCCACACCCGCACTGATCAAATTCGCCATCTTGGATACCAGCGAAGCAGTCGGTCATCTACGCCGTGCTGCCCACTTGTGCCTGGACGGTGCCCGAACCCTGGCCTTTCAGAATGATCAACAACAGGAACTAGGCAACAAACTGATCCTCGATGCCATCGCCTTTTATGACACGGCACTCCTCCGGCAACGTCATCCCCCCTCACCCGCGTCAACCGCCGCCACCCGCTTCAACGCCTGCGCCGATCCGCTGCCTGGAATCCCGACGCCCTGGGAAAAACAGTTCGCCCAGGAAATCGCCAGCGGCGCCCGCTGCGCCGGGCGCTGGATAGAACGGCAAACCACCCAGCCTCTGTGGTGGGAATTGATCAAAGCCCGTCGTGACTATCCGGAAGGTGATCGGCGCGAGGCCTTCGAAGCTGGATTTCTACGTTATCTGCAGCAGCGATTGATCGCGGCGCAATACCGGAGCCAACGCAGTCCATCGCTTCGCTGAACATTTAGGCGGCAGCGTTCGCGTTGCCGGCCGCTTTGATTTTCTAGAAGCTCCTCCTAGAAAATCAGACGGGTCTATTTTCTGCTACCAAATACCTGCTTCTGACCGGAAACCACCGATGAGAAAGCCACGATTGACCGATTCTGTTGAAAACAGTCGACCCGGGGGACGGTCCATGCATTGAGCGGTGAAAACGTCATTTGAGCACTCTGCTACGTGAAGTCTGAGTCCTGCACCCTCTGTTCAAAACACAAATTTCAATCCCAGACGCGCACTGTTCTGTCATGAAAAGTGAAACCGACTTTTTCAGCAGCGTCGGCCGAAAGCGTGCGAATACTCCACAAAATAAATCCACTCCGTTTTTGCTGCTAATCTGGAAATGGATGGGGTATGGGCCCATACGTTGATACGGAAGCCAACCGTCTTAACTGGCGTCGTCGGCATCTATTGGCTACGGCCTGAGTATCGACCTTGACGTTTAAAGGACTCACTCAAGGTAGAATTTGGCAGCAGCAGCCTTATTTCAAATACATCAGTGATCCCACTCTTCATGTCGAACCGGTAAACGGTTCAGCTCGTCCTTGATTTGCCGCCAGTGGGGCATGAATTTATCCATCAACGCTAGAAAACGATTGTTGTGGGTTGGTTCGATCAGGTGTGCCAGCTCGTGTATCAGGATGTATTCCAAACACTCCGGCGGCTTTTTCGCCAACTCGGTGTTCAGCCGAATATTACCGGTGCTCGGGTTGCATCCACCCCAACGGGTTTTCATGCGTTGCACCAAAATACGCCGAACGTTAACCCCCATCAGAGGCTGCCACTTGCCCAGCAGCACCGACAGCTTCGCCCGCAGCTGTTCGCGATACCAGCTTTCCAGCAGCGCCGCTCGGCGTGCTTCGTCACTACCGGGGCGTATCTGCAACACCAGCGCGGAATGCTTTAGCTCGACAACTGGCGCTGCATTTACCTCAATCACCTCCAACAAGTAGCGCCTTCCCCACACCTGATGACTTTCTCGGTTCAGATACTCACGTTCCGTCTCGCGCGGTTGGGCGCGCATTTTCCTCTGTTGCGCCTTGATCCAGCTCAGTCGAGAAATAGCGAACGCTCGCAGAGCGTCCAGCCCCATGTGCAGAGGCGCGGAGATATGCACCCGACCTTCCGGGGGATACACGTACAGGTGCGCGTGCTTATTATTCTTTCTCTGAACCTCGACCCGGATATCACCGAGCTGAATGTGCTCGGACATCAGTACTCCTCCTGAGCAACAATGATGGGAAACAGACGCTCGACCTCTTCCTCATTGTTCAACACCTTGTACATAGCCTGTTTGACCATCATTTCCTTGGCCTGCACTCCACGCCATCCATCCGGTCGCGCCTGCTTCACCGCTTTGTCGATCTTCAGTGCCAGATCCAAAACGGCGTCCCCAGGAGACTGGCCATAGGGCATTGCCGGCTCGGACACTGAGTTCTTTGGCGTCAAGTTGTTATAGAGCGCTAGCTTGCCAGGGGTGTTCAGTGTTTCCGGAGTATCCTTGGACTTTCCAGCTTGGACTTTGGCCACCAGCTCACCAATACGCTTGAGGTACTCCTCGTACTCGATGGCCTTTTCCTTGCGGAGCTTGATGATTTCATCGAGCAGAGCTGACATTTTCGCGAAGTAGGCTGGGTCAGTCAGGTTTTCCTTGATGATCTTGCTGCGAACGTTGTTCTCGATAGTTTCGGCCACTGCTCCCTTATTACCTTTCATCTCTCCCAACTTCTCGGCGATAGCCTCACCAATACCGGTCTTTACGATCAGGTCGAGCAGCCCTATGTTGTCAAAGGGGGAAATCTTGCGCGGTTCGCTGGCCTCGATATAGGTGTCGATCAGATGCCGCATGTCCGCTTCGAACGGCTTGATGTCGAGCGTCTCACCGCTGGCCTTGCGGATGATCTCGCGCAGCGCCAGGTACCGACCCAGCTTGCGCTTGATCTCTTCGATCTGCGCGGAACTGTAACCCGCCGCTTCCATCTCATCAGCCAGATTCGCATACGCGCGCAGCAGCACTACTACTGCCTTGTATAGGGCCACTCGCTGTGGTTCGCGGTTTTGCAGGTCGTCTGCTATCTCGGTATTACCGCAGAAGTAGTGAATATGCGCCAACTCATCCTTTGGCGGAACGACCGGCTCACACAACAGCGCCAGCACTTCCAGGGCATCGTCCAGACGCTCCTTGCCCTGCGTTAAACGATCGTGCAACAGCACTTCTGGATCGACTCCGCCAGCGCTGTGATCCAGCTCGGAGGTGTATACCGCGATGGCATTCTCCACACTCTTGAACAGGTCCTTGTAGTCGACGATGTAGCCAAATTCCTTGTCCTCGCCATCCAGACGGTTGGTCCGGCAGATAGCCTGAAACAGGCCATGGTCATGCATCGACTTGTCGATATACAGATAGCTGCACGGCGGCGCGTCAAAGCCTGTGAGCAACTTGTCCACCACCACCAACAGCCTCATGTTGGCAGGCTCCTTGATAAACAGCGCCTTGGCCCGTTCTTCATAGGTTTCAGTTTTGGACATGCCGGGTTTTGCCTGTACATCTTCCAGCAGGTCCATGTAGGTGCTGTAGATAAACTGCTTGTCTGTTTCAGTATTCGCGCCGGTTTCTTCCAGAGTCACATTCTTGGCCAACGGGTTGTAGGACGTTATGACTGCGCACTTGCTCTTGAACAATGACTTCTGGAATAGCGTGAAGTACTTGCAGGCCTCATAGATGCTGGAGGCGACGAAAATAGCATTGCCTCGCTGGCTGGACAGACGGGGTTTGGTGCTGAAATCGAAGATGATATCCGCCACCACACGGTCCATACGCGACTTGGAACTGAGCACATTCTGCATGGTGCCCCACTGCTGCTTCAGTTCATCCTTTTGCCACTTATTCAATGACTTGGTGCTGTTTTCGAACCACTGGTCAATTTTTTCTGAAGACCCCAATCTGGTGTCAATGTCACGTGCTTCGTAGAGTAGGTCCAGTACTACGCCATCTTCCACCGCCTCGCTGAACTTGTAGGTATGAATGTAACCACCAAACACTTCCAGACTAGTGACCTTGTCCTGCTTGAGCAACGGCGTGCCGGTAAAGCCTATAAACACCGCATTGGGCATTAGTGCCTTCATCACTCGATTGAGCCGGCCGCCCTGAGTCCGGTGGCACTCATCGACAAACACGAACAGCTCGCCCAAGGTCTGGCTGGGTTGGGTCTGCAGCTCCTTGATAAATGCCTCGAAGTCCTTGTCATCCTTGCCTTTGGTAGAGCCGCCAAACTTGTGCACCAGCGAGCACAGCAGACGCGGACTTGGCTGGCTGAGCTGGCGCATCAGCTCCTGGCCACTGCCGGTACGGCAGATGGTTTCTCCAGCATCCCGGAACACCCTTTCAATCTGCTTATCCAGCTCGTCACGGTCGGTGATGATGGCCACACGAGCGTTTGGGTTGCTCTCCAGAATCCACTTGGCCAGCAGCACCATCAGAATGCTTTTACCAGCGCCCTGGGTGTGCCAAATGATGCCGCCCTGGCGCTGCTTCACATGTTCCTGGGCAGCCTTAATGCCGAAGTACTGGTGCACTCGGGGCAACTTTTTCACACCGCCGTCGAACAACACAAAGTCGTGCATCAGCTCAATCAGCCGGGCCTTGTCGCAGATTTTTAACAGGTACTTGTCCAACTTGTAGCGGCTGTTATCGGACTCATCTTCCTTCCAGGTCAGAAAGTACTTTTCCTGAGTGCCGGTGGTGCCGTAGCGTAGACCTTCCGAGTCATTGCCGGCGAAGACGAACTGCACCGTACTGAAGAACCACTCATTGAACTCCGGCTGCTGATTGGACAAACTCTGGCGCATACCGTCGCCGATACTGATGCGGCTATTTTTCAGCTCCAGCACGCCAATAGCGATACCGTTCACATAGAGCACGATATCCGGCCGCCGCTCTAGCTTGCCCTTGAGCGTGACCTCCTCGGCGATGGCGAAATCATTTTTCAGCGGCTCGGCCCAGTTGATCAGATGCACCGTCTCGGTCACCTTGCCGATCTCAGTCTTCACCGGCACACCGTAGCGCAGCAACTTGTAAACGGCTTGATTGGTGCCATACAGACTGCGGTCGGATTTGTTGGCCTCCGTGTTCAGCTTGTGCAGGACGGCATTGATCTGCGTCTGACTGTAGCCTGCGCCGATCATATATACACTGAACAAATCTTTTTCAATATTGCTGTTATTAACCTTGTCAGCCCAATCGCCGAGATATTTGTAGCCCAACTCCTCAACAAACAGTTTGGTCACACGGTTCTGTGTCACGCGTTCGGCTTTGCCGATATCGGTCATTTGAGTACTTCCCTGTGTTCGCTTTTCGTTGGGCTAACCTGCCGGATCATTCTAGACGTCCGCAGTTTGGTTACATGATATTTTATTCCATTACCGCTCGGTCCAAGTTGCATTACCAGCTGGAGTTTCGTTTTAGTTGATTGCTGAGACAGGAGCGCCGCGTCGTCCACGCCCATTGGCTCGCCGGTATTGCCGAAACCGCATATCCATTTCAGGTACTCGCCGCACCACGCGGCCTTCCGTGCCCGCTGTAGGTGCTGGATCATACCAATCGAATCCTTCCGGTAAGGAGTTCCTGCATCAGTCCTTGTTTGAGATTACGGACTTTCTGGAGTTGGCTTTCAAGATTGATGATATCGTTATCCATATCGGAGAGAATAGTCGCTATAGCAGTTTGCTCAGCGATATTCGGCACATCCACATATAGCGCTTTAAGAATCTGCGTATTAAGGGAGGCCATGGTTTGCCCAACAGCAACTTTGAGAACCGAGCTCTTGAAACGCTCAGTATTAAATTGAAAACTCAAATATGGTGAATACACTACTCCGTGATTGGGCCGAACACGGAGAAGCCGACCTGAAAATAGCCAGCCTTCTTGTTCTTCTCGAATCAGTGCATTTCGATCAACCGACCCAACTCGACTGAAAACAATATCCCCAGCGCTTAAAGAATAGTTCCCAAGACGAACTCGATCCTCCTCCGATACTAGAGGGAGGTTTTGGTATGTCACCCCAAATTCGCCCAAGTGCTCCACAGTGATAATAGGGGTACCAGACTGCACGTAGTCACTTTCATGCAGAGATGAACCAAAGGGGCCTGTCTTTACATCAGCAACTTCCCCAATAGTTTTTTTCTCCCAACCACCACTAAACCCTGGCAGACGGCGCTGACCGGTGAGCAACTCCTGCATCACGCCTTGCTTGGTCTGGCGTTTTTTGGTCAACAGTAGGGCTAGTGATTCAATCAGCGCATCCGCATCACTCAAGGCCTCGGCGATAGCTTTTTGTTCGGCGAGTGTAGGAGGAAGAGGAATCGAATAGGTCTTGAGTTTTTGCCCATTGATATTGGCTTGTCCAACAGCAACACTTAGAATCTTTAGGCTATATTTCTTGGAGAACTCAGCATTCAACACGTAATTAAGAAAGCGCGAATCCAGCAATAATTTGTTTTCATTTATCCGAATTAAATAACCGGCAAAAACCGCAGAATACTCTCCTTTATAGATCGCCGTCTTTCCAACTAGATCAATGGTGTTCGTACGATTGAAAAGCACATCACCCGGATTGAGCAAATATTTTTTTATCTCCGCCTCACTATTCGTGAAAACGAGGTCTCGCCAATCGATACTCCCATCTTGTAGGTTACCCATTCGGAGTACGGGAATTTTACCACTAGGGCGCGACTTTGCTGATGAGCCGTATTCCACCGAGTGGATTAGTTGACCTAGGCAAGGGGTGCTCCAATCCTCCGGAATCAGCCCCACTTCAGTCTGCTTGTAACCAGGCATCAACTCCATACAAACCCCATCTTCCGCAGATGCTCGGCTACCTTAGCTTCCAGTCCGCTAGTGCGAATAATCAATTGCGGCAGCGGGCTCTCATAACGCTCAGCCAGCTCCTTCACACGCAGGGTCAGCGTCTGGCTAACGCGATCAATCTCGTCACTGATGGCGGCTTGTAAGCTGGTCAACCATTTATCATTTACGGCCAGTTGCTTGATTTCAATTTCAGCCTTATTCAAATCGGCATACTTGATATATGCCTTTTTGTCCAGATCAATGTCCCGCTCTTTGAGCTGTTTTTTTAGCGCAGCTTCTTGGACAGCCAACGTCTGCCATTGCTTGAGCACAGCCAGTTCCTCGACCGCGTCCTTACCGACATCTTTGACGCGCTCTTTTATCGTGGCGGCGTTGATCTTGTCGAGATCGGCGAACACACCTTCCTCGCTACTGTGCTCTTCCTCCAATTCGGCAAGGGCGGCACTGGTCGCTTCTAGGTCGACGCTGATCTGGTCAATCTTCGCCTTCTCGATGCCGAAGTAGCGGGTGACGATCAGGTTTTTCGGCAGCAGGTCGCAACCCCAGCCTTTATCCTTCTCCTTGCCCTTTTTGTCCTTTTCGATGATGCGATAAGTCTCGGCCTTCCAACCGTCAGCGGCGATCAGGTAGGCGTCGTCTTGCATCACTTCAGCCCAGTAATCCATCAGGTGCTGATAGACATCATAGGCGTCGATGAGCGGCTGGTTCTGATAGTGCTGCAGCAAGCTTTCAGATACCTCATGAATCAGCTGCTTGGGATGAAAACCCGGTTGCAGCGCTTTGAGCGTTTTCGTCGCCTGCGTACGCCAATCGTCAAAATGTTTGGCCATACCGGCAATAAAGTCTGCAAACTGCGGGTGTCCATAGATGCAGTGTTTTATATTGGACTTGCTCACAGCCAAATCGAAGTAGCCGGGGCGGTTAGCGCTGAACAGCGCGGACTTGAGCTGCGGACACACCGCCCAATAGCCGGCTAGCGCCTCGATATCAGCGGCCGGAATGCCTCCCTTCAGATGGCCTTCGATGTCCTGTTTGTCTTCGGCCTGGGTGCTATCGATATAGCGCGGCAGGTTGAGATTATAGTCGTTCCTCTCAATTTCTTCGAAACCCACCATACGGGCGTAACGCGGCTCGCTGTCGTCCTGGCGGGTGAAGGTATCAACGATTTTGTGAACGTCTTGCTCGCGCAGTCGGTTCTTTGGGCCGTCTTTGATGAAACCAGCGCTGGCGTCGAGCATGAAGATACCCTTGCGTCCCGTCGCATGTTCCTTGTCGATAACGACAATGCAGGCCGGAATGCCGGTGCCGTAGAACAGGTTGGCCGGCAGGCCGATGATGCCCCTGATATAACCGTGGCGGATTAAGTTACGACGGATGTCGGCCTCGGTATTACCACGAAATAGCACGCCGTGCGGCAGAATGCAGGCTGCTTTACCGTCGCTTTTCAGCGAGCGGATGATGTGAAGCAAATAGGCGAAGTCACCCTGCTTAGCTGGCGGCACACCGAAGGTTTCAAAACGGTTGTAAGGATCGTTGAGCGGATCCAACCCCGTGCTCCAGCGTTTATCTGAAAACGGTGGGTTGGCCACGACGAAGTCGAAGTTCTTAAGCAGGTCATAATTGCCCGCTTTAAGCGTGAAGGCCGGGCTGGTCAATGTGTTGCCTTGGGCGATCAACGCCGTGGGGTTGTCGTGCAGAATCATGTTCATGCGCGCCAAGCCACTGGTGGCCGAGTCTTTCTCCTGACCGTAAAGGGTAACAGGCGTTCCGGCTTCGTCTGCGACCTTGAGCAGCAGCGACCCCGAGCCGCAGGTCGGGTCATAAACGCTGGTATCGCTGCTGGTTTGTGCCTGCCCGATGCCGATTATTTTTGCGATTACCTTGCTCACCTCGGCGGGGGTGTAAAACTGGCCCTTACTCTTGCCCGAATCCTTGGCGAAGTGCTGCATAAGGAATTCGTAAGCATCGCCCAGAATGTCATCGTGAGCGGCACGATTCTTTGAAAAGTCGAGCGCCGGATTCTGAAAGATAGCGATCAGGTTGGTGAGGCGCTCTACCTTTTCTTGACCGGTGCCGAGCTTGTTGGAGTCGTCGAAATCCGGCAAGTCGAACAGTTTGTTTGCATTGGCCAGCGGCGCGATGATCTTCTTGTTGATCTGGTCGCCGATATCAGGTTTGCCCTTGAGCGCGACCATATCGGCAAAACTAGCACCGGCCGGGACGGTGATAGGCGCAAAGGTTTGGCCAGCATACTTATCGCTGACGTACTTGATAAACAACAATACCAATACGTAGTCCTTGTACTGGCTCGGGTCCATGCTACCGCGCAATTCGTCGCAGGAAGACCATAAGGAAGAGTAGAGCTCTGATTTTTTGATGGCCATGAGTGATCGTTTTTTCCGTAAGCTTTCTGAACCACCGGGCATGGCCTGATGGCATATCAATTCGTCATTTTTGCGGGAGCAGGAGCAGCTATACCGTCAAGAGAGTGGCCATAGGGCTAGTGGGCTTTTCATGGTGTGATTGGATTCCAACTGCATGCTCAGAATGGGCACCATTCTACCCATTTCTTCCCCTGCAGGGATCGGGATCTCGATCGCTCTTATGGTCGCGAGCAGGTAGAAAGACAACGCACCTGAAACTGCATTGCAATTCGCCATCACGGCCATCAGAATCTGATCCACCGCAAGATATTGGCATTGACGCTTCAGTGGAGGTCCAAGATGGCACGGAACGCTGTTAACTCAATCACCGTCAGACTACTCAAGCCTACAAAAATACCAGCAGATGCAATCAGCTCCACCTATGGGCCAGGTGGCGCGCGAGCGCTGAAAGATCAAGACTGGGATGGCGACGGTGAAGGCGTTGTCTACTATGGCCAAGTCTACGACACCGTACCGGAGTGGCTGAACCTCCTTCAGGGCTTTGTCAGCGATCCTTTCGACGCGCTGCATTCAAGTGGTTCGGCAGCGATCTTGTTCTTAAGCGTTAAGCAGAGATGGATGGCGCTCTGCTTTGGATATGCACATATCGCGCTGAACGAGGACGCTTTCGTGCATCAATTTGGGCTGAAGGTTGCCTTAAACACTGTAAGACGAGGGAGTCTTCTGAGTCTCGACCTCGCGACTCCGGATGCGGTCACGTTTCAGCGGCGGGTTCAAGCCAGCAAGCTTTCCGACTTTAGCCAATTCGGGGTAGACACCCTGCGAGATCTCGCAAGGGTTGCAGGAGGCAAACCCGAAGACGACGCTTTCGCCAAATTCGTTGCAGGAAAAGATGCCCTCAGCCTGGACACTCCCCTCACGCCGTCGCAGTTCCACAGCAAGTGCGTCGAGATCCTGAATGCCTTCAAATCGAAGGCATATAAGAAAGACTATGCTTGGTTTGACAACGTCAAAGTTGAGACTAACCCATCTCGCCTTAGACGCTTGGACAAACTTCTCTTCCAGGAAATTCAAGCCATCCGGAGCGGCTCAATCAGCCTGCTGCACATGTCCCCTCCGGAGATCCAAAACTACGTTGAGGGGGCCGCACTCCAATATTCGGGTTTTAACAGCCGCAAGCCTGAATTCACTAAGCTTTCGATCGAGGATTACGCCGCCGAGCTTAATCGACTGGGTTGCACGCACACGATTCAGGAGATAAAAACTTCTCACAAAATCCGCACTGAAAACTTGAAGACCGGAGCTATTGAGCCCGGATGGAAGGTTTATGATTGTCTCAATTGGGAGGCGACTCTGCCCACCCCAACGCCTACAAACTACGTATTGTTCGCAGGCAAATGGTACAAAATCTCAAAAAAATTCAAGGACAGAGTCGATGAGCACTTTGACAGTATTGAGGACATCGTAGTCATCGGGCCGACCCACTGCCTGAACGAAGAAGAGCTAATCGAAGACCTGTTAAAAAATAGGTCAGATCTGATCAAGCTTGATCGTACAAAAATCAATCCGGAAGGCGTTGTCGCCGCCAACCTCGAGCCGTGCGACTTCTATTCAAACGATAAACACTTCATTCATCTTAAAGATGGGGAGTCATCTGGGCCGATCAGTCACTTATGGATGCAGGGCGTCGTCAGCGCCGAGGCTTTTGTTGCCGACAGCGAGTTTCGCCGAAAGCTAAAGGATACGGTCGCGGCGACGAAAGGCGGATCTACCTTCGTCGGAACCCTGCCGGACGGCCGCAAGCGAGAGGTGGATCGGGGCGAGTACACCGTTGTTTATGGGATCATGCGTCACAGGTATGTTGACGGTACTATTGGCATTCCGTTTTTCAGTAAGGTCAGTTTGATGGCCGCCTGCGATAGACTTAGGCGCACTGGCATGAACATCCGTAAGGAAATTATCGAGAAATTGACGCCCAAGCCCCCGGTGAAAACGGCCAAGTCAAAAAAGCCTACGATCAAGGCCAAAAAGCCGACCTCTAGCGCCCATAAGCGCCCTGTTGCACCTTAACCCCTTCACTATTAGGCATTGCCCTCACCAAAACGGGTGGTCAAGTGAAATACAATTTTGCACGGTATTCCAAATGGTATTCCAACCAAAAATAAAAACAGATATTAACCATATAAATCATTATCTTACTGAGTAGATTCAGATTACCCCGGCCCATCAAACGAAGCAAAACGAAGCCCTCCTTGTGCGGGCTTTGTTGCATCTGAGCTCCTGACTTTTCGGGCCAACCCTGCCACCACTCGCCCCACCTGTATATCAACGCCAAGGCGCTTGGCGAGTACTTCCAAAGACGCTTTCGACAAAGCCCCGAACAGACAGGTTTGGAAACCACCCGCATCCTGGAAAATCTTGGGCTCGCCAATGGAGGCACACCCAATTTGGCCGGTTTGCTGCTCTTCGGTCAGGCGCCACAACGTCTGTGCCCGGCGTTCGATATCAAGGCCGTGGCGTTTCCGGGCACGGTGCTGCATGACCGCCACTATCTAGACAGCGAAGACATAGACGGCAACCTGCTGGAGCAGTACCGACGCAGCCTGGCCTTCATCAAGCGCAACCTGCGCCATGTGCAGCGCCAACAGGGCTTCAATACCCTCGGCCAGCTGGAAGTGCCGGAGGAGGTGTTCGAAGAACTGCTGGTCAATGCCCTGATCCATCGCGACTACTTTGTCAGCGCCTCGATCCGGATCATGATCTTCGCTGATCGCATCGAACTGATCAGCCCCGGGCACCTGCCTGACGTGCTCGATACCGAGAAAATCCGATTCGGCCTGTCCAACCGTCGTAACCCGACGCTCACCTCCCATGCTGTGCACATCCTCCCCTATCGCGGTTTGGGCACGGCCATCCCGCGTGCGATCGACGCCAGGCCAATGATCAGGCTGGACGACGACCGGCAGGGTAACCAGTTCAGGTTGGTGATTCAGCGGGCCGTTGAAAGCGGGCCTCTTTCGGGACCAAGCAGGGACTAAGTCGGGACTAAGTAGGGGCCAAGCATGACTGAAAAGGTGACGGATCTATTTTTTCGAAAATAAATGCATCACTTTTTTGCTTGAACGACAGGAGCTCGACATCGGAGCAGATGTCGACGACAGCTACTACAACCTTGACTACCTGCTGTACGGCGATCAACAGGCCTTCCGCGCGCTCGTACCGTTCAATCGCTGGGCCCGGAACACCACCGCCAACCGCCCGAAGGCCTTTCACGACGGCTACCTGCTCAACGGCAAGCCCCTGGCCGACGAAGGCAGCGACAGCCCTGCCATGGCCGCCACCGGCGGCGATACGGCAGTCATTCCCAACGCCGCGAGCAATTGCACGCGTGGCAACGGCGTGTGATCGACCAGCAGGGTCCTCAATACACTGGCATCGGCTTCAAGCGGCATGTCCAGTGTCCTGCGCACCGACTTGGGCAGGGCCGCCCGCAAGGCCGTGACCATATCCACAGCCTCACCCAATAATCGGCCCAGGCCGTTGTAGACCCGATAGCGCCCATCCGCCCGTACCAGCACCCGCTGCAACTCGGCCTGCTCAAGCCCGATGCAGTCCAGCAAGGCCCCCGCGGGGCTGTCCTGGCGCACCTCGATACGCATGCAGCCGGGCCAGCAAGGCAAGGTTTCCAGGGTGTGCAGCACCAGCACATCGCTGTCCTCTCCGGCCGCCGACGCCAGGTAGAGCCCCTCGTACGCGCGGTTCAAGCGCAGCTGCTGGCGATACCACAGCGCATCCCGGAGCATCCGCGGGGGCGCCACCTGCGCCGTGGACAGCTGACGAAGCTCGTCCTCGTCAGCCCGGGCGATCAGCTCTCGTACCATGGAGGTCGGCAGATCGGCAAAGAACCTTCTGACCTGCCGCACCCGGGAATCGCCCGACTGCTGCCGAAACTGATAACAGATGTCGAACACTTCGTTCCTGCGCCGGGCAAGGGCTTCGCCGGCTTTGTGCCTCAACGCCAACAGGCGGTCTGCGGCCGAGGCGTAGTCGCCCCCCAGCCACTCCCTGATCTGCTCGTCGTCCAGATGATTCAGCACACTGATCCACAGATCGCCGGCCATCAATTGAGCTTCGCTCACCGAGATTCGCGGCAAGTCCTCGGCGCTGTCTTGCGGGTACTCGACCCGGTTGGCGGCTCCCGCTTCGAACAACTGCAATACCCGTGAAGTGGGCCAGATCAGTTGCAGTCCCACTTGTTGCAGATAGCGTTGTACATCGGCGTCTTTTGCCGGCGTCTCGTCTTCGGGATGCTCGATGAAGCGCCTGATCTCCCTGTCCAACCGGAAGCGCTCCACGGTATCGAGCAAAAAGGCCGGGGGCTGCCGTGCCTGGGGATAGACCTGGTGCAACACGGGGTCGTCGATACCACTGGCCACACAAATCGGTTCGATGTCGGCGTCATCAAACTCAATGAGCAGCGTGTCGATCAACCATTCGAAGTACGCCCCCGTCTCCTCGGGAGGTTCAAGGGAAACTTCACTGTCAGTGGATGTAGGCATGTAGGTGTGTTCTCCGCGTTTGCTGGCCACCGCCCTTGGCGGCATTGCAGAACGATGGAGCAAACCGGCAACCGCGAGGGGCCACCCCATTACCACACACCGCCGGATCTTCGGTCCGTTCTGGCCGTCGACGCCCGGGGCCACCGACGGTCCCCGGGCATCAGCAGCGGCCATGGCCAGGTTGACGATGGTCACCCGCCGTGTCGCGGCGGATCAGCCCGCGAGGACGGCCAGCAGGTCCTCGTTCTGCGGAAAAGGTGACTGGAAAAGGCGGTGTCCATCTAAGTTGCCCTAATGCACCCACATCACCGCATAGCCCAAGATCATCAGCCCCCAGGCCACGAGCGGATGAAACAGCACTTGCCACACTCGCGCACGCGGGTCGAAGCCCACGCCGTGCACATACCCTGCGGCCACGCCCCACATGACCAGCATCAGCAGGTTGTGGTTGTAGTGACCTTGGGCGTTGAGGATGGTGATGGGGTGGATCAGTAGAATCAGGCTCAATGGAACGGCCAGCAGCAGGGACAAGACCCTGCTGCTGGCTCGTCGCAACCGCGGTGCGGCTTCAGCGGTCACCCGCGGACTCCTTATCCAGCGTGTCGGTGGCTTCGAGCCACATGACGTTGATGATGCCGAAGCTACAGGCCAATAAGACGCCGAGGATCCAGGCAAAATACCACATAGTGTGCGTTCCTCAGTAAAGGCCGTGGGGGTTGGCGTCGATGTGCTTGGTGGTCACTTTGCCCCACATTTTGGCGTAGCACCAAAGGGTGTAGCAGAGGATCAGCGGCACGAAAATCGTTGCGGCAACCAGCATGATATTGAGTGTCATACGGCTGGAAACCGCATCCCATACGGTCAGGCTGGAGGCCGGGTCGATACTCGACGGCATGACAAAGGGGAACAGGGAAAAACCAGCGGTGCAGAGGGTGCCAACGATGGCCAGGCTGCTGCCCAGGAACGCGCAGCGACTGTGACCGCCGCTGGCCGAAAGCAGGGCCAACAACGCCCCGACTATTCCCACTACCGGTGCGATGACGGTCAGCGGGTATTTCCCGTAGTTCGCCATCCAGCCCAGGTTGCTCGCGGCGACGGTCTTGCTCAACGGATTCAGGGCCATGCCGGGCTCAAAGGCGGAGGTGATGGTTTGCCCTTCGATGCTGCCCAGCAAGAGCCAGAGACCGGCACCGATGAAGGCCAGCAGATAAACCGCCGCGAACAGCTGAGCAGCGCGGCGTGAACGCCGGGCAATATCTCCCTCCGTACGCATCATCAACCACGTGCCGCCGTGCAGGCAGAGCATGCTCAAGCTGACGACGCCGGCGAGCAGTCCGAATGGGCTGAGCAGTTGCCAGAAACTGCCGTGGTAGCTGGAGCGCAGCGTGTCATCAAACTGGAAGGGCACGCCCAGGAGCAGGTTACCGAACGCCACGCCGAATACCAGCGAAGGCACCACACCGCCAACAAACAGGCCCCAGTCCCAGCTTTGCCGCCAGCGGGTGTTGCTCAGTTTGCTCCGATAGTCGAAGCCTACCGGGCGAACAAACAAGGCAAACAGCACCAGCAGCAGGGCCCAGTAGAAGCCCGAAAACGCAGCGGCATAGACCAATGGCCAAGCGGCGAACAAGGCACCGCCGGCGGTAATCAGCCAAACCTGATTGCCATCCCAATGCGGCGCGATGGTGTTGATCACCACCCGTCGTTCGTTATCGTTGCGGCCGACGAAGGGCATCAGCGCGGCGGCGCCGAGGTCGAAACCATCGGTCAGGGCGAAGCCGATCAGCAAGACGCCAACCAGTACCCACCAGATCAGTTTGAGGCTTTCATAGTCGAACATCATTGTGCTCCTCAGACCAGGGCCGGCTGTGTGGCGTGGGCGAGTGATGCCTCGCGTTCCAGGTGATAACGACCGGTATGCAGGCTGCTCGGACCCAGTCGGGCGAACTTGATCATCAGGTACATCTCGATCACCAACAGCACGCTGTAAAACGCGACCAGCGCCAGCAGAGAACCCCAGACATCACCGGTCGAAATGCTTGAAGCGGACAGATGGGTCGGGAGTATTTCGCCGACAGACCAGGGCTGACGACCATGCTCCGCGACAAACCAGCCGGTTTGCGTGGCGACCCACGGCAGCGGCAGGCTGAACAGCGCCCACTTGAGCAACCAGGGTTTGCTCATTTCGTTCTTGCGGGTAGACGCCCAGAACGCACAGACGAACAAGGCCAGCATCAGGAAGCCGCTGAGTACCATCAGGCGAAAGGTCCAGAAAATCGAAGATACGCCGGGGATGGAGTCCAGCGCAGCCTGCTTGACTTGTTGGTCGCTGGCATCGACCACTTTGTCCGTGTATTTCTTGAGCAGTAAACCGTAGCCCAGATCTTTTTTCACGGCGTTGAAGGCAGAGACTGTCTGTTCGCTTTTATCCCCTGCGCGCAGTTGCCGAAGCAGGTCATAGGCAACCATGCCATTGCGGATCCGTACCTGGTGCTGGGCAACCAGGTCCTTGATGCCTGTCACCTGTGTGTCTAGCGATCGCGTGGCAATAATCCCCATGACATAAGGAATCTTCACCGCGTAATCGGTACGTTGTTCGGCCTGATTCGGCAGCCCGAACAGCGTAAAGGCTGCAGGTGCGGCCTCGGTATCCCACTCGGCCTCGATCGCCGCGAGCTTGGTTTTTTGAACATCGCCGATTTCATACCCAGACTCGTCGCCCAGAATGATGACCGAAAGAATCGATGCCATGCCGAAGGCCGACGCGATGGCAAAGGAGCGCCGCGCGAACCCGATATCGCGGCCCTTGAGCAGGTACCAGCTAGAAATAGCCAGGACAAAAATCGCGCCGGTCACGTAGCCGGACGCAACGGTGTGGACGAACTTGACCTGTGCCACGGGGTTGAACAGCAAGGCGCTGAAACTGGTCAGTTCCATCCGCATAGTGGTGAAGTTGAACTCTGCCCCGATTGGATTTTGCATCCAGCCGTTGGCGATCAAAATCCACAATGCCGACATGTTCGAGCCAATCGCGACCAGCCAGGTGACCCCCAGATGCTGGACTTTGCTCAGGCGATCCCAGCCAAAAAAGAACAGGCCGATAAAGGTCGATTCCAGGAAGAACGCCATCAAGCCTTCAATCGCCAACGGAGCACCGAAAATGTCGCCGACGTAATGGCTGTAGTACGCCCAATTGGTGCCGAACTGAAACTCCATGGTCAGGCCGGTGGTGACACCCAAGGCGAAGTTGATGCCGAACAGCTTGCCCCAGAACCGGGTCATGTCCTTGTAGACCTGCTTGCCGGTCATCACATAGACCGACTCCATGATGGCCAGGAGGAAGGTCAAACCCAAGGTCAGAGGGACGAACAGAAAGTGATACAGCGCCGTCATAGCGAATTGCAGTCGAGATAAGTCGACGACTGATTCCGAGATCATTGGGGGGGCTTCTCCGGAGGTGTAGGAGTGGGGCCAAGCACGTGCTGGCCTACTGTGACGCCGTCATCCATGACCTCGACCGGAGCGCTGAACCAGATGCTTCGGATCCCCAACAACAAGATGAGCTTGATAAGCAATATCAGGCCAATTTCCTTCATTAATGGTTTTTTTAGAAAATCGAAGGGGCCTGGCATGATGGGCACTCGCAGGGATGGCGGAATTGTCCCGACGGCGAAGACGGCCAACCTTGACTCAGATCAATATTCTCGGCCTCGATGGGAGCGACGAAACGTCACACTCGAACAGCGACAGTGCTCACTCATGCCAAGCGCGAGGACTTCTGCATCAGTGGAAGGCAATGATCTGCCATGGCGCTATCCGAGGGTTTCCCGCAAAATACGCCCTCCCGGATCTTGAGTGACCTCATCATGCATCGAGTCGGATTCTTCGTTTGCCATGGCCATGATGCTCTTGATCTTGCCGGCCCCCTTTCGGCGTTCAATCAGGTGGTCACCGCCGCCGGCCATACCCCCTATGATCTCCAGGTCATCTCGCAGGCGGGAGGGTCAGTGCCTGGCAATACTGGCCTTCCGATCGAGACCCAGCCGGCAGGCAGGCGCAGGTTTGACACTATCCTGTTCATTGGTGGCGATATCGAGCCGATGCGGACAGCGGAAAACATCGCCGCCGCCAAGAAACTGGGGGCCAAGGCCTCACGGGTGGGAAGCGTGTGTACCGGGGCATTTCTGCTGGCGGAAACCGGCCTGCTGGACGGACGCCGGGCAACGACGCACTGGCTGTACGCCGCTCAATTGCAGTCGCGCTTCCCTGGCATCAAGGTCGGGGGGAACAGTATCTATATAGCGGACGGACATATCTGGACATCCGCGGGCATCGCCGCCGGCATCGACCTGGCGCTTGCCATGATCGAACAGGATATGGGCGCGGAAGTGGCGCGTGCCACCGCCAGGCTGCTGGTTGTGCCCTATCGTCGACCGGGAGGCCAGTCGCAATTCTCCGCCATGTCACAAATGGAGCCGGAGTCGGATCGCATCCGCATTGCGCTGAATTTTGCCAGGGAACATCTGGCTGAAGCGCTACCTGTCGAGCGGCTCGCCGATGCGGCCAGATTGAGCCTGCGACAATTCGGACGGGCCTTTCGCCGGGAAACCGGTGAAACGCCGGCCAAGGCGGTCGAGCGCTTGCGCGTTGAAGCGGCGTGCCTGCGCCTGCGCGATGGCAGCGAACCGATCGAACAGATTGCCCTGGCGGTGGGCTTCAGCGATCCGGAACGGATGCGCAGGGCCTTCGTCAAACTGCATGGACATCCGCCGCAATCGGTCCGGCGCGAGAGCCGATTGAGCGGTGAGCGCGGATAGATCGACGCCTTATCCGCGCGCGTAGCCTAGTCAGTGGCCACCAGGGCCACTGTTGTCAGAACCGGGCGCTCAACGCGCGTCAGGTTTCAGGGGGCCGTAATCACTCCACATGTCGCGGTGCAGCTTCCAGACGCCACCCTGCTTCAGGAAGACCAGGATCTGTTTACCGCGAAACTTGAGCGCGCCACTGTGATCACGGACATCGGCCTCCGAAACTTCGGTAACCGCCTGATCGTCACCGTAGAACTCGTAATTGCTGAAAGATACGCTGCCAGGCTGGGATCCGGCATAGCCCTTGGCGAAGTATTCGGTGATTGCGCGGGCGCCGATAACTCGGTCGCCCCCGGGCGGCAAGAGGGCGCCATCCTCCGTATAGAGGCGACCTATCGCCTCATAGTCACCTCGCGCGAAGGCCTGCGCCCATCGGGCGTTCTCGGCCTTGATGGCCGCTTCGGGCGGACGCGGTGGTTCACCGGCAGTGGCCGGCAGGATAAAGGCGAAAAAGGAGAAGCCGACTGCAAGGGCAGCCGCACAAAGACGGATCTGTCGCATCTGATGATTTCCGATATTGGCTTGAATGGAAGAGGGCTGCACCCGATTGGGCAGGTGCAGTCAACATTGCCTGGCAGCGTTTCAGCGAACGCCGGGTATTCGTGCGAGCCCCTTGGATGCGCCGGGCAGTTCTTTGTCGACCATCGCGATGACTTCTGGCCGAGCGTCCCTGGGATGACCGGAATGGAACGGCGGAGCGGGGTCATATTCGATCGCCAGTTGCGTGAATTCGGCGGCCTGTTGACCACGCAACTTCGCGGCAACACGAAGCGCGAAGTCGATGCCCGCTGTCACGCCGCCGCCGCTCATGAATCGGCCGTTGTCGTCCTCGACGAAGCGATCAGGAACAGCAATGGCTCCGTACTCAGTCAGCTTGTTGACGAAGGCCCAATGGCAGGCGCTGCGCTTGCCCTTGAGAATGCCCGTGGCGGCGAGCACAAGTGATCCATTGCAGACCGACGTAATATGCTTGGCGCTTTCAGCCAGGCGCAGGATCTGTGCCTGGTACTCCGGCCGCATCGGCGCCGACAAATCAGAGCCTCCTGGGACCAGGAGCAGGTCGGTCCTCTCAATGTCGGCCAGTCGTTCAGTGTTGCCATACACGACCCCGAATTCGAGGGTCACATTGCCGCCATTGAGGCTCGCATAACGAACCTTGGTATTGGGTAGCCGGTGAAAAATCTCGCTGGGGCCGGCGAAATCGAGCAGCGTGCCGCCGTCGTAATTCACGATCAGAATATTCAGCGGTTCGTTCGGGGCCAGCTCTCCCCCGCCGCCGGCCTGCGCAAGAGCGGGAGCGGCACGGCCAAGCAGGGCTCCGCCGCCCAGGAGGGAGCCGAGGGTGACGATGCCGCCGAACTTGAGCACATCGCGGCGGGAACTCCCCGTGCCGAGCGGGCGCTCACCGGTGGCGTTGTTTTCGCTATGGTCGGTCACGATAACTTCTCCTTTAAAGTTGCGAGGCACCGCCATCGACCACCAGTTCGGTGCCGACCACATAGGAGGATTCGTCGCTGGCGAGATAGAGCGCCGCGTACGCAATGTCCTCGGCCTTGCCCATGTGGCCCACCGGAACCGCCTGGGCGAACTCGGCCTTACGCTCGCGAACCCACTCATCGGACATCCCCCACTTGCTGATCAGGGGCGTGTCCATCGCACCGGGCGCAATCGCGTTGAAGCGGATTTTCCGGTCGAGAAACTCGTAGGACCAACTGCGCGCCAGTGATCGCACGGCCGCCTTCGCCGCGGCGGTCAGGGAGATGCCATGCTTGCCGGTCTGCGCGACGAACGAGGTGTTGAGAATGACCGAAGCGCCCTCCCGCAAGTCAGGCAGCACCGCCTGAAGCGTGACCACCACGCCCTTGACGTTGATGTCCATGATCTCCTCATAGAGATCGTCGTCGATGTCGTTGAGTGCCGACGGGAACGCTCGACCGGCGTTGGCAAACACGACATCCAGGCCGCCGAACCGCTCTTTCACCTCGACGGCAATCGCCCGCATATCCTTGAGCGAACGCACGTCGCCCTGGAGTACCAGCGCGTTCTCGCCCAGCTCGGCCTGCACACGCTCAAATACGGCAACATCGCGACCGGTCACCGCGACCCGCGCGCCTTCTGCAATGAAGAGCCTGGCGGTGGCGAGACCGATGCCACTGGTACCGCCGGTGATCAAAACCGATTTGTTCTTGAGCCTCATCTTCTGTCCCCTTCTCTGCCTCGTGATTGGTCAAGCCGAAAGGTCATGGCGTCATCACGGTTATGCGCATGTCTGCGCTCGATTTCCCGGGCAAATTATGGAAACAGGCTCTTGATGGCGTAAAGGTCGTATAACCCTCAAAAAACGCCACGCAGGTGGTATGCAATGAGTGTGGATCGGTTATCAGATCGAGTTCAAATGGGTGTTACAGTGGAGTGTAATTTCGAAAGACACTCCAATTTTCACTCCATATAAAAATCAATATTAACCATTAAATTCAAACGGTTAAGGAAGACATGCCTCAAGAAAGGCTCGACCTGTTACGACTTCCAAAACCCATCCGAGATCCTGTCAGCGACCTGGTCAGAGCGCTCAATGCCGCCAGCACCATCGCGGACCTGGAGGCTGAAAGGGCCATTCAGATTACGTTTATCGGCGGTTTGGAAAGTGCCAAGCGCTTGCGGCCAGCCGATATCGAAGCGCTCTACATCATTTTTGACGATGCCGTGGAGGCGAAGCTGGCGCAGTTGCAATGAATTTTAATCGCAGCGGTCAGCGGACGGAACGGCCGTGCCTTCTCCACCGCCCGGGCGAAGGACGGTCGGCCAAGCAACCGCGCGCGGTACGCGCGGAGCACGGGAAATGCCTCGGAAATCCGGTGCGTCCAATCCGCGTAGAACAGCGCCGGTGCAGCCGCGCAGTCCGCCAGTGTGAAGTCCGCACCTGCGGCCCAAATCCTGCCGGTAAGCTGCCCTTCGAGCCACGCATAGGCAAGTTCCAGCTTTTGCTCAGCAAGCGCCAGTCCTTCCTGACGCCTCACCGGATCGCCCGTCAGCGCACCGCTTACCGCGTGCTGCACCGGACTCATTACGTGCAGATCGAAGAAACGGTCGAGGAAGCGCACATCCAGCGCAGCCATCGGGTCCCCGGGCAGCAAGTGCACCGGCCCTGGATGCACGAGTTGCAGGTACTCGATGCCCTGACTGGACAGCTCCTTGGCTGACACCCGACACCGAACGACGACAGCCTGACCGAGCGAAACCATCTGGAGCAGCACGGCAGCGGACGCGGTGTGCGGTACGGGTTGAAGTGACTTGGATCGCCTAGCAGGGGGCCAAACTGGCGTAGTTGCCCAACCTCACCGTGAAAACAATAATCACTAAAGCGAGACGTCCAGGAGATGGCTGCGCCCTTGAAGAGTGGGACTGCGATACTCTTGAAACCAACACCTTCGAAGGAGCCGAAATGTTCAGCCATGTGACTGTCGGAACAAACAATCTCGACAAGGCCGCCGCCTTCTACGACGCGGTTTTGATTCCGTTGGGCCTGCGCCGGCGCACGGTCACGCCTGACGGAGGCCCAGCCGCCGCTTGCTGGGTCATGCCTGATCGCACCTTGCCTCGGTTCTACGTCTATTCGCCCTATGACCGCATGCCGGCAACCCCTGGCAACGGCAGCATGCTGGCTTTCTCTGCACCCTCTCAGGAGGTCGTGGATGCAGCCTATGCCGCAGGTCTTCATAGCGGCGGAGTCGACGAAGGCGCACCGGGGCCTCGGCCTCACTATGGCGACGGCTACTACGGTGCCTACCTACGCGACCCGGATGGCAACAAGATCCATATCGCCCATCGTGGAGACTTGCACCTCACTGAGTGACGGTGGACTCGTCACTCAGTGAGGTGCATAAAATAGCGGAGCGCTACAGCGGTGAACCCAATGATGACGGTCCACGCATCAATGGTCAGCTCTGTAATGAACGCAGGGAGCACTGTCAGATAATCGCGAGGGATTTGATTACAACGAGCGTTGATCCGGCACCGATTACGGCAAAACCGAGGGACGCAAAGAGGGAAGAGGTATCGACGCCCAGGATCCCGGCAACCGCCACATCCACGAGAGCGCCAGAGCAAACCAAACGAAGTGTTCTGAAGTTGATGGACATATCTCTTCTCCGTGAGTGATCAAAGCCGAGTCATGAGATCGCAGCGCGACGGCAACGATCAAATCCTGGCGAGCTCCCCCAACTACCGATCAACAACAGAGTCGTTAGAAATAGTTTCGCAAGCCAACGGAAAGCCCCCTCTCTCTGGTGTAGAACCAATCGAGATACAGGCTCTCGAATGAGCCCTCAGCTCAATCACTCCCACCCGCCAAATCAGCCAAAAAAAACACTCCATTCCTGGACGCTCTTCATGCACTGCAAGACGACTCGCTTTCCCTTGCCTGAAATTTCCCAGGAACTCCTATTCGCTTGCGCCGGCCAATTCCGCTGACTAGTCTTCGACCCAATCGCTGCATATCAGTGATCGGGTTTAGCGGCCCGGAATATAAAAACGCCAAGAACCTCACTGAGGCCAGCCTCAAGCCGGCCATGGAGATGGCTCATCTGATCGAACTGGCGTCAGGGTTGGAGGACTAGTGATAAATGACGCCCGAAGAACAAGAAATTTCTGATCAAGCGCTCAGCTTCGCCCGTTCAAACAAAAAAACAATCGCCAAACGCCGGACGGACAGAACCATTTATCCGCCAGAGGAAGCTCCGGTGTCAGTGTTTATGGCCGGGTCCCCCGGCGCAGGTAAAACTGAAGCCTCAATCGCCCTTGTGAACCTTTTCGCTGATACGAAAATCCTAAGGATTGATCCGGATGAGCTCCGAGACGAGTTTTCTGAATATTCGGGAGGGAACTCATGGCTTTCATATACCTGAGCAACACACGCGGGCCGATCTAGAGGCCAAGCTCGGGTGACCATCAGGAGCGCATTCATGATTTCGATTAAATTAGGCTTTGCCAAGGGTGCAAAAAGCCCATTTGCCGACTTTATTCGTAACGCTAAGTCTGAGCAAAAAAAGCGCGTCTACAGCGAGGTTCTGACCGAAGCGACCAAGCAACAGAACCTTGTGATGATGCAGGCCGAGGCAAAGCAAGCCTGATAGACACGTATAGAATCAAAGAGAAGCCCGGCCAAGCGCCGGGCTTTTTTATCTCCTGACAGCTCAACGCAACTTCAACGGATCCACCAACCCCACCGCAATCACCATCCCCACCAGATCCGGGAGACTCTGCGCCTCCATGCGCTTCATGACCCTGGAGCGATACAGGTCGATGGTCTTCACACTGACCCCCAACTGCTCGGCGATTTCCCGGTTGGCGTAGCCCTGCACCAGCGGCAACAGCACATCACGCTCTCGCGGGGTCAAACTGTCCAGCCGAGCCTGGACCCGCGCCTGCCCCTCGCTCAGGCTCTGGCTGTCGTCGGCCCGGCTCAAGGCCTGCTGCACGCTGTCGAGCAGCAACTGTTCGTTATAGGGCTTTTCGATAAAGTCGTGAGCACCGGCCTTGAACGCCCGCACCACGATCGGCACATCGGCATGGCCACTGACAAAGATCACCGGCAAGCGGATATCCCGCGCCCTCATCTCTTCCTGCACATTCAAGCCGCCCATGCCCGGCATGCGCACATCCAGCAGCACGCAGGCATTGAGGCGGGCATCGCAGGCCTCGAGAAAGTCCCGTCCACTGGTGAAGGGCAGCGCCTTGAGGCCGACCGACTCCAGCAGCCAGACCGTCGAGTCGAGCATGCCCTGGTCATCGTCAACCACATAGACCAGCTGCTGCGCCACACTCACCATTGCGTTACTCCTGTTGTTGTTCTTTTCGGCCGGCACCTTATTGCGCCGGCAAACGGCAGCGCATCCGCAGGCCGCTGGCCATGGGCTGCGCCTGCAACTCACCACCAAAGCCTTCGAGGATGCTGCGACTCATCGACAGCCCGAGGCCCAGGCCGTTGGCCTTGCTGGTGTAGAACGGGGTGAAGATATGTTCCAACTGCGCCGGGGAAACACCGGGGCCCTGGTCGCTGACACTCACCTCCACGCCACCATCAGCACCGCGCTCGGCCGCCAGGATGATCCGCGACGCCTGCCGCGGGTGCACCTCGCGGTTGGCATCGATGGCGTTGCGCAACAGGTTGAGCAAGACCTGCTCCAGCAGCACCCGGTCGGCATAAACCGGCGGCAGATTATCCGGCAGGCGCTCCTCGATCGTCACCTGGCAGGCACTGGCTTCCCAGGCACACAAGCGCACCGTGTCGCGAGCCACTTCGCTGATATCCAGGGCCTGCATGCGCCGCCGCCCTTTGCGCAGGAACGCGCGCAGCCGCTTGATCACCTCGGAGGCGTGATTGGCGTGTACGGCGATACGCTCCAAGCCCTGGGCCACCCGCTCGACCGCCTGCGGATTGCTATCCAGGGCCTGCAAATAACGCTGGCTGGCACTGGCGTAATTGACCACCGCCGCCAATGGCTGATTCATCTCGTGGGCGATGCCCGAGGCCAGCTCGCCCAGGGTCACCAGCCTTGCGGTGTGGGCCAGTTCGTCCTGATGGTGACGCTGCTGGGCCTCGCGCAATTCGCGCTCGGTCTGGTCGTGAGCGACCAGGGAGTAGAACCGTTCGCCGCTGGCCGAGCGATGCGCCAGCAGCATCAGGGATACCGGCACCGAGGTAGCGCCATCGAGGGCTTGTAAGCGGGCCTCGATGCTCCAGCGACCATCCCGTTCGGCACGACTCCACCCCTCGCGCTGCAGAGCCGCCAAGACATCGGCGGCCAGAAATTCGCCCAGGCTCGGCATCGCCGACTGCTCGCCGAGCTTGAGGGTGCGCCGGGCCGCCGGGTTGAGATAAGTGACATCGCCACTGGGCTCGATGAACAACACCGGGTCAGGATTGGCTTCCACCACCTCCGCCAGCCGGTGCTTGTTTTCCTCGGCCTGGACCCGGGCGGTGATGTCCCGGGACACACTCACCACTTCCACCACCGACCCGGTATAGGTTTCGCGGATGGCGCGGCAAGCGGTCTCGAACCACCGGTAATGGCCGTCGCGATGACGGATGCGATAGGTCATGGTGTGATAACCGTCCTGCTCCAGGGCATCACGGGTGCGGTGCATCAGGCCGGCCAGGCCCTGGGGATGGAACAGGCTGTGGGCCGGGCGGCCGCGCAACGCTTCGGGCCAATAACCGAGCAAGGTCCAGGACGCCGGGGAGGCATCGAGAAAACAGCCATCGGGGGTATGCCGGGAAATCAGGTCGGTGGTGTTTTCCGTGATCAGGCGATAGAGACGCCTGGCCGTGGCCGACTCGCGCTCGGCAAGGACCTGTGCGGTGGCTTCGCGACAACGCGCCAGCACACGGTTCTCCCGCGGCTCGGGAATAAAGGTCCAGATCAGGATCCGCTGCTCGAATTGCGCCTCGACCCCTTCGATGGCCCGTTGCTGTTCCAGGCAGGCCCGCACCAGCGGCAGATGATTGACCGGCAACAGGCTCATGGCATCGGCCAATGGCTGTTGTTCGAGCAACGTCAGCAGCGCCCCGTTGAGCGCCAACGGTCGTGCCCCGGCATCGAGCAGCAGGCTCGGCTGCGGATCATGTTCCAGTAAAGGCGAACCCTGCACCAGGCCAATGGAGGCGGACATCATCGCGGCCCCCGCCTGGAGAAAGGCCGGGCCGGCAGCGACTTCACGGGCAGTGCAGAGGTCATGATTTGAGCCTTGAAATTTTTATAGTAGATATACTATACAACTCAGGTAGTACTTCCATACCCATCCGCAAACATTATATAAAACACCCCGGATAAGTCATCGAGGGGTCGGTAAAGACCGAACGCCTCGGACATAGAGCTAATAATCAGCCACCGGGTACCCGAACCATGTCCATCTACGAGCAAGGCCTCGCGCCAACGGCCGTCAATCATATTGCCCTGTCTCCGCTCAGCTTTATCGAGCGTACTGCCAAGGTCTACCCCGACTACCCCGCCGTGATCCACGGCTCGATCCGCCGCACCTGGGCCCAGACCTACGCACGCTGCCGGCGCCTGGCCTCGGCACTGGCCGGACGCGGCATCGGCCGTAATGACACAGTGGCGGTGATGCTGCCGAACATACCGGCCATGCTCGAAGCCCACTTCGGCGTGCCGATGATCGGCGCGGTACTCAACGCCCTCAACGTGCGCCTGGATGCCGAAGCCATTGCCTTCATGCTGGCCCATGGCGAAGCCAAGGTACTGATCGCCGATCGCGAGTTCCATGACGTGGTGCAGGCCGCCATCGGCATGCTCGACCACCCACCACTGGTGATCGATGTCGATGACCCGGAATACGGCGAAGGCCAGGCCGTCAGCGACCTGGACTATGAAGCGCTGCTGGCCGAAGGCGATCCGGCCTACGACTGGCAGTGGCCGCAGGATGAATGGCAGGCCATCGCCTTGAACTACACCTCCGGCACCACCGGCAATCCCAAGGGCGTGGTCTATCACCATCGCGGCGCCTATCTCAGCTCCCTCGGCAACCAGATGATCTGGAGCATGGGCAACCACCCGGTGTACCTCTGGACCTTGCCGATGTTCCACTGCAACGGCTGGTGCTATCCCTGGGTGGTCACCGCGATGGCCGGGGTGCATGTGTTCCTGCGCCGGGTCGACCCGCAGAAGATCCTCAACCTGATCCGTGAACACCAGATCACCCACCTGAGCGGCGCGCCGATCGTGCTCAACGCCCTGGTGAACATGCCCGAGTCGGCCAAGGCCGCGATCGATCACCCGGTCAACGCCCTGGTCGCCGGCGCCGCACCACCGGCCAAGGTGATTGGCGCCGTGGAAGCCATGGGTATCAAGGTCACCCACGTCTACGGCCTGACCGAGGTCTATGGCCCGGTGACCATCTGCGCCTGGCATGAGGCCTGGGATGAACTGCCGCTGGAGGAACGCGCACAGGTCAAGGCACGCCAGGGCGTGCGCTACCAGACCCTGGAAGGGCTGATGGTGGCCGATCCGAAAACCCTGGAGCCGGTCCCCGCCGACGGCCAGACCATCGGCGAGATCTTCATGCGCGGCAACACGATGATGAAGGGTTACCTGAAGAACCCCAGCGCCACGGCCGAAGCCTTCGAAGGCGGCTGGTTCCACACCGGCGACCTGGCGGTGACCCATCCGGATGGTTACGTGGAGATCCGCGACCGGCTCAAGGACATCATCATTTCCGGCGGCGAGAACATCTCCACCATCGAACTCGAAGGCGTGCTCTATCGCCACCCGGCGGTGCTGGAAGCCGCGGTGGTGGCCCGTCCGGATGAAAAATGGGGGGAGACGCCATGCGCCTTCATCACCCTCAAGGCCCATCACCCGGACGTGCGTGAAGCCGAGATCATCAGCTTCTGTCGCGAGCATCTGGCCGGTTTCAAAGTTCCGCGGACCGTGATCTTCACCCAGTTGCCCAAGACTTCGACCGGCAAGATCCAGAAGTTCGTCCTGCGCGATATGGCGAAAAACCTCTAGCCTTTCCCTATCCTCCCCGGCCGTTGTCGACGTCCGGGGTAATACGCATCACCCATGGCGCGGCCGCGGCCGTGTCTCCATCCCCTGTTTGCAGGATGTTTAACGCCATGCCCGAGTTCAACGCCCCCCTGCGCGACATGCGCTTCGTATTACATGAAGTTTTCAACGCCAGCCAACTCTGGGCCCGCCTGCCGGCCCTGGCCGAGACTGTCGATGCGGAGACCGCCGACGCGATTCTTGAAGAGGCGGCCAAGGTCACCGGCAATCTGATCGCCCCCCTCAACCGTAGCGGCGACGAAGAAGGCGCCCAATGGCACGGCGGCCAGGTCAGCACCCCGAAAGGCTTCAAGGACGCCTATGCCACCTATCTCGAAGGCGGTTGGGTCGGCCTCAGCGGCAACCCGCAGTTCGGCGGCATGGGCATGCCGAAGATGCTCGCCGTGCAATTCGAAGAAATGCTCTACGGCGCCAACTCCAGTTTCGCCCTGTATTCGGCGCTGACTTCCGGCGCCTGCCTGGCCATCGACGCCCATGCCAGCGAGGCGCTGAAAGAGCGCTTCCTGCCGCTGATGTACGAGGGCCGCTGGGCCGGCTCCATGTGCCTGACCGAAGCCCATGCCGGCACCGACCTGGGCCTGATCCGCACCCGCGCCGAACCCCAGGCCGACGGCAGCTATCGCATCAGCGGCAGCAAGATCTTTATCACCGGTGGCGAACAGGACCTGACCGAGAACATCATCCACCTGGTGCTGGCCAAGCTGCCGGATGCACCGCCAGGCGCCAAAGGCATCTCATTGTTCCTGGTGCCGAAGATCCTCGTCGAGGCCGAAGGCAGCCTGGGCGCCGCCAACGCCGTCAGCTGCGGCTCGATCGAGCACAAGATGGGCATCAAGGCTTCCGCCACCTGCGTGATGAACTTCGACGGCGCCAGCGGCTGGCTGATCGGCGAAGCCAACAAGGGCCTGGCGGCCATGTTCACCATGATGAACTACGAGCGCTTGTCCATCGGCATCCAGGGTATCGGTTGCGCCGAAGCGTCCTACCAGAACGCCCGGAGCTATGCCCGCGAACGCATTCAAAGCCGCGCCCCGGGCGGGGCAGTGGCCAAGGACCAGATCGCCGACCCGATCATCGTCCACCCCGACGTGCGGCGCATGCTGCTCAGCATGAAGGCCATGACCGAAGGCGGCCGCGCGTTCGCCAGCTATGTCGGCCAGCAACTGGACCTGGCCAAATTCTCCGACCAGCCTGATGAGCGGCACAACGCCGAGGCCCTGGTCGCCCTGCTGACCCCGGTGGCCAAGGCGTTCTTCACCGACACCGGCCTGGACAGTTGCCTCCACGGCCAACAAATTTTCGGCGGTCACGGCTATATCCGCGAATGGGGCCAGGAACAGTTGGTGCGGGACGTGCGCATCGCGCAGATCTACGAAGGCACTAACGGTATCCAGGCCCTCGACCTGCTGGGCCGCAAGGTGCTGGGAAACGCGGGTGTCGCCTTGCGCCTGTTCACCGCCGAGATCCGCCACTACGCCGCTCAGCCCGGCGTAACCTACGCCGACGATCTGCTGGACGCGGTGCAACGCCTGGAAAACCTCAGCGACTGGTTGCAGGAGCAGGCCGTGGACGACCCCAACACCATCGGCAGTGCCTGCGTCGAATACCTGCACCTGTTGGGTTATGTCGCCTACGCCTATCTCTGGGCGCGCATGGACCGGGTCGCGCAGGACAAGCACAGCGAGGAACCTGGATTTTACGGAGCGAAACGGGCAACCGCGCGGTTCTATTTCAGCCGGTTGCTACCGCGCATCCTGAGTCTGGAACAGAGCATCCGCGCGGGCAGCGCTTCATTGTTCGGACTGGAGGCCGAGCAGTTCTGAGGCGACGCGGCGGCGAGTGAGACCCGTCATCACCTTGCCGCCGGCTTTGTTCCAACGGGCGAACTGCTGATCCGCACCCGCCATGTCTTCGGCGTTGACCAGGCCGAAACGCCGATAAAAAATTCATAAATTTTTACTCGCCATTTTCTCTCACATTTGGTTACATTCGCCGAAATAACCACGGAGAACTCCTATGGACCCCAGCTCTAGTAGGCCGGTCACACTGACTGGAATGGTGCCGCCTGGCAGGTAGGACTGACCCTGGTTGATCTCCCCCCGCTCGAACGCCCCGCGCTTTACGCAGTTCCCTTCCGTGTGACCTCCAAGCAACCCGGACCGACCTCGGTCAGCGGTTGAACAACCCAATTTATTGCGTTTCCCGTAACGCCAGGAATGCCTGTCATTTCGTCTCCAACAAAGCCCACGGATTGTGGCCAGGAGAAGGAAGACCCGTGCTCGCCTGTCCGATGGGAATCGAAAGCGGCTGCCAATGCCACGCTTTGGAGGAACTCACCATGTCCAACTTGAATGCCCAATCCGCTGTCCTCGACAGCGCCCATATCGGCGATATCCGCGGAGCCTTCGGCACCATCCGCCATGACGATGTCGCCCCACGCAACGGCTGGATGCATCGCCTCAAGACCCTGATGGCCATCCTCGGCCCAGGCCTGATCGTCATGGTCGGCGACAACGACGCCGGCGCCTTCAGCACCTACGGCCAGGCCGGCCAGAACTACGGCACGCTGTTGCTGTGGACCCTGGCCCTGCTGATCCCGGTGCTCTACGTCAACCAGGAGATGGTCCTGCGCCTCGGTGTGGTGACCGGTGTCGGCCATGCCCGCCTGATCCTCGACCGCTTCGGCAAGTTCTGGGGCGCGTTCAGTGCCATCGACCTGTTTATCCTCAACGCCCTGACCATCGTCACCGAGTTCATCGGCATCAGCCTGGGGATGGATTTCCTCGGGGTGCCCAAGGTGGCCGGCGTGTGCCTGGCAGCGGTGTTCATCATGCTGGCGGCGTGCACGGGCAACTTCCGGCGCTTCGAACGGTTCGCCCTGGTCCTGGTCTTCGGCAGCCTGCTGCTGGTGCCGATCTTCCTGATGATCCACCCGCCCATGACCCAGATGGCCCATGACTTTTTCACCCCGCAACTGCCGGCTGACGGCAAGCTGTCGGACGTGTTGCTGCTGATCATCGGGATCGTCGGCACCACCGTGGCGCCCTGGCAGTTGTTCTTCCAGCAAAGCTATGTGATCGATAAGCGCATCACCCCACGCTTCATCAAGTACGAACGCGCCGACCTGTGGCTGGGCATCGCCCTGGTGGTGATCGGCGCGGTGGCGATGATTGCCTTCACCGCGCAGGTCTTCGTCGGTAACCCGGAGTTCGGCAACTTCACCGACGCCGGCGCCATTGCCGCCGGTATCGCCAAGTACCACGGGCGCCTGCCGGGCGTGCTGTTCGCGGTCGCCCTGATCGACGCCAGTATCATCGGGGCCATGGCCGTGTCGCTGTCGACCGCTTACGCCCTGGGTGATGTCCTGAGCCTGAAGCACTCGCTGCACCGCAAACCCGGCGATGCCAAGGGCTTCTACCTGATGTACTGTGGCCTGATCGCCGTCGCCGCCGCCCTGGTGCTGATCCCCGGCGTCCCGCTGGGCCTGCTGACCAACGCGGTACAGACCCTGGCCGGCGTCCTGCTGCCCAGCGCCACGGTGTTCCTGCTGCTGTTGTGCAATGACAAGGAAGTACTCGGCCCCTGGGTAAACAAGCGCTTCACCAATCTGGTGACCGCGGTCATCGTCGCGATACTCGTGCTGTTGTCCGTGGTCCTGACCTCGGCCGTGGCCTTCCCGGACATGTCCGGTGAAACCATCACCGATATACTGATTGGCGGTGGTGTCGTGGGCCTGGTCATCGCCATCGCTGTCAACGTGCTGCATGCCCGCGAAGCCGTGGACAAGGTGGGCCTGCCCCACAAAACACCCCCCGTCACCCAGGAAATGTTGAACTCCTGGCGCATGCCGCCACTGGGCCAGCTCAAGCCCATGATCCTGTCACAACGCAATCGCATCTGGATGGGCGTGCTGCGCGGCTATCTGGTCGTCGCCATGGGCATGGTGATTTTCAAGGTGGTGCAGTTGGCGATGGCGTAAAGGCTTTGCGTTGAACGTACCGATGAATCGGACCGAACGGAGCCCTGCCCTGAGCAAGGCTCCGCTCGGTTGATCGATCGGCCTGCGGAGTGATGGAGATCAGCAGAAGGTCCTGGAATAAGACCGATAATAAAAGATTCTTCAGGCCGGGTCGTTCCTGTCGGCTCGATTCCCGAACCGTCATTCAATGATGTCATAATGACGCGCGACCAGTCGGTCACCGGGTAAACGCCAATAAAATTGCCGATGAAGTGCCTATGAACAACGCCAGAACACAATCAGGTTTTACCCTGATCGAAATGATGATCACGGTCGCTATTGTCGCGATCCTCGCCGCTATCGCCCTTCCGGCCTACAACAGCTACATCACCAAGAGCAACCTCAAGTCAGCCGAGGCGGATCTGGTCGCATTGAGCCTCAACCTGGAAAACTATTACCAGAAACAGTTGGTGTACCCGGTCTCGACCGCCAGCGGTGTCACCCAGATCCAATGCGTGCTGCTTGGCAGCCCGTCGCCCTGCACCAGCCCGACGTCAGGCTGGCAACCCAGCCAGTCCAGCAATTTCAGCTATTCCCTCAGTTCCACCGCCACAACCTACACTGTGACCGCCACGGGTACCGGCGCCACTGTCAGTGGCTGCGTCCTGACCCTGGACCAGGGTAACAATCGCAACCTCTCTTCCTGCAGTCCGTATAGCAGTTGGCTGTAATGCACAGCCGTGGCTTCACCCTGATCGAGTTGATGATCACGATTACCGTGTTCGCGCTTTTGCTGGTAGTGGGGGTGCCCTTGACCCAGTCGTGGACCAACAGCGCCTATCAGCGCGATGCCGCCGGCCTCGTGAAACAAGGACTCAGTCGCGCCAAGTCGATTGCCCTGCGCAACCCGGGCAAGGTGCAGGACACCGCACCCGCCGCCGTGCTGTGCGTCTCCGGCCAGAGCCTCAAGTTATTGAGCCTCACTCCCGGGCAGACCATCGATTGTACCGCGACCACATCACTCCTCTGGAGCGCCCCGCTCCCGGCCGCCGCCGTTATCCAGGTCGCCAGCGTCAACCTGGCCTGTGTCGCCTTCAACAATCGCGGTTTCGCGGTCAGCAGCGGCTCATGCACCACCGGCACGATTCAAGTCACGGCAGGCAGCGAGATTGCAGTCAATGTCCCGCTCATCTAGGTCGGCCGCGAAGCCGCAACGCGGCGATATCCTGATCGAGGCGCTGGTCGGCATCCTGCTGATGGCAATCATCGGCCTGGGGATCACCTATATCGCGTCGAGGGCGGCGGTGAGCCAGCGCGACATGAAACTGGAAAATATCGTGGTCAGCCAGATGCGCAGCCTGCTGGAGCAGAATGGCGCGCTGTTGTGCACGACCAACGCCGCCCTGCTCGTCGTGTCCCTCCCCACCCAGACCACGACCCAGCCGATCGTCGCGACCTGCACCAGCCCCGCTGCCGTCACCGTCGGCACCAGCGTCCTCACCGGCGGCGCACCGCAGAGTTCGGTGGTGTTGACCACCCGCACCCAGGACACCAGTATTTTTGGCGGCATCATCCGCGTCGGAGACGAGCCATGAGCCGCGCGCAACGTGGCTTCACGATGATCAGCCTGATGGTCGGCACGGTCATTTCCCTGCTCAGTATCCTGGCCATGCTCTCGCTGTATAAAAACCTGGTCTATAGCACGGTGACATCGCTCCAGAGCGCCAGCCAGGATGGCCAGGTCGCCTCGGGACTGCTGACGGCCCAACGTGAACTGATGAATGGCGGGTTCTGGAGTGGCAGCCCCACCGCGCGCGCCACCTCCGATATCGACAACAATTTCGTGCTGCTGTCCGGCGCCACCCTGACCAATGGCACCCTGACCGGCACCGCCACCGCCCAGGCCAACTTCCCGACCCTGACCAACGCCGCGCCGAACGGCACCACCGGCAACGCGATTGTCTGGTCCTATCAGACCAGCTCAGCGGCCGTAGCCAGTTGTGCCGGGCTGCTGGTCAGCAACGGCGCCCTGATCAGCATCAATAGCGGGGCCACTTGTACCCAGGCCTCGGCGCAATGGGGCAGCGCGACCTGGACCAGCACCACACTGATCGCCGCCGGCCAGGGCACCACGCCGTTCTCGGTCGGCTTCGCCACCTGCTGGCCTTACGGCCGTAACACCGACACCACCAATACCGCCTATCGCCTGCAAATCACCCTGAGCGCCAACAACAGCACACTGGACCCCAATAGCACCAACCCACAGCCCGCCTACGTCCAAAGCAAGGCGACGGCGTGCCTGATCAATTTCGAAAAACCCTCTTCCTGACCGAGCCCCCGATGCCAGCCCGATCGTTTTCCCAATCGCCGCGCGCCGCTCAACGCGGCATGGCCGCAACGCTGATGATCCTGTTCGTCGGCATGGCCCTGACCGTGACCGCCCTGGGGATGATGTACGGCATACGCGGCGCCCAGCAGCAGCAACTGGCGGCACACGCCACTTCGCCGGCGGAATCGCGGGTATGGAGTGGCGTGGAATGGGTGCGCCTGTACTTGCAGGCGCAATTGCAGCAGGACAGCACCCTGGCCAATGTGACCGTCGGCAACCTGCCGATCAGCGCCAGCGGGCTCAGTGCGCAGATCATTTCCAAGGTCGCCAGCGGTGGCAGCACGCTGGTCACCACCACCATCACCGCCACCAACACCCTGGCGACCAACACCGTGCAAGTGGTCTACCTGCTAACCCCGGCCAGCGCCGCGAGCTCGCCCCCCAGCGGTAATCTGCCCCCAGCCTTGCAGTTCAACGGCAACTTCAACTACACCGGCGGCAGCCTGTCGATCACCAACGGCAGCACCCTGGCGAACATCGCCGTGACCGGTGTGCTGACCATTTCCAACGGCTCGACCGCCTATGTCTCCGGCTGCGCCAAGGGTGGCATCAACCTCAGTGGTGGCGGCATCGCGAACAACGCGACCCTCTACACCGAAGGGACCTTTGCCATGAGTTCCAGCAGCCAGCCGGTCAACCTGACGGTGGGCGCCAAGTCCATTGCCATCTCCCAGTCCGGCGGCAGCTATGTGGCGATCACGGCAGGTGCGTTCAAGGCCAACGTGCTTTCGGGCGGCTCGACGATCGGCACCGCCCTGGTCGGCGGCACGCAAAACACCGACAACTCGATCACCGCGGCCGGCAGCGGCACGGCCCTGATCACCCTCACCGACGGTACGGTCTATACCCTGGACCTGAGCAAGGTCACCCAAGCCAGCGGGGTCATCAGCACCACGGCCGGCGCCGTGCTGATCTCCGGGACCAGCAGCCTGCCCGCGAGTATTTCGCTGACCTACAACTCGGTGTACGGCGGCGATATCAACTTCCTCACCGGCACCGTCGGCACCTTCTGGGGCAACACCATGGCGTTGACCGGCTACAGCGCCACCTACACCGCGCTCAAGGCCAACAGCGACGTGTCGATCCTCACCGCGACGGTGGGCCAGTTCCAGGGCGGCGGCAATTTGAGCGTGACGCAATACAACACGCCGTCGTTCACCGCCGCCAGCCAGATCGCCGGCAAGCTGCTCAACCAGAACGGCACGGCCTACACCGGCGCCGCCCTGGCGAACCTGACGCAGAACGTCGCCACCGCCTCACCCGGTCTGCCCGGTGTGCCGTACTGCAACATCACCACCGTCGCGGTGGATGTCACGCCCCTGAAAAGCCAGGCCAACTATGTGTTCGACTTTGTCGGCAACACGCCGATGCTGACCATCCAGAACGTCAAGACCGCCGCCGGTACGGCGGTGCCGGCGGGCCCCTACAACCTGGCGACCACCGATATGCGTACCCTGCTGGGGGCCAACTTCCTGATCTGCAACTATGGCAACACCAGTTGCGGCAGCAGCGCGACGCCCAGCAGCGGATGGACCTTCACCGGTATCAAGGCCATGCCGCCGGGCGTGCTCTGGTTCAATGGCAATATCACCCTCGATGGCGTGCAGAGCCTGACCCGACTCACCAATACCGTGCTCACCAACGCCAGTGTCACCCTGACCAGCAGCGGCATGGTGCCCTTGTACTCGCCGAACTTCTCCGGCTATACGAACCTGTGCGGCGGGTCGTTCTACCCGACCAACCTGTGCAACAAGACAGCGGGGACCCTGGCCACCTGGACCGACGCCTCCAACGTCAGCCACAGCGGCCTGCCCATCGGCAACATTGCCATTGAAGCCAACAGCGGGCTGAGCAGCAGCGGCTGGACCCTGTACGGCAACGTCATCCTCGGCGGCCTGGTCAGCACCTCGGGCGCCACCACCAATATCAAAGGCGCGCTGTCCACCGGTAACAATGGCACCAGCCCAACCACTATTTCCCAGGGCGGCATCGCCATCGACGTGTCGAGCGTCACCGCCGACCAGACCGTCACCACCCAACCCACCACGGGAAGCGGAGGCGGGGCGGTCCAGGCCTCGACGAAAGTGCGCTGGATCCGGGCGTTTTGAGTACGCCTTTATGACGACGTATTGAGTGCATAGAACTCATGCAGCTTGGCCTGCAGCAACTGCTTGTCCGGCAAGCGGGTCTGGTATTCGGCAATCAAGGCTGGCGACAGGCTGCGGTTAAGCGCGTACTCGACCACCTCATCGTCCTTGCTGGCACAGAGCAATACACCGATAGCTGGGTTCTCGTGGGGTTTTCGTTCATTGCGATCCAGCGCTTCCAGATAGAAGTCCAGCTTACCCAGATACTCAGGCTCGAAACGGCCGACCTTGAGCTCAATGGCCACCAGGCAGTTGAGCCCACGGTGAAAGAACAACAGATCCAGGGCGAAGTCACGCCCACCGACTTGCAGCGGGTATTCGGAGCCGATAAAGCAGAAGTCGCGGCCCAACTCGATGAGGAAATCTTTAAGGCGCGCCAGCAATCCCTGATGCAGATCGACCTCGGCATGGCTGCCGGAGAGGCCGAGAAACTCAACCATATAGGCATCACGAAATACCTCCAGCGCATCGGGGTGAGATTGTCTCAGCACTGCCGAAGCTTTTGCCGGTTGGGTCACGTTACGCTCGAACAACGCCGCCTTGAATTGGCGCTCCAACTCACGTTTCGACCACTTCTCCTGAACCGCCATACGCAGATAAAACTCTCGTTCTTCCGGGTATTTGCTCTGGCTGAAGATGATCAGATTATGTGACCAGGATAATTGTCGCGCCAGCGGCGCGACTTTTTCTTCTACACGATAAATCTCATAGAACTGGCGCATGCGGAACAAATTCGATCGAGTAAATCCGCGTAGCCCAGGTTGCGTCCGAGCCAGATGCTCGGCCAACTGGCTGACCACTGCATCGCCCCACTCGGCCTGTTCCAGCTTATGGCTGATATAAGCACCCACCTGCCAATACAACTCGATCAGCTGGGTATTCACCGCTTGCACGGCTTGCTGCCTTGCACTGTTAATCAGTGCAAGCACTTCGTCGAAGCGGTCATCTGCCCGAGCATCGGACACGCGGGTCGCCACTTTTTCTGGTCGGTTCAAGTACACACTCCCATGCGACGCATGCAGGCAGGTAGATCGAGATATTTACCTGCCAGACTGATTGCCTGTCACGGGCAATATGTAAACTTGATATTTCCATCCATGAGCTAGCGGCTCATCGGCCTTCCCGCTCCTGGCCCCGCCAGCTCAACGATTGTTCCCGCCGCCACGCCCGGACTATAGTGCCGAGCAAGTCCAAGGCAGGAGCCTACACAGTGCACTCACGTTTTCCATCACGTCGTTTCTCCCTTTGCGCCCTGACCATCAGCCTCGCGCTCACCGTCTGCAACGCACCGTTTGCCTCCGCCGACACCACCCTGCCCGACGCGCCGGAAATCGGCACGGGCTATCGCACCGGCATGCTCACGCAACACGCGACCCGGCACATGGCCGCGGCAGCCAACCCCCTGGCGGCCGAAGCCGGGCGCGAGATCCTGCGCCAGGGCGGCTCCGCCGTGGATGCGGCGATAGCCATGCAAGCCGTACTGACCCTGGTGGAGCCGCAAGCCACCGGCATCGGCGGCGGTGCCTTCATCATGGTCTGGGACGGCAAAAAGGTGCATGCCTACGACGGACGTGAAACCGCACCGGCAGGCGCCACCGAGAAACTCTTCCTCAACCCTGACGGCACACCGATGGCCTTCACCCAGGCACAGATCGGCGGACGTTCGGTCGGTACACCCGGGGTGATGCGCGCCCTCGAACTGGCCCATCGCACTCAAGGTCGCCTGCCCTGGGCGAAGCTCTTCGCGCCGGCCATCCGCCTGGCCGAACAGGGCTTCCCGATTTCGCCACGCCTGCACAAGCAGATCGTCGCCAGTCCGTTCCTGCCCCACTCGCCCGCCATGGCCGCCTACTTCCTCAACGCCGACGGCAGCCCGAAAGCCGTCGGCACGACGCTGAAGAATCCGAAGCTGGCCGCCGTGCTCAAACGCATCGCCAACGAAGGCACCGACGCACTCTACAAGGGTGCCATCGCCGAGGAGATCGTCGCGGCGGTCAATGGCAGCACCAACCCCGGAACGCTCTCGCTGGCCGACCTGCAAGGCTATCAAGCCAAGGAGCGCACGCCGGTGTGCTCCGACTACAAACAATGGCAGCTCTGCGGCATGCCGCCACCGTCCTCCGGCGGCATCGCCATCGCGCAGATCTTCGGCACCTTGCAGGCCCTGGAAGCGCAGGACAAACGCCAGACCCTGGCCGCACTCGGCCCGCTGAAAAGCTCAAGTCCCGCCGGTCTCGAACCGAGCCCGCAGGCCGTGCACCTGATCGCCGAAGCCGATCGCCTGGCCTACGCCGACCGTGGCCTGTATGTCGCCGACAGCGATTTCATCCCGGTCCCGGTCGCCGGCTTGATCGACCCCGGCTACCTCGCCAGCCGCGCCCGCCTGATCGGCGAACGCAGCCTGGGCAAGGCCGAGCCCGGGGTACCGGCCGGCATCCAGGTGGCCCTGGCGCCGGACCGCTCGCCGATGCGCATTTCCACCTCGCAGATCGTCGCCGTGGACGACCAGGGCGGCGCCGTGTCGATGACCACCACGGTGGAAAGCTCGTTCGGCTCGCACCTGATGGTCGAGGGTTTTATCCTCAACAACCAGTTGACCGACTTTTCCTTCGTGCCCAGCGAAGACGGCAAGCCGGTGGCCAACCGTGTCGAAGCGGGCAAGCGTCCGCGCTCGTCGATGGCACCGACCCTGGTGTTCGACCGCAAGAGCGGCGAGTTTCTCGGTACCGTCGGCTCGCCCGGCGGCTCACAGATCATCGAGTACGTTTCCAAGACCCTGGTCGGCCTGCTGGACTGGAAACTCGACCCACAATCGGCCATCAACCTGCCCAACTTCGGCAGCCGCAACGGCCCCACCGAACTGGAGCAGGGCCTGTTCTCGCCGCAATTGGTGAAGGCACTGCAGGACAAGGGCCACGCCGTCAGCGAGATGGACATGACCAGCGGCACCCAGGCGATCATGCGCGTGCGTGATGCCAAGGGTCTGTCGTCATGGGCCGGTGGCGCCGACCCTCGCCGCGAAGGTGAAGCCTTGGGTGACTGAAACATTCAGACACACCCTGAGGCGACCGCTCTTCACAATATGTTGAGAAATCGCCCCGTATACTTTTTCAATCAACAGATTGCCTTGCGGCCCGCTTCCTCTCTATTCGGTATCACTATGCGAATGACACGCCCCTTCCTGATCCTGCTCTTGATGAGCGGCCTACTGTTCTTTTTCGGACTGGGTAACCATGAGCTGCAAGGCTCCACCGAATCCCGGGTAGCCGGGATCGCGATGGAAATGCACCTGACCCGGGATTGGGTCACCCCGCACCTGCTGGGCGAGCCCTTCCTGGAAAAACCACCGTTGAGCCTCTGGCTCGATGCCGGCGCCATCCAGTTGTTTGGCGGCACGCCTCTGGCCGTGCGCCTGGCCTCGGCCTTCGCCGGCCTGTTCACGGTGCTCGCGCTGTTTGCATTCCTGCGCAAGATCGGGCGTCCGAGCGTGCTGGCCTGGACCGCCGCCGCCATGCTCGCCACCATGGCCAGCTACCTGGGCAACGCGCGCCAGGTCGGCGAAGACGCACTGCTCAGCCTCGGGGTGACCCTGGCCCTGCTGGCCTTCTTCCGCGCCACCGAGCAACGCACACAAGGCAAGCCGACCCTGGCGGCGTGGTGTGTCTTCGCCCTGGGCATCGTGATCTCGACCCTGAGCAAGGGCGTACTGGGCCTCGCCCTGCCGGGTATCGTGATTTTCGTCTACCTGGTGAGCCAAAGCCTGATTGACAGACGCTTCAGCTTCGGCGACTGGCTGCGCCCGGCGCTGTTCACCGCGCTAGGGCTGATTCCCCTGCTGATCTGGCTGGTGCTGCTCTACCAGCGCGGCGGCATGCAAGCCGTCGGTGAAGTGCTGTGGGCCAACAGTGTCGGCCGCTTCAGCGGATCCTTCACCGCCGCCGGGCACTACGAGCCGTTCTACTACTACCTGGCCAAGCTGCCGGAATCCTTCCTGCCCTGGAACCTGCTGGTGTACCTGGGCCTGTGGAACCTGCGCAAGCGCCTGGTAGCCAATCGTCACCTGTTGTTCGCGACCGTCTGGATCCTGGCCCAGTTCACCCTGCTGACCCTGGCTTCCAGCAAGCGCATGGTCTACCTGATGTCCATGGCCCCAGCCGCCGCCATCATCGCCGCCGAATACTCGCTGGTGATTCTCGAATGGCTGCGTCGGCGCTCGGCCACCTCGCCGTTCAGCGCCAAGCTGGTGAAACATCATCGTCCGCTGGCGATGGGGCTGATGGCACTGGTGGTCGTCGGCTACCTGGTAGTGGCTTCGCTGGAGTCGCGCTCCGACCTCAAGAACTCCTTCAAACCGCTGACCGACCAGGTCATCGAACTGCAGGCTCACGGCAAACAGGTCGCCCTGTTCCAACCGGAGGAGCGACTGGCCTCCACCGTGTTCTATACCCAGCGCCAGCAGCAAGTGCTGATGACCGAAGCCGAGTTGACAGCCTTTCTCACAGCCTCGCCGAACAACGTGGTCATCGTCGACCAGGGGCTGAACGTGCCGACGCCGCCAGCGCCGATCAAGGTCCTGAGCACCATCACCATCGGCGGCAAGCGTCTGTATAATTTCTACGGCCAATAAATTGCCTCGCATGATCGAGCAGTAAAGAACCGGCGCCTTCGGAGCGCCGGTTTTTTTTGCCTGAAATCGACCTCACGAACAGGCAAACGACAAACAAAGCTATCCTCGTCCTCACAACGCAGAAACATGCTGTATGACAAAATATCGTTCAGCTATTTGTGTTACCGCCGATAAAAGCTCTACCAACAAATTCAGCTGGCTCCAAAAACAACACCTTCCAGCCACCCGATAGCATGCAACACAACGTTCCTGGAGGAATTCGATGAATAGCTGGTTTGGCAATATCAGCGTCAACCTGAAACTTGGCCTGGGTTTCGGCTTGGTACTGCTTCTGACCACCATCCTGGCCCTGACCGGCTGGAACAGCCTGGGTGGGCTGATCGACCGCAGCAACTGGATGAGCGACATCACCCAGCTCAACGCCTCGCTGACCAAACTGCGCGTGGCGCGCCTGCAATACATGCTGACCAACGGCGACGAAACCGCCGCCCAGAACGTCCAGGTCAACCTACAAGCGTTCATCGATCAACAGCAGAAGCTGATCGGCAGTTTCAAGAGCCCGGAAAACCTCAAGCTGCTCAAGGAGCAGGCGGACCTCATCACGCAATACCAGCAATCGCTGAACAAGATGCGCGATGCCTATCGCACCGGTAACGGCGCACGCCAGACCATGGGCGACAACGCCGATACCGTCAGCAAGCTGATCACCGCCATCAACGATCAGGTGCTGCGCATGCAACCTGGCGAGGAAGGCCGCTTCGAACGCTTCCAGGCCATCACCCGGGCCAAGGAACAGTTCCAGCTCACCCGCTATGAAGTGCGCGGTTACGCCGCCAACAGCAACCCGGACACCGAGCAGAAAGCCTTCAATCAGCTGAGCGAAGCGATCGCCGGGCTCAAGGACCTGGAGCAAGCCTTCAGCAGCGCCGAACAAGGCTCCGTGACCCAGCTCGAGACGGCCCTGGGCAACTACCGCACCGCGTTGCAGGCCTACAAGTCCGCCAACGCCGCCGCCGTGCAGGCGCGCAAGGAAATGACCGACCAGGGCACCGACATCGTCACGCGCAGCGAAGCGCTGTATCAGATCCAGCTGGACCGGCGTGACAGCGAAAGCGCCCAGGCCCGTACCTTCCAACTGGGCAGTACGCTGCTGGCGTTGCTGGTGGGGATTCTCGCCGCCGTGGTCATCACCCGACAGATCACCCGCCCGATTCGCGAGACCCTCGGCGTGGTCGAACGCATTGCCGCCGGCGACCTGACCCACAACCTGGTGGTGACCCGCCGTGACGAATTGGGGGTATTGCAACAAGGTATCCAGCGCATGGGCAGTACCCTGCGTGACCTGATCAGCGGTATCCGCGATGGCGTCACCCAGATCGCCAGCGCCGCCGAGGAACTCTCGGCGGTCACCGAACAGACCAGCGCTGGGGTCAACAGCCAGAAGATCGAAACCGATCAGGTCGCCACTGCCATGCACGAAATGACCGCCACCGTTCAGGAGGTCGCGCGCAATGCCGAACAGGCCTCCCAGGCCGCCGCGGCCGCGGACGGTGAAGCCCGTGAAGGGGACAAGGTGGTCGGCGAAGCCATTGCCCAGATCGAACGCCTGGCCACCGAAGTGGTGCGTTCGACCGAAGCCATGAGCGTGCTGCAGAAGGAAAGCGACAAGATCGGTGCCGTCATGGACGTGATCAAGGCCGTGGCCGAACAGACCAACCTGCTGGCACTCAATGCCGCCATCGAGGCAGCACGGGCCGGTGAAGCCGGACGCGGTTTTGCCGTGGTCGCCGACGAGGTACGTGGCCTGGCCCAGCGCACCCAGAAGTCCACCGAGGAGATCGAAGGCCTGGTGGCCGCCTTGCAGAACGGCACCCAGCAAGTGGCCAATGTGATGAACAACAGCCGCACCCTGACCGACAGCAGCGTGGCCCTGACCCGCAAGGCCGGCACCTCACTGGAAAACATCACCCGCACGGTGTCGAACATCCAGTCGATGAACCAGCAGATCGCCGCGGCAGCCGAGCAGCAGAGTGCGGTGGCCGAAGAGATCAGCCGCAGTATCGTCAATGTCCGTGACGTGTCCGAACAGACCGCCGCCGCCAGCGACGAAACCGCGGCGTCCAGCGTCGAACTGGCCCGGTTGGGTAGTCAGTTGCAGGCGATGGTCAGCCACTTCCGAGTCTGATAACCCCAGTCTCGCCAAGCCCACGGAAGGGAATCTGTGGCGCCAATCAGGTCGAAGAAAACAGCACTGCCTTCCACCTCGTGCATCCACGAAGCTTTTGCCGGCTTCATGGGCCTCTTCGCGGCGGTCCGGCGTCCCGGCCAGCTCCGCTGCCCGGCTGGACGTCGTCAGGCGCAAATCGCGTTGGTAAACACCAGCCGATTGCCGAACGGATCATGGAGCGTCATGTCCAGGCTGCCCCAGGGCATGGCCTGAATCTCTGGCGGAGCATCGCCGCCGACCCGGTCCAGCAACTGCGCCCTGAACGCTTCCAGCTCGTCGGTTTCAATACGCAACGCCGCCCCGGGCTTGGCGTCGCCCTTGTGCTCGCTCAGGTGCAGCACACAATCGCCCCGGGACACTTGCAGGTACAACGGAAACCCGGGTTCGAAACGGTGCTGCCAATCGACGCAGAACCCGAGGAAGTCGATGTAGAACGCCAACGCCCTGCCCTCGTCATCGATATGCAGGACGGGAGTGGTTTTACCGAAACTCATGACGGGTCTTCCTGGCTACCTGGATCAAAGCGCTTCGGCCTCGAAAGCCGATTCTTTAATAGCTAGGTGCCATCATCGTAAAAAGCGCGAAGTGGCTCGCAAAAACCACGTCTTAAAGCCTCCGGGACGCACAGGCAAGCGAACAGATCAGAGCGCCTGGCCGGGCTGATCGCCCCCCAGGTCCGGGAACGACCAACCCGCTGCTGCGTTACACCATCTCGTTGAGAATCCACTCGGTCACCGACGTACGCTTGGGTGCCCAGCCCAGCAGTTCGCGGGCTTTCTTGCCGCGTACCCGGCTGTTGGAACCCAGGCCGTAGTTGGCCATTTCATAACCCCACTCGGCCTCGGCGTCAGCCAGCGGCCAGTCCTGCGGCTCGCCCAGGTTCAGGGCCCGGGCCATGGCGGAGGTCATCTCGATAAACGCGGCCTCACCGCTTTCCACAAAGTAGAAGGCGCCCGCCGGGGTCTTGGTCAGTGCCAACAGATACAGCGCCACCACATCATCGATATGCACGTTGGACCAGATGTTCCGGCCCGTGCCGACATGGCGCACCACACCACTCTTGCGCGCCTGCTTGAGCAGCCGTGGCAACTGCACGCTGTCGCGGTTCACGCCCCGGCTGTGACCGTAGATCAGCGTGTTGCAGAGCACCGCCGAGCGCACGCCGAAGGCGGCCGCGCCCAGGACCAGGTTGTCGATGGCCACGCGCGCGGCCTTGTCGACAGTCGGTTCGGGCAGTTGGTCTTCATAGTAAATGTGGTCGCTGGCCAGGCCGCCGGAGGCATCACCGACAATGCTCGAACCGCTGGTGTGCAGGAACACCTTGTCGGAGCCGCGCAGGGCGCCAAGCAAGGCTTCCACCGCCCCTCGATGGTCGCTGCTGGCGGCGTTGATCACCGCGTCGGCCTGGCGTGCCTGTTCAGCGAGCAATAGGCTGTCATCCAGGGTACCGATGACAGGGGTAATGCCCAGGCGACGCATTTCTTCAGCCTGCTCGGCGCTGCGCACAAGGCCCGTGACCTGATGACCGGCCTTGACCAGGCCAGTGGCGATGGAGCCGCCGATAAAGCCGGCGGCGCCGGTAATGAAAACGTTCATGGAGAAACTCCGTGCGTGGGTCAGTGATGGACCCAGTATCGAAGACTTATCCGTGCCGAATAAGCCTATGCGACCCAATTCACTCTTGCGCAGGCGTCACGAATGATCTGAAAGCATCAGATCCGCCCCCCATGCCGACACCTACACGGCATACCCCGCCAGCTTGTCCTGGATGAAATCGAGGAAGCACTGAATCCGTAACGCCAGCTGCGAGTTGCGGTAGTACACCGCGTGAATCGGTTGGCGATAGCCGCTGTTGGCCTCGGGCAGAATCACCCGCAGGCGCCCGGCCTGGATGTCCTGATGGGTCATGAAATGCGACAGGCAGACAATGCCCTGCCCTTCCAGGGCCAACTGGCGCAATGTCTCGCCGCTGGAGGCGCAGATGCCCGGCTGGATCTGCCAGCGATCACCCTGGGCATGCCGCAAAGGCCAGTGGTTCAGGCTTTCGGTCTGAGTAAACCCGAGCAATGTATGCCCGGACAACTCGCTGACGCTGGCCGGCAGCCCATGCTTTTCCAGATACGCGGGGCTGGCGAGGATATTCAGCGGGCTGCTGCCCAGGGAGCGCGCGTGCAGGGTCGAATCCGCCAGGTTGCCGATACGAATGGCGATATCGGTACTTTGCTCCAGCAGGTCGATGATCAGGTCGTTGCTGTTGAGCTCCAACTGGATATCCGGATACAGGCGGCGAAACTCCGCGATATAGGGCACCACCGCATGCAACATGAAGGGCGAAGCGGCATTGATCCGCAGGCGCCCGGCCGGCCTGCGCTGACGCAAGGACAGGCGCTCCTCCAGCTCATCCATCTGCTCCAGGATCTGCTTGGCTCGCTCGAAGAAAAACTTGCCCTCCTCGGTCAGGTCCATGCGCCGCGTGGTGCGGTTGATCAAGGTGGTCTCCAACTTGGCCTCGAGCCGCGACAGGCTCCGGCTGACCGCCGATGGCGTCTGGCCAACCTGTTCGGCGGCGGCGGAAATCGAGCCGCACTCGATGACACACACAAAGATCTGCAATTCATCGGATCTGGCTTTCACCTGTGTTCCTCATGGAAAACTCGCTCGACAATCGCCCTATTCAGCGGCTGCGTTATTTTGTCTGAAATGTATTAATCCAAACACAATTATTACATTGCCAGTGCCGGCCTCCAGATACACTTCCCTTAACTAACTTCGGCACTTAAATGTCTATTGACGCCAATATCCCGACATAAACCGACCTATTCCCCGCCACCCTATTCTTCAAGACGGACTGTTTTGCCTCCAGGGATAATTCCTTATTTCAGAAATCCCAATTATCAATTATTCTCAGCCACACAAGAATTACACTACAAAAATTGGGATGGACTCCCCTCAATCCAGAGAAAAGTCCTACTCGTTACGCCGACAACAAAGACAGCGCCGCCTGACCTGCCTTTGGGCATGAGGTGATGGACGGAAGGTGAGTGCTTTAAGGATGCTTGTATTAATGCGTAACGGACTTGCCAATGTCGCTTGATTTCGCAATTGATGTCCAAGACCTGAGCAAGTGCTACCAGATCTACGACACCCCCCAAGACCGCCTGCTGCAAATGCTGCTGCGCAATCGCAAGCGATTCTATCGTGAGTTCTGGGCGCTCAAAGCCATCTCCCTGCAAATTCGCCGGGGCGAAACCGTCGGTATCATCGGCCGAAACGGCAGCGGAAAATCCACGCTCCTGCAGTTGCTCTGCGGGACCCTGACGCCCACCCAGGGCACCCTTCAGGTCCAGGGCCGGATTGCCGCCCTGCTGGAGTTGGGCGCAGGCTTCAATCCGGAATTCAGCGGTCGCGAGAACGTCTACCTGAACGCCGCGGTCCTGGGCCTGACGCCGGCACAGATCGACGCCCGTTTCGAAGAGATCCAGGCCTTCGCCAACATTGGCGACTTTATCGAGCAGCCGATCAAAACCTACTCCAGCGGCATGCTGGTGCGGTTGGCCTTTGCGGTCTCGGTATGCGTGGAGCCGGATATCCTGATCGTCGACGAGGCGCTTTCAGTGGGTGACGCAGCGTTCCAGTTCAAGTGCCTGAACCGCCTGGAGACCCTGACCAAAAGCGGCACCACGCTGCTGTTCGTGTCCCACGACATGAACCTGGTCAAACGCTTTTGCCATCGGGTGATCTACCTGGACCAGGGCCAACTGGTTGCCAGCGGTGCGCCCGAGGACATGGCCGAACTGTACCTGCTCGACATGCGCGATGAACAGCGACGCTGGGCCTCCGGAGGCGATATCGCGGTCACGCGCAAGTCATTCCTAGACACCCGGGACGGCATTGCCTTCGGCACCTCGGAAGGACATATCAGCAGCGCGGTGTTCACCAATACGCAAGCGCTGACCTCCGCCTACCTGTACGGCGAGAGCGTCGAGATCCACGTCCAGGCACGGATTCAAACGTCCATCCGCCAACCCTCGGTCAGCTTCACCCTTCAAGAAGCCCACTTGCTGGTCATCGGTGGCGCCAATCTGGCGCTGTCGGTCGAGCCGGCGGAAGACGGCTGGCAGCGCGCTTCGATCACCGTCACCTTCAAGGCCAAGCTGGCAGCGGGGCGTTATCACGTCACCCTCAAGCTCATGGATGGGCTGGTCGAACACACGGCCCAACTGATCGAAAAACAAGTGGCGCCGCTGGCCTTCGAAATGCTGCCCAACGCCGAAAACTTTCTCGGAACCGTCGACCTCGGCTTGCAGGCCGTCGACGTATCCGCCCGGGCAAACCCTCTCTTCAGTATTGGAACCGTGCCATGCAAATGACTGCACGCACCTGGCACATCGGGATCTTCGGTACTTTCGATGTCGAGAACTATGGTGACCTGCTGTTCCCGATCCTCGCCGAGGCCGAATTAAGCAAACGCCTTGGCTCGGTTCAACTGCATCGTTTTTCCTACAATGCGAAAGACCAGGCCGAGTGGCCCTATGCGGTGACTTCGGTCGCCGATCTGCCGGAGTTGGCCGAACAGCTCGACGGTGTCCTGATCGGCGGTGGGTTCATCATCCGCTTCGACAAAGTCGTCGCCCATGACTACCTCCCTCCCAGCCCGGATATTCATCACCCCACGGGTTATTGGTTATCGCCGGCGCTGATTGCCCAGCAACATGGCGTCCCGGTGGTCTGGAACGCCCCGGGCATGCACTGCAATGATATTCCCGAGTGGAGCACGCCCCTGCTCAAGCTGGCGCTGGAGCACAGCCAATGCGTGCGGGTCAGGGATGAGCCCACCCGCGAAAGCCTGGGCGCGCTCAGCCCGAACACCGACATCCAGGTGCTGCCCGATACCGCCTTCAACCTGCCCAACCTGATCGACGAGCAACACCCCTGCGCGGCCTTTACTGAACTGCGCCAGACGTTCGGACTGGATGCGCCCTATATCGTCATTCAGTCGATTCATGTGGTTGAACCGTTTTTGCAGCTATTCGAGCAACACCCGGAGGCGCTGGCCGGCTACCGCCTGCTGGTCATGCCGATCGGCCCGGTACTGGGCGACCATCCCATGGTGGTGACCGCGCGGATACCCGACGCCATAACCCTGCCGTTCTGGCCGGAGCCACTGCTGCTGGCGGAGATCCTCTGCCACGCCCAAGCCGTTATCGGTCACAGCTATCACCTGTCCATCAGTGCCCTGGTATTTGGCGTGCCGGTGTTTTCGACGGCGGATCTGAGCACCGGCAAGTACACGGCACTGGCCGAGATGGGGCAGATGCATGCCCTGCCGCCAGCCGAAGAACTGACGGTGCATTGGTTTACTTCACGACTTGGCAAAACCCGGCCATCGGCGTCGTTAAGCGCCGCAAAGGTGGAGCTGGCCGCTTATTGGGACCGGGTCGCGAAGATCATCGCCCAAGGCAAGACCTCGACTCGCAGCGCCCTCAACCGCTTCTGGCAAAACCTGCCCACCTTGCTTGAACATGGCGATAACCAGCCCTCGGCACCGACAGAAATTGCAGCACCTACGCTCGACTTTCTGAATATCGAGCTCAATGCACGACAGCGACAGATCTTCCTGCTGACCGAACAACTAGCGCTCAGCGAAGCGAAGGTCACGAGACTGCAAGCATCCAACAGCTTCAGAGTTACCGCGCCCTTGCGCTCACTGAGGCGTGGTTTCAGAAAATTGAGAGAGCGATAAATGCAACCCATCCTGAACCTGTCGGCGCTCAAACACGGCGCACTCAAGACCGATCCGTATGCATGGGCCGAGATCAGCAACCTGTATTCGGCACAAGACGCCGCGGCCCTGGCCGCGACCTATCCCCACGATCACTTCAAGACCGTAACGGGCTATGGCGGCGAAAAGAATTATGACTACGAGGCCCGTGCCCTGTTGCCGTTAGGCAGCGAGGCGATTGCCTACGAGTCGGAACTGAGCGATGCCTGGCGCCGGCTCGCCCGGGACCTGTGCAGCGCGGCCTATCGCGAGGCCCTCAGCGCCCTGACCGACCAGGACCTGCGACAGGCACCGATGGAAGTGAATGTTTTCCACTATGGCCCGGGGGCCAGCCTGGGCGCCCATCCGGACCTGCCGGACAAACGGGTCACCCATATTCTCTATTTCAACGAGTCCTGGGACCGGGCCCATGGCGGCTGCCTGAACATCCTGCGCAGCAAGGACCCCGCCGACGTGACTGCACTGGTCGAGCCGCTGGTGGGCAACTCTGCCGTGCTGGTCCGCTCGAACAACTCCTGGCACGCCGTCTCTCCAGTCGTCCCGGAGCAGAGGATCTCACGCCGTAGTATGACGGTGACTTTCTACCAGCCCGGCTCCGAAAGCTCGATGTGGCCGCCTGGCGATACCACGCCGCTGCACAGCTATCCGCGGGGCTGATTGAAACAAGACCGGGGCTGGAGCCCCCCCGCCCCCGGTCATTTCAAACCATCAGCCGCCGATCAGCAGATGCCCACCCAGCAGGCCCAGGCCGATAAAGAACACCCGCTTGAATAGCGTGGCGCTGACCCGTTGGCGCAGCCATTGCCCGAACAGCATGCCGAGGATCGCGGGGAGCAACACCAGCAATGAGGCCCCCAGGGCCCCCTCTCCCAGCGCCCCACGCCAGAACAGACCGAGGGCCAGCGCCAGGGTCGAGACAGTGAACGACAGGCCCAGCGCCTGCACCAGCTCATCCTTGTTCAAGCCCAGCGCTTGCAGGTAAGGCACGGCGGGAATCACGAACACACCGGTGGCCGAGGTGATGATGCCCGTGACCAGCCCACAGGCCGGACCCAACCAGCGTTCCGTCCGCGCCCCCACCCGTAGCGTCGGCAGAAACAGGCCACTCAAGGCATACAACAGCAAGGCGGCGCCCAATCCCCGCACCATCCCATGGCCACCCTCCACCCCACCCAGCCACCACGTGCCGGCGCCGGTGCCGAGGAAGATCGCCAGCAACATCGGCCAGAGCCGTTTGAGCAGGGTCGACAGGTGCCCACCCGCCGCCAGTTGCCAGACATTGGTCAGGGTCGCGGGAAGGATCAACAGCGCCGCAGCCTGCGTCGGGGCCATAGCCAGGCCAAGCAGGCCCATGGCAACCGTCGGCAGCCCGAGGCCGATCACCCCCTTGACCATGCCCGCCAGCAGAAAGGTGCCCAGCACCAGCAGGGAAAGGGCCAGGCCCAGGCTTTGGTAAAACTCGAGGAATGTATTCATGCCGACAGACTGGACCCGGGCGGCGAGTTTGAAAATCTGTCATGCATTGAGCTAGCCTCTTGCAAAGAGAGAGGCTGAGCATGCACTTCGACCTGATCGACCTTAGGCTGTACCTGAATATCCTCGACGCCGGCAATATCACCGCCGGGGCGGCGCGCAGCCACCTGTCGCTGCCGGCCGCCAGTGCACGGATACGGGCTCTGGAAACCTCCCTTGGTACGCCGTTCTTCCAGCGTGGCCGCCGTGGCGTCACCCCCACACCCGCCGGCAAGGCATTGGCCCAGCATGCCCGGCTGATGCTGCAACAGGCCGAACGCCTGCGCCAGGACCTCGCCGAATACGCCCACGGCGTGAAAGGCCAGGTCCGCCTGCTGGGCAACAGCGCCGCGATCAGCGAATACCTGCCGGAACGGCTCGCGGACTTTCTGTGCAACCACCCGCATATCGACCTCGACCTGCAGGAGTTGCCCAGCCTGCGAATTGTCCACGCCATCAGCCAGGGCGCGGCGGAGCTCGGCATCGTCTCCGACGCGGTGGATACCCGGGACTTGCAGACCCGACCCTTTTGCGATGATCCGCTGGTGGTGGCGATTCCCCTCGGCCACGCCTTGGCGGAACAATCGCACCTGCGCTTCAGCGATACCTTGCGCCACGAACAGGTCGGTCTGCCCGCCGGCAGCGCCCTCGCCGCCTACCTGGAAGAACAGGCCTTGCACCTGGGAATGCGCCTGCAACTGCGGGTACGGGCCGACGGCTTTGACGGGGTGTTGCGCATGGTCGCGCGCGGTGCGGGTCCCGGCATCGTGCCCCAGGCAACCCTGGATCGTTGGCCGGGTGCGACGGCCTTTGTCAGCCGCTCGTTGCCCGAGCCCTGGGCCCGACGCAAGCTGCTGCTGTGCGCCCGCTCGTTCGAACACCTGCCGGGTTATGCCCGCGCCTTGCTCGATGCGTTATGCGCTCATGGGCAGGTCGATGTCGAACCTGGACAACTGCCCGGTGCCGACGACCGCTAGGGTGCAGGCTTCCTCAAGAACCTGCGCCCGGAGCCCAGCATGTCCAATCCACCGATCACCGTTCTGCGCGATACCCACCCGTTGCCGGTCCTCGATGCCTGCAAATGGGAAAAACTGGCGGGCGACCCGCACACCGTCAACCTCAACGCCTACACCAGCGAAGACGGCAGCAAGATCATGGGCACCTGGATCTGCACCCCGGGCAAATGGCGGGTCGAGTACCTGAAGTGGGAGTACTGCCACTTCCAGGAAGGCTACTGCATCATCACCCCGGACGGCCTGGCGCCGATCCACCTGCGCGCCGGCGATATCTTCGTGATCGAGCCCGGGATGAAAGGCACCTGGGAAGTGGTGGAAACCGTGCGCAAGTACTTCGTCTTCGCCTGATTCCGCCAGCCGGAACAGGCCGCGGGTGAAACGACGGATAACCCTGCCCGTCGTTTCACCCAGCCCCTCTAGACTGTTTCGCCGAGCGCTGAAACAGCCGCCGCCCTACGATTGGCCAGCACATAAACGATCGCCCCGCTGCCGGCACCGATCAGCCATCCCCAGTCACCGACATTGAAAATCAAGCCGAATGCGCCCAGCAACGCCAGGCCGATCGACAGGCTTCCCGAAACGATCAGCGCGAACAGGGCCTTGCTGTTCCAGCCGCTCTCGAAATACAGCGAACCCTCGGGCGACAGCGTGTACAAATCCTCCAGCTTGATGACCTGGCGCTTCACCCGATAGTAGTCGGCGACCATGATGCCGAACATCGGCCCCAGCACGGCACCGAAGATACTGACGAATATCGTGATCGCCTGGGGACTCGAGACAAACAGCCATGGGCAGACCAGCACCGACAGGATCGAAGTGATCAAGCCGCCCAGCTTGAAGTTGATTTTCTGCGGCGCCAGATTGGCGATGTCATAGGCCGGCGAGACAAAGTTCGCCACGATATTGATGCCCATGGTGGCGACGATAAAGGTGAGCGCGCCGATGATCGACACCAGGGGGTTATTGATTTTCTCGACAATCAGCACCGGGTCCATGATCGCCTCCCCGAAGACCTTCATCGAACCGCCCGTGACAATCACCGTGATGATCGCAAAAACGATGAAGTTCACCGGCAGGCCCCAGAAGTTGCCCTTTTTCATCACCGCTTCGCTCTTGGCGAAACGGGAAAAGTCGCCGAAGTTCAGCAGCAGCGCGGCGAAGTAGGCGACGATCAGCATCGCGGCACTGGCCATCAGGCCGATCGACTCCAGGCCCGTGAAGTGCTTGTCGGAGAACTGCATCGAGAAGCTGTCCAGGCCGGTCTTGGAGATCATCCAGCCGGCCAGCGCGAACATCACCACGTAGACCACCGGGCCGCAGAAATCGATAAATTTGCGGATCGTTTCCATCCCGGCCAGGAAGATCACCAGCTGGAAAAACCACATGAAGGCGAAGCTGATCCAGCCCAGCGTGGACAGCCCCAGCAGGCTGTTATGGGTGAACTCCGCCGCCGAGGGCAGCATCGCGATCACCAGCACCTGCACCGCCTTGGAGGCGAAATAGGTCTGTACCCCATACCAGACGATACCGACGATTCCCCGCACGACCGCGGCGAGATTGGCGCCGCGGACGCCGAAAGACATGCGCGCGACCACCGGAAACGGAATGCCGTACTTTTGCGACGGCCTGCCGATCAGGTTCATCAGGAAGTAGACGATGGTGATCCCGACGACCATCGAGAGCAGCACCTGCCAGCCCGTCAGCCCGAGAAAGAACAGGCTGGCGGCAAAGGTATAACCGCCGACCGAGTGAACGTCGGACATCCACATCGAGAACAGGCTGAACGTCCCCCAGGTGCGCCCCTCCGGCGCCGTGGGCGCCAGGTCCTGGTTGTAGAGCTGGGCGTGCGCGCCGGTGATGACGACCACCGGGACCTGATTTGCATCGATAGACATCGGGGTGACTCCCATGATTTTTCGCATTCTGATTGGCGTTATTTTGAATACACATGCATGCAAGATTGGCCACAACCGCAAGCCTGATAAACACGCATCAGCAAAATACGCGCCAGAAAAACCATGAGCTGCCTGATGGACGCTCACAAATCTGACCTTGAAATGACGGTGCTGCCTGGAGACTTTCCGATTGGTACAACTGAAGGTTTTAAAAATGGATACATCCAATGAATAAAATTGTTCATTGAAGTGTTCGATCAGCGTAGACGCTTATTTTTCGGGCAAGGGCTTTCCGATCCCTTTTTGGGTTCGAAATCCTGCTGAAGAGTATTTGGACGATACGGGTGTCGCCGTTTGATAGCGCCCAGGCGCGAGTCCGGTGCAACCGTTGCGCCAATCTGGTGCCTGCTGGAGCCTGCTTCCGGCACCGGGCCACTCCCCCGACCGGAAAGCTATCAGCCTGATTAGTTAATTCAATCATCACGTTCTGTGGGCGGCAACATTACTATGCCAGTATCGCAACATTCGGAAAAAACCCACCCCGCTTCCAGCCCCCTTCCCTCATCGACCCTATCCAGGAGCCGTTCGTCATGCTGTTGAGGAACCTCAAGATCCCTGTGCGCTCCGCCCTGAGCTTCGCTGCCATCACCTTGCTGCTGGTCATCCTCGGCTTGTTCTCCCTGTCGAACATGAAGTCGATCCGTGGTCTGGCCGCGCAACTGGAAGAGCACTCCATGTCGGGCGTTATCGCCGCCGACCGGGTCAATGCCACGGGCCTGAAGCTGCTGCTGGAAAGCCGTCGACTGATCGCCCAGACCAACTCCCCCAACCATGACGCTACCGTGCAGAACATCCGCACCCTGCGCGCCGATCTGCTCACTCAACTGCAGAGTTACAGCGCCTACATCAGCAGCGACCAGGAACGCCAACTGTTCAAGGTGGTCAGCGACGGTATCCAGCGCCTGACGCGCTTGGCCGACAGCTGCATCGACTTCAGCCAGAAAGGCCAGTACGCCGAAGCCGCCGCCCTGCTCGACGAGCAGATCCCCCTGAACAAACAGATGCAGCAAGCGATCGACCAGTTGGTGCAGTTGAATATCGACGGCGCCAGGCAGTCCGGCCGGGACTCCGACCAGACCTACCACAACAGCTTCAACGTCATTGTCGCGCTGATCATCGTCGCCGCCCTCGCCACGCTGGCCCTGGCGTTTTTCTTCACCCGCAGCATCGTCGAACCACTGAAATACGCGCTGACGATCAACGACACCATTGCCCGTGGCGACCTGCGCAGCGAGATCGTGATCGAGGGCCAGGACGAGCTCTCGACCCTGTTGAAATCGGCCAGGACCATGCAGGACAACCTGCGCGAGACCATCCGCCTGATCGGCGATTCGTCCACGCAACTGGCGTCGGCCGCCGAACAGATGAGCAGCGTGACCGGCGAATCCAGTCGCGGCCTGCAACGCCAGAACCAGGAAATCGAACAGGCCGCCACGGCGGTGAACCAGATGACCATCGCCGTCGACGCCGTGGCCCGCAATGCCGCTACGGCCTCGGACGCGGCGCGCTCATCCGGCCAGTCGAGCAATGTCGGCTCGGACCGGGTGATGCACACTGTCGCCGCCATCGAAAAACTCAGCGCCACCGTGCAAAGCACCAGCGGTGACGTCCAGCAACTGGCGGCGCAGTCCCAGGACATCAGCCAGGTTCTGGAAGTGATCCGCACCATCGCCGAGCAGACCAACCTGCTGGCCCTCAACGCCGCCATCGAGGCCGCCCGGGCCGGCGAGCAGGGCCGTGGCTTTGCGGTGGTGGCCGACGAGGTGCGCGCGCTGGCCGGGCGCACCCAACAGTCGACCGGGGAAATCTCGCAGATCATCGAGCGCATTCGCCAGGGCACCGAGCAGGTCACCGGCGCCATGCAGGACAGTTGCCAGGAAGCCCAGGACACCCTGCGCATCGCCCACGAAGCGGGCGCCGCGCTGACGGAAATCTCCACGGCGATCAACCAGATCAACGAGATGAACCTGCGCATCGCCGCCGGCTCCGAGGAGCAGGCTGAAGTGGCACGCACCGTGGACCGCAACCTGACGAGCATTCGCGATCTGTCCGTGCACAGCGCCACCGGCGCCCAGCAGACCTCGGTGGCGAGTACCGAACTGTCGCGACTGGCGGCCGATATGCATCGCTTGGTGGCGCGCTTCAGCCTCTGAAGGCGACGCTTAGAACAACCCCAACTGCCCGCCGATCAGGGTGCTGAAATCGTCCTGGACAAAGGGCAGGATCGCATCCGCCACCGGCTGTAGCTGCCGGGTGATGTAGTGGTCGTAGTCGATCGGCGCGCGGCGTATCTCCAGCGGCTCGGGGCCGGCCAGGGTGATCACGTAGCTGATCCAGCCACCGTTCTGGTACTGCCGGGGCCGGCCCTGGGCATCGTTGTACTCATCGGCCAGGCGTGCCGCCCGCACATGGGGCGGCACATTGCGCTGGTAGTCGCCCAACTGGCGGCGCAGGCGCTTGCGATAGACCAGCCGGTCGTCCAGTTCGCCCGCCAGAGTCCGGCGCACGTAGTCACGTACATAATCCTGATACGGCATCCGGTCGAAGATCCGCCGGTACAGCTCCTGCTGGAAGTCCTGGGCCAGGGGCGACCAGTCGCTGCGCACGGTTTCCAGGCCCTTGTAGATCATCTCCTGGGTACCGTCGGCACGGGTTACCAACCCGGCATAACGTTTCTTGCTGCCCTCCTCGGCACCGCGAATGGTCGGCATCAGGAAGCGGCTGAAGTGGGTTTCGAATTGCAGCTCCAGAGCGCTGTCCAGCCCGAGCTCCTGTTGCAGGTGTTCGCGCCACCATTGGTTGACCTGGGCCACCAGGTTGCGGCCGATCCGTGCGGCGTCCTCCTCGCTGTGGGCTCGCTTGAGCCAGACGAAGGTAGAGTCGGTGTCGCCATAGATCACCGCGTAGCCCTGGGCTTCAATCAACTCTCGGGTCCGCCGCATGATCTCGTGGCCACGCAAGGTGATGGACGACGCCAGGCGCGTATCGAAGAAGCGGCAGCCGCTGGAACCGAGCACGCCGTAGAAAGCGTTCATGATGATTTTCAGCGCCTGGGACAGCGGCGCATTGTGTTCGCGCTTGGCCGTCTCCCGGCCCTGCCAGACGCTCTCGACAATGGCCGGCAGACAATGCCGCGTACGGGAGAAACGCGCCCCGCGAAAGCCGGGAACCGAGTCACTGTCGTCGGGATGGCGCAAACCTTCCACCAGCCCCACCGGGTCGATCAGGAAGGTGCGGATGATCGACGGATAGAGGCTTTTGTAATCGAGCACCAACACCGATTCGTACAGGCCGGGCCGCGAGTCCATCACAAAACCGCCGGGGCTGGCTTCGGGAGTGCGCTCCCCCAGGTTCGGCGCGACAAAGCCCTGGCGATGCATCAACGGCAGGTAGAGGTGGGTGAACGCCGCCACGGAGCCGCCGCTGCGGTCGGTGGGCAAACCGGTGACCGTGGCGCGCTCGAGCAGGAAGGTCAGCAACTGGGTCTTGTCGAAGATCCGCGTCACCAGCTCGCAGTCCTTGAGGTTGTAGCGCGCCAGGGCGGGCTTGTCCTCGGCGAACATGCGGTCGATCTCGTCCATGCGCTGGTACGGGTTGTCGATGGATTTGCCCTCGCCCAGCAGGTGTTGCGCGACATATTCGAGGCTAAAGGAAGGAAAGCTCCAGGTGGCCGAGCGCAGGGCCTCTATGCCGTCGATGATCAAGCGGCCGGCGGCGGCCGCGAAGTAGTGGGTGTTGCGCACGCCGTTGTCGCGCCAGCCCATGACGTCGCCGCCACGTCCCAGGCGCAGCGGCACCTTCAGGCGTTCAGCGTGCTCGTGCAGGACCCGCAGGTCGAACTGCACCAGGTTCCAGCCGATGATCGCGTCAGGGTCGTGCAGGGCCAGCCAGTCGTTCAGGGCCTCGAGCAAGCCGGCACGGGTGTCACGGTAGTCGAACTTGAAATCCACCTGGGTGGCATCGCCGTTGGCCGGTCCCAGCATGTACACCTGGCGCTCGCCGCAGCCTTCCAGGGCGATGGAATACAGTTCGCCCTGCATGGTGGTTTCAATATCCAGGGATACCAGCTTCAGGCGCGGGCGATAGCCCGGCGCCGGTTTCATCTGGGTATCGAGCAGCGGGCCGTCAACGTTGGCGGTGCCGCCGAACTGGACCGGCGCGGTGATAAAGCGCTCCATCAGGAAGCGCTCGGGCGGGCGGATATCGGCTTCATAGACATCGACGCCGCCCTTGCGCAGCAGCTTCTCGATATTCATCAGTTGCCGATGTTGCTGGCAATACAGGCCGAGGATGGGGCGATGATGGAAGTCGAGCAGTTCCAGGGGACGCAACTCGACTCCACGCTCACCACGCAGCAAGGCTTCGGCACGTTGGCGATGGGCGACGGGAATGAAAGCGACGGAGGGTTGCGGCGGTAGCCGGACATGCCGGGGACCGTTGTCGGTGGCCAGCCAGAACTCGACCTGCGTGCCCGTGGGGGTGTCGCGCCAATGCCGGGTCAGGACAAAACCCTGCTGTAGATCCACCACCCGCACCTCGAAAGCATTTTCAGGGAGATGATTCTACGCGTCATGGACGGACAGGTGTGCGGATCCGGCCCTGCCCAAGCCCTCAAGAACACTGAAGACCTGTAGGAGCAGGGCTTGCCCGCGAAGCTTTTGGCGCCTTCAAGGGCCCCTTCGCGGGCAAGCCACGCTCCTACAGGTTCGTGTCATGCCCTGAGGCGGCGTTTACCGGAAGGCCGCAGGAGCCCCTCACACACCTAGGGTTTGCGATAGGAATTGACGATCGCCGAGAAATCCAACCCCCCTTCCCCACGCAAACTCATCGCCTGGTAAAGCTGCTGCGCCACCGCGCCCAGCACCACCGGCTGATGCGCCTGACGCGCCGCTTCCGTCGCCAGCCCCAGATCCTTCAACATCAACTCGGCCCCGAAACCACCGGTATAGCCACGCGACGCCGGCGCCGTATCGACGATCCCCGGCCAGGGGTTATAAGTCTCCGAACTCCAGCAACGTCCGGTGGAACTGTTGATCACCCCGGCCAGCACCTGGGTGTCGATCCCCAGCGCCGCGCCAAGGGCCATGGCTTCGCTGACCCCGACCATGGAAATGCCCAGCAGCAGGTTGTTGCAGATCTTGGCGATCTGCCCGGTGCCCACTTCGCCGCAATGGACGATATTGCGGCCCATCTGCGCCAGCACCGGCTGCAGGGTGGTGAACAGCTCCTGGGAAGCCCCGACCATAAAGGTCAGGGTCCCGGCCGCCGCACCGCCGGTCCCGCCGGACACCGGCGCATCGCCCATCGCCACGCCCTGCCTGGCCGCCGCCGCCGCGACATCCTTGGCGGTCTGCGGATCGATGGTGCTGCAATCCACCGCCGGCATGCCCCGACCGATACCAGCCAGCACACCGTCCTCGCCCAACCAGACGCTACGCACATGGGCAGCGGCCGGCAGCATGGTGATCACCAATTCGCTGCCCTGAGCGGCAACTTTCGGCGATTCGCTGATGGTCCCGCCGAGGGCTGCCAACTCTTCCAATACGGTCTTGTTCAAGTCGAACAGATTCAGGCTGTGCCCGGCCTTGATCAGGTTGCGCGCCATCGGCGCGCCCATATTGCCCAGGCCGATAAATGCAATCTTCATGGCAGATTCCTCGCTCAGCGCAGATTGATGGTGGTGTTCACACCATGGTTGACACTGTCATCGTCGAACCAGCGACTGGTGACCGTCTTGGTCTGAGTGTAGAACTGCACCACCTGCTTGCCGTACGGACCGAGGTCACCGAGCTTGGAACCGCGCGAACCGGTGAAGCTGAAGAAGGGTACCGGCACCGGAATCGGGATATTGATGCCGACCTGGCCGACGTCGATTTCGCTCTGGAACTTGCGCGCCGAGGCGCCGCTCTGGGTAAACAGGCCAGTGCCATTGCCGAACGGGTTGGCGTTGACCAGGGCGATCGCCTCGTCGAGGGTGTCGACTTCCAGCACCACCAGCACCGGGCCGAAGATTTCCTGGGTGTAGATCTGCATATCGGTGGTCACCCCGGAGAACAGGGTCGGGCCGACAAAGTTGCCCTGCTCGAAGCCCGGCACCTGGATATCGCGACCGTCCAGCTCCAGCTTGGCGCCTTCCTTGATACCGCTTTCGATCAGGCTCAGCACACGCTCTTTCGCGCGCTTGGAAATCAGCGGACCGACATCGGTGCCCGCCTCGCTGCCGGCATTGACCTTGAGTTTCAGCGCCAGGGCCTTGAGGTCCGGCAACCATTGTTTCGCCGCGCCCACCAGCACCACCACCGAAGTCGCCATGCAGCGCTGGCCAGCCGCGCCGAAACCGGCACCGACCAGGGCATTGAGGGTTTGTTCACGGTTGGCATCGGGCAGCACCACCGCATGGTTCTTCGCGCCCATCATCGACTGCACGCGCTTGCCGTGGCGGCCGGCGAGGTCGTAGACATGGGTGCCGACGGCAGTCGAACCGACGAAGGAAACAGCCTTGATGTCCTTGTGGGTGCACAGCGCATCCACCACTTCCTTGCCGCCATGCACCACGTTGAGCACGCCTGGCGGTACACCGGCTTCCAACGCCAGCTCCACCAGCAGCAGCGTCGACAGCGGGTCCTGCTCGGACGGCTTGAGGACGAAGGTGTTGCCGCAGGCAATCGCCATCGGGAACATCCACAGCGGAATCATCGCCGGGAAGTTGAAGGGGGTGATCCCGGCACAGACACCGATGGGCTGGCGCAGGGTGTAGGTGTCGACACCGCCGGCGACGTTTTCGGCGAACTCACCCATCTGCAGGGTGCCGATGGAGCAGGCGTGTTCCACCACTTCCAGGCCACGGAAGATATCGCCTTCGGCGTCGGCAATGGTCTTGCCCTGCTCGGCGCTGAGGACTACGGCGATGCGCTTGGAGTGCTCGCGGATCAGCGCTTGCAGCTTGAGCATGATGCGCATGCGCGCGCCGATGGGGGTCAGCTTCCAGGTCTGGAAGGCGCGGTGCGCGGCGTCGATGGCGGCGTTGACTTCAGCGGCGGTGGCGAACGGGACTTTGGCCAGGACTTCCTGGGTCGCCGGGTTGACGATGTCGTGCCATTCGCTGGTCTGGGATTCGACCCACTCGCCATTGATCAGCAGCTTGGCGGTCTTGAGAGTGGTGTCGGGCTTGAGAGAAACGTTCATTGAAGTCTCCTGAATTATTGTGGGGCCGAATCCGTAGCGGGCGAGGCAGTGCCCGAGCATGGTGACTGGACTGTTTTTGGAGTATAGATGTGCGTTCTTCTAATAAGAATGCACATAAAAACCGGACCAACATGCAAAAAAACATCACGTCTTTGGGTTCATTGAACTGGGACGACCTGAAGTTTTTCCTCGAGGTCGCCCGTACCCGCAAGGCCAGCAGCGCGGCCAAGCGCCTGGCGGTGGACTACACCACGGTGTCGCGCCGCATCAGCTCACTGGAGGGTGCGCTAGGCACCTTGCTCTTCGAAAAATCCCGGACCAACGGTTTTGTGCTGACCGCCGAGGGCCAGCGTTTGCTGGGCTATGCGGAGTCCATCGAAAGCACCTTGCACATGGCTTGCGAGCAGGTCTCGGGGTCTGGCGTGGCGCTGTCGGGGCATGTGCGGATGGGCTGCACGGAAGGGTTCGGCAGTTTTTTCATCACCCCGCAGTTGAGCCATTTCGTCGACGCGTATCCGGCGATTTCCGTCGATATCCTGCCGTTGCCGCACTTCATCAGTTTGTCCAAGCGCGAGGCGGATATCGTTATCGCGCTGGAGCGCCCGGAGCATGGTCCGTATGTATGCTGCAAGCTGTGCGACTACCGGCTACAGCTCTATGCGACCCAGGAGTATCTGGACCAGCATCCGCCGATCCGCCGTGCCAGTGATTTGGGGCGGCATCGGTTTGTCAGCTATGTGGATGATCTGGCGTTCAGCAATGAGCTGCTGTACCTGGCCAATGCCCTGCCGAATGCCACGGCCAACTTGCGCAGCACCAGCGTGATTGCGCAGTTCGTCGCGGCGCAGCAGGGCCGGGCGCTGGCAATCCTGCCGTGTTTCCTCGCGGCCCAGGACCCGAGGCTGCTGCCGGTGCTGGCGGATGAAGTGAATATCACCCGGCAGTTCTGGATGTACTGCCGGGAAGATCTGCGCAAGTTGAAGCGCATTACCTTGTTGTGGGATTACATTCGGGATGTGACGGAGCGCAATCAGGCGCTGTTGATGGGGGAAACGCGGAGCATGGTTTTCCACGATTGAGACCGGGTGCGATCCCTTGTGGGAGCTGGCTTGCCGGCGATGGCGTCATTACGGGCGACTCAAGCCTCCAGGGCCCCATCGCAGGCAAGCGCAATTCGGCACTGCGGAAGAAGTCTTCACTCAGCTCGGGGATTTCGCTGGTGTCGATATCCTGGTCGTTCAGCTTGGCCAGGTGCTCCCAGTCAGTTTTCGATGTTTTCGACATAGTGTCTGGCCTCCTGTTTGGAAGATTTTCGGGCACACCAGATGCTCGGCAAGACCGGGCGCGGTCCCTTGTAGGAGCAGGGCTTGCCCGCGAAGGGGCCCTCAAGATCGCTAAAAGCTTCGCGGGCAAGCCACGCTCCTACAGGTTTGTGTGGTGTTTTCAGATCCGCGTTTTTCGGATCAGGCCTGCAAGGCGCTTGGCTGACGATCCGTGAAGCAACCCTGCATTGCATCCAATGCATCGCAGCCATCCTGTAACAACAGATAGGCCGCTGAGGCGAAGTGTTGGAGATCGCGGTCGCAGGTATTGCCGATGCTCATGCAGGTCAGGCTGTGGCTCAGGTCGCGAGCTGCCTTGAGGCGCTGTATGGCAAATTCATAGAGGTTGCGCACCGGGACATCGAGCTTGAGGTAGAGCACCGGGGCGTCAGTGAGGTTGCTTTGTAGCGGGCGGAAATTGGTCATGATTCAAATCCAAAGTATGTAGGCTGAATAGCGACCACCCTTTTGCGGCTAAACAAGTGAGGGTGGCAGCTGCACGCGGGTTAGCCGACCGGGACATACTTTGGGACAACCCGGCACACCCGAAGATGTCCCGCGCACAGCCGCCATAGCAAAACGCAAAGCGACAAAAAGCGCCCGCATTGTACTGGAGGCGCTTGTGCATCCAATAGCATGTATTTCGATCGGCTAAGACCGGTCACCGATTCGTCGATGACCACCGAACTATAGTCCAGCGCCCCGCCGAATAGCTGCCGCTTTTACACCCTGAAATACGTGCCAGTACCGCTGCCAGCAATGGCATTTTCACTCTCTGCGACAGGGCATTCAGCGTTGAACACCTCGCTTCAGACACCCGCCAACTTCAACCGCCGCGCATGCTCGACAAATAACCGGATCGGCTCCGCGCCCTTGCCCACCAACCCGAACGACTGGTTGACGATATCGAGGTGATCCAGCGGATAGTCATCGCCGATCACCGTTCCCAAATGCGAGCTGTTACGGCCGACCATGCCATCGCACTGCCCGGCCTCGCGCACGAAGGTTTTGGCAAACAGCCGGCAACTGCGGTTGGTGCCATCGAACAGATTGCGCCCGCGATCCGTGATCCCGGGCTGCAAGATCCCGGACCAGGAGTAGTAACGCACGCCATTCACCAGTTCATCGCCCTGCCCGCCCCAGCTCTGCGGCAACCCTTGCGGGTATTGCAGATTGAACAGCGCAACCCCTTCGCTGGTCAGCGACTGGTGTGACGCCGGCAGGTCCATCGGCAGCCTCAGCCCGTAATGGCCCGTGTCCAGACATCCCATCACCCGCGCCACCATACAAAGCACCAGGCTGAGCAGACGAGCCGGCAGCCCCTCACGTGGGTAATGCTTGTCAAAATAGTCCGCTAATTCCGAGCCATGGTTAGGACCTGCGACCGAGGTCACCGAGGCCACCCACTCCGGCCGTTTCGCCGCCGCATAACGGGCGGTCAATGCGCCCTGGCTATGGCCGATCAGATTGACCTTGTCGGCCCCGGTGTCGCGGCGGATCTGCTCGATCCGCGCCAACAATTGCTCGCCACGCACCTCGCTGGAATGCAGCGGCGAGACCGCCACCGGAAATACCTGCGCGCCACCACGGCGCAAGGCCGGCACAATCCCGTACCAATAGGGAAAAAACACCAGGCGGACAAAACCGAGCATGCCCGGCACCAGCACCAGCGGATAACGTGTGGCAAGTTCTTGCGGCATCCCGTGAGCGTCCCTGAAGGTCAAAAGCCAAAGCCCGGCAGCACTGCGAAGGTCAAAGCATCGGCATTGAAGATGACAAATGCATTGTGGCGAGCCGGCCAGCCGGTATCACGCCACGCTTTCAGCCCTTCACCGTCTTCGGTGCCTTGCCCGCACGCATCTGTTCCAGCAACGGCGCGCACTGGTTCGGCACATCGCCGCTGGGCGCCACCAACGCCAGCAGCCCCGCCGCCGGCCCGGCAATCAGGCCCAGGGCGACCATGCCGGCGCCGCGCAACATCAACGGCACCGCCTGCACGCCTGCATCGGGCTTGATAAATTTGCCCCGCACATACAAGGGCGAGCGCAAGGACAACAAGCGGAAACCCTTGGACTCCGGCGTAACCTTCAAGTCCAACTGCTCGCTGGCAAAGTTGGCCGTGCCATCGATATAGATGATTGCGTTCTCGGTATCGAAGACAAACAACCGGGTGGTCGCCAGGCCGCTCTTGATCCCCAGGTCCGCCGCCGCGCAATTGATCTTCACTTCCTTGTCGCCAAAGATTTTCCCGACCACGTAGTTGCCCACGTTAAGCCCGGCGATCTCCATCAAGCCACGGCTGATAGCGCCATCGTTGACCAGCATCTTCAGGTCGCCATTGGAGGTGCCGAGCAACTTCGCCACCGAGTTGCCGGTGCCGGCAATATCCGCATCGCCATTGAGTTCACCGAAGCTGGTCTGCATCGGCTCGAAGGTGGGGAACAGTTGTTTGAGCTTGAAGTTGCGCGCCGTCAGCTTGGCCCGGCCCTGCATCGGCGTGGTGCGGCCGTTGAGGCGGATCTGTGCGTCGAGCTTGCCACCGGCCACGCCGAAACGCAGCGGTTCAAGGCTGAGCTCGCCGTCGGTGAGCACCAGGTGGGTATATAGGTCGGTGAACGGCAATTCGCTGCTATGGACGATGCGCTTGCCGGTGAATTCCACGTCGGCATCCATATCGCGCCAGCGCTCGGTGCGGAACTCTTCCACCGGCAGCACCCTGTCCGCCGGCTGTTTGCTTTCACCGCCACGGGCCTTCTGCTTGGCGTTGGAGTCGGCGCCGATCAACGGCGCCAGGTCGGTCATCAGCAGTTGATTGGAGACCAGGGTGCCACTGAGTTTGGGCCGCGGCTGGCTCGCCAGATAAGTGAGGTCGCCGTGGATATCGCTGGTGCCGATCTTGCCGTTGAATTTCTCGTAGGTGAACGCGGCCCCGGCGGGATCCCGTAGTTTGGCGATCAGATGACCGTCGGTCTCATACGCTGGCGAATCCGGCAGGGTGACGCCGGTCAGCGGGTAGAGGTTGCCCAGGCTGGTGCCCGACAGCGTCAGGCGCAGGTCGAGGGCGCCGAGATTGCGTGGGTCGGTCAGGGTCCCGGCGACGGCGATCCGGGTGTCAGCGATCTTCACGTCGGCCTGGACCGGGAACGGTTTGGCCGCGTCCTGCAAGGCCAGCAAGCCGCCGATCTTGCCGCTGCCGGCGAGGTTCTGGCCGTGGTACTGGCCTTTGACCTTCAGCGCAAAGGCATAGTCCTGGGGGGCAGCGCCTTTCTCCAGAGCCTTTTTCGCGGCCTTGTCACCGACGATATCGCCGAACGGAATCGACTTGCCCAACGGGTCGATCACCAGGTCCAGGTGCGCTTTCAGGCTCTGGTCATCGAAGGTGACATGGCCCTTGTCAAAGCCAATCGCGCCGATATCCACCACCCAGTTGGACGGTTCGGCATTCGGGTCCTTGGGGTCGAACTGGAAGCTCCAACTGGCGCGGCCATCGGCCAGGCGTTCAATGTTGGCATTGGGTTCGGTCAGGTCGATACGCGGGATCACCACCTGCTGCGCCAGCAGCGGCAGCGGCGAGAGGCGCAGCTCGACCCGCTTGAGCGTGACCATCTGCGGGTTCTTCGACCAGTCGGGATTGCCCAGGGTCAGGTCCTCGGCGATCAGATGCGGCCAAGGCACCCAGGCCCGCCAGCCGCCCTCGTCGGCTTCACGCTGCCAGCGCAGGGACAAATCACCATTGATGGCGAAGGGCCGATGGAGGATGGCAGAGACCTTGGCATTGATCGGCGGTTTGACCCGGTTCCAATCGAACAGGGCGATGACGGCGACCAGCACGGCCAGCAGGAGGACGAGGCTGGCGCCGGTCCAGGCAAGAATCTTTCGAGTGCGCGTCATTGCACGGGGCTCCTAGAACGACTGAGCGTCCAAAAATCGACGCATTATGCCTGTACGACCCACAAACGCCCGACAAGGTTTAACACCAAAAACCATTAATCGACCCGGGCTGGGAATCAACGGTCCTGACCAATCCGCCAGCTTTTCGTTCACTGCATGCCCCCATGTGGCGCGGCAGTGAGTCGAAAATACCCATTGCGGAGCAAAGGTAACGCGCTGTAAGCCTTGATCTAGAGGGGTTTGGGTAGAACCATCAATTCCGTTGATTATTAACATTGTGCTTATGAACTTTTATATCGATTTTGCAAGAGTAGCATTAGCTTCGTACCCACTTTATCGCCCTCCTACGGAGCAACCGATCATGAAACGCCAATTAATCCTCAGCCTCACCCTTGCCGTCCTGGCTGCCAATGCCTACGCGTTGCCAGCCCGTGAACAAGCTGCACCACAGGCTCAAGCCAGCCATGCAACTGTTAGCCAAGTGCTGAATACCCTGGCTTCCGACGGT
>NZ_JALLIZ010000014.1:0-156085 GCF_023242345.1 Pseudomonas sp. MWU12-2037 | reverse complement strand
TTAGGGCCTCTTCGCGGGCAAGCCCTGCTCCTACAGTGTGGTGTCGTTCACCGATCTTGTGTACGGCACAGGACTGTAGGAGCCGGGCTTGCCCGCGAAGAGGCCGGTTCAGGCGCTGCAAGGCTTGCCGGCGATGGCGTCGGTTCAGGCGCTGCGGGACTCAAATCCCAGACATAAAAAAACCACCTGCACAGGTGGTTTTTTATAAGCGGGCTTTATTCTCCGCGATAGATACAGCCACTGGTGCAGGTCTCGTGGATGCGAATCGCCGACAGCTCGGGCAGCAACGGCTTCAACTCCTGCCAGATCCACTTCGCCAGGTTCTCGCTGGTGGGGTTCTCAAGGCCGGGAATATCATTCAGGTAGTTGTGGTCCAGGCGCTCATACAGCGGCTTGAAGATCGCCTTGATCTCCGAGAAGTCACGGATCCAGCCGGTATGCGGGTCCATATCGCCGCTCAGATGAATCGCCACCTTGAACGAGTGACCATGCAGGCGGCCACATTTATGCCCGTCCGGCACGTGGGGCAGTTTATGGGCGGATTCGAACGTAAATTCTTTGAAGATTTCCACGGTAATGTCAGCTCTGAAGGTGGCCAGCGCGCAGCCGATAAATGCAGGCCGGCAGTTTAACAGCTTGCGCGGCGGCAATCGCCTCAAAGCGCCAACAGGCGTTCACCCAGGCGGCCATTGTCGACCAGTTCGAGAAACTCGTCGCCCAGCCGTCGGCTCTGCTCCATCGCCTTGCGCCAATAGGCCTGGCGGCCCTTATCGTCGCCCATATAACGCTTGAAGTCGTTACGGTCGGGCAGCTTGCCGTGGGGCAGGTGGGCCAGGTATTCCCGCGAGGGGGCGATCAGCAGCACGTCCTGCAACCTGTCCGGGTTGCCCCGGCGCCAGGGCAGGGTCTTGTCGAACCAGCCGGGGATGACCTTGTCGGTGAAATGCGGATACAGCACCACATCATCGCCGCTGTAGGGCAGGTCCAGGTGATAGTCCAGCAGCCCGCCATCGCGGTAGGTACCGGCACCGACCCCGGCGATATCGCGCACGCCTTCCATCACCATCGGAATGGAACCGGACGCCAGCAGGCCCTGGCGCAGATTGTCGGCAGCCAAGGGCAGGCAGCGTGACGGAAAGTCAGTGAGCGCCTGCAGGGGAGGGGCCAGTCGCGGATCATGCAGGATGACCCTCTCGAAATGCCGTGACAGGCGTGAGCGTTTGACCAGGTTGTCGGCGATCACCGACGACAGCCCAAGCCCCAGGCGCCCCCGATGATCATGGGCGAGCAGGCCATGGCTCTTCACGATCACCACGTTCAGGCGGTAATGGTGGTTGGTCAGGATCGATGCGTCGCGGCCATCGAGCAGGTCATGGAGCATGCGCCGGCAGCTCTCGCTGACCTGGGCCATGGTCACGCCCTTGGCGAAGCTCTGCTCATTGTAGAGCTGTCCCAACCGCGTGATGCCCTCGGCGGCATTCGGCAGGCAGGCACTGGCGAAGCGCCAGGCACCGATAGAGGCGCCGATCAGCGAGCGTTCCCGCGGGCTGGCCGGCAGCCACTCACCGAACAGGGCCAGGTCCAGCCCCTGGATACCGAGGGCCTTGGGACCGCCGGCCGCACCGGGCAAGGTGCCGACATCGGCGGCTTTCAAGCCCTGTTCGCGAATGCGTTGCAGGGTCCGCTTGCCGGCCTTGAGGGTCAAGGCGGGAAACTTGATATGGATGGCGGTCATACAGGCCTCGTTCTACCGGGGCAGTGATTATAAGGGCGCTCGCCGGCTTCGCGGGTGGTTGTTCCGCCCAAGACAGTGCCTGGGCTGATAAGGCTCTGAAAAATTCAGTTTCGATTAAGTTGCCGTGTCTACCCTGTGAAACTGACGGATCAGCCAAGGCTGAGCGGAACAGGCAAGATGGCGACTTCACTTATCGGATAGAACTGCGCGACGCTCAGGGAGTTGAGTGGGAGGTTGAATCGGACGCCATCGGCGGGCAGGTTCCCAAGGATCATCAGGACAGTTAATGACATTGAATCTGCACGCTTGCACCCTGCTCGCGCTCGCGATCTTTTGCTCAACGGTTTCGGCCAATAACCTGGACCAGGACGAAGCCCTGCGCCTGCGTAGCCAGGGCGTCATCATGCCGCTGGAGCAACTGCTGCAGCAGGCCTTGAATCATTACCCCGGGGCAAAGCTGCTGGAGGCCGAACTGGTGAGCCGGCATGACGTCTATGTCTATGACGTCGAGCTGCTGACCCGTGCCGGTGTCGTTCGTGATATCGAGCTGGATGCCAGCAGTGGTCGTTTATTAAAAGACAAGGAAGACGATTGATGCGGTTGTTGTTGGTGGAAGACCATGTGCCCCTGGCGGACGAGCTATTGGCCGGCCTGACCCGCCAGGGCTATGCCGTCGACTGGTTGGCCGATGGGCGCGATGCGCTCTTCCAGGGCGCGGTCGAGCCCTATGACCTGATCATTCTCGATCTCGGTCTGCCGGGCTTGCCGGGGCTTGAGGTGTTGCACAAATGGCGTGCCGACAGCCTGGCGGTGCCGGTACTGATCCTCACCGCACGGGGTTCCTGGGCCGAACGTATCGAGGGGCTCAAGGCCGGTGCCGACGATTACCTGACCAAGCCGTTTCACCCGCAGGAGTTGCAGTTGCGGGTCCAGTCGCTATTGCGCCGGGCTCGTGGCCAGGCCAACCAGCCGACCCTGAAGGCCGCCGGCCTGCACCTGGACGAAGGCCGCCAATGCGTCAGCCGCGAGGGTGGCGATGTCCAGCTCACAGCGGCCGAATTCAGGCTGTTGCGTTACTTCATGCTGCACCCGGAACAGATCCTCTCGAAAAGCCATCTGGCCGAGCATCTCTACGACGGCGAAACCGAGCGCGACTCCAATGTGCTGGAGGTCCACGTCAATCACCTGCGGCGCAAGCTCGGGCGCGGGGTGATCGAAACCCGTCGCGGCCAGGGTTATCGCTTTGGTGGCGCGGCCCGGTGAAGTCGATTCAGCGCCGTTTGAGCCTGGGGCTGGTCAGTGTCTTGCTCGTCGCCGGACTGGTGGTGGCGCCGACCAGCCTCTGGCTGTTCGAGCTGGGCCTGCAGCGCTATCTGGAAGACGGCCTGCATGCTGACAGCGAGAGCCTGCTGGTGGCGCTGGTACGCACCCCTCAGGGGCTGAGGCTGGATGAGCGACGTTTGTCGCCAGCCTATCAGCGGCCTTTTTCCGGGCACTACTTTCGGATCGATTTCGCCGATCAACACTGGCGCTCGCGTTCACTCTGGGATCAGGAACTGCCCATCGTCGAAAAGGCCGGGCTGCACGCCAACCTGCAACTGGGGCCGGAAGGGCAGATGCTGCTGGTGCTGCGTTCGGACTATCGGCGGCTGGGGCAATCGATCAGTATCAGCGTGGCCCAGGACTACACCCCGGTCCGCCGCAGTTTCCAGCTGATGCAGCGTATCGGCCTGGGCATCGGCCTGGCGGCGCTGATCGCGATTCTGTTGTTGCAGCGGGTCACCGTGCGCCGGGCCCTGCGTCCGCTGGAGAACGCCCGCAAGCAGATTGCCCAGCTGCAACAAGGCCAACGTTCGCAACTCGATACCCAGGTGCCGGTGGAACTGGAACCGCTGGTGTCGCAGATCAATCGCCTGCTGGCCCACACCGAGGGCAGCCTCAAGCGTTCGCGTAACGCCCTGGGCAATCTCGGTCATGCGCTGAAGACCCCGCTGGCGGTCATGCTGAGCCTGACCTCCAGCGCCGAATTGGAAGCCCATCCGCTGCTGCGCCAGACCTTGCGTGAGCAACTGGAGCAGATTCGGCAACGCCTGGAACGGGAACTGGGGCGTGCCCGACTGGCGGGAGACACCTTGTCTGGCGCGGTCTTTGATTGCGATACGGAACTGCCGGCGCTGTTCTCGACCCTGCGCATGATCCATGGCGAGCACCTGCAACTCGAGCATGAGGTTGCGCCCGGCTTGCAGTTGCCCTGGGATCGAGAGGACCTGCTGGAACTGCTCGGCAACCTGCTGGACAACGCCTGCAAATGGGCCGATGCGCAGGTGCGCTTGAGTATTGTCGAAGTGTCGGCGGGTTATCGCCTGGAGATCGAGGATGATGGTCCGGGTATTCCGGCGCAGAGCAGGGCGGAAGTCTTCAGCCGCGGTACCCGCCTGGATGAACAGACCCGCGGGCATGGATTGGGTCTGGGGATCGTGCGCGATGTCGTCGAGGCCTGGGGCGGCGATCTGCGTTTGTCGAGCAGCCCGCTGGGCGGGCTGTTGGTAACGGTCGATGTGCCGCGTCGCTAGGCCCGACCTCCGAGCTGTGCTTCATACGATGTGAAGTTTTTTTATTTATTTAATTGCTCAATAAAAAATAAATAAAAACCTTCAGATAATCTCTATATCACTGAAAAATATAATGTTATCGAGCAAGTCGTGGCCGTTTCACAGGTGCCAGGATTCGGCGCGGAGGGAGAATAACGTCAACCGGTAATTGGCTGATATCCGTAGTGCGTCATTTGCGTGTATCAATAGCCACTATGCTCAACTTTGCTCGTCCCAAGCCGTTAACCTGTTAGACCGTCTATTCCTATAAGAGAGAACCATCATGGGTCTGAGCCTGAAGGCCAAAGTCGTGTCCCTCGCAGTGCTGCCGGTATTGCTCTGCGCACTGGTGATCAGTCTGACCACGGTATGGATGTTGCAGAATCAGGCCAAGGATGAGGTGGAGGAAACCCGTCAGCGCTTGCTGTCGGAGTCCAAGACGACGTTGCAGAATTACGTCACCCAGGTGATGACCGCGATCAAGCCGCTCTACGATGCTTCGGCCCCGGGCGACATGGCGGCCAGGGCCCAGGCGGTAAAGCTGCTGTCGAGCATCAAGTATGGCAAGGACGGTTATTTTTTCGGCTATGACTCGCAGGTCGTGCGGGTGTTCAAGAGTGACAACCCGGATGGCGTCGGCAAGAGTTTCAAGGATGCTCGCGACCCGAATGGCGTGTACGTCAACCGTGACCTGGTCCAGGTCGCCAAGGACGGTACCCATTACCTGAAATACAGCGCGTCGTTGGCCACCAACGACCAGGTGCTGGTACCCAAGATCGGTTACACCGAATTCCTGCCCAAGTGGGACATAGCCATCGGTACCTTCGTCAACCTCGATGGCCTCGAGGCCCAGGTCGCCGAGGTGGAGGCCAAGGTCCATCAGCGTCTGGAGGGCGTGATTCTGAGCATTCTCGGGATCACTCTGGTGGTGCTGCTGGTGATCGCGGTCCTCGGAATACTGGTGGCCAATACCATTTTGCGCCCGTTGCAACTGATGAAGCTCAGTCTGGACGATATCGCGGCCGGTGAGGGTGACTTGACGCGGCGCCTGGCGGTCACCAGCCAGGACGAACTGGGGCAGTTGGCCGGTTCCTTCAACCGCTTTGTCGACAAGATCCATGGGCTGGTGCGGCAGATCAGCGAAATGACCGTGCAACTGACCACGCTGGTGTCCCAGGTCAGCGATCAGGCCCAGCGTTCGGAACAGGCGATGGAGCGTCAGCGCCACGAAACCGACCAGGTGGCCACGGCCATCAACCAGATGTCCTCGGCAGCCCAGGAAGTGGCACGTGGCGCGCAAGGGGCGGCAGTCGCCGCGCAGCAGACCGATGCCGAGGGCAAAACCGCCAAGCGTGTGGTCGATGGCAGCATCCAGCAGATCCATGCACTGGTGAAGGATATTCGCCACAGCGGCACCACCCTGGACAGCCTGCAGCAGGACGTGACCTCGATTGTCAGCGTGCTCGGGGTGATTCGTTCCATTGCCGAACAGACTAACCTGCTGGCCCTCAACGCGGCCATCGAGGCCGCGCGGGCCGGCGAGGCGGGACGTGGTTTTGCGGTGGTGGCCGATGAGGTACGGGCGCTGGCCAGCAGGACCCAGCAGAGCACCCAGGAAATCCAGGGCATGATCGACCGGCTGCAAACGGGGACGCAGGTGGCGGTGGAGGCCATGCGTCGTTCCAGCGAGGCCGGTGACGGCACCTCGGACCGGGCCAACGAGGCGGGTGTGTCGCTGGATACCATGGCGCAGTTGATCGGCACCATCAACGCAATGAACGCACAGATCGCCAGCGCGGCCGACGAGCAGACCTCGGTGGCCGAAGAGATCAACCGCAGCGTGCACCAGATCGCTTCGGCGGTGGACAGCGTGGCGGATGAAACCCAGCGCAGCGCCCAGACCTCCCGCAGCCTGGCGGAGCTGGGACAGCGCCTGGGCAAGCTGGTGGGGCAGTTCCGGATCTAACAATCCGGCCCGACAGGGGCCGTGTTCGGCTTTAACTGCGTGGCGTCAGGGTTTGCCCGTTCGCCACAGTGTATTGTTCGCCGGTTGTGACATTCCGAGTCTGCAAGCCGGACCGCAACTCCACTCCATAAGAGAGAACCAATATGCGCCTGAGTCTGAAGACCAAAGTCGTGTCCCTCGCGGTACTGCCGGTATTACTCTGCGCCCTGGTGATCAGCCTGACCATGGTGTGGATCCTGCAGAACCAGGCCAAGGATGAAGTGGAGGAAACCCGTCAGCGCTTGCTCTCGGAAGCCAAGGTGACCTTGCAGAATTACGTCAACCTGGCGATCACCGCGATCAAGCCGCTCTACGATGCGTCAGCCCAGGGCGACATGGTGGCCAGGGCCCAGGCGGTGAAGCTGCTGTCGAGTATCAAGTATGGCAAGGACGGTTACTTTTTCGGCACCGATTCGCAGATCGTCCGAGTGTTCAAGAGCGATAACCCGGATGGCATCGGCAAGAACTTCAACGATGCCCGCGACCCGAATGGCGTCTACTTCACCCGCGAGCTGGTCCGGGTGGCCAAGGACGGTAGCCATTACCTGAGATACAGCGCGTCGCTGGCCACCAACGAACAGGTACTGGTGCCCAAGATCGCCTACACCGAGTTCCTGCCCAAGTGGGATATGGCCATCGGTACCTTCGTCAACCTCGACAATATCGAGATCCAGGTGGCGGAGGTGGAGGCCAAGGTCCACCAGCGCATGGAAGGGGTGATCCTGAGTATCTTCGGGATTGCGCTGGTGGTGCTGCTGGTGATTGCGGTGATCGGGGTATTGATGGGCAATGGCATTCTGCGGCCGTTGCTGCTGATGAAACTCAGCCTGGACGATATTGCCGCCGGGGAGGGCGATCTGACCCGGCGCCTGGGGGTCACCAGCGAGGATGAACTGGGGCAGTTGGCCGGTTCCTTCAATCGCTTTGTCGACAAGATCCATGGCCTGGTGCGGCAGATCAGCGAAATGACCGTGCAATTGACCACGCTGGTGGCCCAGGTCAGTGAGCAGACCCAGCGCTCGGAGCAGGCGATGGAGCGTCAACGCCACGAAACCGACCAGGTGGCCACCGCGATCAACCAGATGTCCTCGGCGGCCCAGGAAGTGGCACGTGGCGCGCAAGGGGCGGCGGTCGCCGCGCAGCAGACCGATGCCGAGGGCAAGACCGCCAAGCGCGTGGTCGATGGCAGCATCCAGCAGATCCATGCACTGGTGAAGGATATCCGCCACAGCGGCACCACCCTGGACAGCCTGCAGCAGGATGTGACCTCGATTGTCAGCGTGCTCGGGGTGATTCGTTCCATTGCCGAGCAGACCAACCTGTTGGCCCTCAACGCGGCCATCGAGGCCGCGCGAGCGGGTGAGGCGGGGCGTGGTTTTGCGGTGGTGGCCGATGAAGTGCGGGCGCTGGCCAGCCGGACCCAGCAAAGCACCCAGGAAATCCAGGGCATGATCGATCGTCTGCAAACGGGGACGCAGGTGGCGGTGGAGGCCATGCGTCGTTCCAGCGAGGCCGGTGACGGTACTTCGGACCGGGCCAACGAGGCGGGTGTGTCGCTGGATACCATGGCGCAGTTGATCGGCACCATCAATACGATGAACGCGCAGATCGCCAGCGCCGCCGACGAGCAGACCTCGGTGGCCGAGGAGATCAACCGCAGCGTGCACCAGATCGCCTCGGCGGTGGACAGCGTGGCGGATGAGACCCAGCGCAGCGCCCAGACCTCCCGCAGCCTGGCGGAATTGGGACGGAACCTGGGCAAGTTGGTAGGACAGTTCCGGATCTAAGAGGCCGGCCCCTACAGTTTTGTGTCTGACGCAATTCCTGCGTACGGCACAGATACTGTGGGAGCGTGTCCGGCTTTAACTGGGTGGTATCAGGGCTTGCTTGCCATCCACAGTTTATTGTTCGCCAGTCGTGACATCCCGCATCAACAACCCAAACCGCAACTCCACACCCTCCGGAACCGGCAGGTACACCGTGTGCCCATCCCCGGGTGCCACCGTGATCCGCTCGCCACGCTCGTTGTGCAGCTCATCCAGATCAAAATGCAGATTGCCCTCGGGCGTCATCAGTTCCAGATGATCACCGAGCCCAAACCGATTCTTCACCTTGACCTGTGCCAACCCCTCACGCCGCTCCCCCGTCAGCTCCCCGACAAACTGTTGGCGTTCCGAGACCGAACTGCCGTGCTGGTAGTTCTGGTACTCGTCATGCACATGCCGACGCAGAAAACCCTCGGTATAGCCGCGCTGGGCCAATGACTCGAGGTCATGCATCAGGCTGCGATCAAACGCTCGCCCGGCCACCGCGTCGTCAATCGCCCGACGATAGACCTGGGTCGTTCGCGCACAGTAGAAATGCGATTTGGTCCGGCCTTCGATCTTCAGCGAATGCACGCCCATGCGGGTCAGCCGCTCGACATGCTGCACGGCGCGCAGGTCCTTGGCGTTCATGATGTAGGTGCCGTGCTCGTCCTCGAAGGCCGGCATCGACTCATCCGGTCGCTGGGCCTCCTGGAGCAGGAACACCTGCTCGGTCGGCGCCCCGAGGCCCAGGGTCGGTTCGACCGGATCGAACGCCTGGACAATCTCGCCCAGCAGGTTTTCCGCCGCCGGCTGCGCCTTGTACTGCCAGCGGCAGGCATTGGTGCAACTGCCCTGGTTGGCGTCGCGACGATTCATGTACCCGGAGAGCAGGCAGCGCCCGGAATAGGCCATGCACAGCGCCCCGTGGACGAACACCTCCAGCTCCATATCCGGCACCTGCTCGCGGATCTCGCCGATCTCCTCCAGGGACAGCTCCCGGGAGAGGATGATCCGGCTCAGCCCCAGTTGTTGCCAGAACCGCACGCTGGCCCAGTTCACCGTATTGGCCTGCACCGACAGATGAATCGGCATCTGCGGGAAATGCTCGCGCACCAGCATGATCAGGCCAGGGTCGGACATGATCAGCGCATCGGGCGCCATGGCGATCACCGGCGCCAGGTCCTTGAGAAAGGTCTTGAGCTTGGCATTGTGCGGGGCGATGTTCACCACCACATAGAAGCGCTTGCCCTGGGCCTGGGCTTCCTGGATGCCGAGGGCCAGGTTGGCGTGGTCGAATTCGTTGTTGCGCACCCGCAGGCTGTAGCGCGGTTGGCCGGCGTAGACTGCATCGGCGCCATAGGCGAAGGCGTAGCGCATGTTCTTCAGGGTGCCGGCGGGCGCCAGCAGTTCGGGGGAGGGGAGGGCCATGGTCGGATCGTTCGCAAAAGGTCGCGAGACTAAGGTATCGGACCGTGCGCAGTATTGATCCAGGTCTACTGTAGGAGCGAGCTTGCTCGCGATGGGCGTCAACGATAACGCGGGGCACCTGATACCCAGCGGTGCCTGGACTACCATCGCGAGCAAGCTCGCTCCTACAAGGGAAGTAGAAACAAAACACCCCGCCGGAGTTGCCTCGGGCGGGGTGTCGGGTACAGCCGGCGACTGCTTAGCTCGCCAGTACCGCGTGTTGCACCAGTTCCAGCAGCGGTTGCGGGTACAGGCCGAGGAAGAAGGCCAGTACCGCGATCGCCAGCAGCATCACGCCGCCCGCGCGCTGTTCCCAGTGCAGCTGGGCATCGACACGACGCAGGTTCGGTTCGATCAGGTACAGGGTGACCATCACGCGCAGGTAGTAGAACACGCCGATGGCGCTGCCCAGCACCAGCGAACCGATCAGCCACCAGTGATGGGACTCGACACCGGTCGCGATGATGTAGAACTTGCCGATAAAGCCGGCGGTCAGCGGGATACCGGCCAGGGAAAGCATCATCACGGTCAGTACGGCGGTCAGGTACGGACGGCGCCAGAACAGGCCGCGGTATTCGTACAGGGCATCCGCGTCACGGCCTTTGTAAGGCGAGGACATCAGGGTGATCACGCCGAAGGCGCCGAGGCTGGTGATCACGTAGGTGACCAGGTACACGCCCATGGCTTCCATGGCCATGCCCTTGCTCGCCACCAGGGCGATCAGCAGGTAGCCGAAGTGGGCGATGGACGAATAACCCAGCAGACGCTTGAGGTTGTTCTGGGTCAGCGCCAGCAGGTTACCGATCAGGATCGACGCGATGGCGATCACCGCCAGCACATTGCTCAGGACGCCACTGCTGGCCACCGGAGAGATCTGGAACAGACGGATCATCACCGCGAACACGGCGACCTTGCTGGCGGTGGCAAGGAATGCCGCCACCGGCGCAGGGGCGCCTTCGTAAACGTCCGGGGTCCACAGGTGGAAGGGCACCAGCGACAGCTTGAACGCCAGGCCGACCAGCATCATGCCCAGGCCCAGTTGGGCAATCGGGCTTGGCAGGCCGGTGGCCGCCAGGGCGTGACCGATACCGGTGAAGCTCAGGGTGCCGGCTTCAGCGTAGAGCAGGGCCATACCGAACAGCAGGAAGGCCGAACCCGCCGCCGACAGCACCATGTACTTGATGCCGGCTTCCAGCGAACGCTTGTTGAAGAAGGCGTAGGCCACCAGGCCGTAGACCGGTACCGAGAGCAGTTCCAGGCCGATAAACAGGCTGGCCAGGTGCTGCGCGCTGACCAGGACCAGACCGCCGGCGGCGGCCATCAGGATCAGCAGGTAGAGTTCTTCACGGTTGCCCGGGTAGCCGTCGCCGCCATCGCCCAGATAGGCATGGGCCAGGGTGACGCAGGCCAGGGTGGCGACCAGGATCAGCGCCATGTACAGGCAGGCGAAGTCGTCGATCTGGATCAGCGCTGTCACCGCCAGTGGCGCGACTTTCAGCGCCGGGATGATCGACAGCAGCGCCAGGTTGAGACCGGCCACCGAGAGCAGGAAGGTCTGTGAGTGGTTGCGGCGCCAGGCGATCGCCAGCATCACCACGACAACGGTGAGACTGGTGATCAGCAGCGGTGCAAGCGCAATAAAGTGTTGAGTCGTCAGGTCCATAGCGCTCTTACCGGGCCGAAGCGAGTTGAGTGAAGGCGGTGCCGATCCACTGCTGCACACCATGCATGGTGGCGGCGGAAGTATCGAGGAACGGTTGCGGGTACACGCCGATGTAGATCAGCAGTACCGCCAGTCCCAGCACCATGATCAGTTCGCGGCCATCCATGCCGTGCAGCACGGCATCGGATTTGGACGGGCCGAAGTAGGCACGGTGGATCATGATCAGCGAATAGACCGAACCGAACACCAGGCCCGAGGTGGCAATCGCGGTGATCCACGGTGCCGCGACGAAGGTGCCGATCAGGATCAGGAACTCGCCGACGAAGTTGCCGGTCCCCGGCAGGCCCAGGGAAGCGGCCGCGAAGAACAGGCTGATGGCCGGCAGGTAGGCGATCTTCGACCACAGGCCACCCATTTCACGCATGTCGCGGGTGTGGGTGCGCTCGTAGAGCTGGCCGCTTAGGATAAAGAGTGCCGCCGCCGACAGACCGTGGGCGAGCATCTGGATCACCGCGCCTTGCAGGGCCTGCTGGCTGCCGGAGTAGATCCCGATCAGCACGAAACCCATGTGCGAGACGCTGGAGAAGGCGATCAGGCGCTTGATGTCGGTTTGGGCGAAGGCCAGGAATGCACCGTAGAAGATCCCGATCAGACCCAGGGTCATGGCAATCGGCGCGAATTCCGCCGAGGCATTCGGGAACAACGGCAGGGCGAAACGCAACAGACCGTAGGCGGCGGTTTTCAGCAAGATACCGGCCAGGTCCACGGAACCGGCGGTCGGCGCCTGGGCGTGGGCGTCCGGCAGCCAGGAGTGGAACGGCACCACCGGCAGTTTCACCGCGAAGGCGATGAAGAAGCCGAGCATCAGGATGTACTCGGTGGTCAGCGACATCTTGGTTTTCAACAGGTCGGCGTAGTTGAAGGTAATCACGCCGGTGTTGTTGAAGTTGACCAGGACCAGGCCGAGGATCGCCACCAACATGATCAGGCCGGAAGCCTGGGTGAAGATGAAGAACTTGGTCGCCGCGTAGATCCGGGTTTTCTTGCCGTCCGAAGAACTGTGACCCCAGAGCGCGATGAGGAAGTACATCGGCACCAGCATCATTTCCCAGAAGAAGAAGAACATGAACAGGTCGAGGGCGAGGAACACGCCGACGACACCGCCCAGGATCCACATCAGGTTCAGGTGGAAGAAGCCCACGTGACGCTGGATCTCTTTCCACGAGCAGAGTACCGAAAGGATACCCAGCAGGCCGGTCAGCAGGATCATCAGCAGCGACAGGCCGTCGAGGGCCAGGTGCACGTTGATGCCGAAGCGCTCGATCCAGACGTGCTTGAACTCAAGCGCGAAGGTCGGAGCGGCGCCAGGCGCCGGTGCCAGATGGAAATCCCCGTGGGCCCACAGCCAGAGGCCGAGGGCGAGTTCGAGGGACATGGTCAGCAGCGCAATCCAGCGGGGGAGGGTGGAGCCGAAACGCTCACCCATCCAGCACAGCAGGCCGCCGATAAAGGGGATCAGGATTAGCCAAGGCAGAATCATGACGGGCTCAATTCCTTTCGCAATGTCGCAAGGTTCATAGTCAGACCGCTACCAGCACAATGGCGCCCAGCACCACGACGGCACCGGCGGCGAGCGACGCGGCATACCAGCGCAGCTGACCGGTCTCGGTACGGCTCAGGGCGGTGTTGCCGCCTTTGGCCATACGCGGGATCAGGCCGATGGTCTGGTCGAGCGGGTCTTTGCGCAGCAGATGACTGATCGCCAGGTACGGCTTGACGAACAGCTTGTCGTAGATCCAGTCGAAGCCCCAGGCGGCGAACCACCAGGCCGAGAGGAAACGGCCGATGCCGCTGTTGGCGACCGCGGTCACGAAGCGACGCTTGCCGAGGAACAGCACGGCAGCCAGCAGGATACCGGCCAGGGCAATGGCACCCGAGGCGATTTCCAGGCTGTGCTTGGCTTCGCCGCCAGCATGACCGGCGCTTTCCGGCAGGACACCGGCCAGTGGCGGATGAATCCAGGCACCGACGAAGGTCGACAGCACGATCAGCACGCCCAGTGGCAGCCAGTGGGAAATCCCGTGGCCGGCGTGGGCTTCGGTCTTGGCTTCACCGTGGAAGGTGATGAAGATCAGGCGGAAGGTGTAGAGCGACGTCATGAACGCGCCGACCAGACCTGCATAGAGCAGATTGTGGTTACCGCTGGCGAAGGCTTCCCAGAGGATTTCGTCCTTGGAGTAGAAACCGGCGGTCACGATCGGCAGGGCGGACAGGGCGGCACCACCGACGATGAAGCTGGCGTAGGCCAACGGCAGTTTCTTCCACAGGCCGCCCATCTTGAAGATGTTCTGCTCGTGATGGCAGGCGACGATCACCGCACCGGACGCGAGGAACAGCAGGGCCTTGAAGAAGGCGTGGGTCATCAGGTGGAAGATCGCGCCTTCCCAGGCACCGACGCCCAGGGCCAGGAACATGTAGCCGATCTGGCTCATGGTCGAGTAGGCGAGGATCCGCTTGATGTCGGTCTGGACCAGGGCGGCGAAGCCGGCCAGGACCAGGGTCACGCCACCGACGATGCCCACCAGGTGCAGGATATCCGGCGCCAGGGTGAACAGGCCGTGGGTACGGGCGATCAGGTAGACACCGGCGGTCACCATGGTTGCGGCGTGGATCAGTGCCGAAACCGGGGTAGGACCGGCCATCGCGTCCGCCAGCCAGGTCTGCAGCGGCAGTTGCGCGGATTTACCGACCGCACCACCGAGCAGCATCAGGGTCGCCAGGACGATCCAGAAGTCGCCGACCTGGAAGTGTTGAGGGGCCTTGACCAGCAGTTCCTGGATATTCAGCGTGCCCAACTGGGTGAACAGGATGAACAGGCCGATGGCCATGAACACGTCGCCGATACGGGTGACGATAAAGGCCTTGAGGGCGGCGTTACCGTTGTTGCGGTTGCTGTAGTAGAAACCGATCAACAGGTAGGAGCACAGGCCCACGCCTTCCCAACCGAAGTACAGGAACAACAGGTTATCGCCCAGGACCAGGAACAGCATGCTGGCGATAAACAGGTTGGTGTAGGCGAAGAAGCGCGAGTAACCGTCTTCACCGCGCATGTACCAGGAGGCGAACAGGTGGATCAGGAAACCCACGCCGACCACCACGCCGAGCATGGTGATCGACAGGCCGTCGACGTACAGGGCGAAGTTGGGGGCAAAGCCCTCCACCGACATCCACTGCCACAGCACCAGGGTGTAGTGGCCACCCTCGGGCGGCGCGACGTTGAATTGCCAGATCACATAGGCGGCGACGATGGCCGACAGGCCGATGGAGCCGACCCCGATCAGGGCCGAGAGGTTTTCCGAGAGGCGTCCACGGGAGAACGACAGCAGCAGGAAACCGATCAGGGGGAATACGAAAGTCAGAAAGATCATGTTCATCCGCGCATCTCACTGGCAGCGTCGATATCGAGCGTGTGGAAGCGGCGATACAGTTGCAGCAGGATCGCCAGGCCGATACTGGCCTCGGCGGCTGCCAGGCTGATCACCAGGATGAACATGATCTGTCCATCCGGCTGCGCCCAACGTGAGCCCGCGACGATGAAGGCCAGGGCGGCGGCGTTCATCATCACCTCCAGGCTCATCAGCACGAAGAGAATGTTGCGGCGAACCATCAGGCCGATCAGGCCGAGGCTGAACAGGATACCGGCGACAGCCAGGCCATGTTCCAAAGGGATAGCAGGCATGAATTACTCCTTCGCCTCGTTGCGGCCCAGGTGGAATGCCGTGATGGCTGCGGCGAGCAGCAGCATCGAGGCGAGTTCGACCACCAGCAGGTACGGACCGAACAGGCTGATGCCCACGGCCTTGGCGCCTACGGTGGTTTGACCGAGAGCTGCGCCGCTGCTGTGGCTGAACAGCACATAGAGCAGTTCGACCAGCAGCAGGGCGCAGAGGATCACCGGACCGATCCAGATCCCCGGCTTGAGCCAGTCGCGCTCTTGCAGCACCGAGGCGGGCCCCAGGTTCAGCATCATCACCACGAACACAAACAGCACCATGATGGCACCGGCGTAGGCGATCACTTCCAGGGCACCGGCAAAGGGTGCACCGAGGCTGAAGAAGGTCATCGCCACGGCAATCAGCGAGATAATCAGGTAGAGCAGGGCATGCACAGGGTTGGTGTTGGTGATCACGCGCAGCGTGGACAGAACAGCGACACCCGATGCGAAATAGAAAGCGAATTCCATCGTTCTTCCTTAAGGCAGCAAGCTCTTCACGTTGATCGGCTCGGCTTCGTTCTGGGCAGCGCCTTTCGGCTTCCCGGCAACGGCCATCCCTGCAACACGATAGAAGTTGTAATCAGGGTTCTTGCCGGGGCCGGAGATCAGCAGATCTTCTTTCTCGTACACCAGGTCCTGACGTTTGAACTCGGCCATTTCGAAATCCGGTGTCAGCTGGATCGCGGTGGTCGGGCAGGCTTCCTCGCAGAGGCCGCAGAAAATGCAGCGCGAGAAGTTGATGCGGAAGAACTCCGGGTACCAACGACCGTCGTCGGTTTCGGCTTTCTGCAGCGAGATGCAACCCACCGGGCACGCCACGGCGCACAGGTTGCAGGCCACGCAGCGCTCTTCGCCGTCGGGGTCGCGGGTCAGTACGATGCGACCGCGATAACGCGGCGGCAGGTACACCGCTTCTTCCGGGTATTGCAGGGTGTCGCGTTTGCGGAAGCCATGGCCGAAAACCATCACCAGGCTTCGCAACTGGGTACCGGTACCCTTAACGATGTCGCCAATATATTTGAACATGGGTCAAATCCTCACTGAACCGCGCCCGCAGGCGTGTTCAACAACACAATCGCAGCGGTCACCAGCAAATTGATCAGGGTCAGCGGCAGGCAGAATTTCCAGCTGAAGTCCATCACCTGGTCATAGCGTGGGCGCGGAATCGAAGCGCGCAGCAGGATGAACAGCATGATGAAGAACGCGGTCTTCAGGGCGAACCAGATGAACGACAGTTGCGGCAGGATGTCGAACGGACCGTGCCAGCCACCGAAGAACAAGGTGACCAGCAACGCCGAGATCAGGATGATGCCGATGTACTCGCCAACGAAGAACATGCCCCATTTCATGCCGGCATATTCAATGTGGTAACCGTCGGCCAGTTCCTGTTCCGCTTCCGGCTGGTCGAAGGGGTGACGGTGAGTCACGGCCACGCCGGCGATGAAGAAGGTCAGGAAACCGAAGATCTGCGGGATCACGAACCACAGGTGTTGAGCCTGGTATTCGACGATATCGCGCATGTTGAACGAGCCGACCTGGACCACGATGCCCATCAGCGACAGGCCCATGAACACTTCATAGGACACGGTCTGCGCCGAGGCACGCAAGCTGCCCAGCAGGGCGTACTTGTTGGCGCTCGACCAACCGGCGAATAGCACCGCGTACACCGACAGACCGGCCATGGCGAAGAAGAACAGCAGGCCGATGTTCAGGTCCGCGACACCCCAGGTCGGGGTGATCGGGATGACCGCGAAGGCGATCAGCAGGGCGCTCATGGCCACCACCGGTGCCAGGGTGAAGATCACTTTGTCGGCAAAGGGTGGCGTCCAGTCTTCCTTGAAGAACATCTTCAGCATGTCGGCGGCGATCTGGAACATGCCGAACGGGCCGACGCGGTTCGGACCGTAGCGGTCCTGCCACCAGCCCAGCAGGCGACGTTCGACGAAGCTCAGCAGGGCGCCGCAGACCACCACGGCCAGCAGCACCACGATGGCCTTGACGACCGAGAGGATCACGTCGATCACTTCAGGGGTGAACCAGGTCATTGAGCTGCCTCCTGCAGACCGTCAACGGATTTGCCGAAAATCGCCGGAGGAATGCCCGCCAGGCCGGCCGGCAAGGCCACCAGGCCGGCACCCAGCTCTTCGTTGATCCGCAGCGGCAGACGCAGGGTCTGGCCGGCAACGTTCAAACTGAGCAAGGCACCGTCGTTGACGCCCAGGCGATCGGCTTCGGACTTGGCCAGGGACACGTAGGCGGCCGGGATGCGCTCTTGTACCGGAGCGGCTTTCGAGGAGGTTTCCTCGCTGCCGAACAGGTGGAAGAACGGCACCACTTGCCAGGTACCCTGGGCCGGGTTGAAGGCGCGTGGCACGTTGGCGAACCAGTTCAGCGAATCACCCTGGCTTTCGATCAGGCGGGTGCCCGGGTCGCCAGCGCGGATATGACCACCGACTTCGTCCTGGAACTTGTTCCAGGCCTGCGGCGAGTTCCAGCCCGGCGACCAGGCGAACGGCACCTGTTGGCGTGGTTCGACGGAGCCCGAGTAACCTTCCATGGAGAAGGCGAACGCGGTGTCGACGTCCTGGGAGGTACGCGGCTCGTGCACGCTGATATTGGCGCGCATGGCGGTCCGGCCGGAGTAACGCAGCGGTTCGCGGGCCAGTTTCATGCCCTTGATGCGGAACGCGGCGGAAGGGGCTGCGTCGACGATACGGGCCAGTTGCGGGGTGCTCGAAGCGCAGGCGGCGGTGACGTGGTCCAGTTGGGTCCAGTCGATTGGCTGGTTCAGCAGGGTCGCGCGCAGGGCATGCAGCCAGCGCCAGCCTTCGTGAACCAGGATGCTCGCGTCGAGGTACTTCGGATCGAAGACCTGGAAGAAGCGCTGGGCACGGCCTTCCTGGCTGACCAGGGTGCCGTCGCCTTCGGCGAAGCTGGCGGCCGGCAGAACCAGGTGGGCGCGGTCGCTGGTGGCGGTTTTCTGGTGGTCGGCAACGATCACGACTTTCGCAGCGTTCAGTGCGGCGTCGACCTTGGCCTTGTCGGTGCGGGTGTACAGATCGTTTTCCAGCACGACGATGGCGTCGGCCTTGCCGTCGATCACCGCTTGCAGGGCAGCGTCCAGGGACTCGCCACCGAACATGGCCAGGCCCAGGCTGTTGGCTTCCGGCACGATCAGGCTGATGGAACCGTTCTTCTCGCGCAGCTTCAAGGCCTTGGCGATGTTGGCCGCGGCTTCGATCAGCGCCTTGGAACCCAGGGAGGTGCCGGCGATGATCAGTGGGCGCTTGGCCGCCAGCAGGGCGTCGGCAATGCGTTGGGCCAGTGCCTGGGCTTCGGCGTCCAGGCCTTCAACGGCCGGGGCGCTGGCGTCGAGGGCGTGGGCCACGGCGAAACCGATGCGGGCCAGGTCGTCGGGCGCGGCGTGCACGCACTCTTCGGCGATATCGTCGAGCTTGGTTTCAGCGAGGCTGGCGATAAACAGCGGGTTCAGCGCGTGCTGGCCAATGTTCTTCACCGCGGCATCGAGCCAAGGCTGGACACGCATGGCCTCGGCCATGTCCTCGGCCTTGCCCTTGACCGACTGGCGCAGGGCCAGGGCCATGCGCGCGGCGGTCTGGGTCAGGTCTTCACCGAGGACGAACACGGCGTCGTGGTCTTCGATGTCGCGCATGTTCGGAACCGGCAGCGGGCTGTCGTTCAGGACTTGCAGGACCAGGCGGATACGCTCCAGCTCAGCCGCTTCGATGCCCGAGTAGAAGTGCTCGGCACCCACCAGCTCGCGCAGGGCGAAGTTGCTTTCCAGGCTGGCGCGGGGCGAGCCGATACCGACGATATTGCGACCGCGCAGCAGCTCGGCGGCTTTATCCAGGGCTTCGTCCAGGCTCAGCTTGGCGCCGTTGGCCAGCAGTGGCTGACGTGGGCGGTCTTCGCGGTTGACGTAGCCATAGCCGAAACGGCCACGGTCGCAGAGGAAGTACTGGTTGACCGAACCGTTGAAGCGGTTTTCGATCCGACGCAGTTCACCGTAGCGCTCGCCCGGGCTGATGTTGCAACCGCTGGAGCAGCCATGGCAGATGCTCGGCGAGAACTGCATGTCCCACTTGCGGTTGTAGCGCTCGGAGTGGGTCTTGTCGGTGAACACACCGGTCGGGCAGACCTCGGTGAGGTTGCCGGAGAATTCGCTTTCCAGGGTGCCGTCTTCGACGCGACCGAAGTACACGTTGTCGTGGGCACCGAACACACCGAGGTCAGTACCGCCGGCGTAGTCCTTGTAGAAGCGCACGCAGCGATAGCAGGCGATGCAGCGGTTCATTTCGTGGGAAATGAACGGGCCCAGTTGCTGGTTCTGGTGGGTACGCTTGGTGAAGCGATAACGGCGCTCGTTGTGGCCGGTCATCACGGTCATGTCTTGCAGGTGGCAGTGACCGCCTTCCTCGCAGACCGGGCAGTCGTGCGGGTGGTTGGTCATCAGCCATTCGACGACGCTGGCGCGGAAGACTTTCGCTTCCTCGTCGTCGATGGAGATCCAGCTGCCGTCGGAAGCCGGGGTCATGCAGGACATGACGATACGACCACGCTTGTCGTTCTCGTCGTTGAACTGCTTGACCGCGCACTGGCGACAGGCACCGACGCTACCGAGCGCGGGGTGCCAGCAGAAATAAGGGATGTCGAGGCCTAGCGACAGACACGCCTGTAACAGGTTGTCTGCCCCATCGACTTCGAGCGCTTTGCCGTCTACGTGGATAGTGGCCATGGTTCAAAGTTCTTCGTTGGCCCGCGTCCGCGGGCGTGGCTAATGGAATCCTGGTCCTCGCCTGGCGCATCACAAGTGCGTCTTCAGGCGAGCAAGAGGGCGGCACGGACCGCCCTCCCTTTCGATACGTTATGCGCCGACTACGATCGGCCGCGCCAAAGGCGGGACGGCTGCACTTTTGTGTGCGATGCCAGCCTCGAACTCCGGACGGAAATACTTGATGGCGCTGCCCAATGGCTCGATGGCACCCGGTGCGTGAGCACAGAAGGTCTTGCCCGGGCCGAGGAAGCCGACCAGACCCAGCAGGGTCTCGATATCGCCGGCCTGGCCTTCGCCGTTCTCCAGCGCGCGCAGCAGCTTGACGCTCCACGGCAGGCCATCGCGGCAAGGGGTGCAGAAACCGCACGACTCACGGGCGAAGAACTCTTCCATGTTGCGCAGCAGCGACACCATGTTGACGCTGTCGTCCACCGCCATGGCCAGGCCGGTGCCCATACGGGTGCCGACCTTGCCGATGCCGCCGGCATACATCTGCGCTTCCAGGTGTTCGGGCAGGAGGAAACCGGTACCGGCGCCGCCGGGCTGCCAGCACTTGAGCTTGAAGCCATCGCGCATGCCGCCGGCGTAGTCTTCGAACAGCTCGCGGGCGGTGATGCCGAATGGCAGTTCCCACAGGCCAGGGTTCTTCACTTTGCCGGAGAAGCCCATCAGCTTGGTGCCGTGGTCTTCGCTGCCTTCGCGGGCGAGGGATTTGTACCAGTCGATGCCGTTGCCGATGATCGCCGGCACGTTGCACAGGGTCTCGACGTTGTTCACGCAGGTCGGCTTGCCCCAGACGCCGACGGCGGCGGGGAAGGGCGGCTTGGAGCGCGGGTTGGCGCGACGGCCTTCGAGGGAGTTGATCAGTGCGGTTTCTTCACCGCAGATATAACGCCCGGCGCCGGTGTGGACGAACAGCTCGAAGTCGAAGCCGCTGCCCAGGATGTTCTTGCCCAGCAGGCCCGCTGCCTTGGCTTCTTCCACCGCACGGTTGAGGTGCTTGGCGGCGGTGACGTATTCGCCGCGCAGGAAGATGTAGCCCCGGTAGGTCTTCAGCGCGCGGGCGCTGATCAGCATGCCTTCGATCAGCAGATGGGGCAGTTGCTCCATCAGCATGCGGTCTTTCCAGGTGTTCGGCTCCATTTCATCCGCGTTGCACAGCAGGTAGCGGATGTTCATGGATTCGTCTTTGGGCATCAGGCCCCACTTCACCCCGGTGGGGAAGCCCGCGCCACCGCGACCCTTGAGACCGGCGTCCTTCACGGTCTGGACGATATCGTCCGTGGCCATGTCGGCGAAGGCCTTGCGGGCGGCGGCATAGCCGTCCTTGGCCTGGTATTCGTCGAGCCACACGGGCTCGGCGTCATCACGCAGGCGCCAGGTCAGCGGGTGGGTTTCTGCCGAACGCGCAATGCGGTTGGCAGGGCCGAAGGAAGTCAGGGTCATACGTAGCCCTCCAGCAGTTTGGCAACGCCAGCAGGCTGGACGTCGCCGAAGGTGTCGTCATCGATCATCAGCGCCGGGGCCTTGTCGCAGTTGCCGAGGCAGCAGACGGGCAGCAGGGTGAAGCGACCGTCGGCGGTGGTTTGACCCAGGCCGATGCCGAGCTTGCTCTGGATTTCGCCGACCACCGACTCGTGGCCGCCGATGTAGCAGACCATGCTGTCGCAGACGCGAATGATGTGACGACCCACCGGCTGGCGGAAGATCTGGCTGTAGAAGGTCGCGACGCCTTCGACGTCGCTGGCCGGAATGCCGAGGATCTCGCCGATGGCGTAGAGCGCGCCGTCAGGCACCCAGCCACGTTCCTTCTGGACGATCTTCAGGGCTTCGATGGACGCCGCGCGCGGGTCCTCGTAGTGATGCAACTCGTGCTCGATGGCCGAGCGCTCGGTTTCGCTGAGGGCGAAACGGTCTGTCTGGATAAGCGGGCTGTTCATGCTTAGCGGTCCACGTCGGCCATAACGAAGTCGATACTACCCAGGTACGCGATCAAGTCCGCGACCATGCTGCCTTTGATCACCGAAGGGATCTGTTGCAGATGGGGGAAGCTTGGGGTGCGGATCCGGGTACGGTAGCTCATGGTGCCGCCGTCGCTCGTCAGGTAATAACTGTTGATGCCCTTGGTCGCTTCGATCATCTGGAAGGATTCGTTGGCCGGCATCACCGGGCCCCACGAAACTTGCAGGAAGTGCGTGATCAAGGTCTCGATGTGCTGCAACGTGCGCTCTTTCGGTGGCGGCGTGGTCAGCGGGTGATCCGCCTTGTACGGGCCTTCCGGCATGTTGCGCAGGCACTGGTCGATGATCTTGATGCTCTGGCGCATTTCTTCGACGCGCACCATGCAGCGATCGTAGGCGTCGCCGTTGGCCGCCAGCGGGACTTCGAATTCGAAGTTCTCGTAGCCGGAGTACGGGCGCGCTTTACGCAGGTCGAAATCGCAACCGGTGGAACGCAGGCCGGCACCGGTGACGCCCCATTCCAGGGCTTCCTTGGTGTTGTAGGCGGCGACACCGATGGTCCGACCCTTGAGGATGCTGTTCTGCAGGGCGGCCTTGGTGTACTCGTCGAGGCGTTTTGGCAGCCAGTCGACGAACTCCTTGACCAGCTTGTCCCAGCCACGTGGCAGGTCGTGGGCGACGCCGCCGATGCGGTACCAGGCCGGGTGCAGGCGGAAGCCGGTGATGGCTTCGATGACCTTGTAGGCGCGCTGGCGGTCGGTGAAGGTGAAGAACACCGGGGTCATGGCGCCGACGTCCTGGATATAGGTCCCCAGGAACAGCAGGTGGCTGGTGATCCGGAAGAACTCGGCCATCATAATGCGGATGGTGTCGACCCGGTCCGGCACCTTGATGCCGGCCAGCTTCTCGACCGAGAGCACGTACGGCAGGTTGTTCATCACCCCGCCGAGGTAGTCGATACGGTCGGTGTAGGGGATGAAGCTGTGCCAGGACTGGCGCTCGGCCATTTTCTCGGCACCACGGTGGTGGTAGCCGATGTCCGGGACGCAGTCGACGACTTCTTCGCCGTCCAGTTGCAGGATGATCCGGAAGGCGCCGTGGGCCGAAGGGTGGTTCGGGCCCAGGTTGAGGAACATGTAGTCCTCGTTGGCGCCGGAACGCTTCATGCCCCAGTCTTCAGGACAGAAGCGCGCGGCTTCTTCTTCCAACTGTTGCTTGGCCAGGGTCAGGCTGAACGGATCGAACTCGGTGGCACGGGCCGGGAAGTCCTTGCGCAGCGGGTGACCTTCCCAGGTCGGCGGCATCATGATGCGCGACAGGTGCGGGTGGCCGGGGAAATCGATGCCGAACATGTCCCAGACTTCACGCTCGTACCAGTTGGCGTTTGGCCAGATACCGGTCACGGTCGGGAGGCTCAGGTCGCCTTCGGAAAGGGCGACCTTGATCATCACATCGCTGTTACGTTCCAGCGACATCAGGTGATAGAACACGGTGAAATCGGCGCCGCTCGGCAGGCCCTGGCGCTTGGTGCGCAGACGCTCGTCCACGCCGTGCAGGTCATAGAGCATGACGTACGGCTTGGGCAGGTTGCGCAGGAAGGTCAGGACTTCGACGAGCTTGGCCCGGGTCACCCACAGCACCGGCATGCCGGTGCGGGTGGCCTGGGCGGTAAAGGCCTCGGGGCCGAAACGGTTGTTCAGTTCGACGACCACATCCTGGTCGTCAGCCTTGTAAGGCGGGATGTACAGAGCACTGCCTGTAGTCATGGTTTCTTATCGCTTTGGGTCAACGTAAAGAATGAAGCCAGCTTCTCGTTTCTTTTTACAGAGCGGATCTGGATCAGACTTCGTCAGGGCTGCGCAGGTTGGTGACCTGGATACGCTGTTCGCGGCGCTGTTCCTTTTGCGACGGCATCTCGGCGCGATATACGCCTTGATCACCGACGACCCAGGAAAGTGGGCGACGCTCCTGGCCAATCGACTCCTGCAACAGCATCAAGCCTTGCAGGAAAGCCTCGGGGCGGGGCGGGCAGCCAGGCACGTAGACGTCCACGGGCAGGAACTTGTCCACCCCTTGAACCACGGAGTAGATGTCGTACATGCCACCGGAGTTGGCGCACGAACCCATGGAGATGACCCACTTCGGCTCGAGCATTTGCTCGTAGAGGCGCTGGATGATCGGCGCCATCTTGATGAAGCAGGTGCCGGCAATAACCATGAAATCCGCCTGGCGCGGCGATGCCCGGATAACTTCGGCGCCGAAGCGGGCGATGTCGTGGGGCGCCGTGAAGGCGGTGGTCATTTCCACATAGCAGCACGACAAGCCGAAGTTGTACGGCCACAGGGAGTTTTTGCGCCCCCAGTTGACCGCGCCGTTCAGCACGTCTTCCAGCTTGCCCATGTAGATGTTTTTGTGGACTTGATCTTCTAACGGATCGGAAACGGTTTCCCGTTGGCCGATCGGGTACTGCTCGTTAGGCGCATCCGGGTCGATTCGAGTGAGATTGTATTGCATTGCCAAAGCCTCATTGTTTCAGCTTCGCCTGCCGCTTCTGACGAGCTTGCGGAGCCCAATCAAGCGCCCCCACTCGGTAAAGGTAGACAAGACCTGCCAACAGAATTGCTATGAAAACGAGAGCTTCGACGAATCCGGTCCAGCCGCTTTCGCGGACGGACACAGACCATGCAAAGAGAAAGAGGGCTTCGATATCGAAGATCACGAACAGCATCGCGACCAGATAGAATTTGGCGGAGAGCCGCAAGCGGGCGCTACCGGTGGGTAGCATGCCGGACTCGAACGGTTCGTTTTTGCTGCGTCCCCAGGCTTTTGACCCGAGAAGGCTGGAAAGACCGAGCATGAAGGCGCAGAGGCCGACGACGCCGAGCAGGAAAATAGCAAAGCCCCAGTTGTGGGCCATGAGTCCGGTCGCTTCGGTCATGCGGGTAATCCTTAACAGAGCGCAAGGGTCTCTGAGCGTGATAAAGAAGTAAAAGCAGTGACGATATGTCGCAGTGCAATCTATCCCGGTGATTTTATGGCTAAACACCGGGCAAGTAAATTTTCTATAGCGAAATTATTGGCTGGAATAAGGACATGTAGAGGTCTCGATGGCTTGCAGGCCATGTACTGTGGGCATTAGGGGCCTTTTTGTTAATTATGTTTTATCCGCATTGTAATGAACGAAGTGAATATTGAATGATAATTGATATCATCTAGGTCGCTCCAATGCTGGTGGTCGCCCGCGAAGGGAAGTGTAGTGGCTTTAAACGCCGGCGCGATGAAAGTTGCATCGCGCGTCGTTTTAGCGCTTTTTGTCGCAATTGATACCGCTCTGGATCAATGTTTTGCATCGTCACGGCGAACGCATTCCTGTAGGAGCAGGGCTTGCCCGCGAAGAGGCCCCTGAGTTCTGCGCCGCTCATCCGGCCGCCTTCGCGGGCAAGCCCTGCTCCTACAAAGTGCGGTGGCGAGTCTGTAGGCGACAGGCAAAAAAACGCCCCGAACCAGTCGGGGCGTCAGGTCTTCAGGCATTCCAGTTAGTTCTGCTTCGCTCTGGAATGGCCGCTTGCTCGCTTACTCAGTGGAACTGCTCTTCTTCGGTCGAACCGGTCAGCGCGGTCACCGAGGACGAGCCGCCCTGGATCACGGTGGTCATGTCGTCGAAGTAGCCGGTACCGACTTCCTGCTGGTGCGCGACGAAGGTGTAACCCTTGGCAGCGTCAGCGAATTCCTGCTCCTGCAGTTTCACGTAGGCGGTCATGTCGTTGCGGGCGTAGTCGTGCGCCAGGTTGAACATGCTGTGCCACATGTTGTGGATACCCGCCAGGGTAATGAACTGGTGCTTGTAGCCCATGGCCGACAGTTCGCGCTGGAACTTGGCGATGGTCGCGTCGTCCAGGTTCTTCTTCCAGTTGAAGGAAGGCGAGCAGTTGTAGGACAGCAGCTGGTCCGGGTATTCCTTCTTGATGGCCTCGGCGAAGCGACGGGCTTCGTCCAGGTCCGGCTTGGCGGTTTCACACCAGATCAGGTCGGCGTACGGCGCGTAGGCCAGGCCGCGGGCGATGGCCTGGTCGAGGCCGGCGCGGACTTTATAGAAACCTTCCTGGGTGCGTTCGCCAGTCACGAACGGCTGGTCGTACGGATCGCAATCCGAAGTCAGCAGGTCGGCGGCGTTGGCGTCGGTACGGGCCAGGATGATGGTCGGCGTACCGGCAACGTCGGCGGCCAGGCGAGCAGCGGTCAGCTTCTGCACGGCTTCCTGGGTCGGTACCAGTACCTTGCCGCCCATGTGGCCGCATTTCTTCACGGAAGCCAGCTGGTCTTCGAAGTGCACGCCGGCGGCGCCCGCTTCGATCATGCTCTTCATCAGCTCGTAGGCGTTCAGCACGCCGCCGAAACCGGCTTCGGCGTCGGCCACGATGGGTGCGAAGTAGTCGATGTAGCCTTCATCGCCCGGGTTCTTGCCGGCTTTCCACTGGATCTGGTCGGCGCGACGGAACGAGTTGTTGATGCGCTTGACCACGGTCGGCACGGAGTCCACCGGGTACAGCGACTGGTCGGGGTACATGGATTCTGCGGAGTTGTTGTCCGCGGCCACTTGCCAGCCCGACAGGTAGATTGCCTGGATACCGGCCTTGACTTGTTGCACGGCCTGGCCGCCGGTCAGGGCGCCCATGCAGTTGACGAAATCCTTGTCCGGACGGAAGGACGGCTTGGCGCCCTGGGTCACCAGGTTCCACAGTTTCTCGGCGCCCATGCGGGCCAGGGTGTGCTCAGGTTGAACCGAGCCACGCAGGCGGACCACGTCAGCGGCGGAGTAAGTGCGTGTCACGCCTTTCCAGCGCGGGTTTTCAGCCCAGTCTTTTTCAAGGGCTGCAATTTGCTGTTCGCGTGTCAGTGCCATGGAGATAAACCTCGTCGCATAGGTCTTAGGTGGAGAATTCCTTGCTCCGCCGAATGCTCAAGGGAAGGCTTGGGCAAACGGCTGCTCGCTGACCAGAAGCTTAGGCGCTCAGGTGCGGTTCGGCGGGGAAGGCGACGATTGAACGATGGGCTCAAGGGGGAAGTGAGCGAGGCGAGGGCGAGCCGTCGGGCGCATTGGGGCATCGTGGGCCTTTGTGCGGACTTCAGGGATCTTGCCGTTCTACCTATTACGCTTCCGTCCCTCGGGACAACTTCGTTCCAGTCGCAACCTCGTCAAACGCGCCTTGTGGGCGGTACAGACACGAATCGGCTCAGGTGGGTAGGTTAGAGCGGCGATCCGAAGGCCCTTGCCAGGGCCCCTGATTAGCGGGAGCGAGGCCATCATGCCTTCGGTTTTTTGGCTCGTCAAACATTTTGTAGTGCTTTTTTTCAGGCACTACATCTTTAGTCTAATACGACTCGTCGGTCAGTTTTTGGTGCTTTAGTCCAGGCTGTCGACTTTCACCCGCAAAGTCATGTCGTTACGCCCAGAGGTCGAGTAGCTGCGGGTTAGCGCCTGTCGGTCGGCCTGGCTCTGGCCATTGACGCCGGCCAGGGTGATCCACTCGCCCAGGCGCCCGCTGACGGTTGTGTCGGTGCTTTGCACGTTCACTACATCCTGACGCTCCTGGCTGATCCGGTCACGATTGGTACTGATGGACAGGTGAACGATGTCGCCGGTGACGCTGGCGGTGACGTAGAAACCCTGGGTCACGTTGCGGTATTGGCTCTGGATCTGCGTCAGGGGCTGTTGATTGGGGTTCTGATTCTGGTTCGAGCCGTTACCCTGGGTCTGGTTGGTGCTGATGGCGGTGGTCAGCGGTACGCTCTGGCCGACCTGGATCAGCGCCGGGGTGCCTTCGACGGTCTGCACCTGCTGGATGCCGCCGTCGCGACTGGCGGTGCCATAGTTGATGACGCGGGTCTGGTTCTGGCCGTTGATCGTGTAGCCGTTGTTCTGGTCGTTGTTTTCGCTGGTGTCGACGCTGATCAGCAGGCGCTTGGCCGGGGTGTCGAGTTGGCCGAGGAAGTCACGCAGTTCCTTGATCTTGGAAGGTTCCGCATTGACGATCAGTTGGTTCTGGTAGGCGCTGGCCTTGCCGTCCTTGCCGAGAAAGTCCTGGGCTACCGGCAGCAGGTCGGCGCTGGTGCGGTAGTTCAGGGGAATGATTTCGGTGGCGGCCTGGGCGCTGAGGGTGCAGCTCAGTAGCAGGCCGGTGAGCAGGGTGCGTAGGGACATGTCCGTTATCTCCGCGTTGGACTGGGCAATGGGTTGAGTTTGACAGTTTCTCGGCCATTGGTGGGTCAAGTTGAATCGCGGACGGCAAAACGCCCCGGCATCGGGGATGGCGGGGCGTTCTGCGGTGTTCTTGCTGGCGTCTTCGCGGGCAAGCTCCGCTCCCACAGGGTCCATGCAACACCGAGGATGGGTGAGTGGGCACGGACATTGTGGGAGCGGAGCTTGCCCGCGAATGGCTGCGCAGCAGCACCGGCTTTTAAACCGAGTGGCGCACCATGTCGACGTGGGGAATCCCGGCTTCGAGAAACTCCTCGCTGACGATGCTGAACCCCAGGCGCTCATAGAACCGGGTCGCCTGGACCTGGGCACTGAGCATCTGTTGCTTGAGGCCACGTTTCTCGGCCTCGCCGATCACCGCCTGCATCAGCGCGTCACCGACCTTCAGCCCGCGCCAGTCCTTGAGGACCGAGACCCGGCCGATATGGCCGTCCGGCAACAGCCGGGCGGTGCCGATCGGGAAGTCCCCCTCGACGGCCAGGAAGTGCACGGCGCCACTGTCATCGGCGTCCCACTCCAGCTCCGGCGGAACCGACTGCTCGGCAATAAACACTGACTCACGAATGCGCCGAATCTCGGCGTTATCCTTTTGCCAGTCCGCGACACGTACGTGAATTCTATTCATCGGCAAATCCCAGGCTTCCTTGTTTGACCAGCTGACACAGCAGGCTGCGGCCGTCTTCATCGGCCAACCATGGCGCCAGATTATCCGCGTGCAGCGCATCGGCCGCACAGATCATTTTCAACAGCTCGCGCAGTTTGCCTGGCAACAGGCGGCTCTGTCCGCTGGCGAACAGCAGCAGGTCGTCGTCGACTTCGGACCAGGCCAGGCGCGCGCTCGGGTTGCGGATCAGGATCGCGCCATCCTGCAGGCCGCTGAGCAGGTCTTCTTCTTCGAGTTCCGGGCCCACCACCAGTTCCGGATAACGCGGCTCGGTCATGAACTGGCCGAACCAGGTCAGCAGCAGGCGTTCGTCGCTCATATGCTCGGCCAGCAGGCTTTTCAGGCGGTCGAGGGCGTCGTGCTGGATCTGGTGCGGGTCAGCCACCGGTTGCGCGTCGGCATCGGTGTAGCGTTCTTCGTCCGGCAGGAACTGGGCGAGGAAGTCGGTGAAGTGGGTCAGCACTTCGGCGGCGCTCGGTGCGCGGAAGCCGACCGAATAGGTCATGCAGTCATCCACGGCCACGCCGCAATGGGCCAGGCGCGGTGGCAGGTAGAGCATGTCGCCGGGTTCCAGGGTCCACTCGGCGGTTTCCTCGAATTCGGCGAGGATGCGCAGGTCGGCGTGTTCCAGCAGCGGGCTGGCGGAATCGCACATCTGGCCGATTTTCCAGTTGCGCTTGCCGTGGCCCTGGAGCAGGAACACATCGTAGTTGTCGAAGTGCGGACCGACGCTGCCGCCGGGCGCGGCAAAGCTGATCATCACGTCGTCGATGCGCCAGCTCGGCAGGAAGCGGAAGTGCTCCAGCAGTTCGGCGACTTCCGGGACGAACTGATCCACGGCCTGCACCAGCAGGGTCCACTCACGCTCCGGCAGTTGGCTGAAGGCGTCTTCGGCGAACGGGCCGCGGCGCAGTTCCCAGGGGCGTTCGCCGTGCTCGATGATCAGGCGCGATTCGACTTCTTCTTCCAGGGCCAGGCCGGCCAGCTCGTCGGCGTCGATCGGGCTTTCGAAATCCGGAATGGCCTGTCGGATCAGCAGGGGTTTCTTCTGCCAGTAGTCACGCAGGAATTCCCGGGCGGTGATGCCGCCCAGAAGTTGCAGAGGAGTATCAGGATTCATGTGTAACCTATTGAAAAAAAGCATTTTTAAGGCTGGAATAAAAACGCCCGGCTCAGCCGGGCGTTCAGAGCGGGTACGGCGCGATCAGATACGCTGGGCCTGGGCCACGGCGTTGCCGATGTAGTTGGCCGGGGTGAGCTTTTTCAGCTCGGCCTTGGCGTCCGCGGGCATTTCGAGGCCGTCGATGAAAGTCTGCAGCGCTTCGGGGCTGATGCCCTTGCCGCGGGTCAGTTCTTTCAGTTTTTCGTACGGGTTTTCGATGTTGTAGCGACGCATGACGGTCTGGATCGGCTCGGCCAGGACTTCCCAGCAGGCGTCCAGGTCGGCGGCGATTTTCTGCTCGTTGAGCTCCAGCTTGCTGATGCCCTTGAGGCTGGCTTCGTAAGCAATGACGCTGTGGGCGAAGCCGACACCGAGGTTGCGCAGCACGGTGGAGTCGGTCAGGTCACGCTGCCAGCGGGAGATCGGCAGCTTGCTGGCCAGGTGCTGGAACAGCGCGTTGGCGATACCCAGGTTGCCTTCGGAGTTTTCGAAGTCGATCGGGTTGACCTTGTGCGGCATGGTCGAGGAACCGATTTCGCCGGCAATGGTGCGCTGCTTGAAGTAGCCCAGGGAGATGTAGCCCCAGATATCGCGGTCGAAGTCGATCAGGATGGTGTTGAAGCGCGCGATCGCGTCGAACAGCTCGGCAATGTAGTCGTGCGGCTCGATCTGGGTGGTGTAGGGGTTGAAGCCCAGGCCCAGCTCGTCTTCGATAAAGGCGCGGGCGTTTTCTTCCCAGTCGATCTGCGGGTAGGCCGACAGGTGGGCGTTGTAGTTGCCCACGGCACCGTTGATCTTGCCCAGCAGCGGCACGGCGGCGACCTGGGCGATCTGGCGCTCCAGGCGGTAGACGACGTTCGCCAGTTCCTTGCCCAGGGTGGTCGGCGAGGCCGGCTGGCCGTGGGTGCGCGAGAGCATCGGCACGGCGGCGAAGCGCTGGGCCAGTTCGCGGATGGATTCGGCGATCTGGCGCATCAGCGGCAGCAGCACGTCGTCACGGCCTTCGCGCAGCATCAGGGCGTGGGACAGGTTGTTGATGTCCTCGCTGGTGCAGGCGAAGTGGATGAATTCGCTGACGTTGGCCAGTTCAGGCAGCTTGGCGGCCTGTTCCTTGAGCAGGTACTCAATGGCTTTGACGTCGTGGTTGGTGGTGCGCTCGATCTCCTTCACACGCTCGGCGTGTTCCAGGGAAAAGTTCTCGGAGAGGGTGTTCAAGACCGCGTTGGCTTCGGCGGAAAAGGCCGGAACTTCGCTGATCTGGGCGTGGGCGGCCAGGCGCTGGAGCCAGCGCACTTCCACCAGCACGCGTGCACGGATCAGGCCGTATTCGCTGAAAATTGGGCGCAGGGCCTGGGTTTTGCCGGCGTAGCGGCCGTCAACAGGGGAAACCGCAGTGAGCGAAGAAAGCTGCATGGGGTGTTCTCGGACAGTCGGGCAACGAAATGGGGCGCGTATCATACATGAAAATACTCGCCGGTCTGTTGCCAACCGACCGGCGTCTTGCGCTTTTCGCGGATAACGGCGCCTAGGCGCTGTGCATCAGCGGGTAGAGTTCCTTGAGCAGCTTGCGCCGGCTGACCACCAGTTGCCAGCGATGGCCACCCAGTTGTCGCCACAGGCGCGCCGAGCGGATACCGGCCAGGAGCAGGGCGCGGATCTTCGAGGCGTTGCTCGGTTGTTGCAGGTTGCGCATGTCGCCGTGCACCTGGATACGCTGGCGCAGGGTGCTCAGGGTGTCCTGGTAGAGGGCGCCGCAGGCAGCCACGACGTTTTCGTGGGACGGGCCGAAATGCTCGACCTGGGACTGGATCTGCGGCAGGCGCTTGCCGATGATCTCCAGCAAGTCATCACGCTTGGCCAACTGGCGCTCGAGGCCGAGCATCGACAGGGCGTAGCGCAGCGGTTCGCGTTGCAGGGCGCTGGGGTCGCGCTCCAGGGCACCGATCAGCGCGCGGTAGCCGTCGCGCAGTTGGAGGTCGTCGCCACCATAGACTTCCAGGGTGTCCTTGGGGTCGCGCACCAGCAGGCTGTTGAGCATGCAGCTCAGGCCGGCTTCGCTGGACTGGCCGCTCTTGGCGATCTTGTCCACCAGCACCGCGGCGAGAAACACACCGCCCAGCGCCGTCAGTTGCTCCTGGGTCGGGCTCATGGGCGCTGTTCCTTGAAGGTCCAGGGCTCGGCGACTTCGATCACGCCGCCACCGAGGCAGACCTCACCGTCGTAGAACACCACGGACTGCCCCGGGGTCACCGCGCGCTGGGGTTCATCGAACACGGCGCGATAGCCGTTTTCGGTCTGTTCCAGGGTGCAGGACTGGTCGCTTTGGCGATAACGAACCTTGGCCGTCAGCTTGCGCGGCACGCTCAGGTCCACCGGGTTGACCCAGTAGATCTCGGAGGCGAGCAGGGCGCGGGAAAACAGCCACGGGTGCTCGTTGCCCTGGCCGACGATCAGTTCGTTGTGTTCCAGGTCCTTGAGCAGCACGTACCAGGGCTCGTCGCCGGCGTCCTTCAGGCCGCCGATGCCCAGGCCCTGGCGCTGGCCGATGGTGTGGTACATCAGGCCGTGGTGACGACCGATGACTTCGCCTTCGGTGGTCTTGATCTCACCCGGTTGGGCCGGCAGGTACTGCTTGAGGAAGTCGCTGAAGCGCCGTTCGCCGATAAAGCAGATACCGGTGGAGTCCTTCTTCTTCGCCGTGGCCAGTTCGTGTTTCTCGGCAATGGCGCGTACTGCGGGCTTTTCCAGTTCACCGACCGGGAACAGGGTCTTGGCGATCTGTTCGCCGCCGACGGCGTGGAGGAAGTAGCTCTGGTCCTTATTCGGGTCCAGGCCCTTGAGCAGTTCGGTGCGGCCGTCGATGTCGCGGCGACGTACGTAATGGCCGGTGGCAATCAGGTCGGCACCCAGCATCAGGGCGTAGTCGAGGAACGCCTTGAACTTGATTTCGCGGTTGCAGAGGATGTCCGGGTTCGGCGTGCGTCCGGCCTTGTATTCGGCCAGGAAGTGTTCGAACACGTTGTCCCAGTATTCGGCGGCGAAGTTGGCGGTGTGCAGCTTGATGCCGATCTTGTCGCACACGGCCTGGGCGTCCGCCAGGTCGTCCATGGCGGTGCAGTACTCCGTTCCGTCGTCTTCTTCCCAGTTCTTCATGAACAGGCCTTCCACCTGGTAACCCTGCTCCATCAGCAGTACGGCGGAAACGGAAGAGTCTACGCCGCCGGACATGCCGACGATGACGCGCAGGTTTTCTGGGGCGGTGGCAGCTGGATCACGCATAGGGATTCAATGAGTGTCTTCGAAAAAGGACGCGATTCTAACAGGCCCGGGCCCGCAAGGCTAAAGAGAAGGGCGGATCAGCTCGAGACTGTGCAGGGGACCGGCCAGATAATCGTCCAGGCAGCGGATGATCAGCTCGCTGCGCCATTGCGGGCGCAGGGCCAGCAATTCGTCGCGGGTCAGCCAGCGTGGGCCGATGATGCCGTGGTCCAGTGGGTAGTCCGGGCGGTGCTTGAGCGCTTTGCCGGCAAAGCAGACGCGCTGGTAGGTCACGCCGTTGCTCGGGGCGGTATACAGGTAGATGCCGACGACGCCGGTCAGTTCCACCTCCCAGCCGGTTTCCTCGAGGGTTTCGCGGATGGCGGCCTCGCTGAGGCTTTCATTCGGGTCCAGGTGACCGGCGGGCTGGTTGAGGACCGTTGCTGCTTCGTAGCACTCTTCGGTGAAGAGAAAGCGACCGTTGTCTTCGACGACAGTGGCGACGGTGATGTGGGGTTGCCATTCCATAGGGTAGTTTCTCTGGTTGTGAAAACACAAACCCCGGCACTGGGCCGGGGCTTGTGGTACTGCCGAGGAGCTTACACCAGCGCGGCAATCGCCGCGTTGAGGGTTGCGCTCGGACGCATGGCCTTGCTGATCAGCTCGGCGTCGGCGTGGTAGTAGCCGCCGATGTCCACTGGCTTGCCCTGTACGGCGTTGAGCTCGGCAACGATGGTCGCCTCGTTCTCGGCCAGGGTCTTGGCCAGCTGGGTGAACTGGCCTTGCAGCGCAGTGTCTTCGCTCTGGGCGGCCAGGGCCTGGGCCCAGTACAGCGCCAGGTAGAAGTGGCTGCCGCGGTTGTCGATGTTGCCGACTTTACGCGATGGCGACTTGTTGTTGTCGAGGAACTGGCCAGTGGCCTGGTCCAGGGTCTTCGACAGCACCAGGGCTTTCGGGTTGTTGTAGGTCACGCCCAGGTGTTCCAGGGACGCGGCCAGGGCCAGGAATTCACCCAGGGAGTCCCAGCGCAGGAAGTTCTCTTCCACCAGTTGCTGCACGTGTTTCGGTGCCGAACCGCCGGCGCCGGTTTCGAACAGGCCACCGCCGTTCATCAGCGGCACGATCGACAGCATCTTGGCGCTGGTGCCCAGTTCCATGATCGGGAACAGGTCGGTCAGGTAGTCGCGCAGCACGTTACCGGTCACCGAGATGGTGTCCTTGCCGGCGCGGGTGCGGTCCAGGGTGTACTTCATCGCGTCGACCGGCGACATGATCTGGATATCCAGGCCGGTGGTGTCGTGGTCCTTGAGGTAGGTCTGGACCTTCTCGATGACCACGCCGTCGTGGGCGCGCATTGGGTCCAGCCAGAAAATCGCTGGAGTGCTGCTGGCGCGGGCACGGTTGACGGCCAGCTTGACCCAGTCCTGGATCGGCGCGTCCTTGGTCTGGCACATACGGAAGATGTCGCCGGCTTCCACGGTCTGTTCCAGCAGGGTACGACCGGTGCTGTCGGTCACCCGAACCACGCCGTCGGTCTTGATCTGGAAGGTCTTGTCGTGGGAACCGTACTCTTCGGCTTTCTTCGCCATCAGGCCGACGTTCGGCACGCTGCCCATGGTGGTTGGGTCGAAGGCGCCGTGTTGCTTGCAGTCTTCGATCACCGCCTGGTAGATGGTGGCGTAGCAGCGATCCGGGATCACCGCCTTGGTGTCGTGCAGCTGGCCGTCGGTGCCCCACATCTTGCCGGAGTCACGGATCATCGCTGGCATCGAGGCGTCGACGATGACGTCGCTCGGCACGTGCAGGTTGGTGATGCCTTTGTCGGAGTTGACCATGGCCAACGACGGACGGGCAGCGTAGACCGCCTGGATGTCGGCTTCGATCTGCGCCTGCTGCTCGGCCGGCAGGGCCTTGATGCGGGCGTACAGGTCGCCGATGCCGTTGTTCAGGTTGAAGCCGATCTGCTCCAGCACGTCAGCGTGCTTGGCCAGGGCGTCTTTATAGAACTCGGCAACGATCTGGCCGAACATGATCGGGTCGGAGACCTTCATCATGGTGGCTTTCAGGTGAACCGACAGCAGCACGCCTTGTTGCTTGGCGTCTTCGATTTCGGCGGCGATGAAGCTGCGCAGGGCGTTCTTGCTCAGCACGGCGCAGTCGAGGATCTCACCGGCTTGTACGCTGGTCTTCTCTTTCAGGACGCTGGCAGTGCCATCCTGGGCGATCAGCTCGATCTTGACGCTGCCGGCAGCGTCGATCAGTGCGGCTTTTTCGCTGCCGTAGAAGTCACCGGTGCTCATGTGAGCGACGTGGGACTTGGAGTCGGCAGCCCAGGCGCCCATCTTGTGCGGGTGCTTGCGGGCATAGTTCTTGACCGACAGCGGCGCGCGGCGGTCGGAGTTGCCTTCGCGCAGGACCGGGTTCACGGCGCTGCCCTTGATCTTGTCGTAACGGGCGCGAGCGTCTTTCTCGGCGTCGGTGCTGACGGTTTCCGGGTAGTCCGGGATGTTGAAACCCTGGGCTTGCAGTTCCTTGATCGCGGCCTGCAGTTGTGGAACCGAGGCGCTGATGTTCGGCAGCTTGATGATGTTGGCTTCGGGGGTGATAGCCAGCTCGCCCAGTTCGGCGAGGTGGTCCGGCACGGCCTTGGCGCCCAGTTGTTCAGGGAAGCTTGCGAGAATGCGGCCGGCCAGCGAGATATCACGGGTTTCCACGGCGATATCAGCCGAAGCGGTAAAGGCCTCTACGATAGGCAACAGTGAATAGGTGGCGAGGGCAGGGGCTTCGTCGGTGAAGGTGTAGATGATCTTCGAACGGTTGGGCATATTCGGATTAACTCTCTTCTTTGCTAAAGCATGCGCAGAAACTCGAGATGCGCCGGGTAAGCGCGTTCGTTCAAAAGTCATCCATGAGCCGAATGTCGAGGTTTCTTCGCGCGCGGTGATGTTGGGTGCATCAGTCGAGCGTCAAGCGGTCGGATTGCGATAACAACCCGGCTTTTTCAGGCGGAAAGTCTCGTTGTAGAGAGGTCGGCCGTCGTGACTCCATGGTCAGCGGCGCGATTATACATAGGTTGCTGGCAAAACGCCGATGCTTCATAAGCGACTACACTCGTCCATTGGTCTAAAGGTCGCAGGGCACCCTGCGGCGAGGTGTCGCAAGCAGTGCTCGACTTTGGCGCTTTTACCTTTGCTTTCAAGCTTGTAGGCCGCGAAATCGAGGTTTTTCGCGGCAGATGAGTCGGGTGTGAGGTTCCCACGGGCAAGCACCTGGGGTACGCTCGAACGCAGCCAGATGTTCAATCCATAGATGGAGTTCAACATGGGATACAAGAAGATTCAGGTTCCGGCCGTCGGCGAAAAAATCACCGTCAATCCAGACCATTCTCTCAATGTTCCTGACAACCCGATCATCCCCTTCATCGAAGGCGATGGTATTGGCGTCGATATCAGCCCGGTGATGATCAAGGTCGTCGATGCGGCGGTACACAAGGCCTACGGCGGCAAGCGCAAGATTTCCTGGATGGAAGTCTTTGCCGGCGAGAAGGCCACCCAGGTCTATGACCAGGACACCTGGCTGCCCCAGGAAACCCTGGATGCGGTCAAGGATTATGTGGTTTCCATCAAGGGGCCGCTGACCACACCGGTGGGCGGCGGCATCCGTTCGCTGAACGTGGCCCTGCGTCAGCAGCTCGACCTGTATGTCTGCCTGCGTCCGGTGCGCTGGTTCGAAGGCGTGCCCAGCCCGGTGAAGAAGCCCGGCGACGTTGATATGACGATCTTCCGTGAGAACTCCGAAGATATCTATGCCGGTATCGAATGGAAGGCCGGTTCGCCGGAAGCGATCAAGGTCATCAAGTTCCTGAAGGAAGAAATGGGTGTCACCAAGATTCGTTTCGACCAGGACTGCGGGATCGGCATCAAGCCGGTGTCCAAAGAGGGCACCAAGCGACTGGCGCGCAAGGCCCTGCAATATGTCGTCGACAACGATCGCAAGTCGCTGACCATCGTGCATAAAGGCAACATCATGAAGTTCACCGAAGGTGCCTTCAAGGAGTGGGCCTATGAAGTGGCGGCCGAGGAGTTCGGCGCGACCCTGCTCGACGGCGGCCCGTGGATGCAGTTCAAGAACCCGAAAACCGGCCGCAACGTGGTGGTCAAGGACGCCATCGCCGATGCCATGCTCCAGCAGATCCTGCTGCGTCCGGCGGAGTATGACGTGATCGCGACCCTGAACCTGAACGGCGACTATCTGTCCGACGCCCTGGCCGCCGAAGTGGGCGGTATCGGTATCGCGCCGGGGGCCAACCTGTCCGACACCGTGGCAATGTTCGAAGCGACCCACGGCACCGCGCCCAAGTACGCGGGCAAGGACCAGGTCAATCCCGGATCGCTGATCCTGTCCGCGGAAATGATGCTGCGGCACATGGGCTGGATCGAAGCGGCCGACCTGATCATCAAGGGCACCAATGGCGCCATCGGCGCGAAAACCGTGACCTATGATTTCGAGCGTCTGATGGACGGTGCGACGCTGGTGTCGTCTTCCGGCTTTGGCGATGCGCTGATCAAGCACATGTAGGCTGACCGACGGTAAACGAAAACGCCCGGCCCAAGTGATTGGACCGGGCGTTTCTCTATCTGAAAGCGTGTGGCTTTCAGGCTCTGGCGGTTACGGCGGGGGCTTGTGTCGCAGCATTCTGCGGTTTGGCAACAGGTGCGGCAGCGGTGACCAGTTGCCGGATGTTGACCGCATGCAGCCCCTTGGGACCCTGGATGATCTCAAAGCTTACTGCCTGGCCAGCCTTAAGGGTTTTGTAGCCATCCATCTGGATGGCCGAGTAATGGGCGAACAGGTCTTCACTCTTGCCTTCTTCAATGATGAAGCCGTAGCCCTTGGCATTGTTGAACCACTTGACTTTACCACTCAGCATGCTCATATCCCTCTGCAAACGACCCCATCACTGGAGTATCATCCAGTTCATCCTTCACTGCGTGAACCAGAAAAACGGTTGACGGTATGGACCTTTATTACCCAATGTGGGCTCTATTGGTTGTAACACCGTTTTGCCGATAGTCAAGGTGACGCGACGGCCAGTGTTGAAATCTGTCCGAAGTGCCCCCATCACTGCAATTGCTCAACTGACGAACCTTTCTTTCCATGCATGCAATCAGCCAGATTCGACTAACATTCAATCAGGATCGCCCGGATTCCCACGACGACGATTCAGCGGGTATTGCTGTACAGGAATCCAAGCCCGCGTTGCAGGCGCCACCGATGTACAAGGTGGTTTTGTTCAATGATGACTACACACCGATGGATTTCGTCGTCGAAGTGCTCGAGGTGTTTTTTAACCTGAATCGCGAGCTGGCGACCAAGGTCATGCTGGCCGTCCACACAGAAGGACGGGCAGTATGTGGAGTGTTTACCCGCGACATCGCCGAGACCAAGGCCATGCAGGTCAATCAGTACGCCAGGGAAAGCCAGCATCCGCTACTCTGTGAAATCGAGAAGGACGGTTAATGCCGACCACTTGGGTATGAGGTGAACTATGTTAAACCGCGAACTCGAAGTCACCCTCAATCTTGCCTTCAAGGAGGCTCGCTCGAAGCGTCATGAATTCATGACCGTCGAGCACCTGCTGCTGGCCCTTTTGGATAATGAGGCTGCCGCCACCGTCCTGCGTGCCTGTGGCGCCAATCTCGATAAACTCAAGCACGATCTGCAGGAGTTCATCGACTCCACCACGCCGCTGATCCCCGTCCATGATGAGGATCGCGAAACCCAGCCGACTCTGGGCTTTCAGCGTGTCCTGCAACGTGCTGTCTTCCATGTGCAGAGTTCCGGTAAACGTGAAGTGACGGGCGCCAACGTGCTGGTCGCGATCTTCAGCGAGCAGGAAAGCCAGGCGGTCTTCCTGCTCAAGCAGCAAAGCGTTGCACGTATCGATGTCGTCAACTACATCGCCCATGGCATCTCCAAGGTGCCCGGGCACGGCGATCACTCCGAAGGCGAGCAAGATATGCAGGACGAAGAGGGCGGTGAGTCTTCATCTTCAGGCAATCCACTGGACGCTTATGCCAGCAATCTGAACGAACTGGCGCGCCAGGGTCGTATCGATCCGCTGGTCGGGCGTGAGTTGGAAGTCGAGCGCGTGGCGCAGATCCTGGCGCGCCGGCGCAAGAACAACCCGCTGCTGGTGGGCGAGGCGGGCGTGGGCAAGACGGCCATCGCCGAAGGCCTGGCCAAGCGCATCGTCGACAACCAGGTGCCGGACCTGCTGGCCAACAGCGTGGTCTACTCCCTTGACCTCGGTGCACTGCTGGCCGGTACCAAATACCGCGGCGATTTCGAGAAGCGCTTCAAGGCGTTGCTCGGCGAGTTGAAAAAACGTCCGCAGGCGATCCTGTTCATCGACGAAATCCACACCATCATCGGTGCGGGTGCCGCTTCCGGCGGCGTCATGGATGCCTCGAACCTGCTCAAGCCGTTGCTCTCCTCGGGTGATATCCGCTGCATCGGTTCGACCACCTTCCAGGAATTTCGTGGCATCTTCGAGAAGGACCGGGCTTTGGCGCGGCGCTTCCAGAAGGTCGACGTGTCCGAGCCTTCGGTGGAAGACACCATCGGTATCCTGCGCGGCCTGAAAGGGCGTTTCGAGCAGCACCACAATATCGAGTACAGCGACGAGGCCTTGCGCGCCGCCGCCGAACTGGCGTCGCGTTATATCAATGATCGGCACATGCCGGACAAGGCCATCGACGTGATCGACGAGGCCGGTGCCTATCAGCGCCTGCAACCGATCGAGAAACGGGTCAAACGCATCGAGGTGCCTCAGGTCGAGGACATCGTGGCGAAGATCGCGCGGATTCCGCCAAAACACGTCACCAGCTCCGACAAGGAACTGCTGCGTAACCTGGAGCGCGACCTGAAACTGACCGTGTTCGGTCAGGATGCGGCCATCGATTCGCTGTCGACCGCCATCAAGCTGTCCCGTGCCGGCTTGAAGTCGCCGGACAAACCGGTCGGTTCGTTCCTGTTCGCCGGTCCCACCGGCGTCGGCAAGACCGAAGCGGCGCGGCAGTTGGCCAAGGCGATGGGGATCGAACTGGTGCGTTTCGACATGTCCGAGTACATGGAGCGCCACACCGTTTCGCGTCTGATCGGTGCGCCTCCGGGTTATGTCGGTTTCGACCAGGGCGGCCTGCTGACCGAGGCCATCACCAAACAACCGCATTGCGTGCTGCTGCTCGATGAAATCGAGAAGGCCCACCCGGAAGTCTTCAACCTGCTGCTGCAGGTGATGGACCACGGGACCCTGACCGACAACAACGGGCGCAAGGCGGACTTCCGCAATGTGATCGTGATCATGACCACCAACGCCGGTGCCGAAACCGCGGCACGTGCGTCGATTGGCTTCACGCATCAGGACCACTCGTCCGATGCGATGGAAGTGATCAAGAAGAGCTTCACGCCGGAGTTCCGCAACCGTCTGGACACCATTATCCAGTTTGGTCGCCTCAGCCATGAGGTGATCAAGAGCGTGGTGGACAAGTTCCTTACCGAGCTTCAGGCGCAGCTGGAAGACAAGCGTGTGCAACTGGAAGTCACCGATGCGGCGCGCAACTGGCTGGCGGAAGGTGGTTACGACGCGGCGATGGGCGCACGCCCGATGGCGCGTCTGATCCAGGACAAGATCAAGCGGCCGTTGGCCGAGGAGATCCTGTTCGGCGAGTTGTCCGACCATGGCGGTGTGGTGCACATCGATCTGAAGGATGGCGAGCTGACCTTCGAGTTCGAAACCACGGCTGAAATGGCTTGATGTAGGTCCTGTAAACACAACAAAGGCGCCTTCTGGCGCCTTTGTTGTATCTGTGATTTTGAAAACACTGCGTCTCCTGTGGGGGCGGCAAGCCGGCTCCCACAAAAGAGGGGCGTCACTCCCTGAAATGCACACAAACAAAAACGCCCGGCAAGTGCCGGGCGTTTTTGTATCGACTTGCTTAGCGGGCGCGGTAGGTGATGCGCCCTTTGCTCAAGTCGTAGGGCGTCAGCTCGACGCGCACTTTGTCACCGGTGAGAATACGAATGTAGTTCTTGCGCATCTTTCCGGAGATATGCGCGGTTACGACGTGCCCATTTTCCAATTCCACGCGAAACATGGTATTCGGCAGGGTGTCGACGACAGTGCCTTCCATTTCGAAGCTGTCTTCTTTCGACATGCAGTAAAGCCCTCGGTGTCCAGTGAATGGCCCGGTGCAACTGCGCCAGGCAAAAGCGGCGTGCATTGTGCCCGAAAAAGGGGGTTCACGCCAAGGGGTTAGTACCGGCCTGGAAAATACAGTTCGATTCCGGTGGGGGCGACGAGCTAACTGAGCGTCACCCAGCGCTGGTTGATCAGCAGTTCGATCGGTCGATATTGGGTCTTGTAGTTCATCTTCTTGCAGTTCTTGATCCAATAGCCGAGGTAGACCGCCTCCAGCCCCAGCCGCCGGGCTTCGCCGATCTGCCAGAGGATAGCGTAGCGCCCCAGGCTGCGACGCTCCTCAGCGGGCTCATAGAAGGTGTAGACCGCTGATAGTCCGTTAGGCAGCAGGTCGGTGACGGCCACGGCCAGCAGGCGCCCCTCCAGGCGGAATTCATAGAAACGTGAGAACGGCAGGTCGCGCACCAGAAAAGTGGAAAACTGGTCACGACTGGGTGGGAACATGTCGCCATCGGCGTGCCGTTGTTCGATGTAGCGTTGGTACAGGTCGAAGTATTCCTCGCTGAACCCCGGCTTGACGGCCCTGACCTTGAGCTCGGCGTTGCGTTTGAAGATACGTTTCTGCTGGCGATCGGGCAGGAACTGCGCCACGGGAATCCGCGCCGGCACGCAGGCGTTGCAGTTCTGGCAATGGGGCCGGTACAGGTGGTCGCCGCTACGACGGAAACCCATTTCCGACAGGTCTGCGTAGACATGCACGTCCATGGGCTGGCTAGGGTCGAGGAACAGCGTGGTCGCCTGCTCTTCGGGCAGATAGCTGCAAGAGTGGGGTTGAGTGGCATAGAACTTCAAGCGCGCCAGCTCGGTCATGATCGACCCTCGGAATAAGCTTTCAATTGCGTTGAATCAAGTGTAAGCCAGCCTGGGAAAAGACGCCTAGGTGCTGTGTGAAGGTTACCTGATCGTAGTGGGTCAGGGCAGCCAGGTCGCGCTGTTGGGCTGGTCCAGATGTTCGCCCAGGTAGCGGGCGAAGTCCTCCCGGGGAATGGCCCGGGCGCCAAGGCTGTGCAGGTGATCGGTGGGCATCTGGCAGTCGATCAGGACGAACCCCGAGGCCTTGAGGTGCCGGACCAGGGTGGCGAAACCGAATTTCGAGGCGTTGTCGGCACGACTGAACATGGACTCGCCGAAAAACAGCTGGCCCATTGCCAGGCCGTAGAGGCCGCCCACCAACTCATCGTTATCCCAGACCTCCACCGAGTGGGCAAAACCGCGCTCATGCAATTGCAGATAGGCGGTTTGCATGGCCTCAGTGATCCAGGTGCCGTCGGCATAGGTCCGTGGGGCGGCGCAGGCGCGGATCACGGCGGCGAAATCCCGGTCGAAGGTGACCTGGTAGCGTTGCTGGCGCAACAGCTTGTTCAGGCTGCGGGAGACATGCAATTCATCGGGAAACAGCACGGTGCGCGGGTCCGGCGACCACCAGAGGATCGGCTGGCCTTCGGAAAACCAGGGAAAACAGCCATGGCGATAGGCCTGGATCAGTCGATCGGCGGACAGGTCGCCGCCGGCGGCCAGCAGGCCATTGGGTTCGCGCATGGCCTTGGCCAGGGGCGGGAAGGTCAGGGAGTTGCGTTGTAACCAGGTCAGCATCAGTTATCGTCCAGGAATTTCTCGGCATCCAGCGCCGCCATGCAGCCGGCGCCGGCCGAGGTGACGGCCTGGCGATAGACATGGTCGGCGACATCGCCGGCGGCGAATACCCCGGGGATTTCCGTTGCCGTGGCATTGCCCTCGCTGCCGCCCTGTACCCGCAAATAGCCGTTGTGCATGCTCAACTGGCCCTCGAACAGATCGGTATTGGGCTTATGGCCGATGGCGATAAACACCCCGGTCAGCGCCAGTTCGCGGGTTTCGTCGGTGTCGCTGTGGCGCAGGCGGGCGCCGGTGACGCCGCTGGCATCGCCGAGCACTTCATCGAGGTTCTCGTTCCAGTGCAGGCGGATATTGCCGTTGGCGGCTTTCTCGAACAGCTTGTCCTGGAGGATCTTCTCCGCACGCAGCTTGTCCCGACGGTGCACCAGGTGCACTTCCTTGGCGATATTGGCCAGGTACAGGGCTTCCTCCACCGCGGTATTGCCGCCGCCGACCACCGCCACCACCTGGTTGCGGTAGAAGAACCCGTCGCAGGTCGCGCAGGCCGAGACGCCCTTGCCGGCAAAGGCCTCCTCGGATGGCAGGCCAAGGTACTGCGCCGAGGCGCCGGTGGCGATAATCAAGGCGTCGCAGGTATAGATACCGCTGTCGCCCTCGAGGATAAACGGGCGCTGCTGCAACTTGGCGGTGTGAATGTGGTCATAGACGATCTCGGTGTCGAAACGCTCGGCGTGTTTCTGCATGCGCTCCATCAGCACCGGGCCGGTCAGGCCTTCGACGTCGCCGGGCCAGTTGTCGACTTCGGTGGTGGTGGTCAATTGACCACCGGCTTGCAGGCCGGTAATGACCAAAGGCTTGAGGTTGGCGCGGGCGGCATAAACCGCCGCACTGTAACCGGCAGGGCCGGAACCCAGGATGATCAGGCGTGAATGCTTGGTTGCGCTCATAAAACACCTCATAAGCCTTTGTCACAAAAGAGAATGCGTGCTCAAATTGAACCGCGTGAAAAGTGCTGTCGGTTATGCTACACCCATGCGGTGACAGCGTGGCATCGGGCGGACAAATCCGTACAATGCCGGTTATGTAATGAAGCAGTGAATCATTTTGAAGAAATCCACCGCCACACCCTCTAAAGCAGTCGTTCCGCTCTGGCGGCAGCAGCTGCATTATCGCCTCAAGGAAGGTGCGCTGATTGCTATCGGCGCGTTGTGCCTGTTCCTGATGATGGCCTTGCTGACCTATGGCAAGGACGATCCCGGCTGGAGCCACAACAGCAAGATCGATAACGTGCAGAACTTCGGCGGTCCCGCCGGTTCCTACAGCGCCGACATCCTGTTCATGGTGCTGGGTTATTTCGCCTATGTATTCCCCTTGTTGCTGGCGATCAAGACCTACCAGATCTTCCGCCAGCGCCACGAACCCTGGCAATGGAGCGGCTGGCTGTTTTCCTGGCGGCTGATCGGCCTGGTGTTCCTGGTGCTGTCCGGTGCCGCGCTGGCCCATATCCATTTCCACCAGCCCTTCGGCCTGCCGGCAGGGGCGGGCGGTGCCCTGGGCGAAAGCCTCGGCAACCTGGCGAAAAACGCCCTGAATATCCAGGGCAGCACGCTGCTGTTCATCGCCTTGTTCCTGTTCGGCCTGACGGTGTTCACCGACCTGTCCTGGTTCAAGGTCATGGACGTCACCGGCAAGATCACCCTGGACCTGTTCGAACTGTTCCAGGGCGCGATGAATCGCTGGTGGTCGTCCCGGGTCGAACGCAAGCAGCTGGTGGCGCAACTGCGTGAGGTCGATGACCGCGTTCACGAAGTGGTGGCACCGAGCGTTCCCGACAAACGCGAGCAGGCCAAGGTCAAGGAGCGCCTGATCGAACGCGAGCAGGCCCTCAGTAAGCACATGTCCGAGCGCGAGAAGCAGATCCCGCCGGTGATTGCCCCGGCGCCGGTCAAACCGGTGCAGCAGAGCAAGCGCGTGGAGAAAGAGAAGCAGGCGCCGTTGTTTGTCGACAGCGCGGTGGAAGGCACCTTGCCGCCGATCTCGATCCTCGACCCGGCGGAAAAGAAGCAGCTCAACTACTCGCCGGAATCCCTGGCGGCCGTCGGCCATCTGCTGGAAATCAAGCTCAAGGAATTCGGCGTCGAAGTCTCGGTGGATTCCATCCATCCGGGGCCGGTGATTACCCGTTACGAAATCCAGCCGGCGGCGGGGGTCAAGGTCAGCCGGATCTCCAACCTGGCCAAGGACCTGGCGCGTTCGCTCGCGGTTACCAGCGTGCGGGTGGTGGAAGTCATCCCGGGCAAGACCACCGTGGGTATCGAGATCCCCAACGAGGACCGCCAGATCGTGCGTTTCTCCGAAGTGCTCTCGACCCCGGAATACGACGACGCGAAATCCCCGGTCACCCTGGCCCTGGGCCACGATATCGGCGGCAAGCCGGTCATCACCGACCTGGCGAAGATGCCGCATCTGCTGGTGGCCGGTACCACCGGTTCCGGTAAGTCGGTGGGTGTGAACGCGATGATTCTGTCGATCCTGTTCAAGTCCGGCCCGGAAGACGCCAAGCTGATCATGATCGACCCGAAAATGCTCGAGTTGTCGATCTACGAAGGCATTCCACACCTGCTTTGCCCAGTGGTCACCGACATGAAGGACGCCGCCAACGCCTTGCGCTGGAGCGTCGCCGAGATGGAGCGGCGCTACAAGCTGATGGCCAAGATGGGCGTGCGTAACCTGTCGGGCTTCAACCACAAGGTCAAGGAAGCCCAGGACGCCGGCACGCCGCTGAGCGACCCGCTGTACAACCGCGAAAGCATCCACGACGAAGCGCCGCTGCTGACCAAGCTGCCGACCATTGTCGTGGTGGTCGACGAATTCGCCGACATGATGATGATCGTCGGCAAGAAGGTCGAAGAACTGATCGCCCGTATCGCCCAGAAAGCCCGGGCCGCCGGTATCCACCTGATCCTCGCGACCCAGCGGCCGTCGGTGGACGTGATCACCGGCCTGATCAAGGCCAACATCCCGACGCGCATGGCGTTCCAGGTGTCGAGCAAGATCGACTCGCGGACCATCATCGACCAGGGTGGCGCCGAGCAATTGCTCGGTCACGGTGACATGCTCTACATGCCGCCGGGCACCAGCCTGCCGATCCGTGTGCATGGCGCCTTCGTGTCCGACGATGAGGTCCACCGGGTGGTGGAAGCCTGGAAACTGCGCGGCGCACCGGAATACAACGACGACATCCTCAATGGCGTCGAAGAGGCCGGCAGCGGCTTCGACGGCGGCAGCGGTGGTGGTGACGGCGACGACGCGGAAACCGACGCGCTCTACGACGAAGCCGTACAGTTCGTGCTGGAAAGCCGCCGGGCCTCGATTTCCGCGGTCCAGCGCAAGCTGAAGATCGGCTACAACCGCGCCGCCCGCATGATCGAGTCCATGGAAATGGCCGGGGTCGTGACCGCCATGAACACCAACGGCTCGCGTGAAGTACTCGCCCCCGGGCCGTCGCGCGACTGATCCGTGCCGCGTGGAGTCACGCGGCACGCCCTTTCAACGAGTTCAATGAGGATTCCCATGCGTTTTATCCGCATGCTGTTGCTGCCGGTTCTGGCCTTGACCACGCTGTCGGCCCACGCCGATCCGAAGGACGTGGCGCGTTTGACCCAATTGCTCGAAAAGTCCCAGACCCTGACCGCGCGTTTCTCGCAGTTGACCCTGGACGGCGGCGGTACCCAGTTGCAGGAAACCGCCGGCGAGATGACCCTCCAGCGCCCGGGCCTGTTCTACTGGCACACCGATGCGCCGCAGGAGCAGACCATGATCTCCGACGGCCAGAAGGTCACCCTCTGGGACCCGGACCTGGAACAGGTCACCATCAAGAAGCTCGACCTGCGCCTGACCCAGACCCCGGCCCTGCTGCTCTCCGGTGATGTCTCCAAGATCAGCGAAAGCTTCGATATCAGTGCCAAGGAAGCCGGCGGCGTGATCGACTTCGTCCTCAAGCCGAAAACCAAGGACACCCTGTTCGACAGCCTGCGCCTGTCGTTCCGCAACGGCCTGATCAATGACATGCAACTGGTCGACAGCGTCGGCCAGCGCACCAACCTGCTGTTCACCGGGGTCAAGGCCAATGAACCCATCGACGCCGCCAAGTTCAAGTTCGTCATCCCCAAGGGTGCGGACGTGATCCAGGAATAAGAGGTTTCAGACGCCCGCCATGGACCTGTTCAGCCGTGCCCCGATTGCCCAGCCCCTGGCCGCCCGTTTACGCGCGACCAACCTGGATGAGTACGTCGGCCAGGAGCACCTGCTGGCTCGTGGCAAGCCGTTGCGCGAAGCCCTGGAGCAGGGCGCGCTGCATTCGATGATCTTCTGGGGCCCGCCGGGGGTGGGCAAGACCACCCTGGCGCGGCTGCTGGCGGAAGTCTCGGACGCCCACTTCGAAACCGTTTCGGCGGTGCTGGCCGGGGTCAAGGAGATCCGCCAGGCGGTGGAAATCGCCAAGCAGCAGGCCGGGCAGTACGGCAAGCGCACCATCCTGTTCGTCGACGAAGTGCACCGCTTCAACAAGTCCCAGCAGGACGCTTTCCTGCCCTATGTGGAAGACGGCACCCTGATCTTTATCGGCGCCACCACCGAAAACCCCTCGTTTGAACTGAACAACGCCTTGCTCTCCCGGGCGCGGGTCTATGTGCTGAAAAGCCTCGACGAAGCGGCCCTGAACAAGCTGGTGCAGCGCGCCTTGAGCGAAGAGCGCGGCCTCGGCAAGCGCCAGCTGAGCCTGGGCGAGGAAGGCTTCAAGATGCTGCTGTCGGCGGCCGACGGCGATGGTCGGCGGTTGCTCAACCTGCTGGAAAACGCCTCGGACCTGGCTGAAGACGGCGAGGAAATCGGCGTCGAGCTGCTGCAAAGCCTGCTGGGGGATACCCGCCGGCGTTTCGACAAGGGCGGCGAGGCCTTCTACGACCAGATTTCCGCCTTGCACAAGTCGGTGCGCGGCTCCAATCCCGATGGCGCCCTGTACTGGTTCGCGCGCATGCTCGACGGCGGCTGCGACCCGCTGTACCTGGCCCGCCGGGTGGTGCGCATGGCCAGCGAGGATATCGGCAACGCCGATCCACGGGCCCTGAGCCTGTGCCTGGCGGCCTGGGATGTGCAGGAGCGACTAGGCAGCCCCGAAGGCGAATTGGCGGTGGCCCAGGCCATTACCTACCTGGCTTGCGCGCCGAAAAGCAACGCCGTCTATATGGGTTTCAAGGCCGCCATGCGCAGCGCCGCCGAGCATGGCTCGCTGGAAGTGCCGCTGCACCTGCGCAATGCGCCGACCAAGCTGATGAAACAGCTGGGCTACGGTGATGAATACCGCTACGCCCATGACGAACCCGATGCCTATGCGGCGGGCGAGGACTATTTCCCCGAGGAACTGGAGCCCCAGCCCTTCTACCGGCCGGTGCCACGGGGGCTGGAATTGAAGATCGGCGAAAAGCTCAACCACCTCGCGGCCCTTGACCGCAACAGCCCGAAACAACGGAGAAAGCCTTGATCCGCACCGTCCTTGCCGTCTCCTTCGCCGGGATTATCGGCACCCTGGTGCGCTTCGCCACCGGCAACCTGATCAACGCCAATTGGCCGCGGCACTTCTATACCGCGACATTGGCCGTTAATATCGTGGGCTGCCTGGTGATTGGCGTGCTCTACGGTCTGTTTTTGCTGCGTCCCGAGGTGCCGATTGAGATCCGCGCCGGCTTGATCGTGGGATTTGTCGGCGGCCTGACCACATTTTCATCCTTTTCACTGGATACGGTGCGCCTGCTGGAAAGCGGGCAGGTACTGATTGCCCTGGGCTATGCGGCCCTCAGCGTATTCGGCGGGCTGCTTGCGACCTGGGCCGGCCTGTCCTTGACCAAACTCTGATAACGAGAAACCGACATGCTCGATTCCAAACTGTTACGTAGCAACCTTCAGGACGTAGCGGATCGCCTGGCCTCCCGTGGCTTCAGCCTCGATGTCGCCCGCATCGAAGCGCTGGAAAACCAGCGCAAGGTGGTGCAGACCCGCACCGAACAATTGCAGGCCGAGCGCAATGCGGTTTCCAAGAGTATCGGTCAGGCCAAGCAGCGCGGCGAAGACATCGCGCCGTTGATGGCCAGTGTTGAAACCATGGGCTCCGAGCTGAGTGAAGGCAAGGTTGCGCTGGATGCGATCCAGGCGGATCTGGATGCGATCCTGCTGAGCCTGCCGAACCTGCCTCACGAGTCCGTGCCGGTCGGTGCGGACGAAGAAGGCAACGTCGAAGTGCGCCGTTGGGGCACGCCGACCGCTTTCGACTTCCCGATCCAGGACCACGTTGCCCTGGGCGAGAAGTTCGGCTGGCTGGATTTCGAAACCGCCGCCAAGCTGTCCGGTGCCCGTTTCGCCTTGCTGCGGGGCCCGATTGCCCGCCTGCACCGCGCCCTGGCGCAATTCATGATCAACCTGCACATCACCGAACACGGCTACGAAGAGGCCTACACGCCTTATCTGGTCCAGGCGCCGGCCTTGCAGGGTACCGGCCAGCTGCCGAAGTTCGAGGAAGACCTGTTCAAGATCAGCCGCGAAGGCGAAGCCGACCTGTACCTGATCCCGACCGCCGAAGTGTCGTTGACCAATATCGTTTCCGGCGAAATCGTCGATCCGAAACTGCTGCCGCTGAAGTTCGTCGCCCACACCCCGTGCTTCCGCAGTGAAGCCGGTGCGTCGGGTCGTGACACCCGCGGCATGATCCGCCAGCACCAGTTCGACAAGGTCGAGATGGTCCAGATCGTCGAGCCGTCGACCTCCATGCAAGCCCTGGAAGGCCTGACCGCCAACGCCGAGAAGGTCCTGCAATTGCTGGAGCTGCCGTACCGCGTTCTGGCGCTGTGCACCGGCGACATGGGGTTCAGCGCCGTGAAGACCTACGACCTGGAAGTCTGGGTGCCGAGCCAGGACAAATACCGTGAAATCTCGTCGTGCTCCAACTGCGGCGACTTCCAGGCCCGTCGCATGCAGGCGCGTTTCCGTAACCCGGAAACCGGCAAGCCCGAGCTGGTCCACACCCTGAACGGTTCCGGCCTGGCCGTGGGCCGTACGCTGGTGGCGGTGCTGGAAAACTACCAGCAGGCCGACGGTTCGATCCGTGTGCCGGAAGTGCTCAAGCCCTACATGGGCGGCATCGAGGTCATCGGCTAAATGGAATTTCTGCCGCTGTTCCACAACCTGCGTGGCCGCCTTGTGCTGGTGGTCGGCGGGGGGGAGATTGCCTTGCGCAAATCCCGCCTGCTGGCCGATGCCGGTGCGGTGCTGCGGGTTGTCGCGCCCGAGGTCGAGGGTCAGCTGGGCGAGCTGGTCAGTGGCAGCGGCGGCGAGTTGCTGTTGCGCGGTTACCTTGAGTCCGACCTCGACGGTTGCGGGCTGATCATAGCCGCCACCGACGACGAGCCGCTCAATGCCCAGGTCTCGGCGGATGCCCATCGGCGCTGCGTGCCGGTCAATGTGGTGGATGCGCCGGCCTTGTGCAGCGTGATCTTCCCGGCGATTGTCGACCGTTCGCCGTTGATTATCGCGGTGTCCAGCGGTGGCGATGCGCCGGTGCTGGCGCGTTTGATCCGGGCCAAGCTGGAAACCTGGATTCCTTCGACCTACGGCCAGTTGGCCGGTTTGGCGGCGCGTTTCCGCAGCCAGGTCAAAGGCCTGTTTCCGGCTGTGCAGCAGCGCCGGGCGTTCTGGGAAGAAGTGTTCCAGGGCCCGATTGCCGACCGGCAACTGGCCGGGCAAGGCGCTGAAGCCGAGCGCTTGCTGCTGGAGAAGATCAGCGGTGCGCCGCCGAATGCGCCGGGTGAGGTGTATCTGGTGGGCGCGGGGCCGGGTGATCCGGACCTGCTGACCTTCCGTGCCCTGCGTCTGATGCAACAGGCGGATGTGGTGCTGTATGACCGCCTGGTGGCGCCGGCGATTCTGGAACTGTGCCGCCGCGATGCGGATCGGATCTATGTCGGCAAGCGTCGCGCCGATCATGCCGTGCCCCAGGATCAGATCAACCAGCAGTTGGTGGATCTGGCGAAGCAGGGCAAGCGTGTGCTGCGATTGAAGGGCGGTGATCCGTTTATCTTCGGCCGTGGCGGCGAAGAGATCGAAGAGCTGGCGGCCCAGGGTATTCCGTTCCAGGTGGTGCCGGGGATCACGGCGGCCAGCGGCTGTTCGGCTTATGCCGGGATTCCGCTGACCCATCGCGATTACGCGCAGTCGGTGCGGTTTGTCACCGGGCACTTGAAGGATGGCTCCACGGACCTGCCCTGGGCGGATCTGGTGGCACCGGCGCAGACGTTGGTGTTCTACATGGGGTTGGTCGGGTTGCCGGTGATCTGTGAGCAGTTGATTGCCCATGGTCGTTCGGCGCAGACCCCGGCGGCGTTGATCCAGCAGGGCACTACATCGAATCAGCGGGTGTTTACCGGGACCTTGGCGAATCTGCCGCAGTTGGTGGCGGAGCATGAAGTGCATGCGCCGACGCTGGTGATTGTCGGGGAAGTGGTGCAGTTGCGCGAGAAACTGGCCTGGTTCGAAGGCGCGCAATCCCAGGTTTGATGCAAATCCCTACTGTGGGATCTGGGCCTGACGATATCTAAAGTGCGGTGTCGAGCACAATTTTGTGCGCGACATCAACCTGTAGGAGCATGGCTTGCCCGCGAAGAGGTCCTTGAGATCGCTAAAGGCTTCGCGGCGGTGCGGCGTCCCGACAAGCCACGCTCCTACAGTTTTGCGGTGTGTTAGAGGTCGCGCCAGACACCACGTCCAGCCAGTTTTTCCCGATCATGGCTTTCCATGAAATCCTGCTCCGGTCCCTTGGGCACAATCCCGGTCGGATTGATGGTCCGGTGACTGGCGTAGTAATGCCCCTTGATATGGGCAAAATCCACCGTCTCGGCCACGCCCGGCCATTGATACAGCTCCCGCAGCCAGTTCGACAGGCTCGGATAATCGGCAATCCGCCGCAGATTGCACTTGAAGTGTCCGTAGTACACCGCGTCAAAACGAATCAGCGTGGTGAACAGCCGTACATCCGCTTCCGTCAGGTATTCCCCCGCCAGATAACGGCTTTCCGCCAGATGCCGTTCCAACTGCTCCAACTCACCGAACACATCATCAAAGGCTGCTTCATAAGCTCCCTGTGACGTGGCAAACCCGGCGCGATAGACACCGTTGTTCACCGCCGGATAGATGCGTTCGTTCCAGCTGTCGATCTGCGGGTGCAAGGCTTGGGGATAGAAATCCAGCTGATTGCCGGTCAGTCCATTGAACGCGCTGTTGAACATCCGGATGATTTCCGACGATTCATTGCTGACAATGCGCTGCAATTGCTTGTCCCACAGCACCGGCACGGTCACGCGGCCGGTGTAGTCGGCGGTATCGGCGGTGTAGCGCTGGTGCATGAAGGTGTGGTTATCCAGCGCATCGCCGCTGGAGCCGTAGGCCTTGTCGAAGGTCCAGCCGTTTTCCAGCATCAACCAGCTGACCACGGACACATCGATCAGGCTTTCCAGGCCCTTGAGCTTGCGCAGGATCAGGGTGCGGTGGGCCCAGGGACAGGCCAGGGACACATAAAGGTGATAACGCCCGGCTTCGGCCTTGAACCCGCCTTCGCCGCTGGGACCGGGCCTGCCGTCGGCGGTCAGCCAGTTGCGGCGTTGCGCCTGTTCGCGCTGGAAGGCGCCGTCTTTGCTGCTTTCGTACCACTGGTCATGCCAGCGGCCGTCGATCAAAAGGCCCATCGGAAACTCCTCGGCAAGTGTGCAATGGAGTCCAGTCTAAAGGCCTTTGTTCGAAAAAATAGCGCAAACCCTGGGGGTTAATCATCGATCAGATCGATCTATCCCGTGCATCCCAGTAGCGCCGGGCCTGTTCGAAGGCCTCTTCGCGGGGCGTGCCGAGGCCGCGCAGGGCCAGGGCCATGGTCGAGATCAGGGCCAGTTGCGGGTAGCTGTCCTCGACGTCGCCGCGCCAGAGCGCCTTGAGGTGTTCGGGTTCCAGGGTCGCCGGTTTCACATGGCGTTGCTCGGACAGCGCCGGCCATTCCTCGTCCCAGCTTTCTCCGCCGGTGGTGCCGTAGAGATGGCTGCTGCTGTCCGGGTTGACCTCGATTTCGCCGCCGTCGCCCTTGATCACGATCACCGTGTCGCCCAGCAAGCCGCTGGCGTCGCGGTGCACTGCCTGGTAGCCGGGATGGAAGATGCTTTGCAGGCCACAGCGCGCGCCCAGCGGGTTGAGCAATCGCGCCAGGGAATGGATCGGCGAACGCAGGCCGAGGATGTTGCGCAGGTCGATCATCCGCTGCAAAGGCGCGGCCCAGTCGCCCAGGGGCATAAAGGCGATATTGCCCTGGCCGATCGCCTGCTCGACGGCCGGCCAGTCGCGGCACAATGGAATCTGCAGCGTCTCGAGCAATTGTTCGGTGTAGAGACGGCCCGCAGTATGGGCCCCGCCGCCGTGCATGAATATCTTGATGCCGTTCTGTGCCAGGCACTTGGCGGCCAGCAGGTACCAGGGCAGGTGACGCTTCTTGCCGGCGTAGCTTGGCCAGTCCAGGTCGATCGCCAGCTTGGGCGTTTGCAAACGCTCGCGCAGGGCTTCAGTGAAACCGGCCAGTTCCTCCGGGCTTTCTTCCTTGTGGCGTAACAGCATCAGGAAGGCACCGAGCTGGGTGTCCTCGACCTTGCCGTCCAGCAGCATGCCCATGGCCTCGCGGGCTTCTTCGCGGGTCAGGTTGCGGGCGCCACGCTTGCCCTTGCCGAGGATGCGGACAAACTGGGCAAACGGGTGCTCGGCGGGCGTTTCGATAATCAACGGCGTGTACTCGGTCATAAGCAGTTCGTCGGTTTGGGCAGGCCCGCCAGCTTGGCGGCGAGTTTGGCGGGGGTGCCTTTGAACAAACGGTTGAGGTGCAGGCTGTTGCCTTTCTCGGCGCCCAGCTTCAAGGCGGTGTACTTGATCAGCGGACGGGTCGCGGGGGAGAGCTCGAACTCGCGGTAGAAGCCGCGCAGCAATTCAAGGATTTCCCAGTGCTCGGGGCTCAGTTCGATTTCTTCGCGGGTGGCCAGGGCGGCCGCGACTTCCGGCGACCAGTCGCCCAGTTCGACCAGGTAGCCGTCCTTGTCCAGGGCGATGGCCTGTCCGTTTACCGTCAACGTGTTCATAGCCAGGTATTGACCTTGTCGTAACGGATCGACAGTTCGACAAATGCCGGGTAGTCGACGCTGGTGGCCCAGGTCGGGCACTCCAGGCCGCGGGCTTGCAAGTCTTCGTCAAGGAGGAACAGGCGCAGGTCATCAGCGCGTTCTTCCAGCGCTTCAAGCGGCAGGCTGCGCGGTTGCACGGCATGCACCGCGTCGCCACAGAGCAGCAGCGCATCCTCGCTGCCCAGCAGGCGCAGGCAACTGCCCAGGCGACTGTCGGTAAAAGGGGAGTGGGACAACACATGCAAGGTCGACATCAGAGGGTGATCACCTGGTCATAACGGTTAACAAGTGCACTGAGCTGTTCAGCGGTGAGCACCTCAAGGTCTTCGCCGGCGACCTGGGTCGGAAAAATCCCGCGGTCGGCCAGGCTGTCGGCGCAGGCGTACAGCTCGTCGATGCCGAACAGCGACAGGGCCTGGAGGTTGGCGGTCAGGTCTTTCTGTTGCAGGGCCTTGGCGTTCTGCCCGGGCATCAACTGGAAGACACCGTCGTCCATGAACAGCAGGCCGATGGGCAGATCGAACGCACCGCCGGCCAGCACGATATCCAGTGCTTCACGGGCGGCCGGGCCGGACCAGGGCGCCTGGCGGCTGATAATCAACAGGGACTTGGGCATTTCAAGGCCCTCCAAAGCAGATCAAGCGGTCGGCGGTTTGCACCGCATCGTGCAACTGGCCCAGGCCGGACAAGGCCCAGGGCGCGCTCAGATTGACCGCCGAGCGTTGATAGCGCTGGGCTTCTTCGTCGTTCAGCACGCCACGGCGCAAGGCCGCGGCGATGCAGACCACGCCGTCAAGTTGGTGTTCGTTGACGAAATCCGCCCATTGCCGGGGCAGGTCCTGCTCGTCCTGGGGCGTGACCACACTGCTCGACGCGCTGTGCACGCCGTCCTGATAAAAGAACAGCCGCACAATCTCATGCCCACCGGCGAGTACGGCCTGGGCGAACAGCAGGGCGCGGCGGGAGGAGGGCGCGTGGGGCGCGGAAAACAGCGCAATGGCAAACTTCATGGGGGACTCTGTCAGCAAACCTGCCGTCATGATAAAGCCAGAACCCCCAAGAAGCTAAATCGCGGGCAAGAAAAAGCCCGCCGAAGCGGGCTTTTTGCTTAACAGCTGCGATCAATCATCGCGGCCCATGATGCCGAAGATCTGCAACAGGCTGATAAACAGGTTGTAGATCGACACATACAGGTTGATGGTCGCCATGATGTAGTTACGTTCCCCGCCCTGGATGATGGCGCTGGTCTGGAACAGGATTATGGCCGAGGAGATCAGCACGAAACCGGCGCTGATCGCCAACTGCAGGCCACTGATGTGGAAGAAGATGCTGGCCAGCATCGCACCCAGCAGGACGAAAACGCCGACGGTGATGAAACCGCTGAGGAAGCTCATGTCCTTGCGGGTGATCAGCACGTAGGCCGACAGGCCGCCGAAGACCAGCGCGGTCATGGCGAAGGCCGAACTGACCACTTCGGAGCCGCCCTGCATACCCAGGTAGCGGTTGAGGATCGGGCCGAGCAGGTAGCCCATGAAGCCGGTCAGGGCGAAGGTGGAGACCAGGCCCCAGGCCGAGTCACGGAGTTTGTTGGTGAGGAAGAACAGCCCGTAGAAACCGATCAGCACCACGAATACGTTCGGGTAGCCGACGTGCATCTGCTGGGAGATATAGGCCGTCAGGCCACTGAAGGCGAGGGTGAGGGCCAGAAGGCTGTAGGTGTTGCGCAGGACGCGGCTAACTTCTAGCTGCTCAGCCTGCACGCTGTTAACGGCGTAATCCTGTTCGCGCATGGCGACACTCCTTCGGGTTTGAAATGTTCAGTCTCAAAGATCATACCAGAGGCTCTGTAACAAGCTATCACGAGAGTTTGACAGTGTGTTTCATTCCGGTATTATGGCGCCCGCAGTACATAGGAGGTGTGGCCGAGTGGTTTAAGGCAGCAGTCTTGAAAACTGCCGACTGTAACAGGTCCCAGAGTTCGAATCTCTGCGCCTCCGCCATATAGCGATACCTCAGAGCCCTGGATTCCGGGGCTTTGTCGTTTCTGGAGGGTGTCGATCGATACCCCGATCCAGGCCTTGGCCCGAGGCCGGATAATTCATTATCGGCCATCCCTGCGTCTCCGCCCGCTCGATAGGCACTCACTTCAGAGGGGGGCTGTTGGCGCGCAATCAGAGCGCAATCCAGGACTTTTCGTACGATATGTGCTCCCATATCCTATATATCCAACCGTCCACCAGGCATTAAGGTCCAAGTGTCGCTGAATCTCAGCGATACAGGATTGGCGTCCTGGCTGGTTCGGAAGACACAAAAGCCGCCATAGCGGCTTTTCGTGTCCTGCGTGTGGCTGTCTGTTATGGGCGGGCCGTATGTGGGCATCTTCGGATGCGCCGGGGTCCAACTAGCCGGTACGCCAACCCATACGGTTCCGCCCACCCTGATTGGCGTCAGACGGCGGTTTTAACGCTAGTTGGAGAACTCATCATGATCGAACATTTCGAACCTATCCGGTTTCCCCGTCACAACCGTTTTATCCATGGCCTGATGCTGGAGTCACAAGCCTGGTTCAGCGTAACCGACCTCGGCCGCATGATGGGCCGTGCGCTGGATGAACGTCTGACCCGTAAGCTTGATGCTGATCAGCAGCGGTATCTCTGGATGAACTACCACGGCAAAATCCAGAACACCCTGATGGTCAGCGAGTCCGGTATGTATGCGCTGCTGATTCATCACCATATCCCGGAAAACCAGCACCTGCGGCAGTGGCTTAGCCTCGAAGTCATACCCGCATTGCGCAATATGTCGTCCACCGTGGCAAACCACGGCCCCAGCCTCAGTTCCCTGCAGTGGGCTGGACATTCGGTGAGCCTGTTGCACTGGCAGAGCGAGCCTTGGATCAGATGGCGGGATATGCCGGTGCTGATGCCGTCGGTTGAGTGTGCTCCAACTCAGTGGCCGAACTGATCGTTGTGATTATCCGCTTGCTCTGAGCCTTACCATTGCCAAAGGAGGCAGTGGTACGGCCTTGATCTTTGGTAAGCCTGTTTTGTTGTCCCTTGTGTCCCATTCCCTTTGTCATTTGCCTTTTCAAGCTCTCAGACCAGTCGTAAATGGGGTAATGGAGCATTTAAATGGGGTATTTTATAAGGGTATTACCCTGTTTTGATTTGTGATTGCCTCATTTCGGAAAGGAGGGTTTACATTTTTATGCACTCAATTACTCCCGAGTACCTCGCCGCGCTTCGTTTCGATGGCAGGCAGGTCGCCACACTACGCTTGTTGGGTGAGTATCAGGGCAAGCAAAAGCTCTACGTGGCGTAGTCTCCTGAAGTTCTCAAGGGGCTGCGTCAGATTGCGGTGGTCGAGTCCACAGAGTCTTCGAACCGTTTGGAAGGCGTCGTCGTAGCTCCCTCACGGTTGAATTCCTTGGTCATTCGCAATGCCGCGCCAGAGAATCACTCTGAACAGGAGATTGCCGGCTACCGCGATGGCTTGTCGTTGATTCACGAGTCTGCTCCAGACATGCCCTTTATTGAAGGTCTGGTACTGCAATTGCACACCATCCTTTACCGTTACCTGCCGCAGGAGGGGGGGCGCTGGAAGGCGACCAACAACGACATTATCGAGCGCCACCCAGACGGCTCATCGCGTCTGCGTTTTCGACCGGTCGCTGCGCATCTGACGCCGATGGCGATAGCTGACTTGACCCAGAACTACGCCACCGCAGTGGACCAACACCTGGCTGATCCTTTGGTATTGGTGCCGCTGGTGATGCTCGACTTCCTGTGCATCCACCCATTCCCGGACGGCAACGGTCGTATGTCCCGGTTATTGACGCTGTTACTGCTTTACCACTTCGATTATGCCGTGGGTCGTTACATCAGCCTGGAGCGCATTTTTGAGGAAACCAAGGAGGGTTATTACGAAACACTGGAAGCCAGCTCGCAGGGTTGGCATCAAGGGCAGCACGACGTCAAACTCTGGCTTGACTACTTCTTGGGCGCTTTGTTGCGGGCGTTCCGGGAGTTCGAGGAGCGTGTCGGGACCATCGAGAGAGGTCGCACCAAGGGGGATCAGGTGCGTGCGGAGGTGCTGGCGCGTAGTCTGCCGTTTTCGATTTCAGAGATTGAGGAAGGATGCCCTGGCGTTAGTCGTGACATGGTGCGGCTGGTGTTGTGGGCAATGAAGTCGGAGGGACTGATCGAATCAACGGGCAAGGGGCGTAGTGCGAAGTGGAAGCGCATCTTGTTAGGCGACTTTGATCATGCAAATAGCGAATATCAGTAGCCTGTGCCACGAGGCGATGAGCGCTTTCGGTTGGATATCCCAGGACTGGAAGTCCCTGATGTGAAAATAGATCTGCCCCCCAAAGCCCACAAAATCGGGTGGAGATGCAAACAAAGGCTCCGCCCAAGCCTGCTGGAGGGGCTGAGGGGCTATTGGTAATTGTGCTGTGGTACCGCAGAGCGCGGGCGGATTTGGCTCGGTCAGGGAGGCGGCCAATGTTTGGGCAATGAATGAGCTGGAGCCGGTCCAGGCGCGTATGGGGCAGGGGAATGAGTGGCTGGGGGACGAAGTGATTCGATTCAGGCGTTCGCCCCAGCTAAGCCCTAAAGCTATTTTTAAGTGCCCCTCATGCACATTGTGTCCCGGTCGAAAAGCCCAGAGGCAGGGCCTCAGCAAGCGGGACACGCGTGGGGGAGTGGGCGCTGGCTCGTTATCCCGCTTGTTGTATTTACCTTCTGCGATTACAGAATTTCTTTTTGCGCAAAATATAAATATTTGTAAGGAGATTTTGCTCGTTTTAACGGTCTTAAGCCTGGATCAGCAGTGATTTTGAAGTTGCTGGTTACTCCCATTACTGTTGCGGCTACAGTCTGCGCAGTTATTCCAAGGTTCAATTCTCCTGCCGTTTTCCATCCAGCTACCGCAGCCTCTACGGATTTAGGTAGGCTGATATTTAATGAGAATTTGGCGTTGGCTAAGTGTACCGGAAATTGCCATTCACGTGTAACCTTGATGAGATTTGCACACGCCTGATCCAGATCCTGAAGCTTCTTTTTCAGCTCAGCTTGGCTATCCGAGCTTTCACTAATTTCTTTGGCCATTGCCTCGATGTACGCTCTGAACATCAACAGTTCTGGCCGTCTTTTCTGCTTAAATGCTAATATTTCTGCCAGAGGAACGTCAGCCGCTGGGACGGGAAGAGCTTTAAATAGCTCCATAGCAATAGCCGATTCAGAGGGTTGATCTTCTACTTGGATGGAGTTTTCTCCCGCCCCAAACTCCAAACACCCGGTTCAAGTCTCTCAAAATGATCAACAAATTTTCTTTGAATATCCAAAAGACCAGGCCCGACCGGGCCTTGGAAAGCTGCTGCGAATATCGGAGTGTTCAATACTCCAGCGGTTACGAGAAAGTCTTCATCTGGGCCATTACTGATGTGTATTGCATTATTTTTTGGCCAGGCGAGACGGTCCCAAAATAATAGTGAAGCTCTTAAGTCTTGGGGGTCTAGTCCAGTGCCGCTGGTATGGATCATATTGCCTTGAATCGTCATTGGGCTAGAAATAATTAAGCCACGTAACTTGTTTGAAAATTTTCCGTAATTGGGGTCTTCAGCCTTACGTTGTGATGCTTGACCCATTTTGCTTCTCCTTCGGTGGCCAAAATAGTAACGTCAGTGAAGATTAGCTTCCTATTTCATCGCAAGCTAGCAAAAAAAATGCACTCATTAGAGCTACCACTGACCCACGAGCGTGATTTGTTGCAGGCCGAGCGGGCGCACCTGCAGGAAGCTTGCTCAATACCGTCTACATTGCAGTGGGCAGATGCCCTGTTTGGGAAGGTGACCATGTTCAAATCTCACTCGTTTATTGCGTTGCTGACGTGTTTCGCTTTGGTAGCAGGCTCTGCTACCGCTTTGGCCGATCCAGGTAACGGGAAGGGGCAGGGAAACGGCAAGGGCTTCTCGGAGGACGTCCAGGACCAGGACAGTCAAGGCGGCCACGGCAAAGGAAAAAAATCAGGTGGCGGTGATTGGGGGCGCGGACCCAGTATCGATCGAGGACGCGTCCTCGGCGTCATTGGCGGGCACCGCGATTACTGGCGGCCCGGGCCGGCGTTGCCGCCGGGTATCCAGAAAAAACTGGCCCGTGGAAAACCTCTTCCGCCAGGCATCGCGAAAAAACTGGATGGTCGACTTCTAGGGCAACTTCCTCGCTACGACGGATATGAGTGGCAGCAGGCGGGGCCCGACTTGATTCTGGTGTCTATCGCGAGCGGGATCATTTACGAAGTGCTGAGTGGTGCTTTGAACGAGTGAGATCTTGCACCGATCCCGTGTGATATTGGCTTGCCTTACCGGACTATCCGGCAGGGAGTCAAAGTGAGCATTTCGCATTCACTTTATAAGCAGGCCTGGAGGCTTCCGTTGGTCGTCTGTCTTTGAACAACACGTAACAAAGTGTGTCGGAGATAACGCAAATACTCACTTTTACGGAAGCCATCATGCGTTTTAAAAAGAAAAGCCTAGTTGCCATCATGTCATGCGCCATGATGTTTGCCGCCGCGCCTTTATTGCCGGCTGAACTCTCTGTCATGGCTTCTGCCTATGCCAAAGAGGGAGGTGGCAACGGTGGTAATGGTGGTGCTGGCGGGCATAGTGGAGAGGGGAGTGGTCACGCCGGTACCGGTCACTCGGCCAGCTCCAAGAGCAATGGCCTCGCCGAAGGCCAGGAAACCGATCATGACGGCAAGGCTGTTCGTGATCATGGCGTGAATGGCAATCATATTGGGCGAGCCCACAAGACCGATCGTGGCCACGGGGTCGCAACGTCGAGTGTCGCTCATTCCAAAACAACGCGGGGCTTGTCGAAAGCCACGGCGATCTCGGCCACTACGCCGGGAGATCACAATGCCAAAGGCCTGAGCCAGGCCGGCAGCTCAACCGCACGGTAAAGGTGATTGGTTTCTTGATCAGATCTGGTGCCCGCACGGAATGAGGGCCGCCAGATCCGTGGCGCCGACATCGACACCCGCTTGTGACAACAAGGTGGTCACCATTCGTCGCCTCTAAAAACCTGGCGCGCAATGCACGACCCTCTCTGGCTTGCGGCTTGCAGAGGAGGGTCGTAGCAGCCCCGGAACGACGTAATTCTGACGCGGCAGCAATCCAATCAATGCTTCAGGACTCCAGCGATACGCTTGGTCAGTCACCGGGAGATGTACCGTGTCAACTCTCAATGAAATCGCAGCGAACCACGCGAGAATGGCCAGGGCAAAGGAAGAAGAGTCGACCGGACTGAGTGAGCTACACCTCCAGATAGTGTGTAGCTTCGAAATCCCATCCAGTGATGCTCAACAGCATATTCCGCTGCACCTCATCTCTGGAGTGCAGGACAATCAGCTCGGGCAAGCAGCCAGCGGCTTGCTCTGACTGCGCCAGGCCGAGCCAGCCGCCCGCCTGATCGAGCTGATCATTGAGATTGTCCGTCAGACCATTCGCAAATAGGGTAATGGAGCGTTTGTATGAGCATCAATTTAATAAATCGCAGCTTATCAGACTGATGCGGGTATTGGGGTCCCCCCCCACACACAGGCGTGGTCCAAATAAGAGGAAATAAAGTCTCTGTGCTCTAACGCAGCACAATGGATGGGTATTGACAAAAATGGCCATCATGTCCGGAGGTTCTATGCCAAATGGCGTCGAGAACCTTGGGCTTAAACCTGGTTTTTAGAAAGATCCTCCACTAAGGCCTGGAAAAATTAGAGCGAGCCGTTGACGCGCATTGATGAGGTGTGTCTAAATATTTGCATATGGAAAATTGCAGGAATGGCTCGTTGGTTTTATAGCCATTTCATGCTCAGGGAGTTGTGAGGTGATGATGTTGTTAAGCTGTAGTTCTTGCGCCTTCAATACCCCGCGCGCTTATCCTGTTCGAGGCGCATTGTTCGCCTCAAGCTTCGAATTGATCGTCGGTCCGCTACAGTTGCGCTGATGGGTTCGGCCAATATTGTTTGAGTCGATCAGCGGCTGTTCTCGAGTCGTTTTTTCTTGCCCGTTATTTCACGATTTTATGTGGCTCATGATAGGGGGGTGTATGGAAGCATAATCCTGGTAATCGCTAGTTTATTAGGTATGGTTGAAAAGTGATATTTCCTGGTCGGCGCGCTCAGCAGGCATCTGTCAGGAATAATGAATTAAAAACTCACATCAATATAGGGAAATATATGAAGCGTTTATTTTTGTTGCCTCTCATGGCTATGCTGCCTCTATCGTTTCAAGCATCGGCCTGCTTGACAATTAAGGATACCTACACTGGAACTATTCCTGCCAATGGGACAGTGATTGCTTACGGTCCATTCACGATTGGCTCGACCTGTACCACGGCTAACATCGCCTCTACTATCACAGCCTCTGGTGCAGGGAGTACCCCGCAGTTGTATATTGACAAGCAGACTGGGGGGAGTTGGGTGCAGGTTGCAGGTAATACCGGTACTACCGCTTCGTATTTGGGAGCGCTGGGTACGTACCGAGTAAGGCAAGTTAATAACACGGCCGCCGCAAAAACTTATGTCGGTACGACTTCTTACGGTCACTAGTTTTAGTGCGATTGTAAAGGCGCGTCAGGTGTAAGGCGTGACGCGCCTTTATCATTGATTAGGCTCGCTAATTTTCTGAAAGAGTGCAATAAGGGCAGGTGCTCTACTCCGGGACCATTTCCCACACCTCTTCGAAGATCTTCCGCGGCTCTACCATGAAAACCGTCACGTCCTGAACATCGTCGAAGGTGCAACCTGCCGGCTTACCGAGGCTTCATGGCAGACAAGACGATTGATTCAATCAGAGGCTGAGTGGCGACGTCTCTCTGCCCGTCTGGTGTATTCCATGAATTGTAGAGGACCGGGCCAGCATCGCTCATCAAAATATCGCCATCCTTCAGAATCCTGAACGCCCAGATTTCTGGCCATGCCTCTTTTCCCTGCTCATCCAGCGTGTGCTTGCGCAGCACCACGCGAGCGAATGTCCCGTTCCCCTCATTTGCATAGACCAGGTTGGCCCTGACCAGGCCAAAGTGGCCTTCAATCTGGAAGTAGCTCCCCGAGGGAATGGAAAAACTCACGCCAAACCGGCTCGCCGTTAATTCGAAAAGGCCGGAAAGACGGTTTCGCAACCCATTGGTGTGTTTGTTGACTTGCTCGATGTCCTGGACGACATGACCGATTCCGCTGAGGGATTCTTCGGTATAGGCAGAAAACAACATGGCCCGGCTCCTTGGATGATTGGAACCGCATTATGCCGCTCAGTCGGCGCCTTATTAATGTCCTGGCTCATTGGAAAGGCTTGACGCAGGTGAGGTCGAAAAGAAGGCGACTTTTCCAGCAGAAACGTATATCTGCTTGAAGTCCTGCCCGTCGCGTAACACGAACAAGGCATCCATGCCGCGCTCCTGAGCCAGGCGTGGACCTTCGTTTTCGCCCAGCACCATCAGGGCCGTGGCCCAGGCGTCGGCGAGCAGGCCGGTGGGTGCCACTACGGTGACGGCAGCAAGCTTGTTGCTCAGCGGTGCGCCGGTCGCCGGGTCCATGGTGTGGGCGTAGGATCGACCGGCCACATCGACCCACCGTCGGTAGTCGCCGGAGGTTGCGATGGCGGCATCGCTGAGCTCCATCACCCCCATCACTTCACGTACGCCTCGGTTGGGTTTTTCCAGGGCCACGGCCCAGGCCCTGCCGTCGGGTTTGGCGCCACGGGCGCGCATTTCGCCGTCGATACCCACCAGGTACTGTGTGATACCAACGTCTTCCAGGCTGCGGGCCAGTTCATCCACGCCGAAACCCTTGGCGATACCGTTCAAATCAAGGTTGAGCGCGGCGCGCTTGCGCACCTGATTGCGTCGTGTATCGACCACCAGGGCCGCGCTGGCCGACAGGCGGGCCGGTGGCGGGCTCGTCGCGGACGGCGGTTGTGTGACCGTCTGTTCGCCTGGGCCGAATCCCCAGGCCTGCACCCGATCACCAACGGCGATGTCAAAGGCGCCATTGGATTGCTGGTTGATTCGCAGCGCCGCGGACAACACCCCGATCATCTCCCTGGGTACCGGCACCCATTCCTGTTCGGGGGCGGCATTGAGGCGATTGAGGTCGGAGTCGGCCTTCCAGGTCGACATCTGCTGGTCCACCCGGCCCACGGCGTGCGCCAGGTCCTGGCCAATGGCATCGGTATCGATCCCCGCCGCGGCGTAGAACAAGGCGGTGTAGCGGGTGCCCATGGTTTCGCCACTCAAACTGTAGCGTTGCAGCTCAGTAGACATCTTCACGGTAGCGTCCTTGGGCTTTCAGGGTCATCACGCTGAGGTCGAGAGGCGCGAGTACTTCATCCAGCGCCTGCATCACCGCCCTGGCCATTTCGCGACGGCCACACACCAATACCTGGGCGCCTTTTTCAATCAGCCGGCGCAGGGACAGCGCATCGTTGATCAGTCGGTCCTGCACGTAGCTGCGCTCCTGGGTTTGGGAAAAAGCCGCGCGCAAGGCCGTGAGGCGTCGGTCAGCCAGATAGCGCTTGAGCTCCGGTTCGTAGAGAAAGTCCGAGGCCGGGTGGCGTCCACCCCAATACAGGTGCATCGCGTTACGCTCCTTGTTGTTACGGATAAAGCCGGCCAGGGGACCGATACCGGTCCCGGCCCCGATCAGGATCACCGGCTGGCTGCCGGATGCCGGACGGAATTGCGGGTTGGGCTGGATAAAGACGTCGATCTGCGCACCGATGTCCAGATCATGCAGAAACCCCGAGCACAGGCCGTCTTCATGTTTACGGACGCAGATTTCCAGCACGCCATCCTCCGAACGACTGGCCAGCGAGTAGACGCGAGGTACCGGGCTGCCCGGGGGGAGGATCCCTACCAGGTCACCGGCCTGGAAACTCGGTAACTCGCCGACCGCCTTGAAACGCAGTATCTGGGTTGGCGCATTCACTTGTTCGCCGTAGACGATGCGCCCCGTCAATCGCAGTGCCTGGGTGCGCGGGCGCTCGGGCGTGTGAGTCAGTGTCAGGTCCTGTCCCAGTACTCCTCCCAGTGCGTATCCCCAGCGGGCAAACTCTTGGGAGGATTGGCGGTTGATGGTTTCCAGTGCCAGCAACGCCGAGCCGCCGGCTTGCAGCATCGCGTCCTGGATCTGATGGGCAAACTGGCAGAACCGGGCAAACTGTCGATCACCAAAGCCCAGCACGGCAAAGGGCTGGCCGGGTTTGAGACCGGTCTCACGAAGCCGCGCCAGGAACTGCGAAGCCGAGGCGGGTGCATCGCCGTCGCCATGGGTCGCGGTGAGAATGAACAGACGCTTGGCACCAGGGTATTGGCCAGTCCATTCATTCATCGAGGTGCTGTGTACCTGATGGCCGGCCTGGTGCAAGGCTGTATGGAGAGCCTCGGCAAAGCCCCAGGTGCTGTTGTTTTCGCTGCCGACCAGAATCACGCTGTCGGCTGATTGTGCGTCGCTGTTGTGGCTCAGCTCCGGACCGGCCTGGCGGCGGCGCCACCACAGCAGGACGCCGGTCATGCTCATCAAGGGAACGCAGAGCGCACAGGCACCGAGTGGCAGACCCAGCCACCAGAGGCCTTCGCCCGTGTGCAACTGGTAAATCCATTCGTAAATCCTGAGCATCGCGTCATGGGGCTGATAGGACAGCCACTCGCCGCTGGCCGGATTCACGTAGCCGTCGCCCTGCGCCGTGCGCAGGGAAAACAGGTCCTGTGGGTTGTCGGGGCTGGGGTAAACCAGCTCGCGCAGATCATTCAGGTCGGTGGTTTGCAAGGCCCGCAGACTCGCCACGGGTAATGCCGGAGCAACATTGATCCCACTGGGGAAGGGCGGTTCATCCTGGCTGCCGTCGGCGATCAGTCCCAGGGTGCCGGCGGACATGTATAGCCCGCTCAGTGCCGACAGCAGCAGGCCGAGCAGGGCCAGGCGTCCGACTTCCGAATGCCAGCGCTGGCTGAACGTGCCCCGCAGCGGGCGCAGCAGATTGCGCCAGCCACCCAGGCGCCGCGCCAGCAATAGCGCACCGGAAACCGACAGCATCAGCATGAATAACGCGCCTGCGCCGGATACGGCATGGCCCGGTGTGCCGAGGAACAGTGAGCGATGCAGGTCTTTCACCCAGCGCGAAAAGGACGACGGTGCATAGGGCGCGAGGCCTTGGCCGGTCAATGGATCGACCGTTTCCATCGCGGCCTGATCGTTCTGGTTGTAGTAGACGATTACCGTTCCGGACGCGGTGCGGCGGATCTGCTCCACGCCTTGGAAATGCTCGGCAACGCGCCCGGCCAATTGCCCGACAGTGACCTGCCCGGTGGCACTCGGAACGCTGTGCAGGCGCTCGACGGCCGGGTCAATGGACAGCAGCGCGCCACTGATGGCCAGGAGCATAACCAGCAATGCAGCAATCAGGCCGGGCAGTGAGTGGAATTGGCGAAGCATGTTCAGCCTCCGGAAACAGCAGGTGTTACAGGTTGTAGGTAAAGGACTTGACGTAGGTATTACCGAGGGTTGTCTTGCCCGCCCCTTTGGCGGTCAGGGGCACGCTGACGTCGGCACGGCCTTCGCGTTGGTTCTCCACGGCGCTGTCGATACGGATTTGGAACCCGGCATCGATCAGCGTGTCCGCCAGCTCGACGCTGACCTTTAGGGTGTCGCCGCTGCCGACGCTGGCGCCGCTGATCCCATCAAATTCGGCGGGTCTTTGGCCGCTCCCCCGCGCCCAGTCGCTCAGATGCCGGTAATACTTGGCCTTGCGGCCGGCGACCCAGAGGGTTTTCTGGTACTGGCCGTTGCCGTCGGTGAGGTAGATCGCCAGATAGGCGTCGCTACCGCTGTAGTCCTTGAGCTGGGTGGTCAGGGTCACTTCACGGGCCTGTGCCAACTCCGGCAGGGCGAGGGCGCCGACGAGGCAGGTTGCGGCGATGAGGGTCTTCATGACGGTATCCTGTTTGAACGGTGTGGCAAGAGTCTGGACCTGCCGGCTGACAGCAACCTGAACCCTTGGAAACAGCTGCCGGATGAGGTCTGCGTGGCATACCCTGGAGCGCATTCCTGACAATCACCTGAATCTTCAGGTTCACGTCAGCAAAGGCGTTTAAGGTGTGCCACGACAACCATCACGAGAGGTGCCGCATGCGGGTTTTGCTGGTCGAGGACGCCGTAGGACTGGGGGATGCCGTACGCGAGCAGATCGCCGACGACGGCCACGCCGTGGATTGGGTGCAGAGCCTGGACCATGCACGCAGTAGCGTGCGCACCACGCCTTACGACCTGATCCTGCTCGACCTGATGCTGCCGGACGGTCGCGGGCTGGACTTCCTGCGTCAGCAGCGCACGGCGGGGGATGTGACACCAGTGATCATCCTGACCGCCCAGGACCAGATATCCGAACGTATAGCCGGCCTCAATGCCGGTGCCGACGACTACCTGGTCAAGCCGTTCGATCTGTTTGAACTCTCGGCCCGGGTTGCCGCCGTGGCCCGACGGTACAGCGGCAATCCCAACCCGCACATCAGACTCGGCGATCTGCAGGTCGATATGAGTGCCCGCACGGTGCAGCGCGGCGGCCTGATCGTGGACCTCACGGCCCGTGAGTGGGCGCTGTTCGAGGCGTTTGTCCAACGTCCCACGGCGCTGCTGTCCAAGTCACAGCTTGAGGAGCGGCTGTATGCCTTTGGCGCCGAAATCGAGAGCAATACCATCGAGGTCTATATCAGCCGCCTGCGTAAAAAGCTCGGCCGGGAGATGATTGAAACCGTGCGTGGCATGGGTTACCGGTTGATCTGCGAATGAAGCCGTCCGCAAGCCTGCAGAAACGCTTGGGCCTGGGCCTGACCCTGGGCCTGACCTTGCTGTGGTTGGGGGGCACTGTCGGCGCCTGGCTGGTGGTGCAGCATGAGCTGAACGAAGCGTTCGACAGTGCGTTGGAAGAAACCGCGCAACGCATCCTGCCGTTGGCGGTGCTGGAGATCGGCAGTCGTGACCGGGCGCCCGAGGCACAACACGTGCCCACCTTGAGAATGCACAAGGAATATCTGGCTTATCGGGTGCGCGATGCCGAGGGTGTAATCCTCATGCAGTCCCATGACGCCAGCCCGGAGATCTTCAGCAAACCGCCGAACGAAGGCTTTTCCACCACTGAAAAGTACCGCCTGTACGGCGCCAGTGCGCGGCATGGAGCGGTGTTCATCGAGATTGCCGAGCCCCTGAGCCATCGTCGTGAAGCCGCGCGCGAAGCGCTGTTTGCCTTGTTGTTGCCGTTGCTGGCGCTGATTCCCATCAGTCTGCTGGGTACCTGGCTGCTGGTGCGGATCAGCCTGCGCAGCGTATTGGCCTATCGCCGGGCCGTCGAGGTTCGTGGCGTCGGTGATCTGTCGCCGATCAAGGTGGCGCGCCTGCCGGCTGAAATCGATCCGCTGGCCGAGGCGGTCAATCACCTGCTGGAACGCTTGCGCAAGGCGTTGGAGACAGAACGCAGCTTCACCGCCAACAGTGCCCATGAACTGCGTACACCGCTGGCCGCGACCCTGGCGCAGACCCAGCGACTGCGCCACGAAGCTCCCGAGGGTCCGTTGCGCGTGCGTGCGACCAAGATCGAAAGCTCCTTGCGGGAGTTGATCCGGCTCTCGGAAAAGCTTATGCAACTGGCCAAGGCCGAAGGGGGCGGGCTGCTGTCCGAAACGCCCCAGGACCTGATTCCCTTGCTGGCCCATGTGGTTGATGAGTGGAACCAGAACAGCGGTCGGCGGATCAACTTGCAACTTCCGGCGCGGGCCAGTGTTTGTGCGGCAATCGATCCGGACGCCTTCGGCATCCTGTTGCGCAACCTGATCGAGAACGCGTTGAAGTACGGCGCTACGGATCAGCCGGTCGAGGTCAGTCTCACCAACCAGGGGCTACTGCGGGTGGTCAATGCTGGGATTGCGGTGCCGGAGCCGGTGTTGCAGCGCCTGACCGAGCGCTTTGTCAGGGGCAGTAGCGAGAGCAGTGGTTCGGGGCTGGGCCTGGCGATCGCAATGACCATTGTCCATGGGGTCAAGGCAAGCATGACGCTAGCCTCACCTGCGCCGGGCAGGACAGATGGTTTCGAAGTTGCCATCCAATTTCATCTCGCGCCGACGCTGTCCGGTTGAGCGCCGCCATTTGGCTTCAATCGCCAGCACTCAAGTTTGAGGATGGCGCTGCTTTTCTGATTTTGAGTCGGTAGACAAGCGTCATTCATGTGAGCGGGGTGGTTTGAACAAATCACCCATGTGCCAATAAAGCAAAGAGGTATGTCATGCCCCACGAAACAGTCGTCCAACGTTACGCAAAAATATCGATAATTTTGCATTGGCTAATGCTGGCGCTCTTTGTCGGTGTTTATGCCAGTATCGAAATCAAGGGGTTGATTCCTCGTGGTGATGCCTTGCGCGGTTTCTTTCTTGGTACCCATGCAGTGTTTGGTATGGCCATTTTCGCCTTGGTATGGGTGCGCCTGTTAGGACGCTTGAAAGCAAGTCCGCCGATCTTGCCCAAGCCACCTGCCTGGCAAACGCTGTTAGCCCACATCACTCATCTGGCGCTGTATGGGCTGATGATCGCTACCCCACTACTGGCCTGGTTGATGCTCAGTGCTGCTGGCAAGCCGATCCCGTACTTTGACTTTATGCTCCCCTCGCCAATAGCGCTCGATCCTGATATGGCAAAGCAATTCAAAAGTTGGCATGAGTGGGTTGGGAATGCGGGGTACTGGCTGATCGGATTACACGCCTGCGCAGGACTTTTCCACCATTATTGGGTCGGCGATAACACGATGGTGCGGATGATACCCAAACGTTTTCATTCCTGAGTCTGCAGTCATGCAATGAAGTGCTCTGGATAACGCTGGAAACGACCTGTGGTCCTGACCCAGGCTTCTCCGTGTTGCGGCTTGAAGGGGCTCAAGAATGAGCCCCCCATCAGCAGGTTATGGATTGCGTCGTTTAACGCGCTACTTCTTTAAGATAGAGATTGCGGGCCGCCAAGGCATTAGGCGTGAAATCGGTAAATACACCGTCAACACCGGCTCGGAAAAAGGCCAGGTATTCTGCCGCTGGATCCCCCTTATAGACACCTGCCAGGTATTTCGCCTCGTTGCGGAAGGTGAATATATGAACGAACAGATTGGCCTTGTGGGCGTCGCTGATCAGGCGGGTTGGCTTGAGGGTGTCGACCTTGTCCAAGCTGGGGTTGGACGACGAATCCTGAGCCGCGGCGACGGTGAGCGACATTGCTTGCGGCTTCCATGGACCAATGCCGTCGGCGTAGGTCTTGACCTCGGCCAATCCTGCCGGCGTCAGCATCGCACCGAAGGAGCGTGGATCACCTGCTACGGTCCAGCTATAGGGGCGGCCGCTGACGAACGTATTGGGTTTGTCAGTGATGAAAATGGTTTCGCCCGTCTGGAAGTTTATTCCGTTTCCATCGACCAACTGAACGGCTTTGGATTTCAGGCCGATAGAGCGCAGGTATTTCAAGCTGCCCGGATCAAAGCTTTGCACAAAGACCGGGGCTTCCTTGCGATTGAGGTCGTTGTCGTTGAGGGTTTTGAGGAACGCCTTCTCAAACGGATGACTGCCCGGTACGCCGCAACCATTGGCAATGGCTTGGGCATTGTTCCAGATCGGATTCTTGCTTTCTGGATAGACCGTAATGACGCGCCCTGTCGCTGCGCTTTTGGCTTTTGCAATGTCGATCACGTCCTGAAAACTCAGGATCGGCAACTTGCCGTTCAGTTCGGTTGGGCGCTGGTCGCGGGCATCGTAAGTGGTACCGCCTATCCATTGCCTGAGTTCGGCCATGGTGAAATCGCTGATTGACCAGTCGTTGGTGTGGTCTTCGCCATCAACGACCAGTGATTTCAATACTGATTTCGGATCGTTGGGGTTGGTCAAGTCACTCAGGTACTGTGCCGGACCATTTTCTGCCGTGGCGGGATATTTGACATTGACCAATACGCCTGGAGCGGTGCGTTTACGGCGTGCAACTTCGGCGTTGGTCTTCGCGACTTCGCTGATGTTGGTGTTGTCGCTCAACCAGGGATTGTGTCGAGCCACCAATACGCAGTCCTTGGTCATGTGCAGATCCAGTTCGAGCGAATCTGCGCCAGCATCGGCGGCATGCTCGTAAGAGGCCCGGGTTTCTTCCGGATACAATCCCGGCAGGCCGCGATGCCCGATAATCAAGGGTGGCTTACCGTCGAGGGTTTTGAGCGAAGCAGATGCGGTTGACTGTGCGTCAGGTAAACTCCCGTTAGTACCGTCACAAGCACTCACTAACAAGCTGCATCCGAGAGCGATAAAGCGGGCAAGAGGCAGACCTGGGCGAGTGTACATGTGCAGTCCTTCAAGATGGGAAGAGCGGTTATCAACCGATAGTAATCACGGACACATGACAAAATCATGGCTCATCGGGTCCGCTCCCGGGCAAACCGCCCACAGGCCGTAGGCACACTTATCGCCCGGATAAACTTCTATTTCTTCTTGGCCGCAGCCTCAGCGGCCAGGCACTCAAGGGCAAACTGCTCGGTGTACGTCATCTGGATAGGAGTGGTTTCTCCCTTGACGGTCCTTTCGCCATCGAGGATGTAACGAATGCGCTTGTCGGTCACGCCGATGCGTTTTGCGATCCAGGAGGGGGTTTGTCCGATGCGCGAAATCAGCTTGTCGGCATATTCGGTGGACGGGTTGTAATGTTCTGCGTTGGGTGTCATGTGACGTCCAGATAAAAGGTGGGTCTGTGATGCATTGGTGGGGTAGGGGACACGGTGCACCAATTATTGGACGGTGTCGCGGCTTCAATGAAGAAGCCCCGGAATCCGGGGCCTTGTCGTTTCTACAGTTTATCAGCCTGGTATCAACTTGCTTTCGGCTTATCGCCAATCGCATCCAGTTCGGCCAGCGTGTCCGGCGTGAGCTGCAACTGCCCGGCCTTCAGGTTTTCGCGCAGGTGCGCGACCGAGGACGTACCCGGAATCAGCAGGATGTTGGGCGAGCGGTGCAGCAACCAGGCCAGCGCCACTTGCATCGGCTGGGCTTGCAGGCGGGCCGCGATATCCGACAGCGCCGTTGACTGGATGGGTGTGAACCCACCCAGGGGGAAGAACGGCACGTAGGCGATACCCTGCGCCGCCAAGTCGTCGATCAACCCATCGTCCTCGCGGTGGACCAGGTTGTACTGGTTCTGCACGCAAACGATGTCGGCGATCGCCTGGGCTTCCTTTATCTGCTCGGCGGTTACGTTGCTCAGCCCGATATGGCGGATAAGCCCCTCCTGCTGTAACTGCGCCGTGGCCTCGACCAGATGGCCGATGCTGTCCTGAGTCAGGCCATGACCAAAGACACGCAGATTGACCACGTCCAGGGAGGCCAGGCCGAGATGGCGCAGGTTGTCCTCGACGGCGCTACGCAACTCTTGCGGGCTCTGGGCGGCCAGCCAGTCGCCCTTGTCGTTGCGGCGCGCGCCGATCTTGGTGACCAGGGTCAGGTTGTCGGGATACGGATGCAGGGCTTCGTGAATGATCTGGTTGGTGACGTGGGGGCCATAGAAGTCGGAGGTGTCGATATGGTCGACGCCGGCAGCAATGGCTTCGCGCAATACGGCGATACAGGCAGCTCGATCCTTCGGTGGCCCGAATACGTGCGGGCCGGCCAGTTGCATGGCGCCATAACCCATTCGCCGGACCTGGCGACCCGCGAAGCTGAAATGGGAGTGGAGGGCGGATGTGCTCATATGGGGTTTCCTCTATAGGTCGGTTTCGATACGAGCCGTAGGGCGTTCCGTGGCGGGTTTCGATGGACCGAATATAGTTCCAATTGCGCTGTTTGATAATCAGGCATAAAGTTTACGGGCTGTTTAAATTAGTGAACAATTGTCATGAAATTTAACGATATGGCGGCTTTTGTCGCTGTCGCACAGGCGGGTGGTTTTCGTGAGGCGGCACGCAGCGGTGGCGTTTCCGCCGCCAGCTTGAGCGTAGCCGTACAGCGTCTTGAGGCGCAGCTGGATTTGCGTCTGCTCAACCGCACCACGCGTAGCGTGGCTTTGACCGAAGCCGGGCAACACTTGTTAACCCGGCTGGAGCCACTGTTTTCTGAAATGGAAGCGTCATTGGATGTGCTCAATGGCTTTCGCAACAAGCCTTCCGGTACGCTGCGGCTCAATGTGCCCACCAGCGCCGCGCGTATCGTGCTGCCTGAGGTCATTGCCGGATTTCTCGGACGTTATCCGGATATCCGCATCAAGGTCGTGGTGGAAGACGGATTTGTCGACGTGCTTTCGGTGGGCTGCGATGCCGGCATCCGTTACGACGAAAGGCTGGAGCAGGACATGATCGCGATTCCCATCGGTCCGAGGGTGCAGCGCTTCGTCACGGCGGCGGCGCCCGGATATCTGGACCTGTATGGCCGACCGGCCCATCCACGCGAGTTGTTGACCCATTCCTGTCTGCGCTGTCAGTTCTCCGGCGGCAACAAACCCACCTGGAAATTCGAGCGCGATGGCGAGCAGATCGAGATTGATCCGCCCGAACGTCTGCTGGTGACGCCCAGTGGAGCCTTGGATCTCACGGTCAGCGCTGCCGTCTCCGGCCTGGGGGTGGTGCATCTGTTTGAAGATCTGCTGCGACCGCAACTGGACAGCGGCGAGCTCGAACCCATCCTGGAACCTTGGTGGCAGAAGTTTTCCGGCCCGTTCCTGTATTACCCTGGACGGCGCCATTTGCCGGCGCCGTTACGTGCTTTTGTCGACTACCTGCACGAACTGTCGTCGACGCTGCCCTTGCGAGCCTGAGTCTGATTACAATCAGTGACTCAGCAATACACCCAACAAGAGAGTGGCTAACACCACCGAGTGATTCAGACCTTGATCGAACGACGCCAATTCAGTGGAGGCATGAAGGGGAAAAACCTCCGCTATCTGAATGAAAACCCCGGTGCGCCCGCGCAAATGGCCCGGACAGGCTTTTTGTTGCTCGAGCATTTCTCCTTGCCGGCATTCACCCAGGCCCTGGATACGCTGGTCACGGCGAACCTCCTGCGTCCCGGGTTGTTCTCTTCGCGAACCTTCGGTCTGCATGAAGGGGAGGTGATCAGTGACCTGGGCCTGGTGATTCGCCCCGATGCCCGTATCGATTCGGCGGCCATTCAAAGCCTCGACCTGCTGGTCATCTGCGGTGGCTACCGGACCGAGCTGAAGGTCGACGATGAGCTCATCAGCCTGCTGAGAGCGGCGTCAGACCAGGGTGTCAGCCTGGCCGGGTTATGGAATGGCGCCTGGTTCCTGGGCAGTGCGGGTGTGCTCGATGGCTACCGTTGTGCGATTCATCCCGAACATCGGCCGGCGCTCGCGGAGATCTCCAAGGCGACCCATGTCACCAGCGAGGCCTATGTCATCGATCGCGACCGGCTCACCGCGTCCAGCCCCTCGGGGGCTTTCCATATGGCGTTGGACTGGATCAAGGGTTTGCACGATAAAGCCCTGGTCGAGGGTATCGAGGACATACTGGCATTCGAGGAGTCGCGCTATCGGCGTATCAAACCGGCGGAGAATGTGTGCGTGAGCGCACCACTGCGGGAGGTGGTCAAGCTGATGGACGCCAACCTCGAAGAGCCTCTGGAACTGGAGCAACTGGCGGCCTATGCCGGCCGTTCCCGCCGGCAACTCGAACGCCTGTTCAAGGAGCAATTGGGCACCACGCCGCAACGCTATTACCTGGAGCTGCGTATCACCGAGGCACGTCGGCTGCTGCAGCACACCGAGCTGTCCCAGGTCGATGTGCTGGTGGCTTGCGGGTTTGTCTCGCCGAGCCATTTCAGCAAATGCTACAGCGCGTATTTCGGCTACCGGCCTTCCAAGGAAACGCGCCTGGTTAAATAATATGAGTGGGGACAAGCTGTTGCTCTGAGCAGGAGAGGGGGCGCAGCATGCGTTATGCTTTGCCCGTGGCCATTAGTGCTCTGCCCAAAATAACGTGGAACAGGAATTCTAGAAGATGGCGCGTGTAACGGATGAAGAGTTCAATGCGGCTTTGCCGGTGATGCAAAAGCTGCTTTGGGCGGATCCGCAGGACAGGGCGCGGCTACAAGAGCACGGTCTTAATGTGATTCCTTCCAATTTTTACTCGAGCACGCCATCGCTCTCCGAGATCGCCAGTTCCTACGAATACACTGAGTCAGAAGCGCCTTATTTGAACTGCGGCCTGTTCGATCAGGAAAGGCTGCGGGCGGAGATCCTCGAACTGATTCCGTATGGGGGGGATTTCACGCCGGCTGAACTCGGCGATAAAGAAACCGCGACCTCGTATTTCTGGAAAAACGGCCAGTTTACATGCAGTGATGGCATGGCCTATTACGCCTATATCAGGCGCATCCGTCCCAAGACCATCGTTGAGATCGGCAGCGGGTTCTCATCGCTGATTGCCGTGGAAGCACTGCGCAAGAACGGCTCAGGCACGTTACATTGCATCGAGCCCTTTCCAAGGCCGTTCATCACCACCCTGGCCAGCCAAGGGGCACTTGAGCTGCAAGCGATGCGTGCCCAGGATCTGACCGCCGAGTGGTTGAACGCCACGCTGGAAGATGGCGATATCCTGTTTATCGATTCCACGCATACGGTAAAGACAGGGAGCGATTGCCTGCATATTTACCTGCGCCTGCTGCCGAAAATCACCAAGAAGATCTTTGTCCACGTGCATGATGTCTTTCTGCCCTTTGGCCTGCCGACGAAATGGCTGATTGATCATCAGATCTATTGGACGGAACAGTATCTGCTGCTGGCGCTGATGACGGATAACCCGCGGACGAAGCTGCTGTTTGGCAGCGCGTATCACGAACATTTCAATCATGATCTGTTGACCGCACTCATGCACGGTCGAGCCGAAAGTCACGGCGCCAGTTTCTGGTTCGAGTTTGATGGCCGGGGCAATGCCTAGTTTCTTCGGGCGCCAACCCTTGTAGTCCGCCAGCCAACACCAGCCCGCCAGCTTGGCGTGCTGGTTTTCCAGGCGCCCTGGGCGGCCCTTACAGGCCCGCCGAAGTCACTTCAAATACGAGCGCAGCGCCGACACCACGTCATCCACATCCTCGCGGCGCTGGGCCGGCGTGACATCGTCCGCGCCCAGGTGTTCGCGGATATGACCTTCCAGCACCTCGTTCATCAAACCATTGACCGCGCCACGGATCGCCGCGATCTGTTGCAGCACGGCGGTGCACTCGACTTCCATATTCAGCGCGTTTTCCAAGGCCTCGGCCTGGCCCTTGATGCGCCTGACACGGGTCAGCAGGCGCTTTTTATCCTTGATGGTATGCGGCATGGAATTGTCCCATTGTGTGTTATCTATACTGGGGTATAGTATGTTTCGACCTTGTCATCAGGACTGTAGCCCAATGTCTTCGCCCAATGCTACTCATCAGAACTGCCATTCGAAAATCCTCAACGATGGAAATCCCCTGGCGGAGACCAACACCCGGCGCGCCATGATCCTGACGGCCATCATGATGGTCGCCGAGATCGCCGGCGGCTGGTACTACAACTCGATGGCGCTGTTCGCCGACGGCTGGCACATGAGTTCCCATGCGTTGGCGCTGGGGTTGTCGGTGTTGGCCTATGGCGCTGCCCGGCGCCTGTCCAGTGACAACCGTTTTGCCTTCGGTACCTGGAAGATCGAAGTGCTGGGCGGCTACACCAGTGCGTTGTTCCTGGTGATGGTGGCGGGGCTGATGCTGTATCAGTCGGTTGAACGGCTGATTTCACCTGCGGCGATTCATTATGACGAAGCCATTGTCATCGGCATCGTCGGCTTGATGGTCAACATGGCCTGCGCCTGGCTGCTCAAGGACGGCCATGCCCACGATCACCACCACAACCATCATCATGACCACGGCCATGAACATGCCCACGATCTGAACCTGCGTTCCGCCTACCTGCATGTGGTGGCCGATGCGGCCACCTCGGTGCTGGCGATCCTGGCGCTGATCGGTGGCAAGGTCTGGGGCGCGGCGTGGCTCGACCCGCTGATGGGGATTGTCGGCGCGGGGCTGGTGGCGAGCTGGGCCTATGGGCTGATCCGCCAGACCAGCCGTATCTTGCTGGACGCGGAAATGGATGCGCCGGTGGTCGAGGAAATCCGCGAGGTCATTGCGGCCAGCCCGATTCCAGCCAGCATCAGCGACCTGCATGTCTGGCGGGTCGGCAAGGGCCAGTTCGCCTGCGTGCTAAGCCTGGTGACGCACTTGCCGGCCACGCCGGACTACTTCAAGGCGCAACTGGCGATCCATGAAGAGTTGGTGCACGTCACGGTTGAGCTTCATCTGCTGGCGTGACGCTGGCCGTCTGTTCACCGGGTAAAGGCCGGTAAACTCATGATGGGCCCATCACCCGGATATGGGTCTGCAGACACTCCACCAGCGCATCGAAGGTCGCCTTGCAACGGGGGCTGGTGCGCAGGTCCTCGTGCATGGTCACCCAGGTTTCCAGCTGGAAGGTGAACCGCTCCGGTAACAGCCGCACCAGTGCCGGCGTGCGGATCGCCAGGGCGCTCTGGCAGATGCCGATGCCGCAGCCGGCGCGGATCATCGCCAGTTGCGCCAGGGTGCTGTCGGTGCGCAGCGTGAAGGCCTCGCGATTCCAGCCGGGCACTTGTTTGCTGGCGGCACGGATAAAGGGGGTGGTGACATCGAAGCCGATCAAGGCATGGCTCGACAGATCGGCCATTGTGCTAGGCGTGCCGTGTCGTTGCAGATAGTCCACATGTGCATAAAGCCCCAGTTCCACCTGGCCGACACGTCGGGCGATCAGTTGATCCTGTTTCGGCGCGGTCATGCGCACTGCAATATCCGCCTCCCGTTGTAGCAGGTCATGCACCTTGTCGGTGGCCAGCAGCTCGATTTTGAGTTGCGGATGGTCCTGGCGCAGCAGTGCCAGTGCCGGAGGTAGTACCTCGATGGCAATGATTTCACTGGCGGAGATCCGCACCGTGCCGTTCACTGTCTGACCCTGTCCAGTGGCGGCACGCTCCAGCGCGGCGGCGGTGTGCTGCATGGCTTCGGCATAGCCGCGTAGCGCCAGGGCGGTCTCGGTGGGCAGCAAGCCGGTCTGCGAACGGGTGAACAGCGGTTGCTTGAATGACGCTTCCAGCGCGGCGATATGTCGGCCCACGGTGGGTTGGGCAATGCCCAGCGCCCGTGCGGCGCCCGAGAGCGAGCCCTCCGTCAGCACGGCAAGCAAGGTTCGGTACAGCTCCCAACTCATGATCTGGTCCATGCATAAATGTATGGCGGATAGCTTGTGCTAGGCAATTTATTTCCTGAAGGGGCAGGCCCAGACTCTGTTCATCGTTACCTTCCTGGAGAATTGACATGGCAGCACAGAGCAACAAGGTTTTGGTACTGGGCGCCGGCGGTGGCATTGGCGGCGAAGTGGCGCGGCAACTGCGCGATGGCGGCTGGCAGGTGCAGGCACTCAAGCGTGGCCTGGCGACAGCGGCCGAACAGCGCGACGGTATCCAGTGGTTGCGTGGCGACGCCCTCAACCGTGACGACGTGGTGCGGGCGGCGCGGGGTTGCAGCGTGATCGTGCATGGGGTCAACCCGCCGGGCTATCGGCACTGGGCCGAGCAGGTGCTGCCGATGATCGACAATACGATTGCGGCGGCGCGTATTGAAGGGGCGACCGTCGTGTTGCCGGGCACGGTCTACAACTACGGCCCGGATGCCTTTGCCGAATTGAATGAACAGGCGGTGCAACGTCCGTTGACGCGCAAGGGGCGTATCCGCGTCGAGCTTGAGCACCGATTGCAGGATGCGACGCGGGACGGGGTTCGAGCGATTGTCGTGCGGTCGGGCGACTTCTTCGGCCCGCAGGCTGGTAACAGTTGGTTTTCCCAGGGGATGATCAAGCCCGGGCAGGCGGTGAAAGTGATCAATCTGCCAAGCGATCCGGGCGTCGGTCATCAGTGGGCCTATCTGCCGGACGTGGCGCGGACCATGGTCGAACTGGTGGTGCGTCGAGGGGACTTGCCCCCCTTCGCGACCTTTCATATGGAGGGCTACTGGGACGCCGACGGCACCCAGATAGCAGCCGCTATCAGCCGCGTGGTCGAGCGCGCGGGCGGCCAGACCAGGCTGCGGCGCTTTCCCTGGTGGCTGGTAGGACTGGCCTCGCCGTTGGTGACCACCTTTCGGGAAATGCTGGAGATGCGTTACCTGTGGCGTACGCCGGTGCGGATGAATAATGCCTATCTGTTGAGCGTGCTGGGGGCCGAGCCGCATACGCCGCTGGATCAGGCGGTGGAAGTAACGCTGAAGGGCGTGGGCTGTTTGTAGGGGGATCAGGCGCTCGAACCCTGACAAGATCAGGGCACAAAGGCCAGCACGGAGGCAGGGGAGCCGGATCCGTCCTTGAGTTTCAGGATCCCGATGACCAGCGTGGTGCCGGTGGCGGGCAATTGATCCAGATGAGTCAGGCACTCCAGGATGATTCCATTTTTCGCCAGGACTTGGTGGTTGGTGGCAAATGCCGTGTTCTGACCAGGATCGACCCCGTGGGTGTCGATCCCGATCCCGGCGACCTCACGCTCTTCGACCAGCAGCCTTGCCGCATCGGCGCCGACCCCGGGGAAGTGCAGGCCACCTTGCTCGTCCTCATTGAAAAAGCGCTTGGGGTCGTTCCACAGCGCTTGCCAACCGGTATGGAAGAGCACGACGGAACCCTGGGCGATGCGACCATGAGCCTGCTCCCAGCGCTCGATATCTTGAGGATTGATCACATAGTCGGGATCGGCCTGTGCCTGCGCCCGCACATCGATTACCACGGCCGGTCGTACCAGCGACTCCGGGGTGTAGGCATCGATCCCGATGCCATCGGGGTGAAAACTGTTGGGCGCATTCATATGGGTGGCGCTGTGTTCGCCCATGCTGAAACTGCGCAGGTAGTAACCGTCCTGTGCCTGTGAGGCCACCCCACTGAACGCGACGGGAGGGTCGTGGGGCCAAAGAGGGATGGATGGCGTAATGACATGGCTCAGATCAATGATTCTTTGAAACTGGATGCTCTGCATTCCTTTGACTCCCGGGTCCTTGGCGAAAGGGTGGAGGATAGCGGCCCGTTTCCACAAGGCCTGTCGTTGCGGCGGCACGTTTTCCGGGTGTGATGAATGGAATCGGCGTCACAGCGCTGACATTTTTTCGACTGGGGCCCGGTGTTCGCAAGCAATAAAAATTTACTCCCGGTGAAAGAAATGCGAAAAGCTTCTCAGCCTTTTCCATGGACTCGGATCCCCTCATGCCTCGATCAAAGTTGTTCACCAAACTGTTTGTCGCGCTGCTGGTCGGCGCCGGGCTCTGGTACATGTGGGTGATTACCAGCGCCAAGCTGGAGTGGGGCGGGAGCAGCCCGGACAAGCAGCAGGTCGGCGCCGTGCAGGACACCCGTCAGCGCGCGATGACCCAGTACTGCACCGGTGTGGTGGTGACCCCGCAGGGCACCTGGCTGGTGGGGCGCCTGGAGGGGGACGCGAAACAGCTGCAGTCCACCGCCGACGTGGTGGACCTGGATGCCGTACTCCATGGCAAGCCGGTTGAGAATAAGGATCTGACGCCGGAAGACTCGGGGGCTTTCTCCGGCCTTCTCTCGGGCCGGGACAAGGAAACCTCCTTTATCTCGCGCCTGGACGCTCAAGGCCAGTTTCAAATGGTGGCCCATGTCAGCGACGCCGCCTGCCTGGTGGCCAGCCCGGATGGGGCCAGTGTTTTCCTGCTGACTGGGCTTGAGCGCCCCGAAGTCGCGGGCGCGAGCGGCGATGAGATCAGGCAGACCGTGATCTTTCGCAGCGACGATCAAGGCAAGCGCTGGACCTGGTTGAGCAAAGGCCTGTTCCCCAAGGCCGAGCAGTTGGCCTGGAACCTCAAGCCCTATTTTCATGGCCCGGATGAAGTCTGGGCCTGGGGCACCCCGAGCGGAACCGACAACGAGAGCGGCGAAGACAAGCCGGGTGCCATCTCCACCGGGGTGTTCTACTCCGCTGATCGCGGCGCGAGCAGCACCCCGATATTCGCGGCCGAGTCGCTGCTGGTGTCTACCGAGTATGCCCAGGGCAAGCGGCCTGACATTACTGAATGGCGCGACTCCGGTGCTTATGGGGAAATCCAGACCTATGTCACTCAGTTGGATGCGCAACGGGCGTTTATCTGGGTATCCCAGCGTTTCTGGGGGAGCAATCCCGACGGTGAAAGCGGCAGTCTGGCGATCAACGTCACGACCCGGGCACCACTGCAGCGCAAAGCAGGGAAGTGGCAGGTCGGGGCTGTGCAGCGCGAGGAGGGGCTGTTTATCGACGCACTGGTGGAGAATGGCAGCGGGCGGGTGATGGGCCTGATCGACCAGGGCGAGCATGGGCAAGATGTGGTGGCCGAGCTGGATACCGCCAAGCTGAGCTGGAAGCCGATGGGTGAGCTACCGAGTGTGTTCGCGCCGTTGGCGTCGGACAGCCAGTTGCGCGAGAAGAATTTCTGGGTGGGGCAGAACAGCCTGCTGATCAACACCTCAAGCGAACACCGGCCGCCGCGCTGGCTCTACTGGTGGTCGGATGCGCAAATTTCCGCGAACGGGGTGTTCTACTCCAAGGACTGGGGGCACTCCTGGCAACGGCTGGCGGTTGACGGTTACCTGGGGATCCTCGGTTTTCAAGGGGCGCAGGACCGGGTGATCTGGGCCAAGGGCAACTGGTACAACAGCAATGATGCTGGGGTTTATTCCTATGGTTTGCAGTGAGGGTTGGGTTGTCTTGTGCCTATCTTGCAAGACGGCTCGCTTTCCATTGATTGGACATCCCTGGAAATATCTACCCGGTTGCCCCTGCCCGAATAGGTGACTAACCTGCACCCCGTCACCGCAAAATCGGTGGTGCAGACGTGCAAGTCTGGAATTCTGTTAGGACGTACAGCGCCCTCTGTCTGGGTGCTTTTATAGTTCGCCAGGAGTTTCAGACATGCTCAAGATCACGCCCAACTCTCCGATTTCATCCAGCATCGAAAGCATCGATCCGCACATCGTCGACCGTGCGTTGGCGCATTACAATTTGCCGCCAGGCGCGAGTTCGAAGCGACGCGGCGCCAATTCAACCCGCAAAATCAGCGCCGAACCTGAAAGTCGTGAAGAAATCCTGGTCGACGCCAGTTCGATTCTGGAGTCAGCGGCGGCCACCGCCTACGAACATGCCGATAATCTCACGGGCCCCTTCGCTGCTGCGTCATCGCCCCTCATGTTGCCGCCGATAAGCCCCCGGCTGCACTCCAAGCGCTTTGGCAAAGGCCCGGGTAAACGCCGCAATCGACTGATACCCCACCGCCGCACACACCTGTTCCACGGTGTTATTGGCCCGCAGCAACTGACTGGCATGGCGCATCCGCAACGCCAGCAGCACCTGCCCCGGTGACTGCCCGGCCAGTTCGTTGAAGCGCTTGAAAAACGCCGAACGCGACATCCCGGTACAAGCCGCCATGCTCTCCAGCGACCAACTCTCCCCAGGCCGTTCGATCAACTGCTCCAGCAATGGCGCAAACCCCGGATGCCGGGCCAGTGCCACTAATCCACCCAGGCTCCGGTTCTCCGCCACCTGCTGGCGCAGCACATACAGAAACAACAAATGACTCAAGCGTTCCAGCAGCGCCGAGGAGGGCGCCGGTGGCCGTTCGCACTCGGCCAGGATCAACTCGAACAAGGCCCGCGCCGCGCTCAACGACGGATCGCCCGCCCGCAGCACAATCCAGTCCGGCAACCCGTCGATAATCAATGACGACAGCCCGGACTTGAAATGAAAGAACCCGCACACCAGCCCCACGCCATCCTGCGCAGCGCTGTCTAGCCCGGTCATCGCCTGGCGCGGCAAGCGTTGCGCCTCTACGCTGTTTTGAGCACTCGACAACCGATAATCCAGGTCCCGCAGCAAAAACACCGCATCCCCGGCCTCCAGCCGCAGGCTTTCTTGCTGTCCATCAATATGCAGCCAGCAGTGACCCTGCACGATCAGGTGGAAGCTCGCCCGCGCCAAGCCATGGGTGCTGGCGTGCCAGCCGCCGCAATAACGGCCCACATGGAACAGGCTCGCATCCAGTTCCAGGCTTTCTAATAACCAATCAACCAGCGGACTCGACGAAATCATCTAATGGAAACACTCAGAAGCAAGGAATCGCTACTTTTGAATATGGATAGGAATTCTTATAACCAACAGACTTGTCGGACTCACCCTACAACAGGAGTCCACTCCATGTCGCGCGTCACTCTCCATACACTGCAAAGCGCTCCCGAAGCGGCCAAGCCTTTCCTGGAAAACGCCCAGAAGAATTCCGGGTTTATCCCCAACCTGCTCGCCGTCCTCGCCAATGCACCGGCGGCGCTGGAAACCTACGTTACGGTATCGGCACTCAATGGCAAGGCCGAACTGAGCCTGGCCGAGCGCGAAGTGGTGCAACTGGTGGCCGCCACCACTCACGGCTGTGATTTCTGCGTTGCCGGGCACACGGCGGTGGCCTTGAACAAGGCCAAGTTGCCGGCCGAAGTGGTCGACGCCTTGCGCGGACAGGACAAACTGCCCGAGGAAAAGCTCGAAGTCCTCGCCGCCTTTGCCCGGGAAGTGATCGCCACCCGCGGCAATGTCAGCGACGCGGTGTTCAGTGAGTTCCTCGCCGCCGGCTACACCCAGGGCAACGCCCTGGAAGTGATCCTCGGGGTAAGCCTGGCCACACTGTGCAATTTCGCCAATGTCTTTGCCCGCACGCCGCTCAATCCTGAGCTGGCGAAATATCGTTGGCAGTCGACAGATCAATGATTCATCGGCGTCGGCTATTATTCGACGTTGTCTTCAAGGAGAAAACGACATGCTCAATCCGGCACTGAGTCAATGGCTCGACGTACAAGCCCAGGCTCTGGATCTGGGGCAGTGCGACCCACAGGATGTGATTTCCCGATTGGCGACGGCCAAGGTGCTGCGCATCGGTGTTCCAGAGGCCCAGGGCGGCAGCGGCGGCACGGTGGCCGATGCGGTGGAAAGCATCGCCCAGGTGGCCAGCCATTCCCTGTCGGCGGCCTTTGTGTTCTGGGGCCAACGGGCTTTTATCGAGTACCTGCTGCACAGTCCCAACACGGCATTGCGCGAGCATCTGCTGCCGTCGTTGCTCAGCGGTGAACTGGCCGGCGCCACCGGACTGTCGAATGCCATGAAGTTCCTCTCGGGCATCGAGTCGCTGCAACTGCGGGCCCGTGATCAAGGCGATGGCTGGTGCCTCGACGGTCGTCTGCACTGGGTGACCAATCTGCGCAAAAGCGGCTTTGTGGTGGCGGCCGCCATTGAGCGGGAGGAGGGCGGTACGCCCTTTGTGCTGGCAATCCCGGATGCGCTTAGCGGCCTGCAACGCTCGGACGACTTGCAACTGATGGGCCTGCAGTCGAGCAATACCGCCGCCCTGGACTTCAAGCGGGTGGAAGTCAGCCGCGACTGGTTGCTCCACGACGATGCCCGGGTCTTTCTGCCGGTGGTGCGCCCGGCTTTCCTCGGCCTGCAATGCGGCATGGCCATCGGCCTGGCGCGCCAGGCGCTGAAGGAAGTGGACGGCCATCTGCAAGACACCCGCTCGATTCTGCGCGAACCCTTGCTGGAACAGCGCCACGCTCTTGAGCAAACGGTGGAGGAACTCAAGAACGGTCTGCACGACGGGCGCTTCCTGGCCCAGCCGAGCGCCTTGTTCCAGATCCGCATCAGCCTGGCCGAGTCGGTCGCCCAGGCGGTGCAACTGGAGTTGCAGGCCAGCGGCGGCAAGGCCTATCTGAATGAATACGGCAGTGGCTTCGCCCGGCGTTGGCGCGAGTCGGCGTTTGTACCGATCGTCACCCCGAGCCTGGTGCAATTGCGCGCCGAGCTGCAACGCCAGGCCCGGGATACCGCGGCATGAGCGGGCCGTTGCTGGAGGCCCGGCAGATCAGCCTCGGTTACCCCCGCGAACAGGGCTGGCAAACGGTGCTGGAAGGTTTCGACCTGCAACTGCAAGCCGGCGAGGTGGTGTCGATCCTCGGCCCCAGCGGCGTCGGTAAATCCAGCCTGTTGCGGGTCCTGGCCGGTTTGCAGACGGCTCACGCAGGCCGCGTGCATTTCCTCGGCGACCCCCTGGACGGCCCGCACCCGCGGGTGGCGGTGGCCTTTCAGGACCCCAGCCTGCTGCCCTGGTTGAGCCTGGAAAAGAATGTCGCCTTCGGCCTCGACTTCGCCCGCCAGCCGCACCTGGATGCCCAGGAGCGCAAGGCGCGGATCGACCACGCGATTGCCGCCGTCGGCCTGCAACACGCCCGGGGCCAGTACCCGGCGCAGTTGTCCGGCGGCATGGCCCAGCGCACGGCGTTGGCCCGCTGTCTGGCCCGCCAGCCGCAGGTCTTGTTTCTCGACGAGCCTTTCGGCGCCCTGGATGAGGTGACCCGCGCCGATATGCAACAACTGCTGCTCAAGGTGATCGCCGAGCACAACACGGCGGCGGTGTTGATCACCCACGACATTGATGAAGCCCTGCAGCTCTCCGAGCGGATCCTGCTACTGGGCCACAGCCCGGCGCGGACCCTCGGCGAGTGGCGTATCGACCTGCCTCAGCCGCGTGCCGAGCTGGTGGAGGAACTGGGCACCCTGCGTATCGAGATTCTCAAGACCCTTCGGCGGGCCAGCCGCACCTCACCCCCTCATTCTTTGCTCGAAACGTCGGAGATGGCTCATGTGCCTGGATGACTTCACCCATACACGTCGTGACTTCCTCAAACTCAGCGCCTTGCTGACCGCCGGCGGTGCCTTGCCGCTGCTCAACAGCCTGCAGGCCCGTGCCGCGTCGGAGCCCAATGCGCCGGTGCGCATCGGCTACCTGCCGATCACCGATGCCACGCCGTTGCTGGTGGCCCATAACAACGGCCTGTTCGAGGCCGAAGGCATCCAGGCCGAGCGCCCGGTGCTGCTGCGCAGTTGGGCCCAGGTGATCGAGGCGTTTATTTCCGGGCAGGTCAACGTGATCCACCTGTTGTCGCCGATGACCGTCTGGGCGCGCTACGGCAGCAAGGTGCCGGCCAAGGTGGTGGCCTGGAACCATGTCGGCGGTTCGGGCCTGACCGTGGGGCCGGGTATCACCGAGGTCAAACAACTGGGCGGGCAGTCGGTGGCGATTCCGTTCTGGTACTCGATCCACAACGTGGTGGTCCAGCAACTGCTGCGCGACAACGGCCTGCAACCGGTGAGCAAGCCCACCAGCAGCGTGCTGGCCGCCAACGAGGTCAACCTGGTGGTGCTGCCGCCCTCGGATATGCCGCCGGCCCTGGCGAGCAAGCGCATTGCCGGCTATATCGTCGCCGAGCCGTTCAATGCCCTGGCCGAGGAACTGAAGGTCGGCCGGGTACAGCGCTTCACCGGCGATCTCTGGCGCAATCACGCCTGCTGCGTGGTGTTCATGCACGAGCAGGACCTGAACAACCGGCCCGAGTGGTCGCAGAAGGTGGTCAACGCCATCGTCAAGGCCCAGCTCTGGACCCGTGACAACCGCGCCGAGGCGGCCAAGTTACTGTCCAAGGACGGCGCCAATCGCTACACCCCCCACACTCCGCAGGTGCTCAATCGGGTGTTGGTGCCCAGTGCCGCCGATCGTGACGCCTACTTGGCCAGCGGGGCGATCCAGCACGGCAACTGGGACGAGCAGCGCATCGATTTCCAGCCGTACCCGTTCCCCAGCTATACCGAGGAACTGGTCAAGCGCCTGAAGAACACCCTGATCGAGGGCGACAAGGGTTTCCTCGCTGGCCTCGATCCGCAGCAGACCGCCCGTGATCTGGTGGACGACCGCTTCGTACGCAACAGCCTGGCGGCGGTGGGTGGGCTCAAGGCCTTCGGTTTGCCGGACAGCTTTGAACGCAGCGAGGAGTTCGGCATTTGATCGGCAAGCCTTCCTCATCGCTCCTGCATTGGGGGCTGGGCCTGGCGGGATTGTTCTGCCTGCTGCTGTTCTGGTGGCTGGGCGTGCACCTGTTCGGCAGCCCCGACGGGCTGTCGGCGCGCTTCTCGCCCGAAGCGACACTGACCAGCCTGGTGGAGCTGCTCGGCCGTGCCGAGCTCTATGAAAACGTGCTGGTCAGCCTCAAGCGCATTCTGATCGGGCTGTTGCTGGCCCTGTTGGTCGGCGTGCCGCTGGGGCTGCTGATCGGCAGCTATCGGCACCTGGAGGCGGCGACCACCCCGGCGTTCCAGTTTCTGCGGATGATCTCGCCGTTGTCCTGGATGCCGGTGGTGGTGATGCTGATGGGGGTCGGTGACCAGCCGATATATTTCCTGCTGGCCTTTGCCGCTGTCTGGCCGATCCTGCTCAATACCGTGGCCGGGGTGCGCCAGCTCGACCCGCGCTGGCTGCAACTGAGCCGCAGCCTCAGCGCGACCCGCTGGGAAACCCTGCGCCAGGTCATCCTGCCCGGTGTCCTCGGCCATGTGCTGACCGGCGTGCGGCTGTCCATCGGGATTCTCTGGATCGTGCTGGTGCCCTGCGAAATGCTCGGGGTCAGCGCCGGGCTCGGCTACTTTATCCTCGACACCCGTGACCGCCTGGCCTATTCGGAACTGATGGCCATGGTGCTGTTGATCGGCGTGCTGGGTTTTATGCTCGATGCCCTGGCGCGCGGCCTGCATCGGCGTTGGGCGCATTCCTGACGCTAACCTGACAAATTATGCGGAATATACATATCTGTAACATTTTGAAATGTATACTTCCGCCCTGAGCCATACCCCCCACGTTTCAACCGCCACCCCCAGGAGATTCGAACTTGGACCCTGCCCATTCTCGGTAGGCCACGTAGCGGGATTTACAAAGGGATACCGCCGGTGCGCAGCCGTCGCCCCGGTATCCAGTCTGTAGCGTTCAGTACGTGGCCTTGCCTCGACGATTTTCCAACCACTTCTTCAGAATGTGCTGTGCTTAGACTGCCGGCGCCGTAGCGCTTCGTGCGTTCATACCCTGAAGTTCGTGGGCCTGTATTTCAGAACGCTGCTGGAATCATTGACGATGAATAAAGTATTACGCCACTACATCCCGGCCAGCACGCGGCGCCTGTTGCCTAACCGCTGGGACCTGATAGCGCTGCCGCTGGTGGTGGGTTTCCTGCTGTTTTTCTCGATCGGCGCGCGGGAAACCTGGGCCCCGATCTCGACCCTGCAGAGCCAGGTGATCTCCCTCGATCCGGCCAACCTGCCGGAATATGCCATACGCACCACCCTGCGCATGCTCGCGGCTATGGTCGCGGCGTTGATCTTCACCTTTCTCTACGGGACCCTGGCGGCCAAGAGCAAACGCGCCGAGAAACTGCTGGTGCCGGTGCTGGATATCCTCCAGTCGGTGCCGGTGCTGGGTTATATCTCGTTCACCGTGACCTTCTTTCTCCTGCTGTTTCCAGGACGGGTGCTGGGCGCCGAGTGCGCGGCGATCTTTGCGATCTTCACCAGCCAGGCCTGGAACATGACGTTCAGCTTCTACCAGTCGCTGCGCATGCTGCCGCGGGACCTGACGGAGGTGTCCGAGAGCCTGCACCTGTCCGGCTGGCAGAAATTTTGGAAGCTTGACGTGCCATTCGCCATGCCCGGGCTGATCTGGAACATGATGATGAGCATGTCCGGCGGCTGGTTCTTCGTGGTGGCGTCGGAAGCGATTACCGTCGGCGACAAGACCATCACCCTACCGGGCATCGGTTCCTACCTGGCCACCGCCATCGAACAGCGTGACCTCACCGCCGTGGGTTATGTGATCCTGGCGATGGTGGTGGTGATCCTGGTCTACGACCAGTTCCTGTTCCGGCCGCTGGTGGCCTGGGCGGACAAGTTCCGCATGGAAGACACCGCGGCCCAGGGCGGCGCGCCGGAGTCCTGGGTGCTCAACCTGATCCAGCGGACCCGGATCATCCAGCGTCTGATCCGGCCGATTTCACGTTTCTTCACCCGCGTCGGCCATATGCGCCTGAGCCTGCCCCGGGTCAAGTCCCGGGCCAGCGCACCCAACCCCTCGACGTCGCGGGTGGTTGATTGGGTCTGGGGTGTGTTCATCACCTTGCTCGCGGCCTATGCGCTGTACCACATCGCTATGTATGTCAGCAGTGAAGTGACCCTCGCCGATGTCGGCGAAGTCATTGGCCTGGGGGCAATCACCCTGGTCCGGGTGACCTTGCTGATCGCCGTGGCTTCGCTGATCTGGGTGCCGCTGGGGGTGATGATCGGCCTGCGTCCGCACTTGGCCGAGAAGATCCAGCCCTTGGCGCAGTTCCTCGCGGCGTTCCCGGCGAACCTGCTGTTCCCGGTGTTCGTCATCGTGATCCTGCACTACAACCTGAACCCGGATATCTGGCTGAGCCCGCTGATCGTGCTCGGGACCCAGTGGTACATCCTGTTCAACGTGATTGCCGGGGCCAGCGCCTTCCCCAACGACTTCCGTGAAGCCGCCGCGAACTTCCATATCCGTGGCTGGCAGTGGTGGCGCAAGGTCATGTTGCCGGGGATCTTCCCGTATTACGTGACCGGTGCGATCACCGCTTCCGGTGGCGCGTGGAACGCCAGTATCGTTTCCGAGTTCGTTTCCTGGGGCCAGGACAAGGTCGTGGCCCATGGCCTGGGGGCTTATATCGCCCAGACCACGGCCGCCGGCGATTTTCCGAAAATCACCCTGGGCGTCGTGGTCATGTCGGTCTTTGTGGTGGCCTTCAACCGTCTGCTCTGGCGGCCGATGTACGCCATCGCCGAAAACAAACTTCGTCTGAATTAATCCGAGCCGCTCTTATGAACAGTCATATCGAATACACCAGCAGCGCCCGCGAAATCTACTCGCTCACCAATGTGAGCAAGGGCTTTGGCAACGGCAAGGATGAGCGTCAGGTACTCAGCGAAGTCGACCTGCACCTGCACGAAGGCGAAGTTGTCGGGTTGCTGGGGCGCTCGGGCTCCGGCAAGTCGACCTTGCTGCGGATCATTGCCGGCCTGATCCAGCCGACTTCCGGCGAAGTGCTCTACAACGGCGAAGCCCTGGACGGCCCGGCCAAGGGCGTGGCGATGGTGTTCCAGACCTTCGCCCTGTTTCCCTGGCTGACCGTGCTGGAAAACGTTGAAGCCGGCTTGCAGGCCTTGCAGGTCGAGCCCAAGGAAGCGCGCAAGCGCGCACTGGCGGCCATCGACCTGATCGGTCTCGACGGTTTCGAGAACGCCTATCCGCGCGAGCTGTCCGGTGGCATGCGCCAGCGCGTGGGTTTTGCCCGCGGCCTGGTGGTCAACCCGACCCTGCTGCTGATGGACGAGCCGTTTTCCGCCCTCGACGTGCTCACCGCGGAAAACCTGCGGACCGATCTGTTGGAGCTGTGGAGCGGCGGGCAGTTGCCGATCAAGTCGATCCTGATCGTGACCCACAACATCGAGGAAGCGGTGCTGATGTGCGACCGCATCCTGGTGCTGTCGTCCAACCCGGGACGCGTCGTGGCGCAGATCAAGGTGCCGTTCGCCCACCCGCGCAACCGCCTGGACCCGATCTTCCGCAAGATGGTCGACGATATCTATGCGCTGATGACCAACCGTCGCAGTGCCGACGAACGCACCGGCAAGGCCGAACTGCAACTGGGCAGCCGCCTGCCGGAAGTGCCGACCAACCTGATGGCCGGTCTGATCGAGGCCCTGGCGGCTGAGCCGTACCATGGTCATGCCGGTTTGCCGAACGTCGCCGAGCGCTTGCTGCTGGAAGTCGATGACCTGTTTCCGGTGGCCGAGATGCTCGAGCACCTGGGTTTTGCCGAACTGCGCGGGGCCGATATCAAGCTCACCGATGCGGGCAAGCGTTTTGCCGAAGACGGTACCCAGGAACGCAAGGTGATGTTTGCCGAGCATCTGCTGCGCACCGTGCCCCTGGCGGCGCGGATTCGCCAGGTGTTGCAGGAGCGTAACGGGCACTGGGCGCCGCGGGTGCGTTTCGAACAGGAACTGGAAGACTCCCTCAGTGAAGACTTCGTCGAGCAGACCCTGGAAAGCGTGATCAGCTGGGGGCGTTATGCCGAGATCTTCTCCTACAACGACACCACCGAAACCTTCAGCCTGGAAGACGTGGAAGGCGAGATCTGATAACGCAACCCCTGTAGGAGCTGGCTTGCAGCGATGAGGCCCTTGAGCCTTGCGCTGTCCATTCAGACGCCATCGCCGGCAAGCCGGCTCCCACAGGTTCCGCGGTGTGCAGGCCTGTTTGTACCTGACTGCAAACCCTTCGCAAATCCGGGATATACGAAGTTTTCACCTGACCGTAACGGATCGGGTACATGCCGAGGATCAATCTCTCCCTCGCCTCCGGTTGTTTCGCAGGCGGGCCAGTTTGAAGGGTCGAGACAGTAAGTAGTGAACCGTGCTCCGGTCCAAGTCATGGCCGGGCACGTCTGCTGATCCCAACTTAAGGAGAGTCCGATGTCCATCGGCGCAATTCCGGCTGCAAATCCAGTCTCTGTGCATATTGCCGGTCAGTCCCAGACGACCCCGACACCTGTACAGAAAACTTCCACTACCACCACCGCCAGCATCGTCGCCGACGCCTTGAAGGAAGCGACCGAAACTGCGGCACAAACCGCACAGGAAGCCAGTCATGGCGACCGCGTAGCGCAGAAGTTGGTGCAAAAGCAGCAACATCACACCGCCACGGCCACTGCCGCACCGAAAGCCGTTTCCAACGGCAGCGGTCAGCCGATCGGCGAAACCATCAGCACCAAGGCGTAAGCCGCGGTCATATGGCTTCATCAGTCAGCCCGGCCGGTACCGGGTTGACTGATGTCGGGCGTTACCGTTTCAGATATGTGCCGCGGCCAGGCCGCCTAGCACCACGCTGACACCCGCCGCGGTGTAGGCCAGGCGCTTGAGCCATTCCTTGCGGGTCAGCAAGGTGATCGCCGCCAGCGAAATGGCAATCTGGATCGCCGTCATCGCCTGGGCCCAGCGATGGTGCTGGTGCAGGACCTGCTCGGATTTGTCATCCCACTCGCGACTCTTGGCTTCCAGACCCTCGGCTTTCTGCCGCACGACTTCCTTTTCCTTCTTGTAGCGCTCGACCTCGGCTGTGTAGTGCGCGGCGTCCAGGCCCGGGATATGGCTGGCCATTTCCGAGAGGTTCTGCCGGCTGGACTTGGCCTGGTAGTAGTTCCACTGGTTGGCGGCTTCGGTCTTGAGGATCGCGGCGTTGTTCTTGTCCATCGCCGCTTCGCTTTCCGTGGAGCCCGCCTGGTAGCTGAGCATGGCGCCAATCGTGGCCATGATCGCGGTCATCACCGCGATCCGGCTGGCAAAGCCGTCTCCACGGGCATGGGCGTGTTCGGTGGTGTGTTCGACGTGTTTTTCGTGAGGGCTTGGGACTTCGAAGTTTTCGGTCATCGGGGATGGATCTTTGGGTGAAAAAGGGCGGGGACAAAGTGTAAAGCGAGTGCTGGCGGAAGGCTCTCTCTCATTGATGAATATTCGAATATACCGAGGCGGGGGAGGCGTTCGCCGCAGGATGCTCGTCTTGCATATGGATGGTTTGCAGGGGGATATCCAGGGTGAACAGGGCACCCCTGCCCGGGCCGTCACTGTGCACGTAGAGGCGGCCGTCCATCTCGATCGCCGCCAGGGCGCAGCTGTGCAGGCCGAAACCATGGCCGTCCTTGCGGGTGGTGAAACCATGGGTGAAGATCCGCGCGAGGTTTTCCGGCGCAATGCCTTCGCCTTCATCCTTGACGCTGATGCGCAGGGTCTTGCCGTCGACCACCCGCACGCCCAGGGTGATGTCCCGGTCGCGGTTGGTCAGGTCCGACACCGCGTACTTGGCGTTGCTGATCAGGTTGATCAGGATCAGCAGCAGCCGGTGCTTGTCGCCGAGAAAGGTCGGGACCGGGTGGTAGTCCTTGAGCACCGTGACCTTGTGCCGGTTCAGGGCCCCCGAGTTCATGCGCAGGGCATCTTCGAACAGGTCGGTGATGTTCACCGCTTCCAGCAGCTTGGCCGCGCCGGCATAGGATTGCTGGGTGGCGACGATTTCCTTGATGTGGTCGACGCTTTTACTCAGTTGCGCCAGTTCCTGGATGATCTCGGTCTGCTCGGTGGCGACGGCCGCGGCCAGCTGGTTGAGGTAGGCGGGCAGCAGCTTGCCTTTTTCGTCACGGCTGACAAAGTCCCCCAGGTCGTCGGCGTGCTCGTTCATCAACTGTACCGCCTTGGTCAGACCCTGGGCCTTGCTGGAGCGGATCTTGCGGGTCACCAGATCGGCGGAGATGTTCACGCTGTTGAGCACGTTGCCGACGTTATGCAGGACGTTGGTCGCGATTTCCGCCATGCCGGCCGTGCGCGCGGCGTCCATCAGCTCGCTCTGGGCTTCCTTGAGTTCGCGGGTGCGTTCTTCGACACGCTGTTCGAGGCGATCATTGGACAGCTGCAAGGCGCTGTTCATCTGATTGATCAGCGCATAGCTGCGCAACTGGCGAATGATCAGGTAGAACACCAGCACGGCCATCAGCGCCGCGCACACGCTGAGATAGATCAGGTACTGGCGGTCCTGGAGCTCGGCGCGGCGCTGGATTTCATTCAACAGTTCGTTGATGCCGTCGAGGCTGGCGGCCACCGGGATAAAGCCGATGCGGTCCAGCAGGTCATTGACCTGGGGTTGTTCACTGACCACCACATTGGCCTGGGCGATCAGCTTGTCGATGGACGGGCCCAGGGCCGCCGGCAGGCTGGTCTTTTGTGCCGCCAGGTGCTGGATCTGCCGTTCGATCTTGTCGGCTTTGCCATTGGACACGTGCTGCGCATATTCCAGGGCGCTCAAGGTCAGCTTCGAGGCGCTGTAGAGCACGCTCAGGGTTTCCACCGGGTGTTCGGCGCTGAAGGGTTCCAGGTCGGTCTGGACGGTGTCTTCGATCGCCGACAGGGTTTCCAGGTCATCGCGCAAGGCGGTGTTGTGGGCCTGGAACTGCTCGATCAGCTTGTTCTTTTCCGCCGTGGCGTCGAGGTAGGCCTTCTTGCGCGCCTGCCAGATGCTGGAGTTGTCCAGGGAGCTGTTCTGCGCGACCAACTGGTCCCAGCGTCGGCTGGAATCGGCGATGGGGATGGCGAGCAGGTTGTAATTGTATTCGTCGCTGATGCGGGTCTTGAGAATCTTCGCGTCGAGCCTGGCATCCAACTGCTTGAGCTGGCGGAGCAGGTCGCGGGACTCGAAATAGGTGGAGGTTTCCCGGGAAAAGGCCTTGATCAGCAGGAACGCCAGGAGGCTGACCAGAATGGCAAACAGGGTGACCAGCGCCGCACTTCTATATCGGCTCCATCGCATCATTGCGTACTTCCTGTGTCCGGTTGACGTGGCGGCTTCGGCTCTTTTCGCAAAGTGTAGTGCCGCTGGGTCTGCAAGTGCTGGAAAAGTGTCATTTCTTTGCATGGGCGGCGTTCCCGGGGCGAGTCTCCAGGGGTTTCATCAACTGCAACTGTTGGCGGTACTCGTCGGTGACCTGCCGGGCCTCGCTGTTGCCGGTGATCACTCGCGGGGTGATCAGCACGATCAGTTCCGAGCGGCCGTGCTGGCGCTGGGTATTGCCGAACAGCCATTGCAGGCCGGGGATCTTACCAAGGTAAGGGACGCTGTTGTCGGTGGCGCTTTGGTTCTGCTTGATCAGGCCGCCGAGCAGGATGGTCTGCCCGCTTTGCACCGCCACCTGGGTCGAGACCGCGCGGGTCGAGATGGTCGGGTTGCCGTTGGCATCGACGGTGGTGCTGGCATCGCTGACCTGTTGCTGGATCTCCATGTACACCAGGCCGCCGGGATTGATCCGCGGGATGACATCGAGGATCACCCCGGTCTGGATGTACTGCACCGAGCTGGTGCTGATGGTGGTGGTACTGGTGTTGATGGTGGTCTGGTTGATCGGAATGTTGTCGCCGACCTGGATCTGCGCCTGTTCGTTGTTCATCACCACCAGCGAGGGCGCCGACAGCACCCGGGTATTGCCGTTGGTTTCCAGGGCATGCAGGGCCACTTGCAGGTTGTTGCTGACAAACGAGTAGAACAACGAGTCCGTGGCGCCGAGGCCCGCGCCACCCTGGCCCAGGGCGCCCTGGCTGCCGGAGGCGTTGGCGATGCCGGCGGTCGTCGAGTTGCCGGCCAGGCGCCCCAGGTACCACTGCACGCCGAGATTCAGCGAGCCGGTCAGGCCGACTTCGAGAATCCGGGTTTCGATCTGCACCTGCAGGGGCGGGTTGTCGAGCCGTTGGATCGCCGACTGGATCTCGGCCCATTGGGTCGGCCGACTGCGCACCAGCAGTTGGTTGCTGCTTTTCTGCGCGGTGATGCGCACCGAGTTGGTCGGGTTGTTGGCATTGACCGGCGCGCGCGCGACATTCGCCTGGCCGGGCGGGGCGAGTTGCAAGTCGTTGGTCTTTTCCGGCGAGGTGCCCGCCGTGCTGCTGACGGGCGGTGGCAGGCCCTGGCCGTTGCCGGTGCCGCCGGACAACCCCGCGCTGCTGCCGGCGGTGCTGCCCAGGCCGTTGCCCAAACCACTGCCGAAACCGTTGCTGTTCAGGGTCACGGTACGCAGCCCCGGCGCGACCTGGGCCGCGCCTTCTTCGGTGACCGCTTCATCGCTGTAGATCTGGCGCAGGTAACGGGCCAGGTCCGTGGCCTTCATATTGCGCACGTCATACACATACATCTGTGGCTCGTCGCCACCGCCCTGGTCGATGGTGTCGATCCAGCGGCGTACGTCATTCAGGTACTCCGGCTGCGGCGAGATGGCGACAATCGCATTGGTCCGCTCGATGGGCAGAAAACGCAGCATGCCGGCCAGCGGCGTACCGCTCTGGGCACCGAACAGTCGCTCAAGCTCCGGCATCAATTGGCTGACATTGGCGCGCTTGAGGCCGAACACCCCGATGGACATGCCCTTGAGCCAGTTGACGTCGAAGGTGTTGATGGTCTGCTGGTAGTTGTTCAGTTCATCCGGCGTGCCGGCCATCACCAGGACATTGCGCGAGGTGTCGACAGCGAGGAAGGCACTCTCCCGGGCAAAGGGCTTGAGCAGTTTCTGCATTTCCAGCGGCGAAATGTACTCCAGCACAAAAAAGCGCGCGGTCAGGCCGCTGCCCGGTTCCGGAATCGACTGCCGGGGCGTGAGCTGGCCAGCGACCGCCTGGTTGGCCGGGAGAATCAGGTAGCGCTCGCCCTGGCGGATGATCGCGTTGTTGGTCCAGGACAGCAGGGTTTCGAGAATGGCAAACGCCTGGGCCTTGTCCACCGGCCTGGAGGTCGAGAAGGTCACCTCGCCGGTCACGCCCTGGCCGATGCTGTAGTTCTCCTTGAGTACATCGCCGAGGATGGTATTGATCACCGCCTGGATCGGCACGCCGGCAAAATTGAATATCGTGCCGTCATTGCCCTGGGACGTCGTCGGCGGCTTGAGCGGGGGGGCTCCGCGTGCCACCAGGCTCTGGCTGCCGCGGATGATCTGTGACCCCGAGGTCGTTGCCGCCAGGGGCGTGGCCGCAACGCCGGCGCGGGGCACGGTCGGCGCCAGGGGCGGGCGATCCGGCCCGGTGCCGGACAGGCCGTCGCGCAGCAGTTGGTCGTCATGCACTTCATCATTGTTCGCCGGTGCGATGCAGCCCGAGAGCAGGATGAAACTGATGAGGCAGGGGTAGACGGCACGTTCGATCACGGTGGTTCATCCTTGTGCGGCCCTTACGGCACCTGCGGTGCGGGGCACCGAGGTGGTCTTAATGCACGGCGCTGGCCGGCAGTTTCAAAACGGGAAGGCTCAGTTCCTGCTGGGTGGACTTGAAGCTCAGGGACACGGTTTGCGCGGTGATCCGTTCGATCCGCCAGCCATTGGGCAGGGTTTCGCCTTCCGCGACGCTCAGGTTCTTGCCCTCCCGGGTCTTGAACAGCGCCTTGCGCAACGCCGGGGAAACGGCAATGCCATTCAGGGAAAATCCGGCGAGCGATTGCGTGTCGTGTTCGTTTCTGCTCACCGGGTCGGGCTTGCGGTCACGGTTGAACAGCGAGCGCTCCCAGATCTCGGCATAGGCTGTCAGCGCCGGTGTGGCTTGCACCGTGGTCGGTGTGACAGACGAGGTCGGCAGGCTATGAACCTGGTCGGGGTACCACTCGATGCCCGCGCCCAGGCCCTCGAACAGGGCGAGACAGAGGACCGCCAGCGATACCACGCAGGCGCTCAGCCAAAACGTCGGCCTGCCCGGGTTTTTCATGTTTTTGGCTCCCCTTTACTGCCCGGGGGATTCTTCTCCGGCGGGTTGTTCAGGTAGGCGCCTATTTGCAGTTGCACCGCCAGGCGGTGATTGGCATCGGGGGCCGGCACCGGGTTGCGACGAATGCTCAGGGCTTCGACAAACAGCGCCACCGGCTGGTTTTCCAGTGCATAGAGCAGGCTCGCCAGGGGTTCGATGGCGCAGTCGAGGTTGATGCTGACCTTGACCTGGCGGTACGGCGCGCTGTCGACGACCGGGATCGGCATGCGATTGGTCATGCTGCAGTCCCCGCCCTCGGGGGCCAGGGCCTGGAGCTGTGTCGCCACCCGTTGCATCAGCTGGGCGGTGGCCGCGCCGGTATCGGCGTCCGGCAGCAGGCTGTCGTTGCTGCTCGGCGCGTTGCGGGCTTGTGCCAGTTGCGCTTCGAGGAGGGGACGCTGGAGCTCCAGGGCCTGGTAATGTTGGCGCTGGGCACGAAGGGTGTCCATGTCCTCGCTGATGGACTGCAAGGGCGCGGTGAACCACCAATGGATACCGATAAAGTAGGCCGCGATCAGCCCCAGCGCGGCCAGTAGCAGGGCCGCCCCGCGTTGGTCACGGCGTGTCAGGCGCAGGGGCATGGCGCTCCTCCGGGGAACCCAGGTGGGCAGTCAGGTTGAGTCGGTCCTGGCCGGTGCTGGCGTCGGCTTGAATCACCCCCTGGAACTGCAGGTTGCGCAGGTCCGTGCAGGTTTTCATTTTGCCGATCAGGTCACTGGCCTGGCTGCTTTGCGCGCTGAGGGTCAGGGTGCCCTGGGCATCGAGATCCAACTGTTCCAGCCAGGTGTCGCCAGGAATGCAGGCGGTCAGTTCCTGCAGCAGCGCGGTCCTGGACAGTGCCAAGGTCTTTTGCGTTTGCACGTAGCGCCCGGTGTCGAGCAGTTCGTTGAGCTGCTGGCGCAGCACCTGGATCTGCCGGGTGTCGTTGCGTAGCGCGGCGACCTCGGCGTTCATGGCGTCCAGGGCTTGCTGGCGGTTATGCACCCACATCAGCATGGCGAGCAGCAACAGGCCCGCACCGAGCCATATCAGCCTGAGTCGTAGTCGTCGGGCCGGATGCCGCTCCTGGGGACGGCGCTGGGCGGGCAGCAGGTTGACGTGCAGGCGTGCGCCGTTGCGATCCAGCGCGTCGATGGCATCGATGCGCAGGCCGTTGCGCGTCGCCTCATCGAGGATCGCATCGATCCGTTCGCGCAGGGCGACCACCAGGGTCAGTTCGAACACCGGCCGGGTGCGGTCTTCGCGCGGGTCGCGCAGCGTATCGAAATAGACCTGGGCGGCCTTGAACGGCGTGTACTTGTCCATCTCGAAGGCCAGCGCCTCATGGACCTGGGTGGCGGCCGCGAGGGGCAGTTGCACGCGGCTGAGCAGGACCTGTTCGCTGGGTAGCAGCAAGACCTGGCGTTGGGCCGGTGCCGACGCGACCGGCTCGGCATCCCCAGAGGTGTGATGCAGGGCGCCTTCGTGCCAGTACAGCAGGTGCTCCTGGTTCGATGATTCCAGGCGCTCGCGCCAGCGCCTGGGCAGGCAGGCAATCAGCTCCCGGCGCCACCAGCGCAGGAACACCGGTAGTCGGGAGGCTTGCCAATGCTGCGCCAGCCGTGTGGTGGTGGTTTGCAGTGGGCCGAGCCAGGGCCTTTGGAGTGCTTTCATTCCTGCCACCGCAGCACGCGATAGAGTTGCGTGCCCTCGGCTTGTGGGTTGAGGAGGAAGGTCACGTTCAGGTTGGCGGTAAAAGGCGCCACCAGCATGGCCTGTATCTGGGCGCTGTAGATCGGGCCGGCCGGGCTTTCGGCCACGGGCGCCGGCAGCTTGAGCGCGGCCTGCAAGGGAGCGGTGGCATAGGTCGGGTCCGGCTGGGGCAGGCCGGTCCAGAGCGTCAGGTTCGGCGCCAGTTGCCCATAGAGCGCCCGGTCCATGGCGGCGAACCCCTGCAGTTGCTCGAGGGTTCGTAGCGGGTCGTTGCCGCTGCGGCGAGCCAGCAGCTCCTGGGTCAGTTTGCGGCCCTGGGCGGGGCTGGCGCCCAGGTAACCCAGTATCTGGTTGAACGCTTCGGGGGTGACCTGATTGAGGTCGAGCTTGCCGCGTTCGCTGCGCAGTTCGACGGTCAGTTGCGCGTCTTCGAGGGTCAGGTGGTAGGTGCGGCCGTCGGCGACCATCCCCGGCACTTTGGCCACCAGGCTCTGCACCACCAGCGCCAGGCCGGACTCGGCGGCGAGCAGGGCGCGGGCGTGTTGCAGTGCATAGGCGCTCTGGCGGTTTTCCAGGCGCACCGTGCCGACCACCACGGCCATTATCAGGCTCAACAGCGCCAAGGCCCAGAGCGCCAGGACCAGGGCGGCCCCGCGTTGGCCGTTCATCGCGAGACCTGGGCTTCATCGAGGCCCAGGCTCAAGCGGATGACGACCACCAGCGGCGGCCAGGGAATGGGGCCGTGGGCCTGCAACTGGACGCGTATCGCCAGTGGCAGGCGCTCCGGCCAGGGCCAGCGGGGCAGCCAGTCGGTGGGCTGAGAACGTGGGTCCAGGCCACGGTAGCTCAATTGCCAGTTGTCCAGGTCGGGCAGCAGGATCTGCGGTTCGCCCCAGGCATGCAGGCCCTGGGAGTCGAACTGGAAGAACGCCACTTGCAGGTCCTTGGAACCGTGGCGGTTGTCCACCAGGGAGAACACGTGCAGTTGCAGGCCGCCAGCAAGTCGCGCGGGCAGCGGGGCGACGAAGCGCATCTGTTGTGCTTCGCCGTCGAACACCTTGGCGGTGTTGTTCGCGTCCCGTCGAAACACCGCCGGATAGGCCTGTTGCGCGGCGCTCCTGAGGAAGTCCTGGGCCGAGCGGACTTCGTCCAGGCGAGTGGAATAGCGTTCGCCGAGTTCCTGGGTGCGGTTGCTGGCGGTCAGGGCCGAGGCGATCAGCACCATCAACAGCCCGAGCAGGCTCAGGGCAACCAGCACTTCCAGCAAGGTGAACCCCCGCAGCCGCGATTTCATGGCGTGGCTCCCGGCATGATTCCTGGCGTGGCGCCCTGGGCGCGCCAGGTGACAAAGCGTTCCTGGCGGCTGCCCTGTTCCAGCACCAGTTCCAGTCGGTAAAGGTCCACCTGTGGGGTGCCCGGTTGCGGGGTAGCAGGCTGCGCGGTGGCGGTCAGTTGCCATTGCACCTGGGCCAGGTTGCCCTGCCAGTGTCCTGGCTTGAGCAGCTTGCGGCTCTGATCGTCGAACAGGGTCTTGGCCAGCAGCGCCATGCGCGTGCTCTGTTCGTCGCGCAGCAGGGCCTGGGTCGTGCTGGCCATGGCATTCAGGTAGACGGCGAAACCGATACTCAGCAGGACCACCGCCGCGAGCATTTCCAGAAGGGTGAAGCCGTCTTGGTTCGGTGTTTTCATGGGCCGGCACCGTCCTGCCAACTGACCTTGCCGGTCAGCCAGGCGACATCCACCCGCCAATGGCTCGGGCCGTGTTCCAGATAGACATTGCCGCCACTGGAACCGCCGTCGGGATAGAACTCGATCACCCCCTCGCGGGCCGATGACAGCTCGGCGGCGGTGGTCAGGCGCAGGTGCATGCCGGCGGGCAGCAAATGCTCTGCCTGGCCCGCGGCCCGATAGCTGTTGCGGATCAGGTCGAAGTGCAGGGCGGTCGGCTGGCTGGTCAGCACCGCCTGGCTGCGCACATTGCGCAATGCCAGGCTCAGCTCGCGCTTGGCCTGGCGGTCACGGGCGTTTTCCAGGCCGCCGGCGACGCTATGGGCGAGCAGGCTGGCGCCGACGGAGATGATCAGGATCACCACCAGCATTTCCAGCAGGGTGAACGCCCGGGCAGCGCGTGGCTTGGCCATGGCTATTCCCAGTTGCCCACGTCGGTGTTGTAGCCGTCGCCGCCGGGTTGCCCGTCCTTGCCATAGAAAATCAGGTCGAAGGGCCCGTGAACGCCGGGATAGCGATAACCGAACGGATGGCCGTAAGGGTCCAGCAGGTCGCTGGGTTTGGCGTAGGGGCCGTTCCAGTTGTGCACATTGGCGGGGGCGGTGGTCAGGTCGACCAGGTCCCTGGGCGGGGTCCCGACCTCCAGGGCGTAACCCTCGATCTTCATCGACAGGCTGGCCAGTTGCGCCTTGCCGGCGCCGTACTTGCCCTTGTCGACATTGGCCCCGACCTGGCGCACCACAATGGTCGCGATCACGCCGAGGAGAACGATCACCGCGAGCATTTCCAGCAGGGTGAAACCTTGGTGGCGGTAACGCGGCGGGCGACTGGCGGTCATGGCGGCTTCCTTTCAGAGGTTATTGGTCAGGCTCATCAGCGGCAGCATGATGGCCAGCATGATCAGCCCGACCAGGGCGGCCATCACCAGGGTCAGGGACGGCACCAGGGCGGCGAGCAGGCGGTCGATATGGCGCCTGGCCTCGGCGTCGAAAATGCTCGCGACCTTGAGCAGCAGGCGGTCGAGTTGCCCGGACTCTTCGCCGACCTGGATCATCTGCAACGCCAGTTCCGGGAAGGTCGCGGTGGTTTCCATGGCCGCCGACAGCCGGCTGCCGTCCTTGACCCGGACGATGGTCTGGTCCACCGCGTCGCGGACCACCTGGTTGCGGCAGACCTGGCGGGCGATATCGAAGGCGCTGATCAGCGCCACGCCCTGGCTCAGCAGGGTGCCGAGGGTATGGGCCAGGCGGGCGGTTTCCAGGCGCAGCAGCAATGGCCCGATCACCCGGGCGCGCAACATCAGGCAATCCCATTGCCGACGGCCTTGCGGCGTGCGCAGGCGCCGGGCCAGCCAGCCGACCAGCACGGCCATGGCTCCGAGCAGGTAGAGGATGTAGTTGCCGAGGAATTGGCCGAGGGCGAGGATCGCTTCGGTGATCAGCGGCACGGGCACACCGAGGCCACTGAAAATCGGCACGAATTGCGGCACCACATAGGCCAGCAGCAGGACCAGCGAGCCGAGCACGCCGACCAGCAGGAAAGCCGGGTAGATCAGTGCATTGACCACTTCGCCACGGACTTTCTGCGCCCGTTCCAGGTAGGCCGCCAGTTGCCCGAGGGTTTCGCCCAGGGCGCCGCCGGCTTCCCCGGCGCGCACCAGGCTGAGGTACAACGGCGTGAACGGTGGGCCTTCCAGGGCCATCGCCGCCGACAACGGTTGGCCACCCTTGACCCGGTCGCGGATGCGTTCGAGCAGGCGTTTGGCCTGGGGTTTGCCCGGCTGACGGACCAGGGTGTTCAAGGCCCGCTCCAACGGTTGGCCGGCGTCGAGCAAGGTGGCGAGTTGCTGGGTGAAGCGCTCCAGTTCATCGGCATTCAGCGGCGGGCGATTGAACCAACTGCCGCCCGGTGTGCTGCCGGCCGCTGCCGGTTCGATCTGCAACACCAGCAGGCCGCGTTCCTGCAACTGGCTGGCGGCGCCGTCCTCGCCCTCGGCGTCGAGGGCGCCGCTGACGGTACTGCCGGTGGGGTCCAGGGCGCGATAACGATAATGTTCCATGCTCAGTCGCCGCGCGTGACGCGCAGCACCTCTTCCAGGCTGGTGATCCCGGCCAGGGCCTGGCGCAAGCCGTCTTCGTAGAGGGTGCGCAGACCATTGGCCCGGGCGGCCTGCTCCAGCGTCGCGGCGTCGGCATGGCGCATCAGCAGCGAGCGCAGGGTCTCGTTCATCACCAGCAACTCGCTGAGGGCGCTGCGCCCGCGATAACCGTTGCCGGGGGCATTCGGCCGTGGGCGATAGAGACGGATTGGGCGCTCGTCGGTAAACCGCTCCAGTTGGTGCTCGGCCACCAGTTCCGCTGGCGCCTCGAAGCTTTCCCGCCATTCCGGGGCCAGCCGGCGCACCAGGCGCTGGGCGAGAATACCGTTGACCGTCGAGGCGATCAGGTAGCTTTCGACCCCCATGTCCAGCAGGCGGGTGATGCTCGCGGCGGCGCTGTTGGTGTGCAGGGTCGAGAGCACCAGATGGCCGGTCAGCGAGGACTGGATGGCGATCCGGCAGGTTTCCAGGTCGCGCATCTCACCGATCATGATCACATCCGGGTCCTGGCGCACGATGGAGCGCAGCACCCCGGCGAAGTCCAGGCCGATGGCCGGCTTGACCTGGATCTGGTTGATCCCCTCCAACTGGTATTCCACCGGGTCCTCGACGGTGATGATCTTGCGTTCGGCGGTGTTCAGCCGGGCGAGGGCGGTGTACAGCGTGGTGGTCTTGCCCGAGCCGGTCGGGCCGGTGACCAGCAGGATGCCGTGGGGGCGTTCGAGCACGTCGAGAAAGGCTTCGAGGCGGGCGCCGTCGAAGCCCAGGCTGGGGAAGTCGAAGGACAGGGTCTGGCGGTCGAGCAAACGCATGACCACCGACTCGCCGAAGCTGGTGGGCACGGTGGACACCCGCAGGTCGAGTTCCTTGCCCTGCACCCGCAGCATGATCCGGCCGTCCTGGGGCAGGCGGCGTTCGGCGATATCCAGGCGCGCCATGATCTTGATCCGCGAGATCACCGCCGCCGAGGAACTCACGGGCGGGGCCTCGGCCAGGTGCAACACGCCATCGACCCGGTAACGGACATTGAGCTGGTTCTCGAAGGGTTCGATATGGATATCCGACGCGCGCTGTTCCACCGCCCGTTGCAGCAGCAGGTTGACCAGGCGAATCACCGGTGCTTCCGAGGCGAGGTCCTTGAGGTGTTCGATATCGGTCTTCTGGTTGCCGTTGTCGTCTTCCAGGTTCTCGATCAGGGTGCCCATCGCCGTGCGGCCCTGGCCGTAGTAGCGCTCGATCAGTTGCTCGATATCGCTGCGCAGGCCGATGGACAGGCGCACCGGGCATTGGCAGGCGTACTCCAGCGCGTGCAGGGCGTGGGGTTGGTTCGGGTTGGCGATCAGCACGTGCAACTCGCTGTCGGGGGCCGACAGCGGCACCAGGCAATGCTGTTTGAGAAAGCGCGGCGCCAGCTCGGGCGGGTTTTCCAGCAGATCGGGCGCACTCGCCAGCGCCAGCAGGGGCGCGCCGAGCAGGGTCGACCAGGCTTGGGCGAGGTCCTGTTCCGAAACCAGGCCCAGACGCGTCAGCAACTCGGTCGAATCCTGTCGTGCACCGCCATCCTGCAGCTGCTGGGCCCGGTCGAGATCGGCGGGCTTCAGGCGGCCGGCGTCGACCAGCCAGTCGACGGCGAGCCTGCCCAGGTCATGGGACATCAGGGCGTTCATGGTGCTCTCTCCAGGCTCCATGCCTGTCGGAACAGCCTGAACCCGAAGCCCGGGGGCGGCTACTGTCAGAAATGACAGTTCTGCTGACCGTTGGTCGGGAAGACGCCTCGGCGAGCAGAGGTTAATGCCGATTCTGGCGCGGCGGCTGATGGGGGCCTTGAGCGAGTGATGGCTTTATGGAGTTGAAACTGGCGTCGCGGTGAGCGATAAGGCGGCCCGTTAATAGCGCAATTGTTTGATGGGATATGGGTAAGTGTAACTTTTGTTATATTTGACTGGGCCTGTCAAGTACGGGCGTCGGGGCGGAATCAATAGGCTATAAGCAGAGGGTTTTATAAAGTTTTATTTAAGAAAGTTAGTGATTTTCTTAATTCAAGGATAATCATTGGTTGAGAGTCTACGCAGGTGTTGTCTGCCCAGCGCGGCAGGTTGTTCCCTGTTTCTTATTTTGAGTGAATTACCATGAATATCTATACCAAGTGCCTGACTATTGGGTTGTTTATCTTTAGCGCCCAAGCCTTCGCCCTGGACAGGAAAGACATTGCCGAAGTTGTCCGCGTGGACTCCGACCCTTATGCCTGTGGCATCGTCGATGCGAAGATGACCTACAAGACGCCGAGCGGCGAGATCAGGGAGTATAAGTACAAGACCTGGGGGAATGGTTGTTCCGGAGATTGATGGATCGAGTGTAGTTCCCGCTGTTCGATAATCCGGTTGGATGATTGAAAACGCCACGCCCTCTGTGACCCGCGATGTGATCCATGACCTGTGATGTGACCTGTGGGAGCGGTGCTTGCCCGCGAGGAGGCCCTTGAGGCCAGCAAAAGCTTCGCGGGCAAGCGCCCCTCTTACAACACTATGGATTTGGGCCTGGTTGAAGGGCATCAGGACTTGCCGACCTAGAGTGCCTCCGAATCGGCATCGGCGATTTCGCCGGTGGTTTCGCTGATGCCCGCGGCGGTGTGCCCATCCGGCGACAGGGCGGTGCCGGCGCTGTTGACCCCGCCGCTCAGCGTGCCGTCGTCGATGACCGCCGTGCCGCCGGCCAGGACATGGCTCTGGTGCAGGCTGCCGGTAGCGGTTTCGCTGTTGACCAGGACTGTGTCGTTGTTGCCGATGGCCCGCGCGGCGTCGCGGACACCGCCGCTGATCGGGGCCAGGGCGGTGCCGGTGGTTGTGCTCGGATTCCAGAAGCAGGCCTCGGTTTCGCCGCTGGTGTTTCTGAAATTGCAGGCGATATGCCCGGAGGCGTTCATGTCGACGGCGCCATTGTGGGTACTGACCTGGGAGATACCACTGACCGCGACGGAGCTCATGACAGTCGGCGTGGCGCTGACACTCGACCAGAAGGTCGTTTGGCGGGTGCTGGTGGCAAAGGTGCAATCGCCGGCGATATTGCCGAGGACATTGACCTGGCCGACCTCACAATATTTGGCCCCGGTAGGGAGCGTGACGCTGACCGCGTTGCTGCTCAGGGAAGTCCAGACCAGCGGGATGGGTTTGCCGTGACCGCTGGCGCCCGATGGGCAGTTGGCCAGGACGACGGCCGGAGTGGTGTCGCTGATATCGCTGACGGCGCAATTGATCGGGTCGGTTGACAGCAGGCCCAGCAGGACCCGCACACCGGCCAGTTCCACGGCGCTGCTGGTGCCCGCCGCCCAGTAGACCGGTGTGTGGGTGCCGTTGCCGCTGATGCTGTCGCCGACGACGATACCGGCCAGGTTGACGCCGCTGGCGCTGGTGTTGACGTCCGCGCCCAGACCGAGCAAACCGGTCAGGGGGGCGAGCAGCCGCGGAGTGGTGCTCGGACTGCTGGCCTGCCAGGTAACGGCGTTCCAGACGCCGTAGGCATTCTGGCAACGGCCGACGATGATGGCGCTGGCCAGGGCCACATGGTTGATGGCCCCGGCCACGCAGGCGTAGCCGGTGACCAGGGGCGCCAGGTCCACTTCGTTGCCCGAAGTCGCGGCGATATAGGCGACGCTGGTGTTGGTGCTGCTGTCCGTGCAGGTGCCGACTTCCACGCCGGCATCATTGACCGAGGCGGGCGTGCAGTTATTGCCGCTGGCGCTGCCTTCATCGAGCAAGGCCGCCTGGGCCGTGGCGCTGAGTCCGGCGAGGGCCAGACAGAAAATGACGATATTGAAGACGGCTGTGATGGACGATTTATTCAGTTTCATGAACGTATCCTCATGATGTCTCGCCAGGCTCCATACCTGTGAGGAAAAGGCTGAGCCTTAATTGGCGAGGCGCCTACTGTCAGAAATGACAGTTCGCGTTACCGCTCGTCGTTTTTAAGGCGGCCTGTTGGATGGAGAGTGAATGGTCATTTCAGACGAACGGCTATACGAACTGTCATTTCTGACAGTAGGCGGCCTGAGGGTTTGGGGGCAGTCTGGTTTATGACGGCGGTTTTAAGTGCTGCGCGTGGATTTTCGAGGAGGCTGACATGAACGGATTATTCAATGAGCTGTTAAGGGTTGACGTTGTGACTGATAGTACGGCGGGCAGGTCTGTTTTGTTTGGGCGAAAGGCGGTTATGCTATTTTTGCTTATTATTGCGGTCTGCTTTGTTGGAGGGTTGACTACTCAGGCTCGGGCTCAAACAGTGCATGATCAAGGGACAGGTCTTACTGATGCAGTGTCTAGTCCAGGGGGAGGTGATTATTCAGCGCTGGATGATAGTGAAGGCATAATCAGTATACCGCAAGTTGGTTATGGTTCGTTCGTGGCTTTTGATGAGACTTCAAAGCCGGCTTCGCCAAGCCCTGTGTGCTCTTCGAGTAGTGCATTGAACAGAATAAAAAATAAACTGAGTAGTTGCTAAAGTTGAGTGAGCCACGCCTATTGAGTGGCCACTTTGACGCGGCCTTTTAGCTATCGTCATTTCTGGCGGTGGGCGAGCTGAGGGGGGCGCAGGCTGGTTCTCTGGGAGCGGCCTTTAAGTTCTAGGCTTGGAATGTCGAGGAGGTTGACATGAACGGATTATTCAATGAGCGGTTAATGGGTGACGTTGTGATTGATGGTGCCTCGGGTGGGCCTGTTTTTTGGGGGCGAAAAGTGTTTGTGCTGTTTTTACTGCTTATCGCGGTCTGCTTTGTCGGAGGGTTTGCGTCTAAGGCGCAGGCTCAACCAGTGCATGAGCAAGGGCCAGTGTCCAGCTCTGAAGGCGGGGATGAGGCGTTTAGTACTTTTGGTTTTGGGAGTAACACTCTCAGCGTTTCGATCACTTTTACATCTGAATATGCTACCAATTCTGGAACGGAGGATGAGCCACTTCCGCTACCCACGCCAGCCCCCAAGTGCTATCCGAATAAAGCATTGGGTAGAATCAAAGATAAATTGGGATGGTGCTAAAGCTGAGTGCGACACGTCTAACAAAACCTGAAGCCGTTGTTGTTCCTGAGATTGATGGCCTTGAATGCGTCGGCAAGCCGTTTGATCAGCAGCGGGTAGCCTGGATAAAGCAAGCGGGCTTGCTCGCGAAGCTAAGCCGGTGTTGATGGCCTCTTCGCGGGCAAGCCTGCTTTTCATGGGGTCTAACGGTCAGGGCTTACTGCGGTTTCCTACCAGATCGGGATCACATAACTCACGTAGAAGCGGTTTTCGTCCTGGATCGTCTGGCCGGTGATGTCCGGGCTTGCATGGGCATTCTGCCAGCGCACGCCGAGGCCTTTCAGTTGGCCGGTAGGGACGTTGTAGGCCAGGGAGATATCGCGTTCCCATTCCTTGGCATTCGGATCGGCCGGTGTACGGATCTGGTCGCCATGGACGTAGGTGGTGGCGAACACCAGGCCATTCACACCCAACTGGGCGAAGTCATATTTGTACTGCGCCAGCCAGCTGCGCTCACCCGCGTGCTGGAATTTGTTCAATTGCATATTGGTCAGTGCCGGGCTGTCGGCGCCCGAGCCCGGGCCCTGGAGTTCGGCACCGCTGTTCAGGCCGGAGTCCAGGTACGGGAAGTCGCTGTTGCCGCTGTTCTTCTGCACGCCGAGGCCGACGGTGTGGCCGGACAGGCTGTAGCTTTCCATCAGGCTGACGGTCGACTGGTTGATCCGGCCCTTGGTCAGGCCGTTGCCGTAGTAGCCGGCGGCCGAGTACTGGCTGTCGCCATCGGCGTTGCCGCCGGTGCCCAGGCTGCGGTAGGCGCGGAAGTCGCTGTCGATGGCGCCGACAGGCAGGGCGTCATGACGCTTGGCACCGAGGAAGGCCTGTTGGTAGTAGTCCGACAGGTTCGAGTACCAGGCGCTCAGGGTGGTGCCCGGGATACCGGCGTAGTCGGCACCGCCGTAGAGGAAGCGATCGCTTTTCTTGGTGCCGCCGGCGGTGATCATGCCGGTGTCGCCGGTTTCGTTGCGGATCTTGGTCTGGGTGATATCGCCGACGGTGAAAGTGAAGTTGTCCAGGTCCTTGGACACCAGTTGCGCACCGGTGTTGGTCTGGTGGTACAGACGGCCGTCGGTGTTGGCCAGCATCGGGTTGTTCTGGTACAGGGTACCGATGCGCAGTTCATCCTTGAGGAAACGTGCCTTGAACGTCGGGCTGATCACGCCGAACTGGTCGACGGACTTGCCGTTGTCCAGCGGGAACATACTGCCGGGGTAGCGGCCCTGGTGGGTTTTGTCGTCCAGGTCGCCGCCGGAGTCGAGCTTCAGGCCGTAGAACGCCTGCAGGTCCAGGCCCAGGCCGATGGTGCCGTCGGTGTAGCCGGACTTGAAGTCGAACTGGAAGCCCTGGCCCCAATCATGATAGCTCTTGGCCTTGGCCGTGCTGCCACTGACGCCTTGACCATCCTGGTTCAGGTAACGGTTAAGGAGGGTCACGTCGGCGTGACTGTCATCGATGAAATCCGCATGGGCGTAGATCGTGACACTCGCCAGGGCGGCGCCCACTAAGGGGCTCAACAGCTTGTTCATTGGGTTCGGATCCTAGTCACAGAATTGAAATAAGAGCAGCAAACTCTTGAAACAATTAAAGGGTCGGTATGTGACAGTTCCGAGTCAAAAGCCCCTTGCAGGACATGAACTTTAGTTTAATAAGAGCCTGATTTCGGTCAGGTTTTTTTCTGGCTGGAAGGCTCAAGACGGCGGCTTTCAAGACCGCCGCCGGTTTCGCTGATCAGGCTTTTTGTGCTTCTGGCAGGAACCAGTTCAGCAGCAGCGCACAGATGCCACCGGTGGCCACCCCGGACTCCAGCACGTTACGCAGCGCCGCCGGCATATGGGCGAGGAATTCCGGTACCTGGGAGACGCCAAGGCCCAGGGCCAGGGACACGGCGATGATCAGCAGCGCGCGGCGGTCCAGGTGGATGCTGGCGAGGATATTGATGCCCGAGGCCGTCACCGTGCCGAACATCACCATGGCCGCGCCACCGAGCACCGGCTCGGGCACCGCCTGGATCGCCCCGGCCACCGAGGGGAACAGGCCGAGCAGCACCAGCATCAGGGCGATCCATTTGCCGATATGCCGGCTGGCGATGCCGGTCAACTGAATCACCCCGTTGTTCTGGGCGAAGATCGAGCTGGGAAAGGTGTTGAACAGCCCCGCGAGCAAAGAGTTGGCGCCGTTGACCAGCACGCCGCCCTTGATCCGTTGCATCCACAGCGGGCCTTCCACCGGCTGGCGCGACACCTTGCTGGTGGCGGTGACGTCACCGATGGCTTCCAGGGAGGTCACCAGGTAGATCACCAGCATCGGAATGAACAGCGCCCAGGAGAAATCCAGGCCGAAATGCAGCGGCGTGGGGATCTGGAACAGCGCGGCCTCGTGCATGCCGGTGAAGTTCAGCCGACCCAGGTAGCCGGCCAGGGCATAGCCGACCGCCAGGGCGATAACGATGGCGCAGCTGCGCATCCACACCAGCGGGATGCGGTTGAGGACCACGATGATCGTCAGCACCACGCCGGACAGCAGCAGGTTCTCGCCGTTGGCGAAGGTGCCGTTGGCCATGGCGCTGAAACCACCACCCATGCTGATCAGGCCGACCTTGATCAGGGTCAGGCCGATCATCAGCACGACGATGCCGGTCACCAGCGGGGTGATCATGCGTTTGACGAAGGGCAGGATCCGCGAGATGCCCATCTCGACAAAGGAACCGGCGATGACCACGCCGAAGATCGCCGCCATCACCGCTTCCACCGGCGTGCCTTGCTTGACCATCAGCGCGCCGCCGGCAATCAGCGGGCCGACGAAGTTGAAGCTGGTGCCCTGGACGATCAACAGCCCGGCGCCGAAGGGGCCGAAGCGGCGGCACTGGACGAAGGTGGCGATACCGGAGATCACCAGGGACATCGAGACGATCAGGTTGGTGTCCCGCGCCGACACGCCCAGGGCCTGGCAGATCAGCAGGCCGGGGGTGACGATGGGCACGATGATCGCCAACAGATGTTGCAGCGCTGCCAGAAGGCCGATCAGCAGGCGGGGGCGGTCCTCGAGGCCGAGGATCAGTTCGCTGGCCTGGGGCTCGGCGGCGGGCGGAGTCTGGTGAGCGGTCATGGCGGGGCCCTGGAAAAAATGAGGTCGCGATTCTACTGGGCTTGGCGCGGGGCGCCCAGCTTCGGTGGGGCTTATTCGAGAATATCGAAACCACTGCTGCCCAGGCGCTCGCCATTGACCAGCAAATGCACGGCGTGATGACCGCTGTAGTGCTTGCGGGTAGTCAGTTCGCGGATGTGCTGGCGGCGGCTCAGGGTTTCACTGGCGCCGGCGGCCAGGTGCAGGGTCTTGAGCTTGAAAACCTTGCTCGAGGTGGCGCCCGAGGCCTTCACGTAGTCGATAGCGTAGTCGATCACCAGCTTCTGGCTGGCGGTAGCGCTAGAGGCCAGGGTGAAGGAGAGGGTGACGCTGTCGCCGAGGCGGATCACGGCGGGCGCGACCTTCAAGTCCAGCACCTCGACCTGGGCCTTGGCACCGGCGCCCATCAGCGTAAGGGCGCGCGGGTTGCCCTGTTTGATCAAGCTGCGCAGGGCGTGACGGGCAATCCAGGCGGTGCGCGGGTCGTCCAGCGACCAGCCTTCGATCAGTTCCAGCACCCAGTCGGGATGTTCCTTGGTGATGTCGTTGAGGTGGTTGGCTACCGATTTGCGCACGTAGAGGCTGTCGTCGGCTTTGAGCGTGTCGAGTATGTCGGCGGCGAGGCTTGGGTCGGCCTGGATCCTGGCCAGCCGGAAGGACCATGGCAGGCGCGGTCGCGAGCCTTCGCTGGCAAGACGGCGAACATGTTCGTTGGGGTCCCGGGACCAGGTTTTCATCACCGCCAGGGTGCGTTCGAAATCGTTGAGCAGAAAATGCCGTATGGCGAACTCCGAGGAGCCGAAGGCGGTGAAGTACTTCAGCGCGTCCATCGACAGTTCGAAATCCTTGGCCCCGTAACTCGCCACATAGTGCGGCAGGCACATGCTGACAAAGGCGCTGTTCAGGCGCGGGGCGAGCTGGTGCAGCAGCTTGAGGGACTGCTTGTAGCTCAGGGGCAGCACCGCGTGCAGGCTTTCGCTGACCCGCGCCAGACGCTGCATGATCGACAGCTCGTCCAGGCCCTCATGAGTGCGGCTGATAAAGCCGGCGCTGTCGAAGTCGGGGTACACCGCGCGCATTTCGTGGGCGATATGCTGCAGGCGTTCGCTGTTGAAGATTTCCTTCAGCGCCGGGGCGGCTTGTTCGGTGCTCATGACGGGACCTTGTGGGGTTAGAACGTGGGCGGGGTGATGACCCAGATGACCACGGCGTCGACCTCGCCGGGGTTGCCATAGCGGTGCGGTTCCTGGCTGGAGAAGCTGAAGCTGTCACCCTCGACCAGTTGGAAATGACGCTCACCGACCCACAGCTCGAAAATCCCGGACAGCAGGTAGCCGGCTTCCTCGCCTTCATGGCTGTAGCTTTGCTGGCTGTAGGTGCCCGGGGGGAAGCGCGAATGGAGCATTTCCAGCTGGCGGTTGGGTTGCGGGGTCAGCAGTTGGTCGACGATGCCGTCTTCGTAGTGCACGCTCAGGCGGCTGTTCTTGCGCACCACGTAGCCGTTGTCTTCGGGGGCGGTGATGGCTTCGCTGGCGAAGAACCACTGGATGGTCACGCCCAGGCTGCGGGCGATATTGAACAGGGCCGGGATCGACGGGTAGGCGAGGTTGCGCTCCAGCTGGCTGATATAACCGGCGGTGAGTTCGGCCTGGGTCGCCAGTTCGGTCAGGGTCATGCCACGCCGTTTGCGCAGGCCGCGAATGCGCGTGCCGAGAAACTGCGGGCCCGCGGCGGCGCTGTCACCGGCGGGCGTTGGGGCGTTGCTCATGGCCTGCTCCAATCCTTGAAAGGGCCGCAGTATAAGGCACTTGGCGAGTGCTGAGGATGTGACTGTCAGATCTCCCAGGCGACCTTCAGCCCTTCATAGATCGCTTCCTCCACCGTGCGCGGCGCCAGGCAGTCGCCGATCCGGCGGAACTCCACCAAGCCCTGCAATTCATCACCCAGGGTATCGACCGGTTGATGCCCCTGGCACAGCACCAGGGTGTCGACCTCTTCGAACAACATCGGCTCACCGCTGGCGGTATGTTGCAGGTACACAGTGCTGTCGTCGCAGCCATAGAGCCGGGCATACGGCGTGATGGGAATGCCCAGGCGATGCAGCTCGCCGGCCAGTTGATCGCGTACATACAGCGGCAGGCTCTCGCCGCAATGGGTGCCGTTGACCGCCAGTCGCACCTGATGCCCGGCCCGCACCAGACGCTCTGCGATGCCCGGCCCGATCCAGTCGCAACGCCAGTCGACCACCACCACCGAGCGGCCGATCTTCACTTCGTCACGCAGCACCTGCCAGGCATCCACCACCTGCAATTCACCTCCGCGCTCAAAGGCCGGCCAGTAAGGTTCGGCACCGGTGGCGACAATCACCAGATCCGGCTGCTCGCGTTCCACCAGCGCCCGGTCGACCCGGGTATTGCGCACCACCCGCACCCCGGCCAGTTCCATTTCCCGTTGCAGGTTGGTGCTGGCGCCGCCGAACTCGCTGCGCCGTGGCAGCAATTGCGCCAGCAACACCTGGCCGCCCAGCTGCGAACTGGCCTCGTACAGCGTCACCTCATGTCCACGCTGCGCCGCCACGGCCGCGGCTTTCATCCCGGCTGGGCCGCCACCGGCAATCATCACGCGCTTGCGCTTGGCCGTAGCAATCAACTGCCCGTACTGCAATTCGCGCCCGGTTTCCGGGTGCTGGATACAGCTGATCGGCAGGCCCTTGTGGAAATGTCCGATACAGGCCTGGTTGCAGGCAATACAGGCGCGAATATCTTCGCTATGGCCGCTATCGGTCTTGTTCGGCATCTGTGGGTCGCAGATCAGCGCCCGGGTCATGCCGCAGACATCGGCCTGGCCACGGGACAGGATCAACTCGGCTTCCTGGGGCTGGTTGATCCGCCCGGTGACGAACAGCGGAATCGACAGACTGGCCTTGAAGGTGCCGGCTTCCTTCGCCAGATAGGCGGCTTCGATGGCCATCGGCGGGACGATATGGATCGCGCCACCGAGGGATGCCGAGGTCCCGGCGACGATATGCACATAGTCCAGTTCGCCTTGCAGTTGCACCACGGCGGCCAGGGACTCGTCCTCGGTCAGGCCTTCGGCATCGCGCTCGTCGGCGGAAATCCGCAGGCCGATGATGAACTGCTCGTCAGTGGCCGCGCGCACGGCGGCGATCACTTCTCGAAGGAAACGCAGGCGCTGTTCCAGCTCACCGTTGTAGCCGTCGGTGCGGCGATTGACCCGTGGGTTGATGAACTGCGCCGGCAGGTAACCGTGACTGGCGACCACTTCCACGCCGTCGATCCCGGCCTGGTGCAAGCGCCGCGCCGCCGCCGCGTAACCGCCGACGATCTCGTCGATCATCGCCTGGTCCAGCGCCCGCGGCATGACCCGGAAGCGCTCGTTGGGCACGCAGGACGCCGAGTAGGCGACCGCCAGCAGGCCGTCGCTGGACTCCATGATTTCCCGGCCCGGATGGAAGATCTGCGACAGCACCAGGGTGCCGTGGGCATGACAGGTCTCGGCCAGCCGCCGATAGCCGCCGATGCAGGCATCGTCGGTGGCCATCAGCACATGGGAGGTATAACGCGCACTGTCGTGAACCCCCGCCACCTGCAACACGATCAGGCCGACACCGCCCTCGGCGCGGGCCCGGTGATAGGCGATCAACTGTTCGTTGACCAGGTTGTCGGTGGGCATGGAGGTGTCGTGTCCGCTGGACATGATGCGGTTCTTCAGGCGCTTGCCACGCAGCTGCAAGGGTTCGAACAAATGATGAAAGGCGTGCGGCGACGTCGACATGGCAAGGCTCCAGGCGGCCCGGGATCGAACGCGGGCGGTTGTTATTATTGTTCCATGAAAATTTACCTGTAGTAAAAAATCAACTTGTTTTTTTACTTTGCCTTGGGTTAGCTTCAAATCACGCCTGCTGACCGGGCGTACCTCATACAACAAAAAAATGGATCGCCAGGTGCTTCGGACCCGGGCGATACCGCACGAGGACTCATCGATGAAATCGAACACCCGCAAGTACGGTTTTTATCCCTTGCTCCTGACGCTGGCCATGGGCAGTGCCCAGGCCGGCCAGGACATGGTGGTGGTCGGCTATGGCGGCGCCGGGCAGAAAGCCCAGGACACGGCGTTCTTCCAGCCTTTCAGCACCAAGGACGGCAGCAAGCTGATCCAGAGCGAATACAACGGTGAAATGGCCAAGATCAAGGTCATGGTCGACACCGGCAGCGTGGACTGGGATGTGGTGCAGATCGAAGGACCGGATTTGATGCGCGGGTGTGACGAGGGCATGTATGAACGCCTCGATTGGAAGCAGATCGGCCATGCCGACCAACTGATCCCCGACGCCGCCCAGGAGTGCGGCTCGGCGGCGTTGGTGTGGAGCGTCGCCATCGCCTACGACACCGACAAGGTGGCGCGGCCGCCGACTTCCTGGGCCGACTTCTGGGATGTGAAGACCTTTCCCGGCAAGCGCGGCCTGCGCAAGCGCGCGGTGTACAACCTGGAGTTCGCGCTGATGGCGGACGGGGTGAAGGCCGAGGACGTGTATACGGTGTTGAGCACGCCCAAAGGGGTCGACCGGGCCTTTGCCAAGCTCGACCAGCTCAAGCCCTACATCCAGTGGTGGGAGGCGGGCGCCCAGCCGGCGCAGTGGCTGATGGCCGGCGATGTGGTCATGACTTCGACCTACAGCGGACGCGTGGCCGCCGCCGCGCAGCAGGGCAGCCATCTGGCGCTGGTCTGGCCGCAGAGCCTGTATGGCATGGATTACTGGGCGATCATCAAGGGCTCGAAACACGTCGACCAGGCCAAGCGTTTTATTGCTTTTGCCAACCAGGCCGATGCCCAGGTCAACTATGTGCGGCAGATTCCCTACGGCCCGACCAATACCGAGGCGGCCGCGCGGCTGGATCCGAGCCTGGCGAAGTGGGTGCCGACGGCACCGCAGAACCTCAAGGGCGCGTTGTCGATGAACGTGGCATTCTGGAACGATCACGGCGAGGAGCTTGAAGAACGTTTCAATGCCTGGGCAAGCAAGTAAAGTAGCGGCAGCCGGGCGCCTTTGAGCGTGCCGGCTGCCTGATTCGATCCATTCTGCCTGAGGGAGTGATCCGCTTGAACGACCTTCTGCACACCGCCGCCGCGCCGGCGGCCATCGAGCGTCAATTGCGCGAGCAACTGGCGGCCTGTTACCGGTTGATCGCGCACTTTCGCATGACCGACCTGATCTTCACCCATATCTCCCTGCGCTTGCCGGGGCCTGATCATCATTTCCTGATCAACCCCTATGGGCTGATGTTCGAGGAAATCACTGCGTCGAGTCTGGTGAAGATTGGTCTGGATGGGCGGGCGGTGGAGGACTCGCCGTATCCGGTGAACCCGGCCGGGTTTGTGATTCACAGTGCGATTCATGGTGCGCGCGAGGATGCGCAGTGTGTGTTGCACACTCATACCCGCGCGGGTTGCGCGGTGGCGGCGCTCAAGTGCGGGTTGTTGCCGGTCAACCAGATTTCCATGGAGTTCTTCGGGCGCACGGCTTATCACGACTATGAGGGCGTGGCGCTGGATCTGGATGAGCAGGCGCGGTTGGTGCAGGACCTGGGGGACAAGTCGGTGATGCTGTTGCGCAACCATGGTTTGCTGACGGTGGGCGAGAGCGTGGCCCAGGCGTTTTTCCGCATGTATTACCTGGAGAAGGCCTGCGAGATCCAGATTGCGGCCCAGGCGTGTGGGGAGTTGGTGTTACCGTCGGACGCGGTGTGCGCCCATACCGAGCGACAGTTCAATGACCCGGGCCGGCCGCTGGAGGAGGGGCAGTTGAGCGACCCGGATGCCATGGGGTTGGCGTGGGCGGCGATGTTGCGGTTGCTGGATCGGGTAGCGCCGGGGTATCGGGATTAACACTTAGGGAGTGTTGGACTCGTTTTTGTGGGAGCGGAGCTTGCCCGCGAAGAACGATAACGCGGTGTATCTGATACTCCGCGTGTTCTCGAGATTCGCGGGCAAGCTCCGCTCCCACAGTGTCCGTGTTCAGCCCATGGATCAGCGGTGTTTAGAGGTGCAACGCATGCCCCAACGCCCGCAGCGCTGCTTCCTGCACCGCTTCACCCAAGGTCGGATGGGCATGGATGGTCCCGGCGATATCTTCCAGACAGGCCCCCATTTCCAGGGACTGCCCGAACGCCGCCGCCAGTTCCGAAACCCCGGCACCCACCGCCTGCCAGCCGACAATCAGATGATTGTCACGCCGCGCCACCACCCGTACGAAACCGCTTTTCGATTCCAGGGTCATGGCCCGACCATTGGCCGCAAACGGGAAGCTCGACACCAGGCAATCCAGCCCGGCGGCCTTGGCTTCATCCGGCGTCTTACCGACCACCACCAACTCCGGATCGGTAAAGCACACCGCCGCAATCGCCGTCGGATTGAACTCGCGATGCTGGCCGGCAATCACCTCGGCGACCATCTCGCCCTGGGCCATGGCCCGGTGTGCGAGCATCGGTTCGCCGGTCAGGTCGCCGATGGCCCAGACATTGCGCATGCTGGTCTGGCAACGGTTGTCGATCTTGATCGCCGCGCCGTTCATCTCCAGTGCCAGGGCTTCAAGGTTCCAGCCCTGGGTACGCGGTTTGCGTCCCACGGCTACCAGCACCTGGTCGGTCACCAGTTGCAGGGTTTCCCCTTGGGGATCGCGCACCGACAGGGTGTTTGACGTCGCATCGAAACCTTCGACGCTATGCCCCAGATGCACGGTAATACCCAGGGCCTTGATCGACTCGGCCACCGGCTGGGTCAGTTCACGGTCATAGGTCGGCAGGATGCGGTCGCGAGCTTCCACGACCGTCACCTCGGCCCCCAGCTTGCGGTAGGCAATCCCCAGCTCCAGGCCGATATAGCCGGCGCCGACCACGGTCAGGCGCTTGGGTATCGAGGTCGGAGCCAGCGCTTCGGTAGACGAAATAATCGCCCCGCCAATCGGCAGCATCGGCAGGTTCACCGTCTGCGAACCGCTGGCCAGCAGCAGGTGTTCGCACTGGATACGCAAGCCATCGACCTCGACATGCTTGCCGTCGATCACCTTGGCCCAGCCATGGATCACCTTGACGCCATTCTTCTTCAGCAATGCCGCGACGCCGCTGGTCAGGCGGTCGACAATCCCGTCCTTCCATTCGACGCTCTTGCCGATATCCAGGGTTGGTGCCGACACCTTGATCCCCAGCGGCGAAGTGTCGCCACTGTAGCGCTGGGTGGTATGGAACTGCTCGGCGACATGGATCAGCGCCTTGGACGGAATGCAGCCGACGTTCAGGCAGGTGCCGCCCAGCGCCTGGCCTTCCACCAGCACGGTGGGAATGCCCAGCTGGCCGGCACGAATGGCCGCGACATAACCGCCGGGGCCGCCGCCGATGATCAACAGGGTGGTGTTTTGGGTCTGTTGCATGATCACTCCACAAACAGGCTGGCGGGTTGTTCGAGCAAGCCGCGAATGGCCTGGATGAATTGGGCCGCGTCCATGCCGTCGACCACCCGGTGATCGAAGGAACTGGACAGGTTCATCATCTTGCGGATGACGATCTGGCCCTTGATGACCACGGGCCGCTCGACAATGCGGTTGACCCCGACAATGGCCACTTCCGGCAGGTTCAGCACCGGTGTGCTGACAATCCCGCCCAATGCCCCGAGGCTGGTCAGGGTGATGGTCGAACCGGACATTTCATCGCGACTGGCCTTGCCGCTCCGGGCCGCCTGGGCCAGGCGGTTGATCTCGTCCGCGGTGCCCCATAGGTTGAGGCTCTCGGCGTGGCGCACCACCGGCACCATCAGGCCGCCGTCGGTCTGCGCGGCGACCCCGACATGCACCGCGCCATGGCGGGTGATGACCTGGGCTTCGTCGTCATAACGCACGTTGATCTGCGGGAAGTCCCGCAGGGCCACGACCATCGCCCGCACCAGGAAGGGCAGCAGGGTCAGCTTGCCGCGGCTGTCGCCGTACTTGTGATTCAGGTGGACGCGCAGCTCTTCGAGGGCGGTGACATCCACTTCCTCGACATAGCTGAAGTGGGCGGCGCGGCGCTTGGCATCCTGCATGCGCTGGGCGATCTTGCGGCGCAGGCCGATCACCGGGATCTGCTGTTCGTCGGTGCGCCTGGCATAGCTGGCAACGGCCGGGGCCGGTTGCTCGCTCTGGGCCAGGTAAGCGTCGAGGTCGTCGTGCAGGATGCGCCCGGCCGGGCCGCTGCCGTGGACAAAACGCAATTCGATCCCGGCATCCCAGGCGCGTTTGCGCACGGCCGGGGAGGCCAGCGGACGTTCATCGGCGGCACGGGCCACCGGGGCCGGGCGAGGCGCTGCGGCGCTGGTTGGCGCCGGTTTGGCGACGGGCTTGCTCGGCGCTTCAGCTTCGGCAACCGGCTTTTCCACGATGGCCACAGGTGCTGCTTTCGGCGCAGGCGCTTCAGTGCCTTCGCGCAGGTTGCCGGCGCCTTCCACTTCGATGCTGATCAGCACGCTGCCGACCGCCATGACTTCACCGGGCACACCGCCCAGGGCAATGACCTTGCCGTGGACAGGCGAGGGAATATCGACCATGGCCTTGTCGGTCATGACATCCGCCAGCACCTGGTCTTCGACCACCAGGTCACCGACCTGCACGTGCCACTGGGACAGTTCGACTTCTGCGATGCCTTCGCCAATGTCCGGCATCTTGATGATATGAGTACCCATTCAGACCTCCATGACCCGTTTCAAGGCCGCACCGACCCGTACCGGACCTGGGAAATAAGCCCATTCCTGTGCGTGGGGGTAAGGCGTGTCCCAGCCGGTGACGCGCTCGATCGGCGCTTCCAGGTAATGGAAGCAATGCTCCTGGACCAGGGCGATCAGCTCGGCACCGAAGCCGCAGGTGCGGGTGGCTTCGTGGACGACGACACAACGACGGGTTTTCTTCACGGAATTGACGATGGTTTCCAGGTCCAGCGGCCAGAGGCTGCGCAGGTCGATGACTTCGGCGTCGACCCCGGTTTCCTCGGCGGCGGCCTGGGCCACATAGACGGTGGTGCCGTAGGTGAGAATGGTCACTTCGCTGCCGGGGCGGACAATCGCCGCGCAGTCCAGCGGCACGGTGTAGTAGCCCTCGGGCACGGCACTGGCCGGGTGCTTGGACCACGGCGTTACCGGACGCTCGTGATGGCCGTCGAACGGACCGTTGTACAGGCGCTTGGGCTCAAGAAAGATCACCGGGTCATCGTTCTCGATAGCGGCGATCAGCAGGCCCTTGGCGTCATAGGGGTTGGACGGCATCACCGTGCGCAGGCCGCAGACCTGGGTGAACATCGCTTCCGGGCTCTGGCTGTGGGTCTGGCCGCCATAGATGCCGCCGCCGCAGGGCATGCGCAGGGTCATCGGTACGGTGAACTCGCCGGCGGAGCGATAGCGTATCCGCGCGGCTTCCGAGACGATCTGGTCGGAGGCGGGGTAGAAATAGTCGGCGAACTGGATTTCCGCCACCGGGCGCAGGCCATAGGCGCCCATGCCGACGGCGACGCCGACAATGCCGCTTTCCGAGATCGGCGCGTCAAACACCCGCGAGGTGCCGTACTTGCCCTGCAGGCCTTCTGTGCAGCGGAACACACCGCCGAAGTAGCCTACGTCCTGGCCGAACACCACCACGTTGTCGTCGCGCTCGAGCATCACATCCATGGCCGAGCGCAGGGCCTGGATCATGGTCATGGTGCTGGTGGCCACGGCGTTCTCCGTTTGCAGTTTGCTGTGATCGTTCATGGCTTATAACCCCAATTCCTGACGCTGCCGGCGCAAGTGCTCGGGCATGTCCTTGTAGACGTCCTCGAAGATGGTCGCGGCGCTGGGCATCTGCCCGCCGGCCAGGGTGCCGAAGCGTTCGGCTTCCTTCTGCGCGGCAATGATCTCGGCTTCCAGTTCGGCGCTGACGGCGGCGTGCTCTTCCTCGGACCATTGGCCGATGGCAATCAGATGCTGCTTGAGGCGCAGGATCGGGTCGCCCAGGGGGAAGTGGCTCCAGTCGTCGGCGGGACGGTACTTGGACGGATCGTCGGAGGTGGAGTGCGGGCCGGCGCGGTAGGTGACCCACTCGATCAGGGTCGGCCCGAGGTTGCGCCGGGCCCGTTCGGCGGCCCAGACGGAGGCCGCGTAGACGGCGATGAAGTCGTTGCCGTCGACCCGCAGCGAAGCGATGCCGCAGCCCACGCCACGCCCGGCGAAGGTGGTGGCTTCACCGCCGGCGATGGCCTGGAAGGTGGAGATCGCCCACTGGTTGTTGACCACGTTGAGGATTACCGGGGCGCGGTAGACGTGGGCGAAGGTCAGGGCGGTGTGGAAGTCCGACTCGGCGGTGGCGCCGTCGCCGATCCAGGCGGAAGCAATCTTGGTATCGCCCTTGATCGCCGACGCCATGCCCCAGCCGACGGCCTGGACGAACTGGGTGGCCAGGTTGCCGGAAATGGTGAAGAAACCATGGTCACGCACCGAGTACATGATCGGCAGTTGCCGGCCCTTGAGCGGATCGCGCTCGTTGGACAGCAGCTGGCAGATCATGTCCACCAGCGGTACGTCCCGGGCCATCAGGATGCTCTGCTGGCGGTAGGTGGGGAAGCACATGTCGTCGAGGTTCAAAGCCAGGGCCTGGGCGCTGCCGATGGCCTCCTCGCCGAGGCTCTGCATGTAGAACGACATTTTTTTCTGGCGCTGGGCAACCACCATGCGCGTGTCGAAGATCCGGGTCTTGAGCATGGCGCGCATGCCCTGGCGCAGGATCGCCACCGGCACGCCTTCGGCCCAGGGGCCAAGGGCCTGGCCCTGGTCGTCGAGCACGCGGATCAGGCCTTTGGCCAAATCGGCGGTGTCGGCGGGTTCGACGTCGATAGGGGGTTTGCGGACCTGGCCGGCATCGGTCAGGCGCAGGTAACTGAAGTCGGTCTTGCAACCCGGACGGCCTGAGGGTTCAGGAACGTGCAGGCGCAGCGGTGCGTACGCTGGGTTCATGGCTTTCTACGCTCTATCTTGTGAATTTCTTGTAGTGGGCGCGCGAGCTGGCAGTCATCCCCTGGGTAAGGGAAATCTTGTCCTACAACAATCATAGGCCGGTCGTGGGAGAATATTTCTCTCTGTTTCGTTGCGCTCAAGACGATTTGCAGATAAAAAATCTGCATAACCATAAAAAGCAGGTGTTTTTATCTCATGCGCAAACTGGATCGCACCGATATCGGGATTCTCAACAGCCTTCAGGAGAATGCCCGCATCACCAACGCCGACCTCGCCCGTTCGGTCAACCTGTCGCCCACGCCTTGCTTCAACCGGGTCAAGGCCATGGAGGAACTGGGGCTGATTCGCGAGCAGGTGACCTTGCTCGATCCGGAATTGCTCGGCCTGCACGTCAACGTGTTTATCCATGTCAGCCTGGAAAAACAGGTGGAAGAGGCGTTGCAGCATTTCGAGGCGGCGATTGCCGATCGGCCGGAAGTGATGGAGTGCTACCTGATGGCCGGGGACCCGGACTATCTGATCCGCGTGCTGGTGCCGACGATCCAGGCGCTGGAGCGCTTCATGATGGATTTTCTGACCAAGGTGCCGGGGGTGGCGAACATCCGCTCCAGTTTTGCCCTCAAGCAGGTGCGCTACAAGACGGCGCTGCCGTTGCCGGCGGGCGGTCTGATCCTGGGCAGTTGAGAAAACGGGGGAGGTTGAGCCAGTAGCGAGGAGAGGGGGGAGCTTTCGTCAGCCGCGGCCAATGGCAGGGCTGACGAGGGAGCGGGCTTGTTACTTTGGTTCTTTGTCTCCGGCAGACAGGCCGGCCTGGATGCGCTGGTAAATCTCTTCACGGTGCACGGCAACGTCTTTGGGAGCGTTGATGCCCACCCGGACTTGCTGGCCGCTAACGCCCAGAATCGTGATCGTGATGTTGTCACCGATGTTGATGCTTTCACCGACTTTGCGGGTGAGTATCAGCATGTCTTTCTCCTTGAATGTTACTAAGGTGCCTTTCTCAGGCATTCCTGGCTTAGGTCTTACACACAGAATACCGCTAAGTGCATTCGAACGGGTGGCTCATTACAGACGTCATTTCATTCTATTTAATTCCCCAGAGTCGGAAAATCGTCGGTAATTCAGCCTGATAAGACCGCCACAGCCAGTGGAACGAGGTTAAGACAGGCTGCAAGGTGATAAAATCACATTAACTGATCATTACGGGAGACGCTTTGTGCGCAGAATAGCAGTGATGATGGCACTCGTGGTGCTGGGCGGTTGTGGTGATGGCTCGGGAAACAAGGTTGAGCCGACGAAAGTGGCTTCGCCGGTGGTCGTGGCGGCGCCGCCGGTGGTCGGCGGTTGGGATCTGTTGATCAAGGATGACAAGACCAAGGCCCTCACCGATTGGACGGCGTGGCTGATCGAACACGGTTATCCGTTCAAGATCCTCGATGACGGCAAGGTCATTGCCGGGCCGTTCGCGAGCAAGGAAATTGCCGAGCAGAAAAAGGCGCAACTGGCCGACAAGCAGAACATGGATTCCGAGGTGGTGGAGCACAAGGCGCCCGCCGACAGCTCAGCACCCAATACCGCTGCGCCGGCGCCGGGCTACTGAGCCTGTAGCAGGGCTTGTCGCGGTCCCTGTGGGAGCTGAGCTTGCTCGCGAAGAGGCCCGTGGGAACGCTAAAAGCTTCGCGGGCGAGCACCGCTCCCACAGTGATCGTGTTCTCAAGAGGGCTTAGCCGCAGGCCTTGAGGTTCACAGGCCCGACAAAGCCGTTGCCGTGGCCCATGACGCAGGCCACGCTCTGGTTGCGTTGGCGTTCCCAGGCCTGGACCGGGTAGGTCTTGTTCCAGGCTTCGTACAGCTGACGGTCCTGCCTCGACAGGCGCAGGCCGTACTGCTTGCTCATGTAGAAATAGGTCCGCGCGATCATCCCGCGAATCGACGGGCGTGGCATGACCTTCTTGGCCTTGAAGTCGACCTGGGTCAGACAGGAACCGTACTGGCCCTTTTGCACCGGCAACCAGCCGAAGCTGAAGTTGCTGCGGTCGCCGTTGACCTCGCCGATGCTCGGCACCAGGTTGTGCAGATCGGCCTCGGCCTTTTTGTAGGTCGCGTCGTTCTGGCTGCAGTTCTTGCGTCCGCCCTGTTGCCAGCACTGGCGCTGATGGCCGATCTGCCAGGCCGGGACAATATGTTCCCACTCGATGCGTTCAGCCCGCTTGGCATTCTTGCGTGGTACATAGCCGCAGGCCGCGAGGTCGACCCGGTTGCCGTTGTACTTGCAGCCACAATAAAACTCCGTGGACTGCCGCGCGTAGAGCTTCCAGGCGACCTTCTTGGCTTCGGCAAAGGTGCGGGGTGCCTCGGCCTGGGCCGGTAAAACACAGAAAAAACACAGCAAAGCGATAAAGCGGACAATCATTGGTTCAGTCTTCCTTCGGCACAACCCAGAAAATCTGCACGCCACCGTCGTCGCGGTAGGCCAGCGTGACGTTGTCGTTCTCGGCAATTTCCTCGAGCAGTTGCTCCCACTCGTCCACCGGTTCGTCCGGCAGCCGAAAGAGCAGGGCGGCCTTGGCTTTTTGCGCGTTCGGCGAGTTGATGATTTTCTGGACGCGCAGGCCCATGCGTTCGTAGGTGCTGGGGGTTGCGGAGGCGGAAGTTGAGTTGGCCACGGAACAATCCTTAATTAGCTGTACGTGCATACAGTATTTAACTGTAAGCCATTTCGCAACTGTCAGGGAATGATGAGGTGCTTCTGACAACGCTTTTTGCGATTTGGTGCACGCCAATCAAGAAATTATTAGGTTTTACAGTGGGATGCGCAGTATGACGGTGAAAGCTGGGGGCCACCGCCAGGGAAATCCTCGCCCGACCCCGTCGAGGATGCGTTGTTTGTAAGATGGGCGACTATGCTGTGACAGACCGTTGACAAATCCTCGCAATATTCCCATAGTTGGATTACGCAAACGTTTGCGCGAACCGTTTCCAGGGCTGTGCACACGCATTTCCCGTCACGCTCCTGGCGTTGCTCACAACAATCATAAGATCCGGAGTAAACCCATGAAGTTGCCATTCGCTGGACGCCTTCTTGCTGTCGCCGTACTTGCTGCCGCCTCCGCTACCCTGCCGCTGTCCCAGGCCTTCGCTGCCGACGCCGCCGCCAAACCCAAAGTCGGCCTGGTGATGAAATCCCTCGCCAACGAGTTCTTCCGCACCATGGAAGACGGCGCCAAGGATTACCAGAAAGCCCACACCGCCGATTTCGACCTGATCTCCAACGGCATCAAGAACGAAACCGACACCACCGCGCAGATCGACATCGTCAACCAGATGATCGTCTCCAAGGTCAACGCCATCGTGATCGCCCCGGCCGACTCCAAGGCCATGGTCTCGGTGATCAAGAAAGCCAAGGATGCCGGGATCGTCGTCATCAACATCGACAACCAGCTCGACGCCGGCGTGCTGAAAAGCAAAGGCATCGAAGTGCCGTTCGTAGGGCCTGACAACCGCAAGGGCGCGCGCCTGGTCGGCGAGTACCTGGCCAAGCAACTGAAAGCCGGTGACGAAGTCGGCATCATCGAAGGGGTGTCCACCACCACCAACGCCCAGATGCGTACCGCCGGTTTCACCGATGCGATGAAAGCCGCGGACATGAAGATCGTCTCCGTGCAGTCCGGCGATTGGGAAATCGACAAGGGCAACGCAGTGGCCTCGGCGATGCTCAACGAATACCCGAACCTCAAGGCGCTGCTGGCCGGCAACGACAGTATGGCCCTGGGCGCGGTCTCCGCCGTCCGTTCGGCGGGCAAGGCCGGCAAGGTGCAGGTGGTCGGTTATGACAATATCAACGCCATCAAACCGATGCTCCAGGACGGTCGTGTGCTCGCCACCGCCGACCAGTTCGCTGCCCGCCAGGCGGTGTTCGGCATCGAAACCGCACTGAAAATCATCAAGGGCGAAAAAGTCGACAGCAAGGACGGCGTGATCGAAACCCCGGTCGAGCTGGTACTGAAGAAGTAAACCTCTCGCCGTTCAACGTGCCCGCTCGTCCTGAGCGGGCGCATGGAGACTCCCTATGTCATCTTCCGCTCCGAACGCTGTCCTGTCGGTCAGCGGTATCGGCAAGACCTATGCGCAACCTGTCCTCAGCAACATCGACCTGACGTTGCTGCGCGGCGAAGTGTTGGCGCTGACCGGTGAAAACGGTGCCGGTAAAAGCACGCTGTCGAAGATCATCGGCGGGCTGGTCACACCGACCACCGGGCAGATGCTGTTCAACGGTCGCGCCTATACCCCGGGCAGCCGGACCCAGGCTGAAGAGCTGGGTATCCGCATGGTCATGCAGGAACTCAATCTGCTGCCGACATTGTCCGTGGCGGAAAACCTGTTTCTCGACAACCTGCCCAGCCACGGTGGCTGGATCAGTCGCAAGCAGTTGCGCAGCGCCGCCATTGAAGCCATGGCCCAGGTCGGCCTGGATGCCATCGACCCGGACACCCTGGTGGGCGAGTTGGGCATCGGTCACCAGCAGATGGTGGAAATTGCCCGTAACCTGATCGGCGATTGCCATGTGCTGATTCTCGACGAGCCGACCGCGATGCTCACGGCCCGCGAAGTCGAAATGCTGTTCGACCAGATCACCCGCCTGCAAGCCCGTGGCGTGGCGATCATCTATATCTCCCACCGGCTCGAAGAACTGGCCCGGGTCGCCCAGCGCATTGCGGTGTTACGCGACGGCAACCTGGTCTGTGTCGAGCCGATGGCCAATTACAACAGCGAGCAACTGGTCAACCTGATGGTCGGCCGCGAGCTGGGCGAACATATGGACATGGGCGTGCGCAAGATTGGCGCGCCGGCCCTGACCGTCAAGGGCCTGAGCCGTGCGGACAAGGTGATCGACGTTTCCTTCGAGGTGCGCGCCGGTGAGATCTTCGGGATTTCCGGCCTGATCGGTGCCGGTCGTACCGAGCTGCTGCGGCTGATCTACGGCGCGGATATCGCCGACAGCGGCACGGTGGGCCTGGGCGCCTCGGCGCAGGTCGCGGACATTCGTTCGCCGGTCGACGCGGTGCGTCATGGCATCGCTTTGATCACTGAAGACCGCAAGGGTGAGGGACTGCTGCTGACGCAATCCATCAGCGCCAATATCGCCCTGGGCAATATGCCGGCGATTTCCAGCGGTGGCGTGGTCAACGGCCGTGACGAGACGGCGCTGGCACGGCGTCAGATCGATGCCATGCGCATTCGCAGTTCCAGCCCGGATCAACTGGTGTCCGAGCTGTCCGGCGGCAACCAGCAGAAGGTGGTGATCGGCCGCTGGCTGGAGCGCGACTGCGCGGTGCTGCTGTTCGATGAACCGACCCGCGGGATCGACGTCGGCGCCAAGTTCGATATCTATGCCTTGTTGGGCGAACTGACCCGCCAGGGCAAGGCCCTGGTGGTGGTGTCCAGCGACCTGCGCGAACTGATGCTGATCTGCGACCGCATCGGCGTGCTCTCGGCCGGACGCCTGATCGAGACCTTCGAGCGTGAGAGCTGGACCCAGGATGAGTTGCTTGCCGCCGCGTTCGCCGGCTACCAAAAACGTGATGCGTTGCTCAATGAAGCGGCGCCCAGGAATACCCTATGAAAAATGCACCTTCTGCCGGCAAGACCTCGCGTCACTTCTATGGCCTGGGCACCTACCTGGGCCTGGCGGGCGCGTTGCTCGCCATGATCATCCTGTTTTCCAGCCTGAGCAGTCATTTCCTCTCCTATGACACCTTCAGCACCCTGGCCAACCAGATTCCCGACCTGATGGTGCTGGCGGTGGGCATGACCTTCGTGCTGATCATCGGCGGCATCGACCTGTCGGTGGGCTCGGTCCTGGCCCTGGCGGCTTCGGCGGTCAGCGTGGCGATCCTCGGTTGGGGCTGGGGCGTGTTGCCGGCTTCCGTGCTGGGAATGGGGTGCGCGGCGTTGGCCGGCACCGTGACCGGTTCGATCACCGTGGCCTGGCGCATTCCGTCGTTTATCGTGTCCCTCGGCGTGCTGGAAATGGCCCGTGGTTTGGCCTACCAGATGACCGGCTCGCGCACCGCCTATATCGGCGACTCGTTCGCCTGGCTGTCGAATCCGGTGGCCTTTGGTATTTCGCCGTCGTTCATCATTGCCTTGCTGGTGATTGTCGTTGCCCAACTGGTGCTGACGCGGACCGTGTTCGGCCGTTACCTGATCGGCATCGGTACCAACGAGGAAGCCGTGCGCCTGGCGGGGATCAATCCCAAGCCCTACAAGATCCTGGTGTTCAGCCTGATGGGCCTGCTCGCCGGTGTCGCCGCGCTGTTCCAGATCTCGCGCCTGGAAGCGGCGGACCCGAATGCCGGTTCCGGCCTGGAGCTGCAAGTGATTGCCGCCGTGGTGATCGGCGGCACCAGCCTGATGGGCGGCCGTGGTTCGGTGATCAGCACCTTCTTCGGCGTACTGATCATCTCGGTGCTGGCGGCGGGGCTGGCGCAGATCGGTGCCACCGAGCCGACCAAACGCATCATCACCGGTGCGGTAATCGTGATCGCGGTGGTACTCGATACCTACCGCAGCCAACGCGCCCGTCGGCGGACCTGAGGCATGGCTACCATCAAGGATGTGGCCGCATTGGCCGGGATCTCCTACACCACGGTGTCCCATGTGCTGAACAAGACGCGGCCGGTGAGCGAGCAGGTGCGGCTCAAGGTCGAAGCGGCGATTGCCCAGCTCGACTATGTGCCCAGCGCCGTGGCGCGCTCGTTGAAAGCCAAGACCACCGCGACCATCGGCCTGCTGGTGCCCAACAGCCTCAACCCGTACTTCGCCGAGCTGGCGCGGGGCATCGAGGATTACTGTGAGCGCAACAACTACTGCGTGATCCTCTGCAACTCCGATGACGACCCGGACAAGCAGCGCAGCTACCTGCGGGTGCTGCTGGAGAAACGGGTCGACGGTTTGATCGTCACCTCCACCGGCGGCGATGACAGCTTTGCCGGCGGCTTGGCGGCGGTACGCACGCCCATGGTCATTGTCGACCGGGGCATTGCCGGGGTCGAAGTCGACCTGGTGCGTATCGACCACGAAGAGGGCGCTTATCTCGCGACCCGGCACCTGCTGGAACTGGGTCATCGGGCGATTGCCTTTATCGGTGGCCCGGCCGATACCAGCGTGGCGCAGATGCGTCTGGCCGGTTATCGGCGCGCCCTCGAACAGGCGTCCGTGCAAGTGCCCGAGCGTTGGGTGGTGGAAAGCGATTTCACCAGCACCGGCGGTTATCAGGCGGCGGCCGTGCTCCTGGAGCAGGACCGGCCCAGCGCGATCTTCGCCGGCAACGACATGCTCGGCATCGGCGTGTTGCGAGCGGCGGCGGAACGCAATATCCGCGTGCCCAGCGAGCTGTCGGTGATCGGTTTCGACGATATCCAGATGAGCCGTTATGTCTACCCGGCGCTGACCACGGTCGGCCAGTCGATTCTCCAATTGGGGGAAACGGCGGCCGAAATGCTCTTGAACCGGATCGCCACGCCGCTGCTGGCGGTTGACCGGCGGATCGTGACACCCAGTATTGTCCTGCGCGAATCGACGGCCGCGGTGCCGGGTGTGTTTGCGCAATACCGCTGAATCGAATTGATGGGTACTGATGTATGCAAGCAAAAGTAGTGGTGGTGGGCAGCCTCAATATGGACCTGGTCACCCGTGCCGAGCGCTTGCCGCGGGCCGGGGAGACCCTGGTGGGCCAGTCGTTCGCCACGGTGTCCGGCGGCAAGGGCGCGAACCAGGCCGTGGCGGCCGCGCGGTTGGGGGCCACGGTGTCGATGATCGGCTGCGTGGGTGACGATGCCTATGGTCCGCAACTGCGCGATGCGTTGTTGGCGGAGGGGATCGATTGCCAGGCCGTTACCGTGGCGCCGGGTGTGTCCAGTGGCGTCGCGCTGATCGTTGTCGATGACAACAGCCAGAACGCTATTGTGATTGTCGCCGGGGGCAACGGTTGTCTCTCCCCGGAGGTGCTCAAGGGGTTTGACGCGGTGCTGCAGGAGGCGGATGTGATCATCTGCCAACTGGAAGTGCCGATGGAAACCGTCGGCTACACGCTCAAGCGTGGGCGCGAACTGGGCAAGATCGTGATCCTCAATCCGGCACCGGCCAGTGCGCCGCTGCCGGCCGACTGGTACGCGTCCATCGACTACCTGATTCCCAATGAAAGCGAGGCTTCGGCCCTGAGCGGCCTGCCGGTGGACTCCCTGGCGAGTGCCCAGGCGGCCGCGACCCAACTGATGGCCGCCGGGGCAGGGAAGGTGATCGTCACCCTCGGTGCCCAGGGTTCGTTGTTCGCCGACGGCCAGGGCTTTGCGCATTTCCCGGCGCCGAAGGTCAAGGCCCTCGATACCACGGCGGCCGGCGACACCTTTGTCGGCGGCTTTGCGGCGGCACTGGCCCAAGGGCAAAGCGAGGCCGAGGCCATTCGCTTCGGCCAGGTCGCGGCGGCGCTCTCGGTCACCCGTGCCGGCGCCCAGCCGTCCATTCCCCACTTGTCCGACGTACAAGGTTTCAAATCGCCATGAAAAAAACACCTTTGCTCAATATTGCCCTGTCGCGCCTGATCGCTTCCCTTGGCCACGGCGACATGGTGGTGATCGGTGACGCCGGCCTGCCGGTCCCGCCGGGTGTGGAACTGATCGACCTGGCCCTGACCCACGGCATCCCCGATTTCGTCAGCACCCTGCGCACGATACTCAGCGAAATGCAGGTGGAGAGCCATGTGCTGGCCGAGGAAATCCTGCTCAAGCGCCCACCGGCGCTGGAACACCTCGACGCGCTGAACGCCGAGGGCGCCATGGGGCAGCGCCGGTTGCTCAGCCATGAAGAATTCAAAGTGCTCAACCGCAAGGCCAGGGCTGTGATCCGCACCGGTGAATGCCAGCCTTACTGCAATGTCGTGCTGGTGGCCGGCGTTACGTTCTAACTGTTCTTTCTCGCACAAGGAGTGCGCTATGCAACGCTATGCTCAGATCTTGCAACGCTGGTTTCGGAGTCTGCTGATTTTGTCCTTTCTCACGGCTACAGGCGCCCAGGCGGCGGAAAAGATCGACCTGATCATCGACACCGACCCGGGGGCCGATGATGTGGTGGCACTGCTGTTCGCCCTGGCCTCGCCGGAAGAGCTGCATATCCGTGCGCTGACCACCGTGGCCGGTAATGTGCGCCTGGACAAGACCTCGCGTAATGCCCGCCTGGCCCGCGAGTGGGCGGGGCGCGAAGACGTGCCGGTCTACGCCGGTGCGCCCAAGCCGCTGATGCGCACGCCGATCTATGCCGAGAATATCCACGGCAAGGAAGGCATCTCCGGGGTTGCCGTGCATGAACCCAAGGCGCCCCTGGCCAAGGGCAACGCGGTCAACTACCTGATCGAGACCCTGCGCGCGGCCAAGCCCCACAGCATCACCCTGGCCATGCTCGGGCCAGAAACCAACCTGGCCCTGGCCTTGATCCAGGACCCCGAGATCACCCAGGGCATCAAGGAAGTGGTGGTCATGGGCGGTGCGCACTTCAACGGCGGCAATATCACCCCGGTCGCCGAATTCAATATGTTCGCCGATCCCCAGGCCGCCGAAGTGGTACTCAAGAGTGGCGTCAAGCTGACCTACCTGCCCCTGGACGTGACCCACAAGATCCTCACCAGCGACGAGCGCCTGAAGCAAATCGCGGCACTGAACAACAACGCCAGCAAGGTGGTCAGTGATATCCTCAACGAATACGTCAAGGGCGACATGGAACACTACGGTATTCCTGGCGGCCCGGTACACGACGCCACCGTTATCGCCTATCTGCTCAAACCCGAGCTGTTCAGCGGACGTCAGGTCAACCTGGTGATCGACAGCCGTGAAGGCCCGACCTTCGGCCAGACCATCGTCGACTGGTACGACGGCCTGAAACAGCCCAAGAACGTGTTCTGGGTCGAGAATGGCGATGCCCAAGGCTTCTTCAACTTGCTGACAGAGCGTCTGGCACGCCTTAAGTGACTACATGCAAATCGATCTGAACAACCCCGACAACCTGACCCAGGACGCCGTGCGCCAGATGCTCGCGGCGGCCAGTGACGAGGTGCATACCCAGCTGCGCGTAACGCGCTCGGGTATGGCCTATATCTCCTCGGGGGTTGTCGGCGGTGCGCAGATCGACGACCTGCTGTTCCGCCTGGAAACCTGGGCGGCGGGCTCCGGCTACGTCGGCAAGGTCGCGGCCGCCGATGAGGTCTGGGTCATGCAGGTGTACAATGCCTTGAAGCAGAACTGGCCCAACCCGCCGTTCGATTACATCGATATCTACTGAGCGGCAGCGCTCGTTCATATTCAGTCACGATTCCCCGCAGAAGTCGTCCGACAGCTCAGGCAGACTTGTCAGCGGCGGCTGTCGGAATCGGATGATCTGACACCTTGCGTGCAACCAATGGTGCAAATCGCGGTCGCACGCACTCTACTTATTTTATTTGAAGGAGGCTTCATGCCTTGGAAGCTTGCATCCCTGGGGACGCTGTTCGCCCTGTCGGTACTGGCGGGTTGCTCCACCTCCGAGTCATCCGCGGCTAAAGAGTCTGCCAAGGACTCGGGCGCCCAGATCACTTACGATCGTTGTGAAGCCAAAGGCGCTGATTTCACCATCGGCCAGACGGCCACGGCCGCGCTGCTGCAACAGGCTCGTACCCGTAGCGGCGCGCAGAGCGCACGGGTCCTCGGCCCTAACGACATGGTGACCCTGGAGTACCGTTCGGACCGTCTGAATCTCAACACCGACAGCAGCGGCAAAATCATTCGCGCCAACTGCGGTTAAGGCTGCCGGGCTTTTGTAGCGCCCATAAAAAACCCCGTCGCATGGACGGGGTTTTTTCAGTTCGCGGAAACTTACTCCGGACGAACCTGTGCAGCTTGCATACCCTTTTGGCCTTTCTCAGCCACGAAGGAAACGGTCTGGCCTTCTTTCAGGCTTTTGAAACCGTCGCTTTCGATAGCTTTGAAGTGTACGAACAGGTCGTCACCGCCACCTTGAGGAGTGATGAAGCCGAAGCCTTTTTCATCGTTGAACCATTTTACGGTGCCGGTTTGGCGATTAGACATGGTGTATCTCCAAGAAACATATATTTTCAGTAGTACTGTGCTGCTCAGGCCAACTGGGCACACTGGGCTATCATAGTCGAAATGTTCGACTTGGGAGCCCCCCCCGGCAACGGATTGCCCATCCGTTGCCCTTTGTTTGGCCATTTTATTGGCTGGAGGCCCCGGTTTTAAAGGCTTTCACTGAAAACGACAGCCCCTAAAAAAACCCATAAAAGCTGCGTAAATATTGATAAAAATCACTTTTTCCGCTGTTTTTCACCCGGGTTGAAGCCCAAAAGCCCCGTGGCTGCGGGTTACTTCTGCACCTTGCAGACGGCGATTTCTTTCAAGGCGCGTTCGCGCAGGTCAGCTGGCGGCATGGTCTTGGAATTCATCAGTTGGGTGATTTCCTGGGGGGTGAATTTTGTCCCCAGGACATCGGCGCCGCAGGCGCAGTGCTGCTGGGCCACGGTCGGGTTGACGCTCTGGCTGGCCGCATCAACGCAGTCTTTCATGTAGCTGGCTTTGGCGTTACCGGCCGGCCAGGCGGCCTGCGCGCTCAGTGGCAACAGCAGGGCGAGCGGGGCGGCAAAGGCGAAAAGGTGGATCAGACGCATGTTCGGGTACTCCTTGGAGACGGGTGGATACGGTGCTGCATTCTAGGTATTTGAGGGTGAGAGCGTGGAGCAAGTTCAGCCCTGACACAAAACCCCGCGACTTTAGCAGTTTGTGAACGAGGCGATGACCGTTCATCTGTGCTAGCATCCCAGACTTGGTTATTTTTGGTATTGCAGTCGTGTCTCGCGCTCGATACCGAGCCATCAACCCTTTTTTTGAACTCCAGTCACTCTGGTTCGCTTCCGGTTGGCCTTACGGCTCCTGCCACTGTGCGGCAGGCGTTTTTCATTAAACGGCTGGACGAATCGCGTACTGGCTGCTCATCCCAACCCACGTGACCTTTGGTAGGGGTCACCACTAGGAGAGGAGGCGCCATGCCCACTATTACTCTTCCCGACGGCAGTCAACGTTCGTTCGACCATCCGGTTTCCGTAGCCGAGGTCGCCGCTTCCATTGGCGCCGGCCTGGCCAAGGCCACCGTGGCCGGCAAGGTCAACGGCAAACTGGTCGACGCCTGCGACCTGATCGACAGCGACGCGACCCTGCAAATCATCACGCCCAAGGACGAAGAGGGGCTGGAGATCATTCGCCACTCTTGCGCGCACCTGGTTGGCCACGCGGTCAAGCAGCTGTACCCGACGGCGAAAATGGTCATCGGTCCGGTCATCGATGAAGGCTTTTACTACGATATCGCCTACGAGCGTCCGTTCACCCCGGACGACCTGGCCGCGATCGAGCAGCGCATGCAACTGCTGATCGAAAAAGACTACGACGTGATCAAGAAGGTCACGCCGCGCGCCGAAGTCATCGACGTGTTCACCCAGCGCGGCGAAGACTACAAGCTGCGCCTGGTCGAAGACATGCCGAATGAACAGGCCATGGGTCTGTACTATCACGAAGAATACGTCGACATGTGCCGTGGTCCGCACGTGCCGAACACCCGCTTCCTGAAATCCTTCAAGCTGACCAAGCTGTCCGGCGCCTACTGGCGTGGTGATGCCAAGAACGAACAGCTGCAGCGCGTCTACGGCACGGCCTGGGCCGACAAGAAGCAACTGGCTGCTTACGTCCTGCGCATCGAAGAAGCGGAAAAACGCGACCATCGCAAGATCGGCAAGCGCTTGGGCCTGTTCCATACCCAGGAAGAAGCGCCGGGCATGGTGTTCTGGCACCCGAACGGCTGGACCCTGTACCAGGTGCTCGAGCAGTACATGCGCAAGGTGCAGCGTGACAACGGCTACCTGGAGATCAAGACCCCGCAAGTGGTCGATCGCTCCCTGTGGGAGAAATCCGGGCACTGGGCCAACTACGCCGAAAACATGTTCACCACCCAGTCGGAAAGCCGCGACTACGCCATCAAGCCGATGAACTGCCCGTGCCACGTACAGGTGTTCAACCAGGGCCTGAAGAGCTACCGCGAGCTGCCGATGCGCCTGGCCGAGTTCGGTGCCTGCCACCGTAACGAGCCGTCGGGTGCGCTGCACGGCATCATGCGCGTGCGGGCTTTCACCCAGGACGACGCCCACATCTTCTGCACCGAAGAGCAGATGCAGGCTGAATCCGCGGCGTTTATCAAGCTGACCATGGATGTCTACGCCGACTTCGGCTTCAAAGACATCGAAATGAAGCTGTCCACCCGCCCTGAAAAGCGCGTGGGTTCCGACGAATTGTGGGATCGCGCCGAAAGCGCACTGGCTGCCGCGCTCGACAGCGCCGGCCTGCCGTACGACCTGCAGCCGGGCGAAGGCGCCTTCTACGGTCCGAAAATCGAATTTTCGCTCAAGGACTGTCTCGGTCGTGTGTGGCAGTGTGGTACCCTGCAGCTCGATTTCAACCTGCCGATCCGTTTGGGCGCCGAATACGTGTCCGAAGACAACAGCCGTAAGCACCCGGTCATGCTGCACCGGGCGATCCTCGGCTCCTTCGAGCGTTTCGTCGGGATTCTGATCGAGCACTACGAGGGTGCGTTCCCTGCTTGGCTGGCGCCAACCCAGGCCGTGATCATGAATATCACGGACAAGCAGGCTGATTTTGCCCTCGAAGTCGAAAAAACTCTGGCCGAAAGCGGATTTCGTGCCAAGTCCGACTTGAGAAATGAAAAGATCGGCTTTAAAATCCGCGAGCATACTTTGCTCAAGGTTCCCTATCTTTTGGTTATCGGAGATCGGGAAGTCGAGATGCAGACTGTCGCTGTGCGTACTCGTGAAGGTGCTGACCTGGGCTCGATGCCCGTCGCCCAGTTCGCCGAGTTCCTCGCGCAAGCGGTTTCCCGGCGTGGTCGCCCAGATTCGGAGTAATTACTATTAAGCGTGAAATGAGACAAGATAAACGAGCTGCACCGAAGGCCCCGATCAACGAGAATATCTCGGCACGCGAGGTTCGGTTAATTGGCGCTGATGGCGAGCAGATTGGCATCGTCTCGATTGATGAAGCGCTTCGGATTGCCGAAGAAGCCAAACTGGATCTGGTGGAGATTTCCGCCGATGCAGTGCCACCCGTCTGCCGGGTGATGGACTACGGCAAGTCGATTTTCGAAAAGAAAAAGCAAATTGCTGCTGCGAAGAAAAACCAGAAGCAAGTGCAGGTTAAAGAAATCAAGTTTCGTCCAGGGACGGAGGAAGGGGATTACCAGGTAAAACTGCGCAACCTGGTACGTTTCCTGAGTGATGGGGACAGGGCCAAGGTTTCCTTGAGATTCCGCGGTCGTGAGATGGCCCACCAGGAGCTGGGGATGGAACTCCTCAAGCGGGTTGAAGGTGACCTGCTCGAGTACGGTTCGGTCGAACAGCATCCTAAGATGGAAGGACGCCAGCTTATTATGGTCATCGCCCCGAAAAAGAAGAAGTAACCACCAGGGCACGGCAGGCCTTGCGGTTATGTTTATCAACTGAATGCGGAGTATCCGAACATGCCAAAGATGAAAACTAAAAGTGGTGCTGCCAAGCGGTTTCTGAAAACTGCTAACGGCATCAAGCACAAGCACGCTTTCAAGAGCCACATCCTGACCAAAATGTCGACCAAGCGTAAGCGTCAACTGCGCGGTAGCAGCTTGCTGCATCCGTCTGACGTGGCAAAAGTCGAGCGCATGCTGCGCCTTCGTTAATTTTTGGTTGAATAGAGGAAGTAACTCATGGCTCGTGTAAAGCGTGGCGTCATTGCCCGTAAGCGTCACAAAAAGATTCTGAAACTTGCAAAAGGCTACTACGGCGCTCGCTCGCGCGTATTCCGTGTTGCCAAGCAAGCGGTCATCAAGGCAGGCCAATACGCCTACCGCGACCGTCGTCAGAAAAAACGTCAGTTCCGCGCTCTGTGGATCGCTCGTATCAACGCTGGTGCGCGTATCAACGGTCTGTCCTACAGCCGTTTCATCGCTGGCCTGAAAAAAGCGTCGATCGAAATCGACCGTAAGGTTCTGGCTGATCTGGCTGTGAACGAAAAAGCGGTGTTTGCTGCGATTGTCGAGAAAGCTAAAGCCACCTTGGCTTAAGTACCCCCCGACAATCACCGGGTTTCGTTTTTGCGGGGCTCGGTGTCAAACGTCATAAATAGGGGAAGAGCCTTTAAGCTCTTCCCCTATTTCGTATCTGGAGTCTGTACATGGAAAACCTGGACGCGCTGGTCTCTCAAGCTCTCGAGGCTGTGCAAAGCGCTGAAGATATCAATGCCCTGGAGCAAATCCGGGTTCAGTACCTTGGCAAGAAAGGTGAATTGACTCAGGTGATGAAGACCCTGGGCAGCTTGCCGGCAGAAGAGCGTCCGCAAGTCGGCGCGCTGATCAACGTCGCCAAGGAGCGTGTCACAGAGGTTCTCAATGCGCGCAAGGCGTCGTTCGAGGAGGCCGACCTGGCCACCAAGCTCGCGGCCGAGTCCATTGACGTGACCCTGCCTGGCCGCGGCCAGACTTCCGGTGGTTTGCATCCGGTCACCCGGACTCTGGAACGTGTCGAACAATTTTTCACCCACATCGGCTACGGCATCGCCGAAGGTCCCGAGGTGGAAGACGATTACCACAACTTCGAAGCGCTCAACATCCCAGGCCATCACCCGGCCCGGTCGATGCATGACACCTTCTATTTCAATGCCAACATGTTGCTGCGCACCCATACCTCGCCGGTACAGGTCCGCACCATGGAATCGAAAAAGCCGCCGATCCGCATCGTCTGCCCAGGCCGTGTGTACCGTAGCGACTCGGATATCACCCACTCGCCGATGTTCCACCAGGTCGAAGGCCTGCTGGTTGATCGCGACATCAACTTCGCCGACCTGAAAGGCACCATCGAAGAATTCCTGCGGGTGTTCTTCGAGAAGGAACTGGCGGTGCGTTTCCGTCCTTCCTACTTCCCGTTCACCGAGCCGTCCGCTGAAGTCGACATGGAATGCGTGATGTGCAGCGGTAAAGGCTGCCGCGTCTGCAAACAGACCGGCTGGCTGGAAGTCATGGGCTGCGGCATGGTTCACCCGAACGTGCTGCGCATGTCCGGGATCGACCCGGAAGAGTTCCAGGGCTTTGCCTTCGGCATGGGCGTTGAACGCCTGGCCATGCTGCGTTACGGCGTGAACGACTTGCGCCTGTTCTTCGACAACGACTTGCGGTTCCTCGCGCAATTTCGCTAGGTCACAGCCACGAATCTATTAGGAGAGCAGGATGAAATTCAGTGAACAATGGCTGCGTGGCTGGGTAAGCCCGCAAGTGAGCCGCGACGAGCTGGTCGCTCGTCTGTCCATGGCCGGTCTTGAGGTCGATAGCGTCACGCCGGCCGCCGGCGCGTTCAGTGGTGTGGTTGTCGGTGAAGTCCTCAGCACCGAACAGCACCCGGATGCCGACAAGCTGCGTGTGTGCCAGGTCAGCAATGGTTCGGAGACCTTCCAGGTGGTCTGCGGCGCGCCGAATGTGCGCCCGGGCCTGAAGATCCCGTTCGCGATGATCGGTGCCGAACTGCCGGGCGACTTCAAGATCAAGAAAGCCAAGCTGCGCGGCGTCGAGTCCAACGGCATGCTCTGCTCGCAAGCCGAGCTGCAGGTCGGTGAAGGCAATGACGGCCTGATGGAGTTGGCGGCCGATGCGCCGGTTGGCGAAGACATTCGTGTCTACCTGAGCCTGGACGATGCCAGCATCGAGGTCGACCTGACCCCGAACCGTGGCGACTGCCTGTCCCTGGCCGGCCTGGCCCGTGAAGTTGGCGCGCTGTATGCCGCTCCGGTCGTCCGTCCGGTAGTGCCGGCTGTACCTGCTGTACACGACGAAGTCCGTTCGATCGAAGTCCTGGCGCCGGCAGCCTGCCCGCGTTACCTGGGCCGTGTGATCCGTAACGTCGACCTGTCGAAGCCGACGCCACTGTGGATGGTTGAGCGCCTGCGTCGTTCCGACGTACGCAGCATCGACGCCGCCGTCGACATCACCAACTACGTGATGATCGAGCTGGGCCAGCCGCTGCACGCTTTCGATCTCTCCGAGATCAATGGCGGCATCCGCGTGCGCATGGCTGAAGAGGGCGAGAAGCTGGTGCTGCTCGATGGCCAGGAAGTCACCCTGCGTAGCGATACCCTGGTGATTGCCGACCACACCCGCGCCCTGGCGATTGCCGGCGTGATGGGGGGCGAGCACAGCGGCGTCAACACCGCGACTACCCGTGACATCTTCCTCGAAAGCGCGTTCTTCGATCAGATCGCCGTCGCTGGCAAGGCCCGTTCCTACGGCCTGCACACCGATGCCTCGCACCGCTACGAGCGTGGCGTGGACTGGCAACTGGCCCGTGAAGCCATGGAGCGCGCCACTGGCCTGCTGCTGGAAATCACCGGTGGCGAAGCCGGCCCGATCATCGAAACCGTCAGCGAAGCGCACCTGCCTTCCATTGCTCCGGTGACCCTGCGTGCCGAACGCATCACCCAGATGTTGGGCATGGAAATGGACGCACCGCAGGTCGAGCGCCTGTTGTCCGGCCTGGGCCTGGGTATTGTTGCCAGCGGAGCAGGGCAGTGGCAGGTAGAAGTGCCAAGCCATCGCTTCGATATCAGCCTGGAAGTCGACCTGATCGAAGAGCTGGCGCGCCTGTACGGCTACAACCGTCTGCCGGTTCGTTACCCGCAAGCTCGCCTGGCGCCACAAGCCAAGGCTGAAGCCCGTAGCGACCTGCCTGAGCTGCGTCGCCTGCTGGTGGCCCGTGGTTACCAGGAAGCGATCACCTACAGCTTCATCGATCCGAAGCAGTTCGAACTGTTCAACCCGGGCGTTGAGCCGTTGCTGTTGGCCAACCCGATCTCCAACGACATGGCGGCCATGCGCTCGTCCCTGTGGCCGGGTCTGGTCAAGGCGTTGCAGCACAACCTGAACCGTCAGCAGGATCGCGTGCGTCTGTTCGAAAGCGGCCTGCGTTTTGTCGGTCAGCTGGAAGGTTTGAAGCAAGAGCCGATGCTGGCTGGCGTGGTGTGCGGCAGCCGTCTGCCGGAAGGCTGGGCACAGGGTCGCGACACCGTCGACTTCTTCGACGTCAAGGCTGACGTGGAAGCGCTGCTGGGCTTTGCCGGTGCGCTGGATTCGTTCACGTTTGTGCCGGGCAAACACCCTGCGTTGCACCCGGGTCAGACCGCGCGCATCGAGCGGGAAGGGCGTCTGGTCGGTTTCATCGGCGCAATCCACCCCGAATTGTCGAAAACCCTCGGTCTCGACCGTCCGGTTTTCGTTTTCGAGCTGGTATTGGCTGAAGTGGCGTTGGGAAAAATGCCTAAATTCAGCGAGCTGTCGCGCTTTCCTGAAGTGCGTCGTGACCTGGCGTTGCTGGCGGACAAGGGTGTGGCCTCCAGTGCCGTGCTGGACGTAATCCGTGAAAATGCAGGCGAATGGCTCACAGAGCTCAGGCTCTTTGACGTCTATGAGGGTAAAGGCATTGATCCGCATAGAAAAAGCCTTGCAGTTGGCTTGACCTGGCAGCATCCATCGCGCACTCTTAATGACGATGAGGTGAATTCCACGACGCAAAATATCCTCACCTCGCTCGAAACCAGGTTGAACGCCACGTTAAGGAAGTGACGTATGGGGGCTCTGACGAAAGCTGAAATGGCGGAACGTCTCTACGAGGAGCTGGGTCTGAACAAACGGGAGGCCAAGGAATTGGTCGAACTGTTTTTTGAAGAAATCAGACACGCTCTCGAAGACAACGAGCAGGTCAAACTGTCGGGTTTCGGCAATTTTGACTTGCGGGACAAACGCCAGCGGCCTGGCCGCAATCCAAAAACGGGAGAAGAAATCCCGATCACGGCTCGCCGTGTGGTCACCTTTCGTCCAGGGCAGAAGTTGAAAGCCCGAGTTGAGGCCTATGCTGGAACCAAGTCATAACGACGAGCTTCCGCCGATCCCAGGCAAACGTTACTTCACCATTGGTGAAGTCAGCGAGCTGTGTGCGGTAAAACCGCACGTGCTGCGTTACTGGGAACAGGAGTTTCCTCAACTCAACCCCGCCAAGCGTGGTGGCAATCGCCGGTATTATCAGCGCCATGACGTGCTGATGATCCGGCAGATTCGCGCGTTGCTGTACGACCAGGGGTTCACCATCGGCGGGGCGCGTCTGCGTCTCTCCGGCGATGAGGCCAAGGATGACAGCACCCAGTACAAGCAACTGATCCGCCAGATGATCTCCGAGCTGGAGGATGTGCTGGTGGTGCTGAAGAAGTGATTCAAGGTTTTAAAATACTTTGACATTTCAAAAGCTTGCGGTATATTTCTCCTCGCTTCCACAAGAAGCAAAACCCAGTTTCACGCCTAGTCGGGGCGTAGCGCAGTCCGGTAGCGCACTAGCATGGGGTGCTAGGGGTCGAGTGTTCGAATCACTCCGTCCCGACCATATTTTTGAAAGAGCCCAATCTGTGAAGGTTGGGCTTTTTTATGTGCGTCACTTTTAACGCCCGCCCACCTGAAACATCTGTAGAGGGATCTATGCACATTGCCTGTCTGGCGCAGCTTCATGCCGTCTTTGTTGTATGCGAGGGGACAATCTCATGTTCCTGAAGCAAGTTCCGCTGTATGCCAGCCTGATACTGCTCACTGCCTGCGGCTCGCGGCCCTGGGTGCCTTATGTTGAGCCCGCCCCGGGTACTGACACTGCTCAGCTTCGCGTAATCACCAATGGTGAAGTGCGGGGCGGTGTGTACGACGGTTGTGTGGGGAATGAGCAGGGCCTGGCCAAGGCAGGGCGCTTTTATGGTGATCATCTGCCGGCAATCAATTATCCGCAGTCGCCCGTGGTACCGCCGAAGTTGGATATGCCCGCCCGCTTTGCGCCGAAGCTGAGTGACTACCTAGGCGCGACGAGCATGGCTGAAGGCAGTTATTCGGAGATGGTGGCCGAGTATCGGGTGCCTGCGGGCAAGCCATTTGTACTGGTGCTACAGACGCTGCAGGCGGGCAGCTATGGCAGTAGCTATATGCAGTGTTCGGAGCAGGCCGGTGTTTTTACCTTTGAAAAGGGCAAGAACTATGAGGTCTACCTCGGCATCAAGAACGTCACCTCCAGCGATGGCACGACTCAGGTGAAATGCCCTTTTGCGGTTTATGAGTTGGTGAGCTTTGGTAAGCAGGGCCTCGTGCTTCCTAGCCTGATTCAGGCTAAGGCGCCCTCGGGGCAAAAGTGCCCGGCTCGCTGATTGGCTCGGATCGAGTGACGAAATAAAGAAGTTATCTATTTTTTATTATTTTGGGGCGGGTGGTATGAAGTTTTTGTTCGCGTGGTTTGTTTTAGGAGGTTCTCGTGATCTGCTGAAGCCTTACGCCTATGTCGAAGGAGCCCATGGTCAAAAAAATATGTTGTGCCAATTGTTGGGAGACGACGGGGGATGTGGCCTTAATCATCATCTGTGGATGCTGGACGACCTACTGCAGGATGTTGTTGATGTCAGGAACAGAGTCTCAGATTCTTGTACATGGGAAGGAGAAGTCTGGAGAGCGGATATCTCTAGGGAAGCTGTGAAAATATACTATCAGCATGATGAATCCGATTTTGAGTATTTTGATTTCTCTACGCTTGAGGTCGTTCTTTCAGCATGGATTCCATTTTTGCGGTCGACTCCATCTGTTGAAAGTAAGGCTGAGGTGCTGGTGGTCTGATTGCTGGGTCTTCATCGTTTCAAGGCCCGCAGGCCTGGTTGTGTGATTCTGTTGCTGACACCAAGCTTTCTTTGTGTGTTGGGCTGTCCTTTTGGGGTGGCAGATTAGGTTCTGATGCTGTTTGGTGCTGGGGAGTATCAGGTGCTCGGCGGTTAGCATGAGATTGATTTGAGCTGATGGCTGGCTCTACAGATAAGTACAGTTGGCCGTGTAGAAAATGAGGAAAGAGAGGGCGGTCCGGGCGACAAATGGTAGGTGGTGTTTTGTTGGGTTGAGCTAAGCTATCAATACCATTTCTTTGAAAGGTATTCGCTATGATCCCTAGAACCCCAAGCAACAATGCCAAGATGGCCAAGGAAATGAAGTGGTCAGTTGAAGATGCTAGTCGGTTTGTAGTCGAGATTGTTGCGAAAGTCGATGATTCCGGATACTGGCTTCACATTCATCAGGACATGCGAGGCAGTCACCGGCTAAAACCTGACGGACTTGGTGATAAGTGGATAATTGAAACGGGGCCTATTGGATTTGATCTGGAATAGCTCTCGAGAGCAGGTCCGACTATCGCCCCTCAAACTCGCCTGAGGGGCTACCAATTCACGGACCGTCATCTTGGCCTTCTGGCATTCGGCCAGTAATAGGGATTTTAATAAAAAATTAATCGGAGGTTAGGCGTTTTTTCTGGTCTTCCCAGCCTGACCAGTCGCCTGCGATGTGCCAAGCGGGGTCTGCGCAATTCAAAATTTTTATATGCTTTTTTGCAAAGGTTGGTAGCTTGGGTTTTCGTATCACTTTGCTGTTGAGGGTGCTGATGCAATAAGTGGTGTAGTGCCTAAGTTGTTTGAGTTCAAGTGGTTTTATTTGCTTCGGGCATAATAGGAGTATGTCACCAAAAGAGAATAGTTGAAAAGCCTCAATTTCAATTTTATCTTTGGCTAGGTGGCGAGTTTTCCACATTTGTCCATCTAGATCTCGCAACTCAAACTCTTCTCTGAGAACGTAGCGATCAATGGAGGTTTGTCTGATTGCTAGGTTTTTAGCCGCGATATAGGTGATCTGCCCGATTGCACCTGGCATTACTACGGAGAATATACAAAACACTAAAATTGTAGCTGTGCAGCCATATAGTGTTCTCTTGTAGATATCTTCTTTGAGTCGGTAAAAAATGATTGCAGGTACGAGCGTGAGTGTTAATGTGAATATTGATATTCCTGCAATGTAGCTAGCGGCTTCTGGTGTCTCCTCTCCTAGGTATGCACGTATGGTAAGTAGCGTAGGAAAAACTGCGAAACTAACAGTGAGCGAAATGAAAAGTGATAAAAGTACTGCAAAAAAATACTCCTCATGAGATCGGAGCTTTCTTGGGTTTTGTTGGAGTTTGTTTTTTAGGAAGCAGCATAAGATTGTGAATAAATATTTTGAGTATTTCTTTTTAGCGTACCTTCTTTTTTTCTTGAGAATATTTAGGATGCGTTTTGGTGAATTTTTTATGCGACGTCTAAATTTGTATTTTTTTAAAGTATTTTTTTGATTTTGTATAGGTAGTGATGCTTTCTGAGACCTCGATTTACGGCTTAGGGTTAGGTTTTTCTTGATTAGGGTTTTAAGTACTGTAAACTTGTATGTCGCAAGGCAGGAAGTAAATGTGATTGCTAATAGTGCTAGGAACGAAATGTTAGAATTTAATAGGTCCGGTGAAAGGAATACGGTCCAGACAAAAGCACCAAAACCTATTATCGTTGGCACGAGTAGTATGAGTGATATTTTATGTTGGTCCTCTTGGTTGTACTTGAATAGTGATATTGAACATCCGTACATCCAAGTTGTGGCGCTGAAGACAAATATGTAAGATACAGTTAATATCATGACCATGATTGGCCAGACGATTAGTGCGGATTTGACATCGATTGCCGGCATAAAAAGGTCTGTGCGGCCTATTATGCGAGTGTAAGCATATAGTGTTAGGAATCCAAGGCTTGTTGCAAATAGCCCAAGTGTTACTGTGATTTGCGTCCAGTACGTCAGGATGCGTTTTATATTCTTCTCGATGATTTTTGAGAATTCGTGTCTTAGATTATTCTGCACGGTGTGACTCTCATGTAGTGTCGATAAAATGGTAAAGGCCCGAATTGCATTGGGGTAGAGTGTGTAAAGTATTTATTGTCTAAAATTTATTGGGTTACTAGCGGCCTAAAATTTTTTGGGTTTTGCCTGTCGATGGTCAAAATAATTCCATGACCAGCTTCGACACCTTTAAGTGTGTGTTCGGCTAGCTTTAGGTAGCGTTCTCCATCAAGTAGTAGCCAGTGTGAGCGCCGATCAAATGCAACGTGTTGCGGGCAGTTGGTAGTTAGCACAAGGCCGTTACCTTGCTGTTGTAATTGGATACTTAGTCCTTCGAAGATAGCGGGGCCGTCAGGATAGCGTTCTTCTAGTCGCTTAAGTTCCGCTTTGCTGGCTGATACTTCGCGCATGAGCTCTTCGAGTTTTGCCATGATCGGATTTTCGGTAGCATCGTGGGCGCTAGAGAGCTTTGGTTCTATATGCTCTCTGCCGATTGCCCCTCCCAGCCTTCGCAGAGAGTTGCCCACTGCGGTTCCAGGCCAGTCCGAGTTATGCCGCCCCATGTTTAGTACGGCTTGCTGATCGACCTTCTGCTCTACTAATACAAAACCTTGGAGTACTAGTAGGTGTCTAGCCATGCTTAATGACAGCGATTCAAGCCCGTTACCGTAGCCACCGCCAAGGTCACTGTGTGCGGCCGGTAACTGCACTTCGACGATCCGTTGGCCAGGAGCTGCGTCGGATTTGGCCGGTAGTGACAGTACTACCGGAAATGAGAGTCGCCGCTCATGCGTGGCGACAAAGTGGATGGAGTAGGCGGTAGAGGAGGGGATGCCCAGTTGCAGGTGATCTAACTGTCCAGTTGCTACAGTGTCAAACAACAGAGCAAAGCTACGGCCTCGATTGTAGAAATTATCAGTAGAGGACTCCTGTAGCAGCGGTTCGACCAGGTTCAGAAAATGCCGCGCAGAGGCTGCTCCCCTACTGAAACCGATGGCATAAACATGCGGTGTCTTACCTTCGTGTTGGATAAATGCTTGTAGGTCAGTAAATGCTTGCTCTGCTCGCTCTCGTGTACCACTGCCTGTAGCCCCCTCCCACCAGTGGCGTAGTTTCGATACCCGTGTTCCGACACCATGGTAGTACTTGACTTGAAGACCTTGGGTAGCAGTTTGGCTAGCTTCTAGCTCGCGTGACAGCACACCCGGCACGGTAATGGGGATATCGCTGTCGTCTCGATCGTTCCAAGTACCGTCGAATACGGCAACAAATACCGGTCTGACATCCATTGTGTCGATAACTAAAGGAACTGGTTGGTGCTCTAGCCTTGCGACGGCTGTATTCCATTCGTTCATGTCGAGGATCGAGAGTGGTTGGCGCCCACCCTGCAGACTGCTCCCACTATCCGGAATCACACGGTGTTGTTCGATATCACGAAGTAGCGCGAAATCATCGGTCTGCATAAGGCAACTGGAGAAGCCCTCTGTAGGAACCAGCTCTTCCTCGATATGTGATGCCGGAGCTAATTGAGACTCAGGTGTCGGTGTTGAGTTTGTAGAAGAATTGGAATTGCACGCTGTGATTGCGAGGACTACAAAGATGGCGAACAGAATGCGTACCACCAGAACACACGCGGAGGGTGAGTTGTTAACGTACAAGGGAAATTCCATTTTAAAGGGGGCGCTGATGTCATATTAGCATCATTGGGGGCTGCTTTGGTGACAGTGCGATTGCTTGATCCCGTTGTCGACACCCCGATGATTGTGACGTTGGACGAGCTACGGGCCTATGAATACGACCCCCACGTGAACCGCAACCCTCTGTATGACGAGATACGGGTGCGGCGATTCTCAATGACCTCTGGCAGGAAACCCGAGATGAGCGGTTCCTTCGTATTCACTGCTTGTTTCGCCCTTGGCCGGCTCGTGGGGGGATCGTCGCGCTGGCAGGGCATCTGACGGAGAACGGCCTGCACGGTGGGCTGGCCTTTATTGAGCGGGCTCTGGAGGTGGAGCGGCTGACTGCACGAACCACACCGCGTTGCGTTATCAGTATGTGCTGACAGTCGATACCGGTTCGGTACCGCGTCCTTCGTCGTTTCGTCTGGATCCGGATCTGCCCAGTGGCTTTGGTCAGCAGTCCAGCGCAGCGACTTACTCCAGTGTCAGCGTCTGGGATCGGGGGCACCTCGTGGCCTCCAATCACATGGATTACAACGAGAGCTACATTCGACGAGCCAACTACATGACCAATATTGTCCCGCAGGTGGGTACCTTCAACCGCGGTGTCTGGAAGCAGGCGGAGGAGGTTGCCGAGTGCTTCGGAACCTGGCGACGGTTCACGTCTATGGCGGTGTGGTGTACCTGCTTAAGGCTGCACACGCAAGGTAGGCATCGCTACTACAGTCTGGCGGATCTGCCTTCGCATCCTGCGTCACCGGTCGTGAAATAAATTACTCGCTTCCCCTTGAAGAAATTGGATCCATCCCAAAATTGACTGATAAGTAGTGGCCAATGGCTGCTTTTGGCTCTTGCAGTACCGGAGTTCCGGTGGGCACCCACAACAATTTAGGGCTGCGAAAGCTCAATGAAACAATACTCGGGGAGCGCGGCATGGCAGATAGCATTGAGATTGACTTTCTTCCGGTGGGGAAGGGCGAGCATAGCGGCGATGCGATTGCGATTCGCTGGCGAGAAAACGGCGGATATAAAGTGATGATTTATGACGGTGGTACGCAAGCTTATGGTGCGGAGCTGGTCAAGCATATCCAAGAGCACTTCCAAACCAGCTATGTCGACTATGTCGTCAATTCTCACCCGGATAATGACCATGCTGGAGGGCTGCTGCATATCTTGGAAACCCTCACGGTTGGAGAGCTGTGGATGCATCGCCCTTGGGAGTACAGCGATCAGATTCGAGAGTATTTCCACGACGGCAGAATGACCGATGAAAGCCTGGCACAGCGACTGAAACAGAAAATGTCGGCTGCCTACGCGTTGGAAGAGGCCGCATTGAAACGGGACATTACAATCCGGGAGCCGTTTGCGGGAGACCAGATCGGGATCTTCACAGTCCTGTCACCTGGGAAGTACCGATACGTGCATGACTTGGTTCCGGCATTCGAGAAGTCTCCAGAGCTCAAAGAAAACCAGAGTGCTGTGGCCTCTGTGTTCGATGCAGTCAAAGGCGTTGCAGGTTATGTAGCTGCGAAATGGGGTATCGAATATCTACCTGAAACGGTGATCACTTCAGCAGAAAACGAAAGTAGTGCGATCCTCTTCGCGGTGATCGGTGAAAAGGGGTATCTGCTCACTGGGGACGCAGGCATCGAATCGCTGCGGGCTGCTGCGACCTTTGCCTCTGAAAATGGCATTGATCTGCCAACACGTGTGACCTTCGCCCAGATCCCTCACCATGGAGGTCGCCATAATGTATCGACTGAAACATTGAACCTGCTGGTAGGCAAGCCGCTAGAAACAGCCCCCGAAAAACCTGTTCGTACGGCGTTTGTATCGGCGGGAGCTTTGGCACCACGTCATCCCAAGAAAGCCGTGACAAATGCATTTGTTAGTCGGGGTTTCAAGGTGGTTAAAACAAAAGGACAGCATATTTGTCACCGCTCTCATGGCGCGGTTAAGCGTGAAGGATGGGGGCCGGTTAGCTACGAGCCGTTCTATGAGGAAATCGAAGAATGAGTGAAGGAGCCAGCGTCTCAGGCTTTGCCAAAGCCATCAATCAGTTTTCTGACCCTTATGAACGCCAGGCCCGTCTTTACCCTGCTCTGCTGGCGCTGTCACCTATTATTGTGACGGCGATGGCACTGTACGGGGATAAGCTCGGACTGATTTCAGGAGTCATATCGCTGCTGGTTGCGTTCGGGCTACTTCACCTGCTTTCAGACTATGCCAGGAGCCGGGGAAAGGAAAACGAGCAGGCGTTGTGGGGGAAATGGGGCGGGGCGCCCAGTACTCAAGTATTGCGCCATCGCGACGGGACGTTCGAACTTGGTGAGCTACGAGGTTATCACGGCAAGCTTGCCACACTGATGGGTAAATCCTTCCCCTCAAGTGCTGATGAAGCATCAGACCCGCAAAGAGCCGATGCAGTTTATGCGGAGGCATGCGGGATGTTGCGTGGTGCCACGCGGGATACCAAAAAATTCAACCTATTGTTCAAGGACAACATCTCTTACGGGTTCCGCAGAAATGCTTTAGGGCTTCGAAATATTGCCGTTGCTTCGTGTATCGCCAGCTTGCTCTGGGTCGCGATTCGCCAAGGCCCTTCGATGTGGATATCTCGTTATCAAGCAGCAACGACCCCCGAATCGTTTTTTTCGGTTAACGAAGTCACGTCCATTGGGGCGTCGCTAGTCATGCTGCTGATCTGGACGACATTTATCACGGAAAAGTCGGTGAGAGCGGCAGCGTTTTCCTACGCCAGAATGCTTGTTTCGGCTTGTGAGGTTTTGGCTGTAAAGCCAAAGGCTGGTCGCGCGAAGAAAGAAAAGGTCAAGTGAGTCCACTCTGTTCCGTTTTTGGCGCGTGGAAATGCTTCGAGCTGTGAACGGATCGGTGCCTTCCGAGGCACCTTGGCGGCGATGTCTGGCCTGGTGGTATTGGCCGATATGGTGACCACGCGACGTGCCTTCGATCTTTGCTTTTTTTCGCGAAGGTTTGAGCACTGTTCTCCGAGTGACCTTGAAGAAACATCCCACAACAGCGTCATTCCCAGGCGTCCCTATAACTGCATACTCATCACAAAGCAGGAAGCTGCCATGTCGCACATTGAGATCGATTTCATCGGTGTAGAGACCTCGAAAAGTGGTGATGCAATCACCATACGTTACGAGAAAGATGGAGTTGCCGGCGTTCACGTAGTGGATGGAGGCTACATTGATACTGGAGCTCAGGTCATCGAGCAGCTCCGACAATTTTACGGTACTACCCGGATTGAAAACGTAGTCCTCACACACCCAGACCTTGACCATGCAAACGGTCTGCGGGCAGTACTGGAAGAGTGCGATGTCGGTACGCTCTGGATCAATCGGCCTTGGCTTTACGCCAGCGAATTGATAGACAGATTTGCCACTTACACGTCCGTAGATGCGCTTGAGCGCAAGCTTCGATCAGTGTACAGCGCCAGTGCAGCGTTAGAAGAGATCGCAATTCGCAAAGGCATACCTATTCAAAGTCCCTTTCAGGGAAGCACGATCGGAATTTTCCAGGTCTTAGCGCCGACCAAAGCTCGTTATCTCGACCTGATCGTGGAATCGGATAAAACACCCGAAGCGGAAGTTTCTGTTGCTGCAGAATCATTTGAGGCCATCGCCAAGGCGTTCCGGGCAATCGAAAATCTAGTTAAATCTGCGTGGGGCGACGAGTATTTTCCTTCTTCTGGAACAAGCACCGAAAATGAGATGAGTGTTGTTCAGTATGCGCAGGTGAATGGGAAGACCATCGTCCTGACAGGTGATGCCGGACGTGAAGCTCTGACCGAAGCGGCAGCCTATGCGCCTTATGCTGGCCTAAGTCTTCCAGGTATCGATATGTTCCAAGTCCCTCACCACGGAGGGCGACATAATGTCTCTAGCGAGTTGCTGGATCGTTGGCTTGGTATCAGACATGACGCCCCTGGAGCATACACTTGGGCTGCACTGTGCAGCTCCGCTAAAGCAGATGAAGATCACCCCAGAAAATCGGTTATGCGAGCGATTATGCATCGCGGCGGAGAGTTTGCTGCTACCGAAGGGCAAAACATTGCTTGGATGGAGGGTATTGGTCGTGAGGGCTGGGGCCCTGTGCCGCAGACTCCATACCCCGAAGAGCAGGAGAAATAGAGCTGATCAAAAACATGCCTGAGGATCGCTTTCTGCCGCATCAACACCGGAATCCGGAGAACATCAGCCCATAATCGAATCGGGCGACCGATTGGGATATCGTCTCATCCAAGCTGTGGGAGGCCAGGAAGCGGACGGGTTGAGCGGATAAGGCTTGGGCCTTAACGGCGCAGCGCAAATGCTGCAGCGTCCTCTGCGCCGTGAACCTCAGCGTCAAGCAGGCGCTCGTAGATCGTCATCGCACGAGTTTTGATCTCTATTGGTGAACGCTGAAGTGCAATCACAAGCCCTATAAATTCGCCGTCGTACAACCCTCCAACGGTCCTATCTGGCGATGTACGCGCAAGCTCAGTTGCAGCCTCTGCGATTTCAAGCACCAGCATTTCAAAGCCTGGATAAAGCAACAGGTGCTGAAGCGAGCGTACAAACAGCAGCCCCATCGATTCTCTGAGCAGATCAATATTTACTGCAACAGAAGCCAGCAGGGCTCGCGTCATCTCATCGGGAGGTAATCGCTCGCCACGATCTACAGCTGTAGATAGAGCATGAGCCTCGAACCCACTGACAATGCTGGCGACATAAATGAGGTAGGCATGCGAGCGGTTTCGAATATCGAGATCAAGTTCACCCCACCCCGCTGCAGCCGCAAATAACACGCCAGACCTGGCAGAAATATCATTCCCGGCCATCACCGCTTCGACTATCTCGCCCATCCCACAAGAAGCAGCGCTATCGACAATCACGCTAGCAGCAGAGAACTCACCACCAATCTGCCTAAGCTTATGATCGCTATGACTGAGCCAGAAGTTGACAATCTCCTGCTGTACGCTCGTATGCATGCGAACGCGCAGGCGCCACAACGACTGGACTACAGCTGCATCTTCAAATACCGCTGGAAACCTCCGCCAAATCGCCTCAATCAGTTCGCCCACTCTTGCCGCGTCCGCCCACCAAAGTTCATGCGACCTGAACATTAGGATCGCACTCCAAACCTCGGGATCTTCAGGATGAGTAACGTGTAGTTCCAACTCCGCGAGCCAACCATCACAATCCACGCCGTCACGATGGAGATATCCCGCTGCGATCGCTGACAGCAGCGTGAAATTGCGCTGAGGGAGAAAATGCATCCCGCCGCCCCGGCCGAATAGCATGGCCTCAGGGCGTTGATCTGGTTTCTCATTCCGCTCACGATTGGATTTGTTTAACTCGGCATGACGTACTGTTTCTGCGGCCAGCACATTGGGGTCGCGCTGCAGCCAGCCCTTGAGCAACTCGATGTCACGACCCTCAAGACCTTTCAGGCGTTTAGCTAGTACCTCCATGGCGCTGGCAACATCGTGGCGAAAGCTAGTCGACGAAAAGCCACGGGATTGGGCATCCCAAATCAAAGTTTTTTGTGTCTGAGCGTCAACTGCCTCAACCGCCGACAACTCCCTAATCGCGGCGCCCGTAACCTGCTCGTGCAGACCCGGTTGTAAACGCGGAATGATACGAAGAACACGATCTGGGAACAACTTCGCAAACGCGGCAAAAGCCCGAGACAACTCAGTAACACCGCCCTTCAGCCAGTGTTTCGGGTGCTCATGACGGCCAGTATGGTCGTTTACTGCAACGAACATTTTGATAATCGCATCGTCACTGGCTTTCGCCATCTGATCGTGGCTCATGGGTGATCCAACGAACTGCGCCATCCTCCGACCGCCACGCTTTGCTTTTAGCGTGGGCTGTTCGACCTGCCACTCCTCAACTTGCCTACGACGACGGGGCGTCAGCACGTGCACAGGTAGTTCGGCAAGTAAACGCAACCTCCGCTCATCAGACCAACGGAGCAATTGCCTTCTATGGGCAGGATCTTGCTCTTCCTGTAATTCTTCCCCCCAAGGCTCCCAAGCCTCGATGTAATCGCGAATCCGCTCAATATTAGCGAGAGAGAGGTAGGGAGTGATCTGGGCAATCAGTGTGCTTGACGACCAACCGCAGATCACGTGGCCGACACTTCTTTCATCGTCGAACGTGTCGCTACCTAGATGAAGACGCCGCTGATCGGCCAGGAGAAACGCGAGCGCATACTCAGCAAATACAGCCGAGTTCGCCGCCAGGGTATCGGCCACTAGCGACTGGACCTCGTCAATTTCTACAGCAACAACAGTAGCAAGCAAGGTGCGCACACCTGGCGGGTCAGAAACTGCTGACTCTTCGAGCACACTCCGCAGAAGCTGCGTCAAATGCCCCTCGCCAGAATCATATTTCCAATCGTATGGAACAGATATCGATTGCGGATACCGATGCCCGGGGCGCCCATCACCAACCTCTCGCGATGCCACCCCGACAAACCAAGGCAGGAGTCGTTCGGCACAATAGAGCGGTGCGGCTGCCGCAATCTTTTCAACACCATACACCTTGATGCCATTGTGCCGATCCGCAGGCTGCAACTCAGCCCAAAATGAGATGAGATCCAAAGCAACGCGGGTATTACCGTTCTCATGCAAAGTCATGGCGTAATGGGATATCGCCCAATCTGCCAACGTCGTTCGATTAAAGATCGTACGGACATGGGCGATTGCACGGTCGGTCGCAATACCAGAACGCTCAAAGAGACTAAACACGTCTCCGTCATGTGAAGTATCCGACCAATAGCGGTCGACCAGATCCATAACTTGGCTCGAGTCCTCAGCAACTTCTCGAACGAGCAACATGGTCGCATTCCTGCGATGCTTTTCGTCCTGTAGAAGAAAAGGAAGGAGCGGCAGCACCCCTGACCTCCAGCACGGCCATCTTATCGCTACCTGCCTGAATGCCCGATTCGCAAGTGCATGATCGTTACGCGCCATCCAATCGACCCAAGCAATATCACTTACGCTCGGATCATCAGCACTCGCCAAATAATCGGCCACAAGATGGCGCAGATGTCTGCGTGTCTTGGGGTTTGGTAGCAACAAGCGAATAGACACCTCATAGGAAGCCATATCAACCCTTCGCATATGCTCAAGGCCGCGCAAAACTGTTCCCCGCGCAAATAACCCTTCCTGGCGACTCCATGCGTAATCAGCCAACTCTTGTACGGTTCGGAGTGTCTTAGCTTGGAAATCATCGAGCCATGACTGATGACTGAATCCAATGCTGGCGTCTTCACGGATGACGATACCAATCGACTCGGCCCAACGCAGCATCTCGCTGTAGTCCGGGTCATAGTAAGCGGCCGGCCGCCAGAGGCTCTCATACTGCGTCATGTCAGCCGCGAGCTGGCGCAAGAACGCCAGACACGAAGCACGCGCGGGCCCTACAGGTAGTTTTTTGTCGAGCCATCGATCAAGTAAGTTTGCTGCCGTAAAATCCGCAGGATTCAAGCCAGATTTGGCAAGATCGACGTATATACCGAGAGCAAAAGGTGTACGCAGCGCCTCTTTGAGACTATCCGGCACGACAGTGGAGTCGATACCGAGCTCACCAAGCAGTGTGGATATCCGCTCGAACGGAGGAAGAGTAAGTAGTAACTCATCCGCATCAAGCAACCTAAATCGAGCGTCGAACTTCGCCTCAAATGGTCGCGAAGAAACGATGACATGAATGGGAAGTTTATTACCCTCTTGACTCTCTGCCTCCTGTAGCCGAGACGCAAGGCGAAGTAAGACCTGCATGCGCTGTGAACTCTGGTCCATCACTTCACTGACAGCGTCAAGCTGATCAATGATCAGCACAACCGGGGCTTCAACCGCCAGCGAGAGAAGCTCCTGTTCGATATCACCTGACATACCAAGATCGTGAGCGAGGTCGACGAAATTCACAATATTAGGGCTAAGCATGTCGGCCTTTATCGCTAGCACAATCTGGCCGCGGGCTTTGAGGGCACAATACAGCTCAGCGAGAAGTGCTGACTTCCCAGTCCCTGCTCCTCCCACGACCAGCGTGGAGCCTGCAGGATGCCGATTGATCCGCTGGATCAGATCGTCGAACTCTGGTCGCTCTATATGCTGCCCCCAAATCAGTTGAGGCCAGTCGGCCAGACCGCGCGACCCGCGCGTGATGTCTTCCTCAACATCAGCTCTGGTGAATGTTTGTTTGCTCTTTGAGACCAAGCCAACTGCAGCGAACCGAGCCTCAATCATGGCCTCGGCATCCTCCACAGCCACGACAAGTTGAACTTTGAAAAACCGCTGACGGACAGCAGGGATGCACTCCAGTAACGCGTCGAGGTCGACTGGTCTAAGAAGCTCATATTTCAGGTTCTTCAGAGCCGTCCTGATGCCTGGCATGACAGTTTCGATCTTCAGCATCGAGAATGCTTCATACTTTTTAATGACGTCGGTAGCCAGACCTAAAAGCTCTGTTTCATTGGCAGTTAGCCAAGTCTGTGGCGCATCGAAAAAATCGGTTGTAGTGCTGGCAGGATCCGAAGCAAGAGCAAGAATAAATCGGAAACCGGCCGGGTCCGGCATAAGCGCCGGCTCAAGCACGACATTTAGAAGGAACTTGATTACCTCACGGAGCGTGTCCGGCCGGGTGAAACCAGCCTTAACCTTTTTGCACTGAATAAGCCCAACTGGCCGCTCATCCTTCGTGAGCCAAACATCCCGCCCTTGATCAGCTCCTGTGACCATCAAGCGAGCATTGCTGTACCAAGACAACTCAGATGCACGCCCTCGATAGATGCTGTACAGGAGAAGTTCAAAATCAGCGTCCGTTAACGCAAGATAATTTGCTCTATCTGGTCCCACACGCCCTTCGTCTACTGCCCTGACGTGAGCGTACTCAACGTTAATCTCATCATCTGTGAGGACTTTCATACTGGTCTTCCGTATTTGACGATTTCCAGCTACCGACAAAGAGCTGCTGCCAACACAATGCGGCACCTTCAATAGCGAGACTAAGCGCCACTAGTGCTGGCATAAAAAACCGGCCAACGCCGGTTCTTTCATGCAGTCATGCAGCACTGCGGGGTTACTCCCATTTAATCATTATAAACTTCAAAAAACTTTAAAAGTAAGCGCCCCATAAACCCCACCTACCGCAAAA
>NZ_JALLIZ010000013.1:0-166669 GCF_023242345.1 Pseudomonas sp. MWU12-2037 | reverse complement strand
CCGGCCTGGTCCAGGCCCTCATTTTCAGCATCCTGGGGGGGGTGTTCAACCCCCCGGCAACCCCCCCCCCCAAAACCCCCCGAACCCCCCCCCCCCCCCCCACCCCCCCCCCCCCCCCCCCCCCCCGGAAGGCGTGACCATGGACAGCATGACAATTATCGCAGTGGCTTCGATCATTACCTCGGGCCTGACCATCGCCATCGGCAGTATCGGCCCGGCGCTCGGCGAAGGTCGCGCGGTGGCCACCGCGCTCAGCGCCCTGGCGCAACAACCCGACGCATCGGCCACCATTACCCGCACCCTGTTTGTCGGCCTGGCGATGGTCGAATCGGTGGCCATCTATTGCTTCGTCGTCTCGATGATCCTGATTTTCGCCAATCCATTCTGGAGCCACGCCATCGCCCAGGTCGCTGGAAAGTAGATCATGCTTATCGACTGGTTCACTGTCGGCGCACAGATCCTCAACTTCCTGATTCTGGTCTGGTTGCTCAAGCGCTTTCTCTATCGTCCGATACTCAACGCCATCGACGCCCGTGAACAGCGTATCGCCAGGGAACTGGCGGACGCCGATGCGAAAAAAGCCGAGGCCGGACAGGAGCGTGAAGCATTCCAGCGCAAGAACGCCGACTTCGACAGGGAACGCGCGGCATTGCTCAGCCAGGCAACCGACGCGGCGAACAGCGAGCGCCAGCGTCTGCTGGATGCCGCACGCCAGGAAGCCATCAACCTGGGCGCCCGGCAACAGGACAGCCTGCGCAGTGAGGCCCAGGCCCTGCACCAGGCAATCTTTCGCCGTACGCAACAGGAGGTCTTCAGCATTGCGCGCAAGGCATTGAGCGATTTGGCCGGCGTGACGCTGGAAGAGCAAATGCTCGCCACTTTCATGGAGCGCCTGCGGACCCTGGGTTCAGATGAAAAGCAAAAGCTGGCCGGCGCCCTGCGGAACAAGGCCCTGCCGATAGTCGTGCGTAGCACCTTCGAGCTATCGGCGGCGCATCGCGCCAGCCTCGAAGCGGAACTCCAGGCACTGCTCGGAAGCGCCACCCAGGCCCGTTTCGAAACGGCTCCGGAGCTGGTCAGCGGCATCGAGCTGTGCACCGACGGACAAAAGGTGGCGTGGAGCATCGCGCACTACCTGACGGAGTTGGAAAGCAGCGTCGGCGATCTGCTGGCGGTCAATACCCCGGCCAAGGTTCTCTCCGACAAGGAAGCCCCCCATGCCCGATGAACGGCTGGAGAATGTCCTGGAGCAGACCTTTGCCCGCATACGGGAAGCGACCGAGGCGTTTGTGCCGCCGCTGGCCCCCCGAGAGATCGGGCAGGTGCGCAGCGTCGCTCCGGGGATCGCCAAGGTGAGCGGCCTGCCCGGTGTCGGTTTCGAGGAGGTGCTGATATTTCCGCACGGGATCAAGGGCATCGCCTTCAATATCGACGAAGATGAAATCGGCGTGGTCCTGCTCGGCGACTACTGGGAGCTGCAGGCCGGCGACCCGGTCGAGCGTGGCGGGCATGTCGTCGATGTGCCGGTCGGGGAGGCACTGCTGGGACGTACCATCGATCCGACAGGACGCCCCCTGGATGACCTCGCGCCGCTACCGCCAGGACCGCGCCTGCCGCTGGAACGACCGGCCGCGCCGATCATGGACCGGGCTCCGGTCAGCGTGCCGCTGCAAACCGGCATCAAAGTGATCGATGCGCTGATTCCGGTCGGGCGTGGGCAACGGGAACTGATTCTCGGCGATCGGCAGACCGGCAAGACGACCATTGCGCTCGATACCATCATCAATCAGCGCGAAAAGAACGTCATTTGTGTCTATTGCGCCATTGGCCAACGTGCTTCCGGCGTCGCCAAACTTATCGACACGCTACGGGAAAAGGGCGCCCTGCCCTACACCGTGGTGATCGTCAGCGAGGGCAACAACGCCCCCGGGCTGGCCTATATCGCCCCCTACGCCGCAACCAGCATTGCCGAGTACTTCATGGAACAGGGCCGCGACGTGCTGGTGGTCTACGACGACCTGACCCAGCACGCGCAAGCCTATCGAGAGCTGTCACTGCTGCTGCGCCGGCCCCCTGGGCGTGAAGCCTTTCCTGGCGATATTTTCTATATCCATTCGCGTCTGCTCGAACGCAGCACCCATCTGCGTCCGGAACTCGGCGGGGGTTCGCTGACCGCCTTGCCGATCATCGAAACCGCCGCCCAGGACATTTCCGCTTATATTCCGACCAATCTGATTTCCATCACCGACGGCCAGATCTATCTGTCGCCGACACTGTTTGAACTCGGGGTACTGCCGGCGGTGGACGTCGGCAAGTCGGTTTCACGGGTCGGTGGCAAGGCGCAAAGCGCGGCCTACCGGGCCGTCGCCGGCGACCTGAAACTGGCCTACGCCCAGTTCGAGGAACTCGAGACCTTCGCCCGCTTTGGCGCCCGCCTCGATGAGGCCACCCGCAAGCTGATCGAGCATGGCCGGCGTATTCGCGCCTGCCTCAAGCAGCAGGAGTTCTCCCCCCTGTCGACCTCCGTGCAAATCACCGTTTTACTGGCCTTGACCGCGGGACTGTTCGATCCGGTACCGCTGACCCGGATGGCGGATGCCGAGCAGGCCGTCCGGGCCGCAGCCGCCACGCTTCCCGCCGCGCTCGGCGCGAGCCTGGCAGGCACCGATAAACTGAGCGATGCCGACAAACAGCTGATGACCGAACTCGCCAGGCAGGCCGTGGCGCAATTTCTGGCGACGCCCGATAACCCGGTGTCGTCATGAGCGACACCGGCGCCAGCCTGCGGCGCAAGATCGCCAGTGCCGGCGATCTCGAATCCGTGGTGCGCACGATGAAAGCGATGGCGGCGTCGAACATCAGTCAATATGAGAACGCCGTGCGCTCGCTGGAGGACTATGACCGAACGGTGCAACTCGGCCTGCTGGCCTGTTTCCGCCAGCGCCAATCCGGCGCTTTGGACCAGCGCAAACAGCAGGACCCGGGGACGGTCTGCGCGGTGGTGTTCGGCTCCGATCAGGGACTGGTCGGCCAGTTCAACGATGCGCTCGCCGAGTTTGTGCTTGAAACACTGGATCCACTGCCAAACAGAAAAATGCTCTGGGTGGTGGGCGAGCGTATCCAATCACGCCTTGCCGACAGCCCATTGAACACTTCCAGCCGCTTTATCCTGCCGAACGCTATCGTCGAGATCACACCCCTGGTCAGCCAGATTCTGCTTGAGCTTGAAAGCCAGCGTGAAAGGGGCGAAATCGGCCAGGTCTACCTTTTTCACAACAGGCCAAAACCTGGGGCACTCTACGAATCGGTCAGCCAGCGCATGCTGCCATTGGACGATGCCTGGCAACGCCAGCTGGCCAGCAGGCCCTGGCCCACCAATAACCTTCCCGAAGTACAGCAAAACGGCGAGCAGGTTTCGCTCGCGTTTATTCGCGAGTATCTGTTTGTCTCGCTGTTCCGTAGCTGCGCGGAGTCATTGGCCAGCGAAAATGCCAGCCGTCTGGCGGCCATGCAGCGGGCGGAGAAAAACATCGGCGAACTGCTGAAAACCCTGGGGGACGATTTTCACCGACTGCGCCAGGACAGCATCGACGAAGAGCTGTTCGATGTGGTCTCCGGCTTCGAGGCCTATGACCACTGACCAGGCCTCAACGCTGCCAGGCGATCAGCGCATTTTCCGCCGGCAGAAAGGCCTCCGGGTGCCAGGCGCGAACCCGTGGGGTGTAATCCTCCAGGGGTCGCGTGACAGCCATCGAGAGGGAAAAGATATAACCGTGGACGGCGCCGGGAATCGGGCCGCTGGCGGTCATCGGCAGGCACAGCGCCGGGGACTCGTTGCGCAAGGCGGCACAGAGCTCCACCTTTACCCATTCCGGGGCGATCGCCCCCAGATAGACAGGCACGCTGATATGTAGCTGATCGCCGTCGCGATGTGCATCGAGCGTACCAAAATGTATGTTGTCCCACCCCGCGCTCAGCGCCTTCTGCCACGCCTGAAGCCCCCGGGCGAGCCCGGCCTGGTCCTCGCGGCGGCGTCGGAACGCCTGAATCGCCGGTTGGTAAAAACGCTCCAGGTATTCGAGCAGCATGCGGTTACTGCTGAATTGCGGCCCCAGTTGCGACATGCTGGCCCGCATGCGTTGCACCCAGGCACGGGGAATGCCCTGGGTGTCGCGGGTGTAGAAGGACGGCACGACTGCGTCCTCGAGCAAGCGGTACAGGCACTCGGCATCGACCACATCGTCGCTGGGCCCGTCAGTGCCGATGGCCCAACCGCAATCGGGCTGGTAGGCCTCCGCCCACCAGCCGTCGCGTTCGGACAGGTTCAATCCGCCATTGACCAACACCTTCATGCCGCTGGTACCGCAGGCTTCCCAGGGGCGTCGTGGTGTATTGATCCAGACATCGACGCCCTGTACCAGATGCTGGGCCAGTTCGAGGTCGTAATCCTCCAGGAACACCACGTGCCGGCGCAGACCAGGACGATGAACGAAATCCATCCAGGCCTGGATCAATTGCTTGCCCTGCTCATCATCGGGATGGGCCTTACCCGCGATGATCAGCTGGACCGGACGCTGCTCATCGGTGAGCAGACGCGTCAGGCGATCCGGGTCATGCAGCAGCAGATTCGGGCGCTTGTAGTCAGTGAAGCGCCGGGCGAAACCGAGCGTGAGGCAATTGGGATCGAGCACCTGCGCGGCCTCTTCAACCTGCTGCACGGACTCGCCACGCTGCCCAAGATGCCAGGCCAGACGCTGACGCGCGTACTTCACCAGATCAAGGCGTTGCTCGCCGGCCATGGTCCACAGGGCCTGGTCGTCGCTGTCGGAAAGCGGCCCGGGGAGCGACTCCACGCTACCGAGCCAACGCTCCTTGCCGCAGCAGGTGGTCCACAGGTGATCGGACCAGACCGAGTCCCAGGAAGGCACATGGACGCCGTTGGTCACATGCCCCACGGGTACTTCCTGAAACGGCCAGCGTGGATACAGATCGCTGAACAGACGACGGCTGACCTCACCATGCAGGCGACTCACCCCATTGCACTGGGCGCAGCCACGCAAGGCGAGAAAAGCCATGTTGAACGGCTCGTCGTCATCCAGCGGATCACGCCGACCCAATGCCAGCAGTTCGCGCAATGAAAGATCACAGTCTTCGAGGTAGGGACGCGCGTACTTGCCGATCAGCGCGGCGGGGAAGACATCAAAACCCGCCGCCACCGGCGTATGCGTGGTGAAGACATTCCCGGCACGCGTCGCCCACCAGGCTTCCCGGAACGAAACGCCCATCTTGTGCATGAAGCAGCGGGCCCGCTCCAGCACCAGCAGTGCGGCATGCCCCTCGTTCAGGTGGCACACGTCCACGTCGATCCCCAGGGCTTCGAGTACCGTCCAGCCGCCGATGCCGAGCACCACTTCCTGGAGCAAGCGCATTTGCGAACCGCCGCCGTACAATTTGGAGGTGATCCCGCGGTCGCCGGCGCCATTGAGCAGATCGTTACTGTCCAGCAGATACAGGCGTGTACGTCCGACGATGGCCTGCCACACCCGCAAATGCAACGTGCGCCCCGGAAGTTGCAGCGCGACTTTCAGCCAGGCGCCGTCGCTGCCAATAGCCGGCTGGATCGGCAGGCTGGTCGGGTCGTTGTAGGGATAGGCCTCATGCTGTCGACCGGCCGAGTCGATACTTTGCCGGAAATAACCTTCCTGGTAGAGCAAGCCCACTCCGACTACCGGGGCGCCCAGGTCGCTGGCCGTCTTGAGATAATCCCCGGCCAGTACACCGAGTCCGCCGGCGTAGAGTGGAAAGGCCTCGCTCAGGCCAAACTCCATGCTGAAGTATGCGATCCGCGCCGAATCGGCGGGCGCCGACTGCTGTGCATACCAGCCCGGCTCACCGAGATAACGCCGGTGCTCTTCGATGGCCTGTGTGAGTGTCTGCGAGAACGAGGTATCCCGACAGAGCGCCTCAAAACGCTGCGGCGACGCGTTCTGCAGAATCATCCAGGGGTTATGGGTACGCTCCCATAGCATTGGATCGATCGCTTCCCAGAGACCGTCGAGTGCGTGATTCCAGGTCCAGCGCAGGTTGAGCGCAAGCTCGGTCAATATGAAGAGTTGCTCCGGCAACTCCCGTGGCGAGAACGCGTACACATCGACACCTCAATGCAATAGTCGTTGCCAGGCACTGATGGAGTGCAAGCACGAGCGCACACTATCGGAGTCGGAGGACTTTCCGGCTTGATCTACATCAAGTCGAATGGATCCCATGAGCGGCTCGAGGGTTTGAGCCGCCCTGCACGTCACCTGCGGGTCAAGGGCCTACCCTAGTACCCGATGACTCAGCCGTCTTGCCGTCCAGGCCACTGCGACTGCAATGGCCCCGGCGATCAGTCCCACGGTGGCCTGGATCAAATAGTTCTCCAGCCAATGCTTGATGGCCGGCTTGACGATCCATTCAGGTCCACCGTGGACCGCTTCCGCAATGAACGCCCCTCCGACAAAAAACATGGCGATGGTGCCCACCCACGACAGCAGTTTCATCAGCTTGGGCGCGGCCGATATCAGCCAGCCGCCCATCCGGCGAAGCATTGCCGAGAAATGACCGGGGTGGGTGATCTTGCGCAGCCGCAGTCCGAGGTCATCCAGCCGAACGATGCCAGCCACCAGCCCGTACACACCAAACGTCACCAGCAAGGAGATCAACACAAGTGTTATCAACTGCTGCACGAAAGGCGCCTCAGCCACGACATTGAGGGTGATCACCACGATCTCGGCGCTCAGGACAAAGTCGGTCACGATGGCGCCTTTCACCTTCTTCGCCTCGTAGACCTTTGCCTCGGCTTCATTGAGCCTCTTTACCTTTCGTGCTTCATCCTGGCCGCCATGGGGACTCAACTTCTCGATAAGCGACTCGATACCTTCATAGCAGAGGTAGATCCCGCCAATCACCAGCAACCAATGGACCAGCGCAGGGGCCAGGTAATTGAGCCCCAGCGCCAGCGGGACAAGAATCGCCTTGTTGACCAGGGAGCCCTTGCACACGGCCCACACCACTGGCAGCTCACGATCCGCCTTGAGCTCAACCACCTTCTCCGCGTTCACCGCCAGATCATCCGTCAGAACACTGGCGGTTTTCTTCACGGCGACCTTGCTCATCACCGATATGTCGTCCAACAAGGTTGCGATGTCATCGAACAACGCGAAAAAACTGCTACCTGCCATGGTTTCAACTCCTGAACCTAACCTGCCTGGACGGCGGGCCAAGTATAAGGTTCAGGGGCGTGATGAAGCGCTCTTTCTTCAATAGCGCTACAGGAAACGGAATCCGACTGCTGAGAAGCGCGCGCCATCGCCTTGATCGACGCTCCAGGCAATCAATGGGTTAGACGCACAATGGCTGGCAGGGTAGCGCCTAACAAGACAAGCGCCATGACGATATTGAAGACCAACGCCACATTCGCTCGCATCAGGAAACGTCGAAATACCACACCGCCGACCGCCCAGATCCCGACACAGGGAGTAGACACGACCGCCAGCAGCGCAGCGGTCAAGAACACGTTCACAAGATGGTTCTCGAGGGGAATATAGGTGGCTGCCGCACTGATCGATATGGCCCACGCCTTGGGATTGATCCACTGGAAAACCACCCCGCCGAAAAAACCCATGGGCGAGCGCTCCTCATCGCCGATCACCAACGGACCGCTGGAGGCAATCTTCCACGCGAGCCATAAGATGTAGGTCGCCCCCACGATGCTCAACGCGGTGTGGAACCCCGGAATGGCCTCGAACACCGCTCCGAGGCCCAGGCCCAATATCACCATCTGGAGCGCCACACCCGCCACGATGCCCCACACGAGGGGCATCGTGCGCCAGACCCCTACCCGGGCACCCGATACGAGGACCATCGCATTATTCGGGCCCGGCGTGCCTGTCATCACGATGGCGAAAAGCAGAAAAGGGAAAAGAAACGCCATATCGCTCATATATTCATCTGTTGTATCAAGCCCATGAAGCGGAATATTCTATTGCTTAAATCACAGAATTTTCTTGTGAACTCACGAGCAAAAATCAGATCCATGCAACAAACAACAGCTTTAGACCGAATTGACGAAAGAATATTGTCCGAGCTTGCCAAGGACGCGCGCCAAACCAATGTGAAACTGGCTGAACGGGTCGGTCTGTCCCCCTCTGCTTGCTTGAGGCGGGTACAGGACCTGGAATCTGCCGGTATCATCACCGGATACCGGGCCGTTATCGATAGATCCCGCCTGGGGGCTGGCTTTGTGGTGTACATCACCGTAGGCCTTTCCAATCACACCAAGGAAAGCCTTCAGGCCTTCGAGCGCGCCATCGCTGGCGCTCCGGAAGTCGTGGAATGCCACACCATCACGGGCGCCATCGAGTACCTGCTGCGCGTAGAGGTTGCGGATATCAAGGCGTACAAGACGTTTCATACCGACGTTCTCGGTACCTTGCCTCATGTATCGTCGATCACCAGCTACATCGTCATGGACTCGTCGAAGAACGAGCGGGCTTAAGGTCATCCCCGCACGGGAGCCCCGCCAAATCCAAACTTACCGGGGTTCTCACTTATTTCGTGGAGACCGCTCATGGACAACTTGGATTTGCTCGGCCTGGATAGTGGAAAAAGTACCTTTCATCTTATAGGGCACGACGGCAAAAGTAAGGAATTACTGCGCAAGAAAGCGGCGAGTCTAATTCCTGCTGCAATAGTGAGCCTCCAGCGTAAGTGGATGCCAGACTTGGAAGGCAGAAATACGGTGAATATAGATACCCGTATCAAGTTCCGCCATTTCTGCTGAATCAACTATGCAGCATGTCCCCGTTTCCCGGTGCAGATTTATCCCCCCTGTAAACGTCTAATAATATCAAGTTGATCATTTCCAGTTATGGCTGCGCCTGCGCTTTGGAGCCCAGTGACTTCGTTACTCACCCGCTGGTACTTTACGTGAATGATATCAACTGCTGAAGCCAGCCTGAGACCACAATGCCATCATGGTCAACTCGCTGTGATTACCGAACAAACAGACCGTCAATTGCACATACCGATCCTCTCCTATTTCCTGACTTTTCACGGCCGATTCATTGGCTGTTGACGAGCTTAAGTGACTTGAATGCAGGCGCCAATATGACCTCCGCTGACTTGCCAATGTTCGACAATGAAAGTCCAGGCTTTGAACTCACTTCCCCTCAACAAGGCGTCTGGTTTGACCAGATCGCAAACCCAGAGCTGCCCTACTACAACATCGGCATGGTCCTTGAGATCAAGGGTGAACTGGATATTCCACTGTTCGAGAAAGCGTTCCAGTTGGTCGTGGATCGCCATGAGTCCTTGCGCCTGGTTCTCAGCGTGCAGGGCGGGAATGTACGTCAACGCGTAATGCCTTACGTCAAGGCGAAGCTGAGCGTTGTCGAGTTTTCTGGCGAACAGGCCTCCGAGGAACATGTGAAGGCGTACCTGCAAGAGGCTTTCCGTCAACCGTTCAGCCTGCTGGGCGAGGTGCTTTGGGAAGCCAGGCTCGTGCGCTGCGGGCCGGGTCGGTATTACTGCCAGCATCGCTACCACCACCTTATAGGTGATGGCGTCACGGTCTATTTACTCGTTCATGCTGTCGCGGATGCTTATAACGGCCTGCTGCGTGACGATCACAATCCAGCTCAAGGGAACTCTTATCTCTCGTTTCTCGCAGAGGATCGAGCCTATCTGGAATCGACCCGCTTCGAACGTGACAAGACTTTCTGGAAAGAGCTGTATGCCGAGCTGCCGCCCCCTTTGCTGCAGCCGCGTATTGCGGTTGCCGACAACCGCCTAGCGCCCAGCGCGCTGAGCCAGATGATGATTCCCCGGGTTCTGTTCAATGAACTTGCGCGGTTTGCAAGCGGTAAGGGCCTGTCACTCCCCCATATTTTCATGAGCATCATCGGCACTTACTTCTGCCGTACCACCGGCGTCGACTCCATCGTGATCGGCATGCCGGTCCACAACCGGACAACGGCTTACCAGAAGAACACGGCGGGCATGTTTTCTTCTCTGAATCCCATCCGTCTCGAAGTGGCCCCCCAGGCTTCGTTTCTGGAACTGATGCAGACGACTTCCGCCAAGTTGCGCCGCAGCTACCGACATCAACGCTTTCCGATAGCAGAACTTAACCGGATTTTGAAACTGGGCCAGGCGGGCCGTCGGCAACTGTTTGACCTGTCACTGTCGTTTGAGAGTCTCGACGGAGATGTGGTATTCGGGGACAGCCCGATCGAAGTATTCCCCCAGTACAGCGGGTATGAGCGCCTGCCGCTGGCGATTTTCGTGTGTGACTATAATCCGAGCGAAGACGTTTATCTGGACTTCAACTTCAATACGGCGTTTTTCACGCTGGAAGAAGTGCAGCAGATTCAAACACGCATTCTTTCAATGCTCACCCACGTGATCGAACGACAAGACACACCGGTTTCGCACTTTCCGATCATGCCGATGGCCGAACGGCAACAGGTGCTGCAGACATTCAACGCCCCTGAACACCTGTACCCTCAGGACGGACTCATTCACACCCGCTTCGAGCAACAGGCAGAACGCCAACCGGACGCCTGCGCCGTCAGCGACCACAACGGCAAGGCGCTGACTTACTCGGAACTGAACCGCGAAGCCAACCAACTGGCGCATCATTTGATCAATCTGGGCATCGGCCCGGATGATCGGGTCGCCATCTGCGTCGAACGTGGGCCACAGATGATTATCGGTCTGTTGGGGATTCTCAAGGCGGGCGCAGGTTATGTGCCGCTGGACCCTGCCTACCCCGCTGAACGTCTGGCCTATCTGCTGCAAAACAGCTCACCGGCCGCGGTACTGGTACAGGCCGCGACAGCGGACATGCTGTCGCTCGGTTCACTGCCCGTCATCCATCTGGACGATGCCGCTTTGCAGGTGCAATCCGTCCAGAATCCGCACGTGCCGGGACTGGACTCTTCGCATCTGGCCTACGTGATCTACACCTCAGGTTCCACCGGTTTGCCAAAAGGCGTGCAGGTCGAGCATCGCAACGTGGCCCGCCTGTTCTCGGCCACCGACCAGTGGTTTGGCTTCAGCGCAGATGACGTCTGGGCACTGTTCCACTCGTTTGCTTTCGACTTCTCGGTCTGGGAAATCTGGGGCGCGCTGGTTCACGGCGGGCAGCTGCTGATCGTCCCGCAAATGGTCAGCCGCTCACCGCAGGAATGCTATGCGCTGATCTGCGACGCCGGGATCACGGTGCTCAGCCAGACCCCTTCCGCCTTCCGCCAACTGATCGCCGCACAGGCTGACAGCCAGCAGGCGCACTCGTTGCGTCAAGTGATCTTTGGCGGCGAAGCGCTGGACACCGCAATCCTCAAGCCCTGGTACACAAGGTCAGGCAACGCCGGGACGCAATTGGTGAACATGTACGGCATCACCGAAACCACGGTGCATGTGACGTATTACCCCTTGCAAGCCGCCGATGCCGAGCGAACGGGCGTCAGCCCGATTGGCCAACGAATAGCGGATTTGCAGCTATATGTGCTCGACGCCCGCCGCGAGCCCGTGCCTCTGGGCGTGGCCGGTGAGTTGTATGTCGGTGGCGCCGGGGTGGCGCGTGGCTACCTGAATCGTCCCGAACTGAATGAAGAGCGCTTTCTCGCCAACCCGTTCAGCGAACAGCCCGGTGCCCGGCTGTACCGCACTGGCGATCTGGTACGCTGGTCTGCTGACGGCAGCCTCGAGTACCTGGGGCGTAATGACGATCAGGTCAAGATCCGTGGTTTCCGTATCGAACTGGGTGAAATCGAAGCCCGTCTGGCCGGGCACGAGGCGGTAAAAGAAGCTGTGATCATGGCCCGTGAAGACGTGCCGGGCGACAAGCGTCTGGTGGCCTACTTCACCGCTGATGCTGAAGTGAGCCCCGACATACTGCGCAAACATTTGCAGGCGCAACTGCCGGACTACATGGTACCTGCTGCCTACACGCGCCTTGAATCTCTGCCGCTGACCTCAAACGGCAAGCTGGATCGCAACGCCCTGCCCGCTCCCGGTCAATCATCGCTGGTCAGCCGCGCATACGAGGCGCCCATCGGCGACACCGAAACCGCTATCGCCGCTATCTGGCAAGAACTGCTGGGCATCGATCAGGTGGGTCGCCATGACCACTTCTTCGAGCTGGGCGGGCATTCATTGTTGGCCGTCAAGCTGATAGAGCACATGCGTCAGATCGGCCTGAGGGCTGATGTTCGCGTGCTGTTCAGCCAGCCGACCCTGGCCGCCCTGGCCGCTGCCGTGGGCGGCGGCACGGAAGTCGTGGCACCTGCCAATCTGATCCCCGAGGACTGCAAACGCATTACCCCGGACATGCTGCCATTGGCGGACCTGACCCAGGACGCTATCGATCGCATCGTGGCCTCCGTGCCCGGGGGCGTGGCCAACGTGCAGGACATCTATGCCCTGGCGCCGCTGCAGGAAGGTATTCTTTACCACCACCTGCGCGCTGAGCGCGGTGATCCCTATGTCCTGAAATCAGTCTTTGCCTTCCAGGATCAAGCCTGCCTGGACGCATTCAGCCAGGCACTGCAACGGCTGATCCAGCGCCACGATATCCTTCGCACCGCCCTGCTCTGGGAAGGACTGGATGAATCAGTGCAAGTGGTGTGGCGTCAGGCCACCCTGGCCACCGAAACCCTTGACCTTGATCCGGCTCAAGGCGATATCTCCACGCAACTGCAGCACCGCTATGACCCGCGGCACTATCGCCTGGATCTGCGACAGGCACCGTTGATGCGGCTGGTCAGTGCCTACGATGCCCCCCGGCAGCGTATCGTCTCGCTGCTGCTGTGCCATCACCTGGTGCTCGACCACACCGCCCTGGAAGTGATGCGTGACGAAATACAGGCGCTGATGCTGGGTGAAGGCCATGACCTGCCGGCCTCGGTGCCGTACCGCAACTACGTGGCTCAGGCCCGTCTGGGCGTCAGCCTCGAAGCCCATGAAGCCTTCTTCCGCAACCTGCTCGGCGACATCGACGAGCCGACCCTGCCGTTCGACCTGCACGATGTGCAAGGCGACGGGAGCGGGATCGAAGAAGTGCATCACCGTATTGATAACACCTTGAGCCAACGCCTGCGCAAGCAGGCCCGGCTGTCCGGGGTCAGTGCAGCCAGCCTGATGCACCTGGCCTGGGCCCAGGTCGTCGGACGCTTTTCAGGACGCGATGTCGTTGTCTTCGGCACCGTCCTGATCGGTCGCATGAGCGGCTCGGCGGGCACAGACCGGGCGCTGGGCATGTTCATCAACACCTTGCCGATGCGCATCGACGTGGGTCATCAGGGGGCTCAGGCCAGCGTTCAAGCCACTCATGCACAGCTGTCCGCACTCCTCGAACATGAGCATGCCTCGCTGGCACTGGCGCAGCGCTGCAGCGCTGTGCCGAGCGACCTGCCCCTGTTCAGCGCCCTGCTCAACTACCGACACACTGACAGCGAAGCCTTGAGCAAGGAAGCCGGTGCAGTATGGGCAGGCATTCAAGTATTGAACGTCGAGGAACGCAGTAACTACCTGTTGACATTGAACGTGGACGACCTGGGGGAGGACTTCATACTCAACGCCCAGACCGTTGTCGAGATCGGTGCGCAGCGTGTCTGCAATTACGTGCAGGCCGCGCTGGAAAGCCTGGTCGAAGCACTTGAACAGGCACCTCAGGCGCCCTTGCACAGCCTCTCGATCCTGCCGGAGCGGGAGCGCCAGCAACTGATGGTCGAGTTCAACGCCACTCGATTCGATTACCCGTTGGAGCAGACACTCCACGGGTTGTTCGAAGCCCAGGTCGAGCGCACGCCGCAAGCGGTCGCTGTGGTGCATGGCGATATCCGCCTGAGTTATCGCGAGCTGAATAACCGGGCCAACCAACTGGCGCATCACTTGCTCGATATCGGGGTAAAACCGGATGGTCGTGTGGCGATCTGCGCCGAACGTAGCGAGTCGATGGTCATTGGTTTACTGGCGATCCTGAAAGCAGGCGGCAGTTATGTACCGCTGGATCCGACTTATCCTGCGGACCGGATTGCCTACATGCTGCAGGACAGTGCTCCCGCTGCGGTCTTGGCTCAACGCGCGACATTGAGTCTACAGTCGAACGTTTCGGTGCCGGTGATTGATCTGGACCGTCAGTCATTTCCGGGTCAATCGGTTGCCAACCCACACGTGCAGGACCTGACCTCGGCTCATCTGGCCTACGTGCTGTACACCTCCGGCTCCACCGGCACGCCCAAGGGCGTGATGAACGAGCACCGTGGCGTGGTCAATCGCCTGCTTTGGGCGCAAGACCACTACAGGGTGAATGAAACCGACCGTGTCCTGCAAAAGACCCCCTTCGGCTTCGACGTGTCGGTCTGGGAATTTTTCCTGCCCCTGCTGGCCGGTGCCCAGTTACACATGGCACGGCCAGGCGGTCATCAGGATCCGGCCTATATCGCTCAAGTCATCCGTGAACACGGCATTACCCTGATGCACTTTGTGCCTTCGATGCTCGATGTCTTTCTGGAGTATGGCGACAACCAGGGCTTCAGTGACCTGCGGCGCGTGCTGTGCAGCGGTGAAGCGTTGCCCGGGCATCTGGTTCGCCGCTTCAAGGCGCAACTGCCGGACATCGCGCTGCACAACCTGTACGGCCCGACCGAAGCGGCCATCGACGTCACCGCCTGGGACTGCTCGGGCCCCGACACACCCGACAGTACGCCGATCGGCAAACCGGTTGCCAACACCCGTATTTACCTGCTCGATGCCCATCAGCAGCCCGTCCCCCTGGGGGTCGCGGGAGAGATTTACATCGGTGGGGTTCAAGTGGCACGCGGTTATCTGAACCGTGCACAACTGACGGCTGAGCGTTTCCTCACCGACCCGTTCAGCGACGACCCGAATGCCCGCCTCTACAGGACCGGCGACCTGGGCCGTTGGCTGGCCGACGGCACTGTCGAGTACCTGGGCCGTAATGACTTCCAGGTGAAGATCCGCGGCCTGCGCATCGAGCTGGGTGAGATCGAAGCGCATCTGCTGGCCTGCGAAGGTGTCAGGGATGTGGTGGTGATCGCTCGCCAGGAAACCGGAGGTGATACCTATCTGATCGGCTACCTGGTCAGCGCCAGCGGAAACGAGCTTTCAGCGCAGGCGCTGCAGGAGCATCTGCGCCAGCACGTCCCCGACTACATGGTGCCGAGGTATTTTGTTCAGCTGGAGCACTTCCCGCTCAATGCAAACGGCAAACTGGACCGCAAGGCCTTGCCCGAACCCGTACAGACCCTGGGCAGCACCGACACGACAGCGCCGTGCACGGCACTGGAACAGGCGCTGGCGCAGCTCTGGAAAGACAACCTGAAACGAGACGTACTGGGCGTCCATGACAACTATTTCATGCTCGGCGGCGATTCCCTGAAGGTCATCCATCTACAGATCAAGGCCCGTGAGCAAGGCATGGCGTTCACGCTGACACAGATTTACCAGAACCCGACCATCGCTCAATTGGCTCGGCTTGTGAACGCGCAGCAGGCACCCTCATCGCAATGGCAGCCCGTAGAACATGTGAAGCCTTTTGCCCAAGTTTCAGAAGACATCCGCTTGGCCAGCGAGGGCGTGTTCGATGAGGTGTTCGCGGCTTCGCAGCTTCAGGTCGGAATGATCTATCACTCGATGATGCACCCGGACTCGGCGATCTATCACGACATCTTTCGCTACCGGCTACGCCTGCGCTGGGATGCCGCGGCATGGAGCCGGGCGTGCAACGCATTGATCCGGCGTCATCCGGCCTTGCGCATGTCCTTTGATCTAAGCCACAGCGCAACGCCCATGGCTCGTGTGCATTCCACGGTCGTGTCGCCGGTGCAAGTCGTTGACGTCACCTCTCTGAGCCCTGCCGAGCGGGCACAGGCGGTTTCCACTTACGTTGAAGAGCGCAAGCGCCATCGTCAGGATTGGCATCAGGCTCCCCTGTATCAGTTCGGCGTATTCGTCGCGGCGGACGACATTGACCTGGTGTTCAGCTTTCACCACGCCATTCTCGACGGTTGGAGCGTCGCCACCCTGATGCGTGACCTGATCACACTCTACACCTCGGCGCCGGGGGCAGACGCTTTGCCCGCCCTGACCACCACGCCCGCCGACTTCATTGCCCTGGAGCAGGAGGCTGTGATGACGGATGAGCATCGTCTGTTCTGGAACGAATACCTGCGCGAGGCGCCTGCCGCGTCGATGACCAGTTGGGTCCATGCGGTCGCACCGGACCCTATAGCGCACCGCTCGGCCTACCGTGAAATGCCGGCGGCTGACCTGGCCCGGCTCGAGGCGTTCTGCAGAGCGCAGGATCTGCCGTTGCGCTCGGTCTTGCTGACGGCTCACGGCTTTGCACAAGCCATCATGTCCAACCAGAAAGAAGTGCTGTGCGGCATCATCAGCCACGGTCGGCCAGAGTTTGAGGATGCGGCCTCGATTCTGGGGCTGTTTCTCAACACCCTGCCCGTGCGTTTCAACACCCTGGGCCAGAGCTGGCTTGAGCTGGTCCGCCAATCGATTGCCCAGGAACAACAGGTGTTCACTCATCGGCGCTATCCGTTCGCGCTGATCCACCGCGAAACCGACGTAACCTTGAACGTGGTGTTCAACTATGTCGATTTTTATGTGCTCAATGACATGCTGGCCCAGGACGATGGAGTCCTCATTGACTGGGAAACGACCGAAGCCAGCAACTATGACCTGCTGACCACCATGGGTCGCCATCCGGGCAACGGCTCGTTGATTTTGAAGATGGACTACCGCACTGCCCGCGTCGCTGAAAGCCAGGTCCAGGCTTATACCGAATACCTGTTGCGCACACTGGCATTGATGATGGATGCGCCAGAGGCCAGCCCCTGCGTACCGGCATGGTCAGCTGTTCTCGAGCAGACCACGCCAGCCCCGGCCGCCACATCGGCTCATGACAATCTGGCGAGTCTGTTGCTGGACAGCTTTGCCCGCCATGACCAACAAACCGCCGTGAGTTTCGGCGGGACCCGGCTATCGTACCGCCAGCTGAGAGACGCCAGTGCGCAGACGACAAGCTGGCTGCACCGGCACAAAATAGGCCAGGGAGACCGGGTTGCGCTCATGATGCCCCGCTCGCCTGATCTGATCGTGGCCTTGCTCGGTGTCATACAGTCTGGCGCCGCGTATGTACCGATTGACCTGAACTTCCCGGATGATCGCATCCGGCTGATTCTCGAAGATTCGCAGCCAAGCCTGGTACTGTTCGCCGACGCGTCTGAAAAGCGGCTGACATCGCTGACGGAGCACGTACACAAGCGGCACTGGGACAGCGTGGTCGCCGGGTTCGACAACGATGCGGAGCGCTGCCATGAGCGGGTTGCCCTGCTCGCTGCGGGCATCGAGGCCGACGACAATGCTTACGTACTGTATACGTCGGGTTCGACAGGCCGTCCCAAAGGTGTGGCCATGCCACACCGCGCCTTGAGCAATCTGATCCTCTGGCAGAACCGCGAGCAGGCGCAGGGCATCGACCCGGCCGTCTCGTTGAAAACACTGCAATATTCATCCATCTCGTTCGACGTATCGTTCCAGGAAATTCTCTCGACCCTGTCCTGCGGCGCTGAACTGGTGATGATCGAAGAAGCATTGCGCTATGACTTCATCAAATTGTTGAAGTTGATCTGCGCGCAGCGGATCAACCGTCTGTTCCTGCCCTACGTCGCCTTTCAGGGACTGGCCGAAGTGGCCATGCAGTTGGGGATTCGCCCGGTATCGCTGCGTCGGATCAACGTGGCCGGTGAGCAGTTGAAGATCACCAGTGAGATCCGTGACCTGATTGCCGGCCTCGAAGAGTGTCAGGTGGAAAATCACTACGGGCCAACCGAGTCGCATGTGGTCACGCGCCTGAAGCTTGAAGGTGCCAGCGAAACCTGGCCGAGCATGCCGTCGATCGGTACGCCTGTAGACGGGGTACGCCTGCATGTTCTAGATGCGGCAGGTAATGCCTGCCAGGTCGGCGTCATAGGCGGACTGTTTATCGAAGGTCCTTGCCTGGCGAATGGCTACTGGGATCGATCCGATCTGACCGACGAACGTTTTGTCTATCGGCAACTGGAGGGCCAGACCCGCAGGCTATATGAAACCGGGGACATCGGGTTTTACCTGCCCTGGGGTGATCTGGTCTATCAAGGCCGCGGTGATGCCCAGGTCAAGATTCGCGGCTACCGCGTCGAGCTGGGCGAGATCGAGGTGGCCATGCTGGGCTCCGCCCGATTCGGCGCCGACATCCGGCAAGTCGCCGTTATCGACAAGCCTGCAAACGATGGCAGCCGTTATCTGGTGGGTTTTGTCCAGACGATGCCGGGGCGCATGCTGGATCTGGATCAACTCAAGGCAGAGATGCGCCTTGCATTGCCCGATTACATGGTGCCGAACACGCTGATCAGCATTGAGCAACTGCCACTGGGTCCCACCGGCAAGATCGACCGCCGGCAACTGCAAAAGGTCGAGATTCAAAACACTCTGCTGCGGCCCTTCACCGGGCCCCGAAATGCCACTGAAGACTTGTTGCAGGCTTATTGGCAGGAAGCCTTGGGCCTGGAGGAGATCAGTGTCCATGACAACTTCTTCGAGGTGGGCGGCAACTCGCTCAAAGCGGTGCAACTGGTAGCGAAGCTGGTCATGCATCAAGGTCTGGAGCCATCACTGTCCGACTTCATCCAGGCCCCGACCATCGCCGAATTCGCCCAAGTGCTGCAAAGGAGCGAAACCGGACACTCCGCTACTGGCGCGCTGGTGGACTTCAAGAACGCGCCTGGCAAGCCACCGGTGTTTCTCGTCCACCCTATAGGCGGCCACGTGCTGTGCTATGCCGCCCTGGCGCGCGTCCTCAAGGATCAGGTTAATCTTCTTGCGCTGCAGGCGCCGGGAACCTGGGACGCCCGAGAGCCGATCCCATCGGTACACGGCCAGGCGAAGTATTACGCAGATGCCATCGAGCAGGTCGTACCGCACGGGGCGCTGAATATCGGTGGCTGGTCGTATGGCGGCGTCGTGGCGTATGAGCTGGCGAGCGAGTTGCAGCGTCGCGGGCGGGTTGTGCATAACGTGTTCCTGCTCGACACCATCGTGCGTATCAGTCAAGACCAGGTGCAGGTCGAACGCTCCGAGTTCATCAACTGGTTCATGTGGGAATTGCTCAGCGGCGACGGCCAGAAGGAATACGACTATCAGGCCCTGGACTTTTCCTCGATGAGCGATTCGCAAGCCTTCGCGGTGATCCGACAGCACGGCATCGATCAGGGCATTTTCGACGAAACCTTTACCGTGGCGACACTGGACCAACTGTTCCGAGTATTCCATGCCAACTGGCAAGGGATGCTGGAGTACCGTTTCCCGCCACGGGACTTGCCCGTGACCCTATTCGCGGCGGATGTAGAGCTGCCCGAAGTACTGCAAGGCCCCCACGAACTGGTGGGCACCGCCTTTAGCGATCCGTACCGCGGATGGCGCTCTGTTTCTCCTCGGGTACAGCGCATTGGCGTGGAAGGCGATCACCTGACGATGATGCGCGAACCCCATATCCAGCGGGTTGGCAAATTCATCAAGTTACACATGGACGCGGCCCTGACAGGAAACGCGGGCAACGGAGCCGGATTGACAGCTCCGTCAGACTTGAATGGCTTGCAACAGGTGAAAACAGCATGACAGAACCCAGGAAAGCTATCGTGGCAGGCGCCGGTGTCGGCGGCCTGACCGCGGGCATCGCACTGCAACGCGCGGGATGGCAGGTCAAGGTCTTCGAAGCGGCTCAAACGCTGCGCACCGGCGGCACCGGCTTGTCCATCATGGCCAATGCCATGGCGGCGCTGCATTCGATCGGTGCCCATGCTCCGGTCGAACAGGCTGGCCAGGAGATCCGCCAGTTCTTTTTCAAGAAACCGGGTGGCGAGCCCATCACCAGCATCCCCATTCATGAGATAGGCGAGCAGCTGGGCTACCCCAGTATCAGTATCCAGCGGCCCTTGCTGCTGCGTGCGCTGGCGCAGCAGCTCGCCCCCGACACGCTGGTAACGGGTGTGCGCTGCACGGGTTATACCAACCACGCCAATGGCGTGACGGTGCGCTTCGAAGACGGCAGTACCGACGAGGCTGACCTGCTGATTGGCGCCGACGGTCTCAACTCGGTTATCCGCCGACAGATGTTGGGCGAGACGCCCATACGATCCTCAGGCTATATCGCCTGGCTGGCGGTAACGCCGTTCAGTCACCCGGTCATGACTGAAGGCTACGTGGCGCACTACTGGGGCCGCGGCAAGCGCTTCGGGCTTTGCAGCGTGGGCGACGGCCATGCTTATTGGTGGGGGACCTGTAACCATGAAAACGCCTCGCACGACGCCTTGAGCATCAACAAACAGGAAGTACTCGACGCCTATGCCGGCTGGGCACCGGAAGTCCGTGCCGCGATCGAGGCGACGCCCGACGATGTCATATTGAAAATGCATGCCCGGGATCGCCAGCCCGTGGAGCAGTTCTGCGACGGGCATGTGGCGCTGTTGGGCGACGCGGCTCATCCGATGTTGCCGAGCCTGGGTCAAGGGGCGGCGCAGGCTATCGAAGACGCGGTAGTACTGGCTGATCGACTGGCAAGAACGTCTGACCTGCGCACCGCGCTGGCGGAGTACGAGGCGTATCGGCACCCCCGCACCAACGGAATCGTCAACGCCGCGCGCTTCATGAGCGGCATCGAACAGGCCGAGTCGAGCATGGCCTGCTGGCTTCGCGACTGGTACATGCGCCTGACGCCCAAGAGCAGCCTGCACAAGAAGAATATCGACATCCTGTCGTTCAAGCTCTGCTGAACGAATGACATCGCCCATCCGTTAAATCTGCGGGGAGTTGCTGTAGGGAAAACCCCGCCATGACTCACGAGTAGACCGATCTGCTAGCGCACCAAGATCCGGCCATGACTACTTCAACCGCCCCGCCCCCTCCAGCCAACCTGGCGCGCCTTTCAGCAACCATTCGGTGGCCGCGGGATTGTGTTTGATGCGGCTATCGAGAAACGCCACACCGATTGCCTGAATCGCGGCCACTTGCTTGGGATCCGGGGCCGGTTCGCCCACCATCGAACTATGGACGCCACCGCCGGGCTTGGCGCCACCGTGCTTGTGCCCTCTACTCTTGGGAGCATCGCCGGACGGGTCGCTGCCCTTGTCGGCTTTTTTCGACGGTCGGTTGAACAGTTCGGTACCGGACAAGGTCTTGTGCGTCGCTTTGTTCAGCTCCAACTGAACGCTGCCGGCCATCGTCACCGACTCGCCCAGCACCTGTCGCTGGCGATAGGAACTGACCCAGTTGAACGGATCTTCATCCTCCTGACCGGTCATCGACAGCACGGGCGCCGACATCTGGGCGAACACCTCTGGCCGGGCGCCGGCTTCCACATAAGGGCTGAGCAGCAATACCGCCTTGGGCTGAATCGCGACGCCCGACGTAGCGCCAGGTTCCAGCGCCCCGGCCAGTGCCTCAGCGGTCTGTGCCCCTAAATCAAAGCCGGCCACCACGACCTGGTCCCAGTCGATGGCCGCCAGTTGTGCGTCGCCTTTCGCGGCCCGGGCCCGAACCTCAGTCAGGACTTTCTGCAAGGTGGACAGCCTGTCGCGCAAGGCGGCGGCGGTGTAATGAGTGCTCGCCACGCCACGGAAGTCGCCATCCAACGCCTGCGCCGAGGCAAAAATCGACTGATCATAGGCGTGCCCTTGAACAGACAGCACCGCATAACCGGCTTGCGCCCAAGCCTTGCGCCACTCCACACCGCCCGAGGCCGGCTCACCCAACCCCGGCAAGTAGATAATCAACGGCAGGCGCTCATGGGTAGCCGGCGCCAACCAGGCCACATCCACCGATTGCTGATCGAGTTGCCAGATGGCGCCCCAACCGGTTGTTTCGTTGTGGGACGGTTGATAGGCGCTGGCCAGGTCTTTATTGACCAGCTCGGTGAATTCGATTCGCGGGTCTGGCGGATCGCCCGCGCAACCAGAGATCAATCCCAGGCTGCCCACTAAGGCGCCCACCGCTAGCCAGTAACGAGGTTGAAGGTTCATTCGATTCACAAAGTCGTCAAGATCAAGATGGTGAGCAGCGTAACCGAGCCTCTGGCGAACGAGACACAAGGGCAGGTAAAGAATGGGTAAAGGGTGGCGGGAGAAGCTGGGGGTTACGCGTCTGCGCTGCCGCTCCAGCCAAGAACCGATCCGCTGCCAGAAAAACACCCCATCAACGCCTGCAACCCCATCGGTTTGGCAAAATAGTAACCTTGGGCCTGTCCCGCGCCCATTTCACGCAGCAATTCGAGCGTCTCGGCGTCCTCGACCCCTTCGGCCACCACGTTCAGGTCCAGGGATTCGGCCATCCGCACAATCGCCCGGACAATCGCGCGACTGCGGGCACTGCTGGTCAGTTCGAGGATGAACGACTTGTCGATCTTCAAGCCGCTGAAACGGTATTGATGCACGTAGCTCAGGGATGAAAAGCCCGCACCGAAGTCATCGAGCACCACCGACATGCCGTTGTCGGCCAGCTGTTGCATGGTGCGTCGAGCCAGCGCCGGCTCCGCCACCAGGGCACCTTCGGTCAGTTCCAGGCAGATCCGCGACGGCGAGACCTGGTGCCGCGCCAGCAGTGCAAGCACATCGCTGGCGAAGTCCGGGCGCGTCATGCTGTAGCTCGAGCAATTGACGTGTACCGGTGGCCAATGGGCGTGCTGGGGCTGGGCGAGGATCACGGCAATGCTGCTCAGCATGTACAGGTCCAGTCGACCGATCAGGCGCAATCCCTCGAAGTCCGGCAGAAACTCGCCCGGCGCGACCACCCGCCCGCCCGGCTGATGCCAGCGGACCAGCGCTTCAAGGGCCAGCAGCTCACCGCTTTCGACGCTGACAATCGGCTGGAAATACGGCAGCAGTTCGTCAGTGCGCTTGAGGGCGTTGCGCAAGGCCCCTTCACGCTCGACCTGGTCCGAGACTTCGCGGCGTACTTCCTGGTTGAACACCGCGTAGCTGTCGCGCCCGGCGCTCTTGACCCGGTACATCGCCGCATCGGCATCGCGCAGCAGGTCGGCCGGCTCCTGATGGAACTGGCTGTCGGCGCTGACAATACCGATACTGCAGGACGAAAAGACTTCATGGCCATTGATGAAAAACGGCAGGTCAAACGCCACCAGGATCCGTTCGGCAATGTCGATCACCCTGTCCAGCGGCGCCTCGGGAGCCAGTACCGAAAACTCATCACCGCCCAGGCGCGCCAGCATGTCGGAGTCACGCAGGCAACCGCGCAAACGGTCGGCGGCCTGCATCAGCAGCAGATCGCCGAAATGATGGCCGAGGCTGTCATTGACCATCTTGAAACGGTCGAGGTCGATGAACATCACCGCCAGGTGCCCGCCTTCGCTATCGAACCGTGACCAGGCCTGGTTGAGGCGCTGTTGCAGGTAGGTACGGTTGGCTAGCCCGGTCAGCGCATCGTGGGAGTTTTCGTGTTGCAGCTTGGCATTGGCATGATCGAGTTCGCGGGTGCGGTTCTGCACCCGGGCTTCGAGCATGAGGTTGGCAGCGTGGATCGCTTCGGCGGCCGTGCGGCGCGACAGCGCGGTGTCGATGTGTCGCGACACGAACGTCAGCAACTCCTGGTCACGCAGGGTGTAGCACACCTGCGAGGTGTAGCTCTGTACGGCAAGCACGCCCCGCACCACATCGCCATCGAACAAGGGAATGCCCAGCCAGGAGTAGGCGCGGACAGACTCATGGGCCCTTTCGGTTTCACCGCTCGCCGATAAGCGCTCGGACTCGCCGGCATCGATCAGGCAGGGTCGACGCTGGCGGATAACGTACTCGGTCAAGCCCCGGCGCCCGCGCCGGGCCACCGGGTGGGTGGTCAGTCGCTCATCGACATAGTAAGGAAAGGTCACTTCGCCAGTCGCGTCGTCGAACAGCGCAATGTAGAAGTTCTGCGCGAACAGCAACTCGCCGACGATGCCATGCAGGGTTTGAAACAACTCGGCCATGTCGCCCGGCTGGCTCGACAGTTCGGCTATCTGGAACAACGCGCTCTGCAGGTGTTCGGCGCGCTCGCGATCAAGCACCTCCTGCCTCAAGGCATCGTTGAGTGCCGACAGCTCCAGGGTACGACGCATCACCGTCTCTTCCAGGTCCGCCCGGTGCAGGATCCGGTCCAATGCCATGGCCACGTGGCGGGCCACCACCAGAAACAGCGCGCGGTCTTCGGCACTGTAGATACGGGCCACGTCGTAGACCTGCATCGCCAGCATGCCAAACACTTCATCCGAGGCATTTTTCAAGGGTGCGCCCATCCAGAACTCGGGACGATCACCCACGCAGTGGAAACGGCCCTCGGCCTGGGCCGCGAGAATGCCGGCGGAGTCGATCAGCAGTGGCTGGCCGGTGGTCAACACCTGGCCGGTCAAGGACAGGTGCCCAGGGTCAAGGTATTCGTAGTTCTCGGCTTCAAGGGCGTCCACGTCGATAATGTCGACGTAGTACGGGTAGTCGATCTTGCCACTGAGCGGGTCATACAGCGCGAGGTAGAAGTTCTCGGCGTCGATCAGGCTGGCCAGCAACTGGTGAACCCCCACCAGAAACACCGAACGGTCGCGGGTTGAACTGGCCAGGTAGGTAATCTCATACAACACACGCTGAGTGACCTGCGCACGGGCCAGGGTATTGGTCTGTACCTCAATGCCCAGGCGCTGGGCAAACTCGGCGAGCGCCGGTTCCGCGGCGTCCTTGACGGGCGCGAGCAGCCAGCCCAGCACGTTTTCGCCTCTGCCCGTCGGCCAGCGGTGCAACCGGCGGGTCAGGCAAAAGGCGTCAAACGCTTCATGGGCGACGCTCGAGGGCCACTGCAGCGAGGGGTCGCCCTGCCCGACCCGGTGCATTTGCTCTCCGGCGCGGTAAACCACCCAGGCAGTGGTATGGGCCCAGTTGCGCGCTGAGTCCAGCAAGTCTTCGATCCTGTCCTCGTTGCCAACGTAGGCCATGCCAACCGTACCCGGGGTCCCTTTTAGTTGAGAAGCGACAATATCGCAATCGTTCGATTGCAGCGGGGAGTCGGTCAATGGACGAACACTCATCTGCGCTCCCTGAGCCAAAAATTGAAGACACTTACTGATTACTAGCAATGTGCCTTCCAAGTAAAGCTTATAGCGCTTGTTTCAAACGTTTATTCGTTTGGGTGCCAACCGTGGCTGAAGCGCCCCCACGCAGATAGCATATTGCCTCTATTGGTTCGTTATGAGAATGACCGTCCGGCATGAGCTTTTTCAGAGCTGGCCGGTTGGGCCGCTCAGACCAGCCTGGCGCCCAGCGCTTCAGTGAAAATGGGGGGATTGATCGGACCGGGTGACAGCGTGTTGACCCGTATCGGCGCCAACTCCAGGGCGAGGCCTCGGGCCAGCGCTTCCATTAGACGCGGACGCAGATTGTATCGGCGCCCGTGAGTCCGTCTTCAGAACGATCAGTTGGGATTTGTGGCTGTCGATGTCGATCGACTCAGCGCCACCGACTCATTCGAAAACACCTGCGCATCGGTGAATTTCTCCACCTCGACCCGATGGGGAAAGATCTTCTTCTCGACGAAAAGATCATCCACCTGCTGCAACGCCTGCAGATCCCTCGCCTCTACCGGCAACAACGACTCATCCCCCCAACGGCGCAGCAACTGAGAAACCTCAAGGGGAATATCATTGGCCTTGGCAAACACCCGCGCGTATTCCTCGGGATTTTTCTGCGCCCATTCAAAAGCCTTGGCGAAACGCTGCAACACATCGCCCAACGCCCTGCGCTTGAGGGGATCGGCAAGCACTTCATCGGACGCGGTGATAAAGGTCAGCCCGGTATTGATCCCCTCCCCGCTGATCAGCACCCTGGCGCCTTTCTGCTCGGCAAATGCCTGATAGACGCCGAAGGTGGCCCAGGCTTCGATCTTCCCGGCATTGAAGGCGGGTAACGCATCCGTGGGCAGGACAAAACCGACCTTGACGTCTTTCTCATCCACTCCGGCATTGGCCAGGGCACGAATCAGCAGGTACTGGGAAATGCTGCCACGGGCGGACGAGACCACCACATTGTGCCCTTTCAGGTCCGCGACGGTGTGAATCGGTGAATCGGGTGGCACCAGGATCGCAATGCCCCGGGATTGGCTGCGGCGTACGGCAACGATACGCAAGGCCGTGCCCCCCGTGGCCGCGGCCAGTACCGGCGTGTCACCGGCCGGGCCCAGGTCCACCGCGCCGGCGCGCAAGGCTTCGAACAGCGGCGCGGCACCCTGGAAGTTGGCCCATTCAACCTTGTAGTCGATGCCTTCCAGGGCGTGGGCCGCTTCTACCACCGTGCGCAAACCCTTGGCCTGATCACCCAGGATCAAGGTCACACCCGATAAATCAGAATGGGTTTTCGGGGCCTCGGCCGCTTTATCACAGCCCCCCAGCAACAACGCGGCCGCCACCAGCATCAACAGTCTCAACTCAACCATGGGCAAACCGCCGCACGCCACTGGCAGCCGCTTGCCCCACCGCCGCCGGGACGTCCACTTCAACCCCGAGAAGACTCAGCAAGCGTGCCCGGATCGCCTGGAAGCCGTCCTGACCCGTGTCCCGCGCCCGAGGCAGATCGATGGTCAGTTGCTCGGCAATCTTGCCATGGGCCAGGACGATCACGCGGTCGGCCAGCAAAATCGCTTCGTCAACGTCGTGGGTGACCAGCAGCACGGCCGGCGTATGCTTGCGCCACAGTTCGATAATCAGCCGATGCATCTTGATCCGGGTCAAGGCGTCCAGCGCGGCGAAAGGTTCATCCAGCAACAGCAGCTTGGGTTCGCGCACCAGACCACGGGCCAACGCCACGCGCTGGGCCTCCCCACCGGAGAGCGTCGCCGGGTAGGCGTCCAGTCGATGGGCCAGCCCTACCTCCGTCAACGCCTGCACCGCGCGTTCCCTGGCATCGGGAATGCGCAGTCCGAGGATCACGTTTTTCCAGGCCCGCTTCCAGGGCATCAGCCGCGGCTCCTGAAACACGGCCGCCCGGGCCTTGGGCACGCGCAACTGGCCGCTGTCGATGCTGTCCAGCCCGGCCAGGCTGCGCAGCAAGGTGGTCTTGCCGGAGCCGCTGGCGCCCAGCAGGGCGACAAACTCGCCAGGGGCGATGTCCAGGTCCAGGCCGTCGATGACCCGTTGCTGACCGAACTGGCGCACCACATTGCGCAACTGTACCGGTGCCGCCAAGGATTCGATATTCGACATGTCAGTTCCTCACGAAAGATGGGCGCCAGGCCAGGGCGAAACGTTCCAGGGTGCGGATCAGCCCATCGATCAGCAGGCCGAGGACGCTGTAGATCAACAGGCAAATCACAATCACGTCGGTGCGCATGAAGTCCCGCGCATCGCTGGCCAGGAAGCCGATACCGGCGGTGGTGTTGATTTGCTCGACGAACACCAGGGCCAGCCAGGAAATCCCCAGGGAATAGCGCAGGCCGACAAAAAAAGAAGGCAACGAACCCGGCAGGATCACATGCCAGATCAACTCGCGGCGATTGAGCCCCAGGGTGTTGGCGGCCTCGATCAACTTGGGGTCGATGTTGCGGATACCGGAAAACAGGTTGAGGTAGACCGGGAAGGTGGTGCCGGTGACGATCAGCGCGATCTTGGTGAACTCGCCGATGCCGAACCAGAGGATGAACAACGGCACCAGGGCCAGGGAGGGAATGGTGCGCAGCATCTGCATCGGCGAATCGAGGATCACCTCGCCACGCTTGGACAGACCGGTGATCAGCGCCGCCGCCACACCGATGCTGACGCCAATCCCCAGCCCCAGCAGCGCCCGTTGCAGGGATACCAGCAGGTGCTTGCCCAACTCGCCGGAAACGATCATCACCCACAAGGTACCGCCGATCTGCGACGGCGCGGCGATGATCCGTTGCGGGATCAGCCCCAGCTCGGAGGCCAACTCCCATACCAGCAGCAACACGATCGGGCTGACCAACCGCAATAACACCTCGGGGGTGCGCCAGTTGCGCAACCAGGGGGGCACCAGTCGTGACACACCTTCAGGCTCGCCCTGGAAGCGAGCCGCCTTGTCGATGGAAAACGAGCTGGCATTCAGGGGTTTTTCATTCATCGGGCTTCCGTCCTCACAAAAAACACGGCCAGGAGCGCCGTTGCAGCTTCATGCTAGTCGCATAAAAAACCTCAGTGAAATTCTTTTTGGGAATAACCTAATATGATTAAAAATAAGACATAAAATCAAAACAATAAATTATTTGCATAATAAAGCCAGCCTCGCCGCCCACACCGACCTCGACCAACAAAATGCACATTTCTGATAAATATAATTTCTTAAAATTCTACAAATTAATAATTAACTTAGAACAAAACGGCATTTTACAGCCCCGCCCCCGCCCCCTACTTTCGACCCCTACAGAGCGCCCCTACCCACAAGGAACTGAGCATGAGCATTGAATTTATCGGCTACATCGGCGGCCACCACGCTTCGGAGATCCATCCCCGCAGTGGCCCGACCTTGCAACCCGACTACGTGGAAACCGTCGCTCGCGCCCACGAAGCGGCCGGCTTCGACCGTGCCCTGGTAGCCTTCCACTCCAACAGCCCGGACAGCACGCTCATTGCCTCCCACGCGGCCAGCGTGACCAAAAAACTGCAGTTCCTGATTGCCCATCGGCCCGGTTTTGCCCAGCCGACCCTGGCCGCTCGACAGTTCGCCACCCTGGACGTGTTCAACGGCGGGCGTACCGCCGTTCACATCATCACTGGCGGCGACGATCGCGAACTTCGGGCCGACGGCAGCCATATCGACAAGGACGAACGCTACGCCCGCACGGATGAATACCTGAGCGTGGTGCGCCAGGAATGGACCAGCGAGAAACCCTTTGCCCATGAAGGCATCTACTACCAGGTCGAGGGTGCCTATTCGACGGTGAAGTCGCCGCAACAGCCGCATATCCCGTTGTACTTTGGTGGTTCTTCAGCGGCTGCGATCGCCGTGGCCGGCAAGCATGCGGACGTGTATGCGCTATGGGGGGAAACCTACGAGCAAGTGCGGGAAGTGGTGGCCCGGGTACGGGCTGAAGCCGCCAAACACGGACGGACGATTCGCTTCAGTTTGTCGTTGCGGCCGATCCTGGCCGAAACCGAGGAGTTGGCGTGGCAGCGTGCGGAGCAGATCCTGCAACAGGCTACCGCCCTGGCCGAGCAGAACGGTTTTGTCCGGCGCGAACCACCGAACGAAGGGTCTCGTCGCCTGCTGGCGGCGGCGGCCCAGGGTTCGAGGCTGGATAAACGCTTGTGGACCGGGATTGCCGGACTGCTGGGGGCACAGGGTAATTCGACGTCACTGGTGGGCACGGCGGAACAAGTGGCAGAGGCCCTGCTCGACTATTACGACCTCGGTATCACCACCTTCCTGATTCGCGGCTTCGACCCCCTCAATGATGCCATCGACTATGGCAAGCGCCTGATCCCCCTGACCCGCCAGTTGGTGGCGGAACGCGAGCGGCAAGCGGCTGAAAAGGTCGCATAGAGCGGCCTTTTTGAAAGCGTCGGGTTCGACCTTTTGTACTCGGGTTGATCCCCTTGCAAAACCCACCTTTCCCTCTCGGGAAGGGTGGGCATCAACTCACCCATGACCGATCAATGCTTGTAGTCGGTATCGGTACGTTCCAGCTGCCGAATCAACGCATTCCAATGCCGCGCCACCCCCGGCCCTTCTCCGCTCTTGAACACCTCGGCCTGCTTCTCAACCTTGGCCACCACCTCGGCCGGCGGAAAGATCAGTTCGGCATTCCCCGCCGCCTGCGCCGCGATCTGAATATTGCACGCCCGCTCCAGGCCCTGCAGTTGCTGGAACGCATGCTCGACACTGATCCCCGCCGTCAACAAGCCATGGTTGCGCAGGATCATCACGCTCTTGTCCCCCAGGTCCGCCACCAGGCGCTCACGCTCATCCAGGTCCAGGGCCACGCCCTCATAGCCGTGGTAAGCCACCCGCCCGGAAAAGCCGATGGAGTGTTGGGAAATCGGCAACAACCCACTCTTCTGCGCAGACACCGCAATGCCGTCGCGGGTATGGGTGTGCAACACCGCTTGCAGGTCGGGACGAGCAGCATGGATGGCGCTGTGGATCACATAACCGGCGTAGTTGATGCCCAGCCCGGTCGGGTCGTCGACGAGGGTGCCATCGATGTCGACCTTGACCAGGTTGGAGGCGCTGATTTCATCGAACAGCAGGCCGAAGGCATTGATCAGGAAATGCTCCTCGGGTCCCGGCACCCGGGCTGAGAAATGGGTGTAGATGTGATCGGTCCACTTGTACAAGGCCGCCAGCCGATAGGCCGCAGCCAGCTTGACACGGACCTCCCACTCTTCTGCAGTGACTCGCAGTCGGACATTGTTCGAAACGCTGGATAACGGACTGACGCTGCTCATGGCAAAACTTCCTGGATGGCCTTAAGGACTTCCAGGCAAGCCTATGGGATGGAAAAAAATAATAAAAAGCACATTTTAATCTAAGCTAATTATTATTTTTTTTCATATCCAGCAGCGCAATCATGCGGCGTTTCTGACTTTGTGCAACGACGCCGCCACCCGTTTGCCAAAGGCATCCACCGGCCCTTGCAGGTTGCCGAGGAAGTGCGGGTAGATCAGCCACAGGTCCATCACCGGCTTGAAATCCTTGAGGGGCATGACCGCCAGTTGCTCGCGATGGACGCTGCGTTCCAGCAACGGCCGCGGCACCAGGCCCAGCCCCAGGCCGTCAGCCACCAAGCCTAACTGCAACTCGGTACCGAAGGTTTCCAGGTTGACCCGCAAGGCCAGGCCCTGGTCCGACAGGGTGCGTTGCAGCCCGGCCCGGAAGCCGCAGCCATCGGGATTGAGAATCCAGCCGTTCTGGTAGACATCCGCCAGCTTGCACGGGCGCTTGGGCAACTGGGCCTTGGCGCACACCACCACCAGTTCCATCTTGCCGATGGATTCACCGATGATGTTGTCCGGGAAGATCTTGCCCGCCGGAAACAGCGCCGCCGCCGCGTCCAGTTCACCGCGCTCGATCTTGCCGACCAACTGGCTGCCCCAGCCCGTGGCCACCTGGGCGCGCAGATCGGGGTATTCGGTGCGCAGGTGCTTGAGGGCGTCCAGCAGCACCACGTCACCGATGGTTTGCGGCACGCCCAGGCGCAACAACCCGGTGGGCGGTGCATCGGTGGCCACCAACTCGCGCAATGCATCCATCTCCCGCAGGATCATACGGCACTGTTCATACACCCGGGTTCCGATCAGCGTAGGCTTGAGAGGCTTGGTGTTACGGTCGAACAACTCCACTCCGAGCGCCTGCTCGAAGTTCTGCACGCGGCGGGTGATCGCCGGCTGGGTCAGTTGCAACGACTCGGCGGCATGGCTGATGGACTGGCAACGAATCACTTCGACAAAGGCATCGATATCGTCAATTTTCATTTGGCCCGCACATAGAGAACAGTCATTAAGATGTGTGAAAAGCATAGTGAGATAAACGACGCCTGGATAGCCCACCCACCTATCGATAACGCCTAATGCCAGTCAAACCGGTTCTAAATTACTTTCAGCTATAACCTAATCATTAAAAAATAGCATATTAACTATAAACATTATGCTTAGATAACCCATCACCACGAATCACCCACGATGGAACTGCCATGACCCAGGCCCGACACCCGGAGAGACTCAGAGCATTCATAGGCGCCCTGGCGGAATTGATCGACGGCAACCCTCGCGAAGGCGATCTGCTGCACCGCGGCGGCAAGCTGTTGGCGCAACTGGTCAGCCATGATGACTGGCTGCCGGACGAATTTGCCCAGCCCAGCCCCGAGCGCTATCAGCAATTTCTGCTGCATGCCGATTCGCGGCAGCGTTTCAGCATCGTCAGTTTCGTGTGGGGGCCAGGGCAAAGCACGCCGATTCATGATCATCGGGTGTGGGGGCTGATCGGCATGCTGCGCGGCGCCGAGTATTCCCAAGGGTTCGAACGCAACACCGACGGCACGTTGAGCGCCGAGGGCAAACCGATCCGGCTGGAACCGGGCCAGGTCGAGGCCGTCTCGCCGAAGATCGGTGACATCCATCAAGTCAGCAATGCCTTTGCTGACCAGGTGTCCATCAGCATCCATGTCTACGGTGCCAATATCGGTGCCGTGCGCCGTGCGGTGTATCAGCCCGACGGCAGCGAGAAATTGTTTATTTCCGGTTATTCCAACGCCTTTCTCCCGAACATCTGGGATTTGTCCAAAGAGAGCCCTGCCCAATGAGCACTGTATCGAACCGCACCTTCGCCCAGATTCGCCAGGCCCTGTTGGACCATGAAGAAGTCGCCCTCGTCGATGTACGCGAGGAAGCACCTTTCGCCGAATCCCACCCTCTGTTCGCCGCCAATATCCCGCTGTCCAAACTGGAACTGGAGGTTTACTCGCGCATCCCCCGCCGCGATACCCAGGTGACGGTCTACGACAACGGCGAAGGCCTGGCGAAGATCGCCGCCGAGCGCTTGCAGGCGCTCGGCTATACCCGGGTCAGCCTGCTGGCGGGCGGTCTTGATGGTTGGCGCCGCGCCGGTGGCGAGCTGTTTATCGACGTCAACGTGCCCAGCAAGGCCTTCGGCGAGCTGGTGGAAAGCCGCCGCCACACCCCGTCCCTGGCGGCGGAAGAAGTCCAGGCGCTGCTCGACAGCGAGGCCGATGTGGTGGTGCTCGATGCCCGGCGTTTTGATGAGTACCAGACCATGAGTATTCCCACTGGCATCAGCGTCCCCGGCGCCGAGCTGGTGTTGCGCGCCCGCGAGCTGGCGCCGGATCCGGCCACCCATATAATCGTCAACTGCGCCGGGCGCACCCGCAGCATCATCGGCACCCAGTCGCTGATCAATGCCGGCATCGCCAATCGGGTATTCGCCCTGCGCAACGGCACCATCGGCTGGACCCTCGCCGGCCAGACGCTGCAGCACGGTCAGTCGCGACGCTTCGCCCCCACCTCGGAAGAACATCGCCAGGTCGCCGCCCAGGAAGCTCGCCGCGTTGCCGACAAGGCCCGCGTGGGCCGCGCCACCCTGGCCGACCTGCAAGGCTGGCAGCAGCAAGCGGCGCGCACCACCTACCTGTTCGACGTACGCACCCCGGAAGAATACGACGCCGGTCACCTGCCCGGCGCCCGCTCGACGCCGGGCGGCCAACTGGTGCAGGAAACCGATCATGTCGCCAGCGTGCGCGGTGCGCGCCTGGTGCTGGCCGATGACGACGGTGTAAGGGCCAATATGTCCGCCTCCTGGCTCGCCCAGTTGGGTTGGGAAGTGCATGTGCTGGATGACCTGCAACCGGCTCATTTCAGCGAGCAAGGCCCGTGGCAGGCACCGGTCCCGGCGCCTCGGCAGGCCGAAGTCATCAGCCCGCAGACCCTGGCCGAGTGGTTGACCCACGGCGACACCGCCGTACTCGACTTCACCAGCAGCGCCAACTACGTCAAACGCCACATTCCCGGTGCCTGGTGGGCCCTGCGCGGGCAATTGCCGCAAGCCCTGGCCAAGGTGCCGGCGACGCAGCGCTATGTACTGACCTGTGGCAGCAGCCAACTGGCGCGCCTGGCGGTGGCCGAAGTCGAGGCCCTGACCGGCAAGCAGGTGTTCCTGCTGCAAGACGGCACCGCCAGCTGGATTGCCGCACAACTGCCGCTGGAAGAAGGCGAGAGTCACCTCGCCTCGCCGCGCATCGACCGCTATCGCCGCCCCTATGAAGGCACCGACAACCCAAGGGAAGCCATGCAGGCCTACCTGGACTGGGAGTTCGGCCTGGTGGAGCAACTGGCCCGCGACGGCACCCATGGCTTTTTCGTGATCTGAGTCCCCCAGGCTTCTGCACCGCATGCCGGGCAGCGCCGTTTGCCATACCACACATTGAATTCAACCCGACCCCTTTCTCCAGGCGGAGGTGACACGAAACATCAAGCTTCGCCTGGAGCACGCTGTCATGCGCTTTACCCAACCGTTCAAGCACCTGCTGCTCGCCAGCGCCCTCGCGTTCGGCGCGGCGAGCCACGCCGCCGACCTGCAACCGCTGTTGGTGGCCAATCAAAAGTCGACGATCAAAGTGCTGCTGGAGGTCTCCGGCGAACTGGCCGACGTGCCCTACGAGATCCAGTTTTCCGAGTTCCCCGCCGCCGCCCCGCTGGGTGAAGCACTGAATGCCGGTGCCGTGGATATCGGCGCCTTGGGCGATGCACCCTATGTCTTCGCCCTCGGTGCCGGTGCGCCGCTGAAGGTGGTGAGCATCATCCACGCCGAGGGGCGCTACACCACGGCCATGCTCACGCTGAAGGATTCGCCGCTGAACACTGCCGCTGATCTCAAGGGCAAGCGTATCGTCACCACCCGCGGCTCCATCGGCCACTTCCTGGCGATCAAGGCGCTGCGCAGTGTCGGCCTGAGCACCCAGGACGTGCAATTCATCTACCTGCTACCCAGCGAGTCGCGCCTGCTGCTGGACAACGGCAGCGCCGACGCCTGGGCGACCTGGGATCCCTACACCACCATCGCCACCACCCAGAGCCAGGCCAAGGTCCTGGTCAGTGGTGACAGCCTGCTGACCAACCACTTGTACCTCGCGGCCACCAGCCAGGCCATTGCCGGCAAGCGCCAGCAACTGGACGACTTCGTCGCCCGGGTCGATCGCGCCTATCGCTGGAGCAATGCCCATCCCGAAGCCTATGCCGCCGCCCTGGCCAAGGTCACCGGCCTGCCCCTGGCGGTGCATATAGCCGTGGCCAAGGCCACCCATATGCAACCGGTGGCGATCGACGACGCGGTGATCAGCGGCCTGCAAACCACCGCTGACATCTACCAGGAAGAAGGGCTTCTCACCCGACACATCGACGTCTCCCAAGGCTTCGACAAGAGCTTCAACGCCCAGCGTGCCCCCTTTACCCAAGCTTCTCGATAAACAGCCGTCCCGCTAAAGGAGTGAGAACATGAGCAAACGCCAACTGAAACTCGGTGCGATGGTCCATGGCGTCGGCCATGGCTGGGGCGAATGGCGCCATCCGCAGGCCCAGCCCAACGCCAGTGTCAACTTCGGTTTCTACAAGCAGCAGACACAACTGGCGGAAGGCGCGAAGTTCGACTTCGTGTTCATTGCCGACAGCCTGCATATCCATGAAAAATCCAGCCCCCACTACCTCAACCGCTTCGAACCGCTGACCATCCTTTCGGCCCTGGCGGCGCTGACGTCGCACATCGGCCTGGTGGCGACCGTGACCGTCAGCTACACCGAACCCTTCCAGGTGGCACGCCAGTTTGCCTCCCTTGACCATATCAGTGGCGGCCGCGCCGGCTGGAACGTGGTGACCTCCTGGCTCAGCGGCACCGCCGACAACTTCGGCAAGGCCGAGCATCCGCCCCATGCCGTGCGCTATCGCATCGCCAAGGAGCACGTGGAAGTGGTCAAGGGCCTGTGGGACTCCTGGGAGGACGATGCCTTCGCCTATAACAAGCAAAGCGGCGAGTTCTTCACCCCCGGCAAGCTGCATGCCCTGGAACACAAGGGTGAGTTTTTCTCGGTCAAGGGCCCGCTGAACATCGCCCGTTCCCGCCAGGGCCAACCGGTGATTTTCCAGGCCGGCACCTCCGAGGCCGGGCGTAACTTTGCCGCCGAGAATGCCGATGCGATTTTTGTCCACGCCGAGAACTTCGACGAAGCCCGTGCCTATGCCCAGGACCTGAAAAAGCGCGCCCGTGGTTTTGGCCGAGATGCCGATCAGCTGTCGATCCTGCCGGGCATCCGGCCGATTGTCGGCCGCGATGAAGCCGAGGTGGAAAGCCGCTATCAACAAGCCGTGGAACTGGTGACCGTCGAGGATGCCATCGTAGCCCTGGGTCGGCCGTTCAACGACCATGATTTCAGCCAATATCCACTGGACGCGCCGTTCCCCGAATTGGGCGACCTGGGCTCCAACAGCCAGAAAGGCGGCTCTGACCGCATCAAACAGCTGGCCCGGGACGAAGGCCTGACGTTGCGGGAAGTGGCGCTGCGCTTTTCGCGCCCCAAACGTGATTTCGTCGGCACCCCGGAGCAGGTCGCCGACGCGATCCAGACCTGGTTCGAAGCGGGCGCGGCCGACGGTTTCATTATCAACTCGCTACTGCCGGATGGCTTGCAGTCCTTCACCGAACAGGTGGTGCCCGTGTTGCAGCAACGTGGTCTGTTTCGCAGCGAATACAGCGGCGTCACCCTGCGCGACAACCTCGGCCTGGAGGTCCCGGCCAATCGCCATAGCCTCGCCCTTGAATCCGAAGCGCAACAGGAGGCACTGGCCTGACCATGATGAACACGATCATCCAGGGACAGCTCAATCGTCGCGGTTTCCTGACCGCCAGCTCCGTAGCCTTGGCCGCACTGGGGTTGTCGACCCTGGTGCCACGGGCGCTGGGGGCCACGGCAAAACTTTCGGAGCTGACCCTCGCCGTCGCCAGCTACCGTGGCCAGGACTCCTATTTCACCGACGATGCCGGCACCTCCGATACCCCCTACAAAGTCGACTATGCGGAATTTGCCGGCGGCAACCTGATTGTCGAGGCCTTGGCTTCAGGCAGCCTGGACATCGGCGGCATGAGTGAAATCCCGCCGATCTTCTCGATCCAGAGCCATCGCGAGCCCAAGCTGATCGCCGTCCTTCAAGGCGACGTGAACAACCAGGTGATCCTGATCCCCAAGGACTCGAAACTGGAATCCGTCGAGCAACTGAAGGGCAAGCGGGTGGGCTATGTACGCTCCACCACGTCCCACTACTTTTTGATCAAGGCCCTGAAGGAACAAGGGCTGACCTTGAACGACATCACCGCCGTGGCGCTCACCCCACAAGATGGTTTCAGCGCGTTCCAGAGCGGCCAGCTGGACGCCTGGGTGATCTACGGCGTGTTTATCCAATTGGCGAAATTTCGCAGTGGCGCCCGGGTGCTGAAAACCGCCCTGGGCTACCTCTCGGGCAACTACCTGATCGCGGCCCGCCCCGCCGCTCTGGAGGACCCTCTGCGCAAACAGGCGATCCAGGACTACCTGCAGCGCGAAGCGCGCACCCTGGAGTGGATGAACAACAACCCCGAGCCCTGGGCCGTGAAATCGGCGCAACTACTGGGGGTGGATAAAGCGGTGTTCCTCGACATGTACAACAGCCGCAGCCAGCCCTACAAGCTGATCGAAGTGAATGAGCAGGCCATCGCTTCGCAGCAAGAAGTGGCGGATCTGTTTTTCAGCGCCGGGGTATTGAGCCAGCGGTTGGATGTCAGCCCGTTGTGGGATCGGCAGTTCAAGTTGCTGCCGATATAAACACTATTTTGATCGAGTGAGCCGACCATGAGCCTTTCCTCTCAACAAACGCCACTGCTGCGCTCGGTGGCAGTGGCCAATTTCGAAGCCTTGCTGGAACGCATCAGCAGTCAGTTGGCCGCCACCGCTCATCTTTACGACGAAAGCGGCGCCTTCCCCCATGACAATTTCAAGCTGTTGCACGAACACGGCCTGGTGGCCCTGACCGTGCCCAAGGCCCTGGGCGGTGGCGGCGCCAACCTGGCCCAGGCGCGCAAGGCCATCAGCGCCATTGCCAAGGGCGAGCCCTCCACCGCCTTGATCCTGGTGATGCAGTACCTGCAACACACCCGTTTGCAGGACAGCAAAACCTGGCCTCCGGCCTTGCGCACGCAGGTGGCCGAGGACGCGGTGAGCAAGGGGGCGCTGATCAACGCCTTGCGCGTCGAACCGGACCTCGGTACGCCAGCCCGTGGCGGCCTGCCGGCGACCATCGCGCGCCGCACCTCTGCCGGCTGGCGGATCAGCGGGCGCAAGATCTACTCCACCGGCAGCCACGGTCTGACCTGGTTCAGCGTCTGGGCCCGCAGCAACGATGAAGACCCGCTGGTCGGTGCCTGGCTGGTGCACAAGGACACGCCCGGCATCAGCATCATCGAGGATTGGGACCATCTGGGCATGCGCGCCACCTGCAGCCACGAGGTGGTATTCGACAATGTCCTGGTGCCGCTGGATCACGCCGTCAGCGTCAGCCCCTGGAGCGCACCGCAACCCGAGCTGGATGGCGACGGCTTCCTGTGGATGTCGGTACTGCTTTCATCGGTCTACGACGCCGTTGCCCAAGCGGCTCGGGACTGGCTGGTGGGCTGGCTGGAACAACGCAAGCCCTCCAACCTCGGCGCGGCACTCTCGACCCTGCCGCGCTTCCAGGAAACCGTCGGGCATATCGACACCTTGCTGTTCGCCAACCGCAGTCTGCTCGATGCCGCGGCTGAGGGACACACGTCCACGAGCAACGCCGCGCAACTGAAATTCCTGGTCACCGGCAACGCCATCCGTGCCGTCGAACTGGCCATCGAGGCGTCCGGCAATCCCGGCCTGTCACGCCACAACCCCTTGCAACGGCATTACCGCGACGTGCTCTGCAGTCGCGTTCACACGCCGCAGAACGATGCCGTGCTGCAAGGTGTCGGCAAAACCGTCTTCGCCCAGCGCCAGCCAAAGGAACGCCCATGAGCCAGCTTGTGATTGCCAGCCAATTGGATGAAGACCTCAACGAGGTGGTCCGCCAGCGCCTCGCCCAAGCGCACCCGGGCGTGCGCCTTGTCGGCGTCCCGACCGGGGTACCCAGCGACCTGGCACCCGAGGTCAGTATCCTGCTGGCGCGGCCGATCAATGTACGCGGCTACCTGGCGCCGGACACCCCACCGCCGGGCTGGCCCTATGGGTTGAAATGGATTCAGGTGGTGTCTTCCGGTATCGACTTCTACCCCAAATGGTTCTTCGACGGCCCACCGGTGAGTACGTCACGGGGCAGCGCCGCCGAGAACATCGCCGAATTCGCCCTGGCCGCGATCTTCGCCGCCGCCAAGAGTCTACCGGACATCTGGGTGCATGACTCACAGTGGAATTTCACTGCGCTGACACCGCTCAAGGGCACCACCCTGGGGATTCTCGGCTTTGGTGCCATCGGTCGCAGCCTCGCGGCCAAGGCCCACGCCCTGGGCATCAAGGTGCTGGCGTTGCGTCAGAGCCAGACGCCCTTCGAGGTGGAAGGTGTCGAGGCCGCGCGGGATATCCATGACCTGTTTGCCCGCGCCGATCACCTGGTGCTGGCCGCCCCCCTGACCGGCGCGACCCGGCATATCGTCAACACTGCCGTGCTCGCCAGCGCCAGGCCCGGCCTGCATCTGATCAACATCGCGCGTGGTGGCCTGCTTGACCAGGGAGCGTTGCTTGAAGCACTGGAGAACGGAACGATCGGCCTCGCCTCGCTGGACGTCACCGAGCCCGAACCGCTGCCGGACGGACATCCGTTCTACGCCCATCCACGGGTTCGTCTATCACCCCATACGTCGGCGATTTCCAGCAACAGTGGTCACGAAATTGCCGACAGTTTCCTCGCCAATCTCGAGCGCGTCCTCAACGGCCTGACACCAGAGAACCTGGCGAACGTGCAGCGCGGGTACTAGGCACTCCCCATCGTTTGTCATCGCGGGCAAGTCGCGTTTCCACGGGTTATCCATCCCCTGTGGGAGCGTGGCTTGCCCGCGATTGCGTTTTGATTGCCCCACAACAACATCAGAGTTACGCATCTAAATTACAAACTTAATGCCATTTTTTTATAATTAACTTATAACTAATCGGACTTTTACAGCCGCTTACTATACAAATACTGTTACAACCATCACCGACCCCTGACCAGGTGGAGGCCCACGGAACTGCGCGTTTTTTCCGGCCGACACCACTCCACGGTCAACCGCCACACCCAAACCTGAAACCGACTCAAACCGCCACAGCCATGGCTTTCGGATCATGGCCCCGGCAACGCTTTGCCCAAAAAAACATAACGACGCCAACGTCACTTCTACACACCAGGGGTTCACCATGCACGACATCTTCACTTCAAACCGTCTGACGCTGGCCATATCGTTGGCTCTGTTCGGATTGTCGGCCCACGCCGACGAAGACACCAAGGAGGGAGCCCTCCCCGTTGTCACGGTCACGGCCGAACACCACGCCGAGGACTTGCAAAAGACCCCGCTGGCGATCTCCGCATTCGACGAAAAAGCCCTTGAGGACAAGCAGATCAAAAGCATCCGCGACCTTTCCGGGCAAGTACCGAACCTGACCTTGAGCCACCAGTCGATCTCCTATAGCGCGCAGACCTACGGCATTCGCGGCATCGGCGAGACCGATCCGATCCAGGAGTCCGCCGTCGCGGTCTACGCCGATGACCTGTATATCCCGCGGGCTATTTCCTCGATGCTCGACTTCAACGACGTCGAACGTGTCGAAGTCTTGCGCGGCCCCCAGGGCACGCTCTATGGACGTAACAGCAGCGCGGGAGCGATCCGGGTGATCACCCGCGACCCGACCCAGGAAACCCGGGGTTTCTTCGAACTCGGCGCCGGCAACTACGACGCGCAGAACGCCCGCCTGCTGATCAGCGGCCCGTTGGTGGACAACGCCTTGTTCGGGAGTTTTTCGGCGATTCGCCTGAGCCGGGACGGCACCGTTTCCGATCCGACCCGCGGCAAGGACGTGAACAACATCGATATCCAGTCCTACCGCGGCAAGCTGCGCTTCAATCCCATTGATTCGCCGTGGGACGTGCAACTGACCCTGGCCGGCACCTTCGACCGTGGCGACACCACCAGCTACACCCCCTTTGATGCCAACGGCCACTTCGACAAATTCACCAGCTACAGCAGCCTCGATCCGAAGAACCGTCTCGATCAGGGCAGTTCGGTACTGCGCGCCATCTATACGATCGATGACCACTTGAACTTCAAGTCGGTGACCGCCTACTCCGCGTTCAACCAACCCGTGGACTATGACAACTCGGGACAGGCCGCGCTGATTCAGCAGAACCTGATCACCTATAACCAGAACTATGGCACCCAGGAATTCCAGCTCAACGGCAACTACGACGATTTCAGCTTCAGCACCGGCCTGTACCTGTACCGTGAAAAATTCGAAGCCGACCGTGACAGCCTGACCTACTCGATTGCGCGCAACCAGGTGATCGGCCAGGGCCAGTACAGCACCACCGACACCGAAAGCTACGCCTTGTACGGCCAGGGCAGTTACAAGATCACGCCCCGGCTGTCGCTGATCGCCGGGCTACGCTCTACCCATGAACACAAGAACTTCGACTACACCAACTACGCCATCAATACCAACCGGCAGATCACCGGCACCAACTTCACCGCCAATGTGAGCCAGTCCTGGCAATCCACCAGCCCGAAACTCGGCTTCGAATACGCCTGGACCGCGCATCTGAACCAGTACGCCTACGTCGCCAAAGGTTTCAAGGCCGGTGGCTATGACAACCGCGCACCGACCCTGGCCGCCGCCGAACAGGCCTTCTCCCCGGAGGACGTCACCACCTGGGAAACCGGCTTCAAGGGAGACTTCTTCGACCAACGCCTGCGGGCCAACGTCGCCCTGTTCTACAACGACTACAAGGACCTGCAGACCAACGCCTACGACCCGGCGCTGGGCGTGAGCCTGCGGACCAACGTCGGTCGGGCCCACACCTACGGCGTCGAGCTGGAAACCCTGACCGCACTGAGCAGCGACCTGCAACTGACCGCCAACCTCGGCTACCTGCAAAGCAAGTACGACGACTTCGCAAATGCCGGCGGCGCCGGCGTCAATGCCGACGGCAAGCAGTTGGTGTACTCGCCCCGCTGGAACGCCAGCGTCGGCCTCAACTACACCATCCCGATCGGCCTGCCCGGCACCTTGCAGGCCGGCACCGACGCGCAATTCCAGACCAAGTCCTACGCCAATGCGCTGAACGATGATATCCAGGAAATCCCGACACAAACCTTCTGGAACGCCCACACCAGCTATGTCAGCGGCGACGGTCACTGGACCACCACGCTGTCGGTGAAGAACCTGCTCGACCGGGCCTACCCGCAAGCGGTCGGTTATGTGCCCTCCAGCGGTGCTCGCTACTACTCGATCAACGACCCGCGAACCCTGTTGTTGTCGGTACGCTACGATCTCTGATCTCATCCAATCATCGACGGTGGTTCGAAAGCCGATACAGGCGGCAACGCCTGATCCCACTTCCGGACCTCCACGGAGGCAGTTTGCGCCGAGCAACCCTGCGACAGGCTCGAAGAGCCGACATCGGCCGTGATCATGTTCGGGTTGCCATGTTTATCCAGACTGTTTGGCTCACCCTTCACCAACGGGTCGAACCAAGCCCCAGTGGCGATCTGCACGACACCCGGGCGGATTCCATCCGAGACAATCACCCCGGCCAGAAAAGCGCCGCGCTCGTTGAACACCTTGACCACGTCACCATCGACAATGCCCCGAGCGCACGCATCGGCAATATTCAGGGTCAACGGCTCACGCTGCCGGATTTTCGAAGACCGGCTGTAGGTGCCGTGATCGTATTGACTGTGCAGGCGGGTTTTCGGTTGGTTCGACAACAGCTGCAACGGGAACTGCGCCAACGGCTTGTCCAACCACACAGGATGACCGGGGCAATCGGCGTAGCCGAAGCTGGCAATGCGTTCGGAAAAGATTTCGATCCGCCCCGAAGGCGTCGGCAGCGGGTTTGCGTCCGGGTCTTCGCGGAAGGATTTGAGCAATACCGTATCGGTCTCGGGGTAGGCGATTTCAAACAGCCCGTCTTGCCAGAACCGGTCGTAGTCCGGCAGCTCAATCCCCTGTTCCCGCGCCCTGCCGCGGGATTCGTCATAGGTAAAACGTAGCCACGCCTCGGCATCGCGACCCTCGGTAAAGGTTTCGCCGAATCCCAGGAGTTCGGCGATATCCGCCAGGATCGAATAGTCATCCCGGGATTCGCCCACGGGTTCGATAGCCTGCTGCATCGCGATCATGAAGCGGTCCGATGCGGAGCTGCCAATATCGTTGCGCTCCAGTGCCGTGGTGGCCGGTAACACGATATCCGCGTACTTGGCCTGGGCGGTCCAGAACTGTTCATGAACGACGATGGTTTCCGGCCGCCTCCAGGCGACCAGCAACCGGTTGAGATCCTGGTGATGGTGGAAGATGTTACCGCCCGCCCAATAGACCAGGCGGATATCCGGGTAATGCAAGGTCTTGCCGTTGTAATCAAAGGGCGCGCCCGGGTTGAGCAGCATGTCTGTCACCCGCGCTACCGGAATGAAATCCTTGACTGGATTGACCCCTTGGGAAAATCGCGGCCCGGAAAAGGCCTTGCGCCCGCTACCCGTGTTATTCATACAGCCATAGCCCAGTCCGAAACCACCTCCTGGCAGGCCGATCTGCCCGAGCAGCGCTGCCAGGGTTACCGTCATCCAGAACGGTTGCTCGCCGTGCACCGAACGTTGCAGGGAATAAGCAATATTGATCATGGTGCGTTTACTGGCCATGTGTCGTGCCAGTTCGATGATCTGCTGCGCCGGAATATCTGTCAGTGCCTGCGCCCACTGCGGGTCTTTGGGCTGGCCGTCGACATGGCCGAGCAGATACTCGCGAAATCGCGCGTAGCCCACGGTGTAGCGCCGGATGAAGTGCTCGTTGTGCAAACCTTCGCTGACCAGTACGTAGGACAACGCCATCATCAGCGCGGTATCGCTACCGGGGCGAACCGGCAGCCATTGATTGTTTGTCGGCCCAGTCAGATCGTCGCGCAAGGGACTGACATTGACGAACTGCACACCGGCCTCGGACATCGCCTCCAGTGCGCGGGTCAATAGATGCTCGCTGGCACCCCCCGGGCTGGTCTGGGCGTTTTTCGCCGGCAGGCCACCGAAAGCGACGAACAATTCGCAGTGTTGCGCCAGGTTCTTCCATGACGTGTGCGCCGCCAGCAGCCAATCCATATTGCCGACGATGTGCGGCATCAATACCCGCCCGGCCCCCAGGCTGTAGCTGTCCATGCTGAACACATAGCCGCCGAACAGATTGAGAAAACGGTGTAACTGACTCTGCGCGTGATGGAAGCGCCCGGCGCTGCCCCAACCATAACTACCACCAAAAATCGCCTGGTTGCCGTGCTCGGCTTTGACTCTCTTCAGTTCCCCGGCAACCAGCGCCAACGCGATATCCCACGACACTTCGACGAAAGGCTCCTGACCCCGCAGCTCTGGATGAGCGCCGGGGTCAGCGAGATAACTGCGACGCACGGCAGGCCGCATGATCCGTGTCGGCGAAGTCATGGCTTCGGGAATTGAGGCTCCGATGGGCGACGGATCCGGGTCCCACGCCACCGGCACCATCGCCTCCAGTTTTCCGTCGACCACCTGCGGGTGGTACGCCCCCCAATGCAGTGAAGTAAGCCCCATGGTGCGATGAACTCCCGAACCTTTTCAGATACCGACTACCAACTCTCGCCCAACCCGAGCAAGCCCATAATCTGGCGGCGCAGGTCCACCAGGTAAGGATCGTCGCGATGCCGCGGATAAGGCCGCTCGATGGTCAGTTGTGCCTTGATCGTTCCCGGTCGGTCACTGAAGACGATCACTCGATTGGCCAATAGCAAGGCTTCTTCGACATCGTGGGTGACCAGCAGTGCGGAGTAGCCCTGGCGCTGCCACAAGTCGATCAGTTCTTTTTGCATGATGATGCGGGTCAACGAATCCAGCTTGCCCAACGGCTCGTCCAGAATCAGCAGGCGCGGCTCGTTGACCAGCGCCCGGGCCAATGCGACACGCTGGGCCATGCCGCCGGATAACTGCCGGGGATAAGCCCGGGCGAACTGACCGAGGCCGACTTTTTCCAGTGCGACATCGACCTTGGCGAAATGGGTTTTAAGGATGCCCTGGGCTTGCAGACCAAGGGAGACGTTCTCCCATACTCGTCGCCACGGGTACAGCGTCGGGTCCTGGAACACTACAACCCGACTGGGATCCGGGCCGGTAATAGGCACACCATCGGCCAGCAAAGTACCCGAGTTGGCCGACTCCAGCCCAGCCACCAGCCGTAACAACGTGGACTTGCCGCAGCCCGAAGGGCCGAGCAAGGCGACAAACTCGCCGGGCGCCACCTGCAGGGAAACCCGCTTCAGTACCGGCAAGTGCTGGCCGTCCAGGGCAAAACCATGACTCAGGTTGTCAATGTTCAGGGCTAACCCTGCTGGAGCAGAAACCGTTATTGCCGGTGCCGGCGTTACCATTTCATCGCTCCTTTCTGCCAGGCCAACAACCGGTCGCGGATCAGGAACAGCGCGGAGATCAAGCCCGAGCAGGCCAGTGCCATGACCAACAGCGCCGCGTACATATTGGCGTAGGCGGCCCAACCCTGAGCCCATTGCAAGTACCAGCCGATGCCGGATTTGACGCCCATCATTTCCGCGACCACCAGGGTCGAGAATGAAGCGCCCAGCCCCATGAACAATCCAACGAACACGTGGGGCAAGGCCGCCGGGATCGCCACTTTGAAAATCAGAAAGCCCGGCTTCGCACCCAAGGTCCGTGCCACGTCGTAATAGGCTTTATCGACGCTGGCAACGCCCGACCACGTCAGCACCGTCACTGGAAACCAGGTGGCCAGGGCGATAAGAAACACACTGGCACTCCAACTGGAGGGAAACAAAAAGAAGCACAGTGGCAACAACGCCGTCGAAGGAACAGGCCCGAGAATGCGCAAGACCGGATGCAGCCAGTAGCCGATATGACTCGACCAACCGATGGCCACCCCGGCCACAAAACCGCTCGCAGCGCCCAGCGCGACTCCGCTCCCCAGCAACAGCGCCGAATGCAGCAGACTGTCGGTCAGGCGCGGCCAGTCTTCGACGTACACCGCGAGCAGGGCTTGCGGCGGTGCGAAGAATGGCACCGGCAGCAGACCCGACTTGGCCGTCAGCAGCTCCCAGATCCCCAACAGAATCGGCAATATAATCAACCAGGCTCCCGCAGCCCGAACGCGCGCGGCAACCTTTACCGACCAATGACCGACGATGCCCAGCAAACCGATCAGGGCCGCCACCGCCAGGCACAGATTCGCCAACCCCTGGGTCATCGGCCACAGGCGCGTGGCGTTGGGCCAATAGCTGACCAGCAGCGCAACCGCCACCCATGCCGCCACCGCCATCGCTCCCTGGCGCCAGACCTTGAAGCGCCGCCGCGCCGACGACCCGCTCAGCGTTGTCGTTTCAGCTGAAGACATCGGCGGTGATCTCCTTGGCGAACCCTCGGGCGTCGGTCCCCTGGCTAATGACTTCCACGGTTTTCAAGTCGCTGACGTAGGTGGTGATTTCTGTTGTCAGCAACTCCCCAACAGCATGATGACCATGGGTATGGTCGTGCAGAATCGCCTCCACCTCTTCGACGGAGGTATTCAGCGCGTAGGCCTGGAAGCCTTTGGCCACGGCCCGGGGATTTTTTACCGAGTAATCGTGAGCTTCAAGAATCGCCTGGGTCAGGGCCGCCGCCACGCGCTTTTCTTCACGCACCAGCTTGCCGGTAACGCCAACGACGCAACAACTGAGGTTGGCGTATTCTTCGACCAGGTTGGTGGACAGTTCCCGGGCTTTGCCGGTATTGATCAGACGGTACATGAACGGGTCACTGCCGCTGACCGCCTGCACTTCGCCACGCTCCAGCGCCGTGCCCAGCAGATCCGCCGGGTACAGCTGCCACTGCACATCGCGCACCGGATCGATGCCGTGTTTTTTCAGCAGGATCGAGAAGAAATTGCGGTCCGGGCTGGCCATGTCGGTGACGCCAATGGTTTTGCCTTTGAGGTCCTCGATCGTATGCATGTCGCCATTGACCGCGCTGAGCAAACGCAGGCCCCCCCCGTGAGTACCCGCGGTGAGTTTGACGTCAAAGCCCTGCTCCAGCGCCTTGAGCCAGCGCAACGCCATGCCGACGCCGGCATCCGCCTTACCCGTGGCGATGGCTTCAAGCAGTACTTCGGTGGAGTTGCCAAAGTTGACCAACTCGACATCGAGGTTGTGCTTCTTGAAAAAGCCCTGTCCGTGAGCGATGACCACCGGCGCCAGGCATACCGCATTCAGATTGACCGCCAGCTTTAGTGCCCGGGGGGTGTCCAGGCGGATGAAATCACCGGTACCCGCGGGCTCGGCTGCGGTATCGACAGCGTGTCCAGCGTGTTCGTCGGCAGCCCGACTCGCGCGCGGCAACGACATCAGCAGCGGGCTCGCCAGGACAACGCTGGCCAGGCCCAGTAAATGACGACGGGTCAATCGTTCGGAAACGGCCATTCAAATATCCCTTTGGTTAATGGAGGAGCTCAATCTTTCAGTTCGCCGAGCCCCAGATGCTCACGCAATGTCGAGCCTTCATAAGCACGACGGAACAACCCTTTGCGTTGCAGATGGGGAATCACGCTTTCCACGAATTCGCTGAACGAGCCTGGTAGATAGCCCGGCGAAATCACGAAACCGTCGCAGCCTTCGCCAAGGAACAGTTCGGCCAATTGATCGGCGATCTGCTCACCGGTGCCCACCGGCTGCGGCACGCGCACGCTGCTGGCGAAGATCCGACCCAGTTGTTCCAGGGTGGTGTCGGCACCTTGCATCAGCAGTTTTTCGGCGGCCGCCGGGTGTATCAACGGTAATTGGGCAATCTCGGCCAACGTCGCCGACAGCGGAAATGGCGACAGGTCGACATTCAACTGCGAGGCCAACGTCACCAGCCCCAGCTCCGGCCGGGCCAGCGCGTTGTGCCGATCGCGTTTGGCCCGGGCTTCGGCTTCGCTGCCGCCAATGAACGGCATCACCGCCGTCAGCACCTTGCAGCCATCGGCGTCACGGCCTTGTTGCACCACCTGGGCCCGCACGTCATCGCGAAAGGCACGCATGGCGCTCAGGTGCGGGTGGATCGTGAAGATCGCCTCAGCCCAGCGAGCGCCGAAACGTCGGCCACGCCCGGATGAACCGGCCTGGATCAGTACCGGGCGGCCCTGGGGCGTGCGCGGGATATTCAATGGACCTTCAACCTTGAACCACTCGCCGCGATGCTGCACCGAGCGAATCCGCGACGGATCGGCCAGCACCCCGCTTTCGCGATCCAGCTTGAGGGCATCCGCCCCCCAACTGCTCCAGAGCTTAAGGGCCACTTCGACAAACTCGTCGGCACGGTTGTAACGCAGGTCATGCTCCAGGTGCCTGTCCTTGCCGAACAGCCGCCCTTCGCTGTCATTCATGGAGGTGACAATGTTCCAGGCGGCACGGCCCTTGGACAGGTGATCGAGGGTGGCGAATTCCCGGGCGATATGGGCCGGTTCGTAGTAGGTCGTGGAACGGGTCGCCCCCAGGCCCAGTTTGCGGGTCTGGCCTACCAGATAGGAGAGGATCGGCAACGGGTCCAAGCGGGTGGCATCCTGGGCACCGTAGCGCAGGGCCAAGTCCCGGGAGCCCCCCATCTGGTCGCCCACCGCCAGGCGATCGGCGAAGAACAGGAAGTCGAACAAGCCTTCTTCCACCACCTTGGCCACCCGAGCGTAGTACTCGGGGTCCAGGTAATTGCCGACAGTTTCCGGATGCCGCCACACCGCATGGCTGTGGATGACCGGCCCCGTCAGCAGGAACGCGGACAAGTGGATTTGACGACTCATGGCTGCGGTGTCCAGACGCTGATATCCCCCACCTTCAACGGCTTGGGCGTCAGCTTGGCGGCGTAGTAGGTGTCGGCGATCCGTTGCTGCTCGGCCAGTTCTTCGACCTTCACAGGGATGATGTCGTAGCTGCGGCGGCTGTTGGCCAACTCCACGGTGGCCGGGGCGATATTGCCCCACAGCGGGCCGAGGATCCGTGCGGCCTCTTGCGGGTGGGCTTTGACCCACTTTCCGGTCTCGCGCAGGGTATCGAAGGTAATTTTCAGCACTTCGGGATGGGCCTTGGCGAATGAGCTGCCCGCCAGGTAGAAGCGATTGTAATCCGCCAGGCCATCACTGCCGTCGGCCAGCGTCCGAACATGATGATCCAACTGCTGGGTGGCGAGGAACGGGTCCCAAATCGCCCAGGCATCGACACTGCCGTTGGCAAATGCCGCGCCCCCATCCGGTGCTTCCAGATAACGCACAGTGATGTCCGTGAGGCTCAGTCCGGCTTTTTTCAACGCCGAAATCAGCAGGTAGTTACTGCCCGAGCCTTTGGAGACCGCGACGGTCTTGCCTTTCAGATCAGCGACGGCGTGGATCGGTGAGTTCTCCTGAACGATGATCGCCTGGGCGCCGGGCGACGGTTGTTCCCGGGCGTAGTAGGTCAGCGGTGCATCGGCGGCCTGGGTGAACAGCGCGAAGGCATCCGCCACATCGGCATGCAAATCGACACTGCCCGCGTTCATGGAACTGAGCAGGCCGGTGCTGAACTCATGCCAGTTGACGGTAAAACCCAAAGGCTTCAAGCGCTCTTCCAACTGGCCGTTTTGCTTGAGCAGTATCCACAGCGTCGAGGAGCGCTGGTAGCTGATATCGAGGGTTTGCTGGGCATGAGCCACGGCTGTGACGAGCAACAGGCTGGCGGCAATGATGAGTTTTTTCAACTTGATGAAAGGCCTTGGTAGGGGTCGGCGAGACGGAGAGAAAAACCGAGTCAGTCGTGTGGCATCCGACGAGGCTCAAAGCTGGCTTTAAAGACGATTTGATTATATTGATGATGATTAATTATGAAAGAATCATATAATTCTATGGTTATTCCGCTTTCAACGCATGGCCCTGAGCGCAGAGACACGAGTCCCGACTTGCTCCGAGCCAATGCGATTTGGGTTATAGGGCGAACGATCAAGCCGTCCTGGCCGCTATCGCCTCGACTTCCACCAGGGCGCCGGGCAATGGCAGGGCCACCACTTGCAAGGCCGTGCGCGCCGGTTTGTTGGGCTGCTCGCGGGTGCCGAAAAACTGCGTATACCCAGCTTGCAGCCCGGCAAAATCGAGCTTGCCGCCCGTCTCCTCGGCGCCTACCAGGAACACTCGCAACTGCACGATATCCCCCAGGTCCAGATCTTGTTGCTGGAGGATCTTGCGCAGCTTGTTGAACACTGAAACGGTCTGCACCTGGGTATTGCCATAGGCCGCCGGAGTACCCGCCGGGGCTTGCGGGTCAGCGAGGTCCGGCAAGGTGCCACTGACGAACACCAGGCCGGCGGAGGCCGGCACGGTCACGGTTTGCGAGATAGGGAAATCGCCGACGCTGGTACGTTGAATGCTGCTGCTCATCTTGTTTCTCCTTCAATGAATGCTTATGACGCGGCCAGGGCCGCTGTCTGTCGCTGCTGGATGATTCGCTCGGCCAACTGCCCGACCACATGGCGCGCCGAATTGGCGGCCGACTCCTGCCAGATGCCGACACCGCTTTGCACCAGGCCGTCGCCGGCGAAATACACCCGGCCATGGGGTTCTTCCAGCAGGGCGCTGGCCTCGGCGGGAAAGTGTTCGCGTTGCAGCCATGGGCCTTCGCTGTAGGGGATCTGCTCCCAGGACACCGCCAGAGGGTGACGCAGTTGCCGGGAGTACCCCGGGTGCAGCAGCTCGACCGCCTCCCGGGAGGTCGCGTATTGCGCCTCAAGGGGCTGCTCGCCGAAGGCATCGGCACCAGGACCTGTGACATAGCCGGCCACCAACAGTCCCTCGCGGGTATTCAGGTCGTTGCTGGGGTACCACAGCACCCGCGCCGGGTGTTCGATCCAGGACAACCCGCCGTAGGTGCGGTAATCGGTTTCCCAGAAGCGCGGGGATTGCCAGGCCACCTTGGTTGCCTGATCACTGCGGGTGCTGAGCAGCGCCGCCTTCACCGGATCGCTGAAGTCGGTGTCCAGTCTGGCCAGCAGTGGCAGCGGCAAGGTCGACACCAGATAGTCGGCACGCACCACCTGTTCGCGGCCACTGTGCTGATCGTGATAGGTCACCGCCACGCCGTCCTCAAGCTGACGGATACGGCGCACCTGGGCACCCAGTTGCACCTGTTCGGTCAGGCGCAGGTAGAAGGCATCGGTGATGCGATCCATCCCGCCCACCGGCTGAAACATGGTGGCCGAGAACTCGGGAAACTCAGTGTGCAGCAACGCGCCCCAGAGCTCCGGATGCAGCAGTCGCTCCAGGGCCACCGGGGTCGGGCGAGCGGGCAATGCCCCGGGATGCCGGGGCGATTCGAGGTGGCCGGAGCGAATGCTGCCTTCGAAAGCCAGCTCCTGTGACAGATCACCATAGACCTGCAGGAACGCCAGCAGGCGGCTACGTTCCTCGGCGCTCAACACATCGTCCAGGGCATCACGGCGCACCGCCGTGGCCAATAACCCCGACAGATGCCCACGGGCATCGTTGACCGCCTGGCCGACGGTGAACGCCGGCTGTTGCAGGTCCGGGCGCACCTGAGCGCCATGGCTGCTGTTGACCAATACTTCCAGCGGCACGCCCAGTTCACTGCAGTAATCGAGCAAGGTCCGATGTTGACTGGGAATCCGCGCCGGGCCTGCGTTGAAATACAGGCCCGGGTCAAAGGCCACGGTCTGCGTGCGCCCATCCTTGTAGTCGACCCGATCACCGTTGCGTAGGGTCCAAGTACGGCCCCCCACACGGTCACGGGCTTCCAGCACTTGCACCTTGAACCCGGCCCGGGTCAGTTCCAGGGCAGTCACCAACCCGGCAATCCCGGCGCCGAGCACCAGCACACGGGTGCCCTGCCCCAGGTCCTTTTGCAGCTTCAAGGGTTGCGGCCGTCGGTGCGACGACGGCCCCAATCCCAATATGGCAAGCGCATCCCTGAGCGCTTTCTCGCCTCCCACGGCGGCGATGCTGGAAAGCGCTTCACGTCGAGTCAGTCCCATGTTCATTACTCCCCTGAAGGTTTCAATCCGGCAAGCCGGGTGGGTTGATCAGTGACTTGTCGATGCGCTCCACATCCAGGCCCCAACGCTGGAGCACCTGTTCGTATTGACCGCCGGCAATCGCGCCTTCCAGGGCGGTGTGGATCGGCTGGACCAGTCCATTGTCCTTGCGGGTGGTCACGGCGATATCGGCCCGCAGTGGCCAGCCACCGTTGACGATGCCCACCAGCTTGATGCCGCCGGTGATCGCCGCCGAATAGGCAAACAACGAATTGGGGCCAAAAAGGGCGTCGCTGCGTCCCGACTGCACCGCCAGCTGCGCCGCGGCTTGATCATCGAAGTACTGCAACAGCGCCGGTGCGATACCGGCCTTTTCGTTGGCCTCGTTCCAGGCCAGCAGGACTTTTTCCTGATTGGTGCCGGAGCCGACGATGATCTTCAGCCCGGCGATGTCCCGGGCCTCCTTGAGGGAGGTGATCTTGCTGGTGGTCTTGACGTAGAAACCCAGGACGTCCTGGCGATAGGTCGCGAAGTCGAAGCGCTTCTTGCGGGCCTCGGTCACGGTCACGTTGCTGATCACCGCGTCGTATTTACCCGAACTGACGCCCAGGGGCCAATCCTCCCAACTGGTCTGCACCACGTTCAATTGCAGGCCCAGGCTGTCGGCCACCAACTGTGCGGTGTCGGCCTCGCTGCCGATCGTGGTTTTATCGTCATTGGCCAGCAGCGCCAGGGGCGGCCCGGCCACCCCCGACACGGCCACGGTAAACTTGCCGGGCTGGGCGAACTTGAAGCCCGGGGGGATTTGCGCGATGGCCGCCTCGTTGCGCGGGGCATGGATGCGCTGGCGGTCGGGACTCAGATCAACCTTTTGCACAGTCGGCACACTGGCGCTTTCAGCGGCCAATACCGGCAGGGCGAGGCTGACGGCAAGCGCCAATAAGGTCACACGGGCAGTCTTTACCAACATGGGCAGTTACTCCTTTAACACGGGAAAATTCACAGCACCTTGCCGAGGAAGGCGATGGTGCGTGGATGACGGGGCTGACGAAAGATCTGTTCCGGCGGCCCTTGTTCGATCAATTGGCCATCGCAGAGAAACACCACGTGATCCGCCACTTCCCGGGCAAATCCAATCTCGTGGGTGACGATGACCAGGGTGACGCCCAACCGGGTCAGCCCCTTGATCACGTCCAGCACCTCACCCACCAGTTCCGGGTCGAGGGCTGAGGTCGGTTCATCGAACAGCAGGACCTTGGGATCCAGGGCCAGGGCCCGGGCGATGGCGACCCGCTGCTGCTGGCCTCCGGAAAGCTGGCGCGGATAAGCATCGGCTTTATCCGCCAGGCCAACCCTGGCCAGCAGTTCCCCGGCCTTGGCCCGGGCCTGGGCCTTGCTCCAGCGTTTGTGGGCCAGCGGTGCTTCGGCGATGTTTTCCCAGGCCGTGAGATGCGGGAACAGGTTGAAGCTCTGGAACACGAAGCCGACCTCGACCCGACGCTTGAGAACCTCCCGTTCCTTGAGTTCGTAGAGCAGGTCGCCCTTGCGTCGATAGCCGACGTATTCACCGTCGATGGTGATGTGGCCGCTGTCGATTTTCTCCAAGTGGTTGATGGTGCGCAGCAGCGTTGATTTGCCGGAGCCGGAAGGCCCCAGGATCACCGTGACCCGGCCCGGCTCGATGCTCAGGTCGATGTCCTTGAGCACCTGCTGATTGCCGAAGCGCTTGCCTACGCCCTGGATCTGGATGCGCCCGGCGGGCACCTGGATGGCGGCCTCAGCCATGGGATTGCTCCTTGAGCCAGTGGCGCATCCGCTGCAATGGCGTCGGCGGCAAGACCCGCGCCGTGCCGCGGGCAAAGTGCCGCTCGACGTAGTACTGGGCACTGGTGAGTACGGTGGTGATGATCAGGTACCAGACCGTGGCGACGATCAACAACGGGATCACCGCCTGGGTGCGGTTGTAGATCACCTGCACGGTGTAGAACAGCTCCGGCAGGGCCAGCACGTAAACGATGGAAGTGCCCTTGACCAGGCCGATGATTTCGTTGAAACCCGAAGGCAGGATCGAACGCAGCGCCTGGGGCAGGATGATCCGGAAAACCCGCCGCGACGCCGGCAATCCCAGCGCCGCGGCGGCTTCATGCTGGCCGGCGTCCACACCGATCAGGCCGCCACGAATGATCTCCGCCGCATAGGCACCCTGCATCAGGCTCAAGCCCAGTACCGCCACGGTAAATTGGCTGAGCACATCGACCGTCGACCACTGGGCAAACACCAGGTCAGTGAACGGCACGCCCAGCACAATGTGGTCGTACAGATAGGCGAAGTTGTACAGGATGATCAGTACCAGCAACGCCGGCATCGAGCGGAAAAACCAGATATACCCCCAGGCCAACGCCGCCAGCAACGGCGAGCCGGACAGGCGTGCCAGCGCCAGCGCGGTGCCGAGGAGGATGCTGAACACCGTGCTCAACAGGGTCAGCAACAGCGTCTGCGCCAGGCCTCGCAGCACCGATGCCGAGAAGAACCATTGGCCAAACACCCCCCATTCCCAGCGAGGATTGGTGGCCAGGGAATGCCCGATGGCAAACAGCACCAGCACGGCGAACACCGATCCGGCCCAGCGCCAGGGATGACGGGACGGCACCACCCGCAAGGCCTTGATCGCAGTCGGTGCACGGCTCTTGCGAACCGGGTAGGCATTCACCTCATCGATGAGGTCAAAGGGTTTGGCAACAATGGGCATGATCTATTCCTCGCACGCAATAACACATCAGGGTGTTTTTCCAGGGGGACCGAACAGTGTCGGCGGCGGTAGCCTTAAAAGGCGTAGGTCAGGCGGGTGTAGTAGTAGCCGCCGGTAAAACCGAAGGGTGAGTAAGTGCCGTAGCTGCTGACCATGGTGCTGCTGGGCACCCCCTGTTTCTTGGGGTAGGTGTCAAACAGGTTCTTGGCCCCGATGGCGATGTTCAGCGCTTTGCTGAGGTTGTAGCCCAGGTCCAGATCGGCAATCCATTTGGCGCCATACACCCGATCCAGGGAGCGGTCGTTGGCGTCATTGACCTCCTTGTAGGAGCCGTAACGGGTCAAAGCCAGGTTGAGGTTGAAGCGGTCGACGCTCCAGTCGCCCCCCAGAATGAGTTTGGTCTTGGGTTGGATGTCGGTGATCAGGTTGCGCGCCTGGCGATCCATCAGTTCATAGGGCGTGCCGAGGATCGAGGTGGAGGCCTTGTAGTCGAGGATCCGGGTCTGGTTCCAGTTGAACGCCGCGGTCCACTTCAGGGAACCGAACCGACCCAGGTCCTGGCTGTAATTGCCGACCAGGTCCACGCCCTTGGTGCGGGTGTCGGCACCATTGATGAAGTACTGCCCGCCGGAGGTCGAGTTGATACCGTTGTTGAGCAGCACCTGGGTGACTTCACTCCCCAGCAAGGTATTGGTCAGGGTGATGCGGTCGCGCAGGTTGATCACATAGGCATCGGCCGTCAGGCTCAGGCGATCGCTGGGTGTCAGGGTGAACCCGAGGCTGAAGTTGGTGGATCGCTCGGGCTTGAGGTTTTCGGCACCCAAGGCCCTGGCGGCGGCCGAGCCCACCGGCAGCACGCCGTAATTGATCGACTGATAGACACCATCCACCACACCGTAGGTGGTCGAGCGGGCACTGAACAAACTGTTGGCCAGGGACGGCGCACGGAAGCCATTGCTCACGGTCGCGCGCACGGCGAACTGCGGGGTGAAATCATAACGTGTGGTCAGCTTGCCGCTGCGGGTCGCGCCTACCCCTTCGTTGTAATGCTCATAGCGCAGCGCCGTGCCCACGTACCAATCCGGAACCGGGTTGAAGCCCACATCGACATAGCTGGCGAGGCTGTTGCGCGACGCACTGCCGGCTTCGTCCGGGGAGATGCCGTTGGTGACCTGGGCTCCGGAAGAGGCGCAGTTGCCAGGTGCAACGCAGTAACCACCGTCGGCATAGGAAGCCCAGTCCCCGGTCTTCACTTCGTAGCCGTCGCGTCGATGCTCAAAGCCGTAGGACAGGTCCAGTGGCTTTTTCAGGCCGATATCGAAGCCGCGCTTGAAATCCAGGTTGGTGGTCAGTTCGGTGGAAATCCAGGTGCCGGACTTGAAGCTGTTGGGTGTCGCCTCACCCAGGGACGGGTTCTGGTTGTCCCAGGTCCCCTGCTCCGCCGCGTTGCGCCCATAGGTGGTGGACAGGTCCCAGTCCCACTGGCCGACTTTGCCCTTGCCACCGAACGCCGCCTGGAAATCGTCTTCATCGATGTACCAGGTCGGCACATACCCCGCCGGATAACCATTGGGGCCGGTGGTAATCGTGTTGGTGATGGTCGGCAAGCGGAAGTTCTGCCCCTGCTCGGCCTTGCGGTGCGAATAGGTGGTGAAGGAATACAGACTGAACCGGTCGTCAATCGGCAACTCGGCGTTGTATCCCAGGGTCTGCAGATTGATCTTGGGTGTGCCGTACCCACCATAGGTGGACTTGCCCGCCAGACCATAGGCCTGCTCGTAGCTATAGCCATTGGCGCTGGCCTTGTTGTCATCGTTCTGGCTGCGCACATCCAGGGCCAGTTGCACGATGCCGCCGTCACCTATCTCGAAGCCCTTGTTGAGGCTTTGCTGGACGGTCTGCTTCTTGCCGTCATAGCCGATGCCGGCATTGCTCACCGAGGTGCCGCTGGTGTCGGCCTTGAGGATGACGTTGATGACCCCGGCAATGGCGTCGGAGCCGTACTGGGCGGCGGCGCCATCGCGCAGCACTTCGACATGATCGATGGCACTGATGGGGATGAAATCCAGGTCCGCCGGCGCCGCACCGGTGTTGATACCGTTGATGTTCAAGGTCGCGCTGGTGTGGCGGCGCTTGCCGTTGACCAGTACCAACACTTCAGCGGCGCTCAAGCCCCGCAGGTTGGGCGCGCGAGCCATGCCACTGGCGTCCCAGCCGGTTTTTTCCGGCAGGGTCAAGGATGGAATCAGCGCACTCAAGGCTTCCATCAAGCCGGGCTTGCCGGTGCTCTGCAATTGCTTGGCGCTGACCACATCGATCGGCACCGGACTGCTGGTCACCGTGCGCTGTTCGCCCCCCCGGTTACCGGTGACCACCACGGTGGACAAGGTCCGATCATCCTGATTCGAGGCCTCCTGGGCCTGGATTCCTCCTGACAGCAACATGCTCCCCATGGCCACGACTGCCGGACTGAGCCGCAAGGCTGAAGTCGACTCCCAGGCATGTTGTATGACTCGTTTCATATCCACTCCAACGGGTCGCCATCATTGGCGATGCATCCAAATCGCGAAGTCGGGTATTCACGCTGTCGTCAGGACAGCGCGGCATACGCGTTTTTCCGATGGGTGCCGAGCGCCCATTACAAGCGCTGGAAAACCTGCGCGATGGGGCGTGGCACTCGGGAGACCAAGCTATGCGCCGGGAGGAAAACCAGGAGGGGGCCGCAGTATTGCGTAGCGTCTGTCAGGGACAAGACGGGAGGAAAAAATCACATCACAGGATTGAATGAGCAACATACGTCGAATTCCCTTCCAACGACTCTGCTCCAGGGATCAGCGGTAGATCACCCTGTCATGCCACGCAGGTTCGGAGGTGGGTCCGAGCTGCGCTCTGCGGCATGGTACGCAGAATCTCGATCACGATTGGTACCATCCGAGGTTAGGGGTAGGTTGTAGGGGCCAAACATAACGGAATCAATATCAAAAATATAATTCTATTTAGCTATAAACTAATATTATTAATTTTAATATAAAATAAACATCTTAATTCTAAAAAATGATATTTTAAGGGTCAGAAGACCGGCCAGGAAGACGCCGATCATTGGCTGATGAACGAACGCTAGTTACCGTTGGACGTGGTCGTACACCGTAAATGCCGAGCACACTGAATTCACCGTTCCGCCCCCGACGATAGCTTCCCTTCGGCGCAGTAGGACACCTATCATTTTCACGGGCAACGAACTCCACCGACGCTAGCTATCCGGTGAGCCGAATCACAGCCGCTAGATGGGCTTGATCGACACCAACTCGAAATACCGGAACTTCTTCTTTTTGGCCTCGGCCTTGGCCTCCTGCTCAGCGATGAAGGTGCTCAGGGTATTGGCATCATAGGTCAGCACCTCGACGTCACCGCCGAACTGCTTGGTCGCACGCAGCGTGACTCGCAGCTTTGGCGAGAGTGCTTTCGCAACACCTCGAGGCTTGGGGGTTGGCGCAGAAGCGGGTACGAACACGGGTTCAGGTTCAGGCGTTGGTAAAGGATCGCTGCTTGGGCTGGAGGGGCCAAATAGCGCCAGGCGCATCTCCTCCTCGCTCAGCTCATTACTCATTATGGGCGTCTCATGGTCATTTACTTAGGAAGCTAATGGATTTTATCAGTCTTGGCCGCGATGCGCTGCAATCGGTGTAAAACAGAACTCATTGACTTCATGACAGTACCAATGGCCGCATGGGGCTATGGTCATCAATGGTACTCAAGTCAGAGTCTATGCCTGGTACGACAACGAATGGGGCTATGCCAATCGTACCGTCGAACTGGCCAGGATGGTTGGGCTGGCTTAAACCCATCCCCCATCCACGATAAAGTTCTGCGCGGAACACATCGCCGACACATCCGACGCCAAGAACAACGCCATATTGGCGATATGCTCAGGCTCGACACTGCCCGGCAGGCACTGGCTGCGGGCGATCAGTTCCCTGGCCGCGTCATCCACCCACATCGTCAGTTGTTTTTCGGTCATCACCCAGCCCGGCACGAGGGTATTCACACGGATGCGACTGGGCCCCAGTTCACGGGCCAGGGCTCGGGTCATGCCATGGGCGGCAGCCTTGCTGGCGGCGTACACCGGGTATCCACTGGAAGCCATCATCCAGCCCACGGAGCCCAGGTTGATAATCGAACCGCTCCCGATTTCCTTCATCATCGGTACCACGGCCTTGGCGGCAAAAAAGGCGTGCTTGAGATTGACGGAGATCAGCCTGTCGAAGGTGTTCGAATCAACTTCATCCAGGGTGTGGCGAACGTCATTGGCGGCATTGTTCACCAGCACATTGATTGGCCCCAGGGTCTGGGCGAAACGGCCTATGGCGGCTTTGTAGGCGATCTCGTCGGTGATATCGCAATGACCGAACTCGACGCTGTGACCCTCGGCACGCAACAGCGCCTCCAGGCGTTCGCCCTGAGCTTGTGCCCGGTCGACGAAAGCGACGTTGGCACCCTGGCGCGCAAAGGCACGGACCATGGATTCACCAATGCCCGAAGCGCCGCCGGAAATCAGCACGGTTTTATCTTGCAGATCCGGGTATGACGCTGGGCGGCCAGATGGGTGTTGGGTATTCATGTGACGGTCACTCCGCTCTTATTTAGTCTTATTTTATATTGCAAATGTCGAGGCATTGTCTATAAATAAACCGTCTTTTCCGCTTTAAAAAGACAATAGTCTAACTATTTAATCAAAAACAATAAAAGGTAGCTCAGTCATGCGGCAATCCAGACACCTGCTTTCCGGCATCGGCCTCTCGCTGGTGATGACCAGCCTCTGTGCCCAGGCGGACGGCCTCTCCAGCGAACATAAACCCTTCGGCAAAACCAACGACGGCACCGCCGTCGAGCAATACGTGTTGCGCAACAGCCATGGCGTGCAAGCCACGGTCATCACCTACGGCGGCGTGCTGCAGTCATTGAAGGTGCCGGACAAGCACGGCAAGTTCGACGACGTGGTGTTGGGCTTTGACACTGTCCAGGGCTATCAGGGCGGCACGGCGTTCTTCGGCGCCACCATCGGCCGCTTTGGCAATCGCCTGGCGGGCGGCACCTTCGAATTGGACGGCAAGCGCTACCAGGTCCCGCTCAACGACGGCCCGAACTCGCTGCATGGCGGCGCCCAAGGCTTCGACAAACACGTGTGGAAAGCCAGGCCCGTCAAGAACAAGGATTCGGTCGGTGTCACCCTGACCTACCTGTCCAAAGACGGTGAAATGGGCTTTCCCGGCAACCTGACCACCGAGGTCACTTACAGTCTCAACGACAAGAACGAGCTGCACATCGACTACAAAGCCAGCACCGACAAACCCACGGTGCTGAACCTCACCAACCACAGCTACTTCAACCTTGCCGGTGCCGGTAACGGCGATGTGCTCAAACAGCTCGCCACCCTGCACGCCAGCCACTACACGCCGGTCAACAGCACCTTGATTCCCACCGGCGAACTGGCCCCTGTCGCGGGCACGCCCATGGACTTCCTGAAACCCACCGCCATTGGCGAACACATCAAGGACGATCACGCCCAGCTCAAATTCGCCGAACCGAAACAGGGTGGCTTCGACTTCAACTGGGCACTGGACACCCAGGGTGACGTCGGCAAACTGGCCGCCGACGTGCGCGACCCGGCGTCCGGACGCCGCTTGCAGCTCTACACCAGCGAGCCCGGTGTGCAGTTCTACACCAGCAATTTCCTCGATGGTTCGGTCAAGGGCAAGGCGGGCAAGACCTACAACCATTGGGGTGCGTTTACCCTGGAAACCCAGCACTTTCCCGATGCGCCCAACCAGCCGAACTTCGCTTCAGCACGCTTGGACCCGGGTCAGACTTATACCCAGAAGACGGTGCTGAAGTTCTCCGCCGACTGAGCCTGTACCCGCACCTGAACCTGAACCTGCACCTGAACCTGTAGGAGCTGTCGAGCTTTAGCGAGGCTGCGAAAGTGGTGGGTCAGCCAAATCCATGTTGACTGTACTGCCGCTTTCGCAGCCTCGCTAAAGCTCGACAGCTCCTACATTGGAGATTGGAGCGTTACCAACCGCTAAGCATCATCGCTCTCAACGTTGTTTCATACGGTCGATCACCACGGCCATCAGCAGGATCGAACCACGGATCACATATTGGTAGAAGGTGTCGATGTTCTTCAGGTTCATCGCATTCTCGATGATCGCCAGAATCAGCACCCCGGCAATCACGTGACGGATCATGCCGATACCGCCGCTCAACGACACCCCACCCAGCACACAGGCAGAGATCACCGTCAGTTCAAAACCCTGGCCGATCATCGGCTGGCCGGAAGTCATGCGCGAGGCCAGGACCACCCCCGCCAGGGCGCCGATCAGACCATGCACGGCAAAGATGATGATCTTGGTGCGATCGACATTGACCCCGGCCAGCAACGCAGCTTCCGGGTTGCCGCCGATAGCCATGGTGTTGCGGCCATAGGTGGTGTAGTTGAGCAACCAGCCGAAGAACAGGAAGCAGACCAGGGTGATCAGGATCGGCACCGGTACGCCCAGCAGTTGGCCGTTGCCGAAGATAAAGAACTGATCCTGGGACACCCCGACCGCCTTGCCATCGGCAAAGATATAAGCCAGGCCGCGCACGATCTGCATGGTCGCCAAGGTGGTGATCAGGGCGTTGACCCGTAGCTTGGCGATCACGATGCCATTGATCAGTCCGACGATCAGGCCCATCAGCAGCGCCGCGCCGACGCCGAGCAGCACGCTGTCGGTGTCGCGCATCACAATGGCCGCCACCACGCCGGCGCAGGCAATCACCGAGCCCACGGACAAATCGAAATGCCCGGACGCCAGGCAATACAGCATGGTGCAGGCGGCAATCCCGGTGGTGGAAATCGCCAGCCCCAAGCCGCGCATGTTCAGCGGCGAGAGGAAGTTGTCGATAAGCAAGGCGCAGAGCAGGAAGATCCCCACCGCCGCCAGCAACATCGCCCAATTGTCGAGCAGGCTGCGCAGGTCCAGGGGTTTGCGCGCCATCGGCAGCGCTTGGTCTTGGCTGGTCATAGTTACCTCTCAGTTCGCCTGGCCGTCGGCGCGTTGGCGCGGCAAAGCCAGTTGCAGCAGGTTGGATTCAGTGGCGTGTTCGCGGCGTTGCTCGCCACGCAGCGCGCCTTCGCACAGCACCAGGATGCGGTCGGAAATGCCCATGACCTCCATCAGGTCGCTGGACACCACGATCACCGCGATACCGCTGGCGGCCAGGTTATGGATGATCTGGTAGATCTCGGCCTTGGCCCCGATATCGATGCCCCGGGTCGGCTCATCGAGCAGCAGTACTTTCATCGGCATCGACAGCCAGCGGCCCAAAATGGCCTTCTGCTGGTTGCCACCGGACAGGTACATGATCTTCTGCTCAGCGTTGGGGGTTTTGACTTTCAGCGCCTTGATCTGCTTGTCGGCGTTGCTCTTCTCCCAGTTGTCGCGCAACAACCAGCCGAAGCCCGAATGCGCGCCACGGGCACTGATATTGATGTTTTCAGCCACGCTCGACAGCGCAATGATGCCCTCCTTCTTGCGATCTTCAGGGCACAGCAGCACGCCACCGGCAATGGCATTGCGCGGTGAACGCAACAGCAGCTTTTGCCCATACAGTTCCAGATGCCCGGCGCTACTGCGCGCCAACCCGCTGAGCAAACGCAGCAGCTCGGTGCGTCCCGCGCCGACCAGCCCGAACAGGCCGAGAATCTCGCCTTTGTGCACCTGGAAGCTGACCGGCTCGCGCAAGCCCGGTCCCAGCAGGCCGTCGACCTTGAGGGCCACCGCGCCGTGCTCCCGTGGACGGTAGTCGTAGATGTCTTCGATATCGCGACCGACCATGCAGGTGACAAGTTGATCGTGGGTCAGCGTGCCCATGTCCTCGAACGTGCGCACGTAGCGCCCGTCCTTGAACACCGTCACCGCATCGCAGATGCGGAACACCTCTTCCATGCGATGGGACACGTACAGCACCACTTTGCCCTCGTCCCGCAGGCGCCCGATGATCGCCATCAAACGATCGATTTCCCGTGCGGACAGGCTGCTGGTGGGCTCGTCGAATGCAATCACGTGGGCGCCACGGGACAGTGCCTTGGCGATTTCCACCAATTGGCGCTGGCCCAGGGACAGACGACCGAGCTTCTCCTGGGGGTCGATCTCATCGGCCAGGCCCTTGAGACAGGCAAGCGCCTGCTGACGCAGCAGACGGCGGTTGACCACACCGAAACGCGCGGGCAGATGCCCGAGGAACAGGTTTTCCGCGACGGTCATTTCCGGCACCAGGTGCAATTCCTGGTGGATCACCGCGACGCCGCTGGCAATGCTGTCGGCGGCGCATTTGAACGCCATGGTCCGCTCGCCGATGCGCAGGGTGCCGCTGTTGGGGATGTAGGCGCCGCCGAGGATCTTGAGCAGCGTCGACTTGCCCGCGCCGTTCTCGCCCATCAGGGCATGTACCTGACCCGGATGGGCGGTAAAGCTGATGTCATCGAGCGCCTTGACCCCGGGAAAGGTCTTGCCGATGCCGCTGAAGCACAGGCTGGCACCAGCAGTGTGTCGTTCGTTCAGTTGCGCGTGCATAACCACCTCATCACAGCCATCAGACGGCCCGGCTACCAGGGCCGCCAAGGAAAGCGAACCGCCTTATTTCCACAGGCCGATCTTTTCCAGTTCCGGCTTGAAGTTGTCACGGGTGATCAGCGTCACTTCGTCCATCGCGGTGTATTTCGGCGGTTCCTTGCCGGCAGTGACCCACTCGTACATCATTTGCGCGGTTTTATAGCCCTCGATGTGCGGGCTAGGCAGCATCGACCCGAAGAAACCGCTGTTGGCTTTCTTCAATTCGCCGATGGCGTCGGTGCCGTTGATGCCGATACCGATCACGTTGGCCGCGGCAAACCCGGCACTTTCAGTGGCGCGTACGCCGCCGAGCACGGTGTTGTCGTTCATGCCGCCGATGATCAGGTTTTTCGCGCCACGGGGCAGCTTGACCAGGGCCGAGTTGGTGGCGTCCATGCTGCCGGGGACGTCCAGGGTCTTGAGGGCCGCAGTCAGGACATGGTCTTTGGGAATGCCGGCTTCTTCCAGGGATTTCATCGAGCCGTCGGTGCGCTTCTTACCGGTGTCGAGTTCGTTATAGGTGGTGATCACCGCGTAGGTGTCTTTCCAGTCCCAGCCGCGTTTTTTCGCTTCGGCGGCCATGGCGGCGCCCTGCTTCTGTCCCACTTCGAACGCGGCCATGCCCAGGTACGGCACGTCCTCCATGAAACCGCCCTTGGCGTCGACGAAGCGATCATCCACGGCGATCACTTTCATACCGTTGGCCTTGGCCTTGGCCACGATGGCCGGGCCGAGGGACACGTCCGGTGGGCAGATGACAAAACCCTTGGCGCCGTTGGCGGCCAGGCTGTCGATGGCCGACAGGGTTTTCTCGCCATCCGGCACAGCGATTTTGATCACCGTGAAGCCCAGGTCCTTGCCGGCTTTTTCGGCGAACGCCCACTCGGTCTGGAACCAGGGTTCTTCGGGCTGTTTGACCAGGAAGCCGATCTTCACTTCTTCAGCGGCCAGCAACAGCCCGCTCAAGCTCATGGCCGAGACCGCCACGGCGGCGCAGCACAGGGAACGGATACCACGACGACTATTCATACGATGACTCCTTGTTGTTTTTTTGAGAGTACGTAGTACAGCGGTGAAGCCGGACCTTATCCGGCAAATCGGTGCGCGCGTTACAGCGGGTCGCGCGATGGCATGCCGTCCACCAGCCGCTGAATGCGCAACGGGTTGGCGTTTTTCAACGCGTCGGGCAGCAGGTCATCGGGGTAATTCTGGAAACACACCGGGCGCAGGAAACGGTCGATGGCCAGGGTCCCGACCGAGGTGCCCCGGGCATCGGACGTCGCCGGATATGGACCGCCGTGGACCATCGAATCGCAGACCTCGACACCGGTCGGGTAGCCGTTGAGCAAGATCCGGCCGACTTTCTGTTCCAGCAAGGGCGTCAGCTCGGCGAACTGTTCAAGGTCAGCCGCCTCGCCAATGATCGTCGCCGTGAGTTGGCCGTGCAGGCCGTCCAGGGCAGCGCTGAGTTGCGCCTGGTCGGCGACTTCGACGAACACGGTGGTCGGGCCGAAGACTTCTTCCTGCAGCACCTCATCACCGTCGATCAGTAACTGGACATCGGCCTTGAAAAGCTGTGGCTGCGCCTGATTACCCGCTTGAGCGCTACCGGCCAAGTGTTGGATGCCTGGGTGAGCCAGCAGTTTTTCCAAGCCCTTGCCATAACTGCTCAAGGTGCCGGCATTGAGCATGGTTTGCGCCGGTTGATCGGCCATCAGCCGCGCGACCTGCTGGGTGAACGCGGTGAACGCCGGCGAGGCAATACCCATCACCAGGCCGGGGTTGGTACAGAACTGACCGCAGCCCTGCACCACCGAAGCGGTCAGGTCGCGGGCGACCGTTTCCGCTCGCACATGCAGCGCCTGGGGCAAAACGATGACCGGGTTGATACTCGACATCTCGGCAAACACCGGGATCGGTTGTGGACGTGCCGCCGCCATGTCGCACAAGGCGCGTCCGCCCTTGAGCGAGCCGGTGAAGCCCACCGCCTGGATCGCCGGGTGCTTGACCAGCGCTTCACCGACCCAGTCACCGAAGATCATATTGAACACACCCTCCGGCATACCGGTGGCCTGTGCCGCACGAATGATTGCATCGGCGACCTGCTCGGCCGTCGCCATATGACCGCCATGGGCCTTGAACACCACCGGACATCCCGCCGCCAGTGCCGCAGCGGTGTCACCGCCCGCCGTGGAAAACGCCAGGGGGAAGTTGCTGGCGCCAAACACCGCCACCGGCCCCAGACCGATGCGATATTGGCGCAGGTCCGGACGCGGCAAAGGTTGGCGATCAGGCAATGCACTGTCGATGCGCGCAGCGTAGAAATCACCGCGACGCAGCACCGTGGCAAACAGGCGCATCTGCCCGCTGGTACGACCGCGCTCGCCTTTGATACGGGCGGCGGGCAACGCGGTTTCGCGGCAGACCAGCTCGACGAAATCATCCCCCAGCGCGTCCAGCTCGTCGGCCACCGCCTCCAGGAATTTCGCGCGACGCTGCGCACTCAAGGCGCGGTAAGCCGGGTAAGCCGCCGCGGCAGCCTTGGCGGCGGCATCGACTTCTTGCGCGGTTGCCTGGTAGAAATCATGGGGCAAGACCGCACCGCTGCTGGCATCGACACTGTGCAACTTGACGGTGCCGTTGGCGCTGCGCTGGCCGCCGATATAGTTGTGGCCTGAAAACCGGGTCATGGTGATTTCCTTAAAGAGTGACGACGTTACCGGGCTCGAACACCGCGTCGACGTTGCCGACAGCATTGATCAACGGCGCGCCGAATTCGGCCTGGCTGATCTCGAACACATCGCCTGGCTGGGTACGTATACCGTCGGCGAATGACAGGGTCGCGGTGCCGAAGAAGTGGATATGCACATCGCCGGGCGTGAGGAACTGGCTGTACTTGAAATGGTGGTATTCGAGGTTTTCCAGGCTATGGCACATGTTGGCCTCGCCACTGAGGAATTCGTTTTCCCAGATCACCACACCGTTGCGCAGGATACGGCTGGTGCCGGCCAGGTGCCGGGGCAACTCCCCCACCCGCAGCTCCGGACCATAGCTGCAACTGCGCAACTTGGAGTGGGCCAGGTACAGGTAATTCTTGCGCTCCATTACGTGATCGGAGAATTCGTTGCCCACCGCAAACCCCAGGCGATAAGGCTTGCGATCAGGGCCGATGACATACAGGCCGCTGATCTCCGGCTCCTCGCCGGCGTCTTCGGCAAACGGCGGCACCGGGAACGACTGGCCGGGACGCACCACGATGCTGCCATCGCCCTTGTAGAACCATTCCGGTTGTACGCCCGCCTGTCCGGACGCCGGCTTACCGCCCTCCACGCCCCATTTGAAAATGCGCATGGTGTCGGTCATCGCACTGTCATCACCGGCCTGCTGATGCATCTTGTCCCGCGCCGAGGCACTGCCCAGGTGAGTCAATCCGGTGCCACTGACCAACATATGGGCCGGGTCCGGGTGATCCAACGGAGGCAGGACTTTCAGGTCAGCCAACAGCGCGGCGTAGTCATGGCTGTCACCCAAGCCGAGGCTTTGCACCTGCTGCTGCAAATTGACGCCCGCCTCGATGGCGGCCAGCGCCAGCTCGCGCACGCTGTGCGCGCTTCGTACTTCGCGCAAGGTGCTGCCTTCAACCACGCCTACCCGACGCTCACCGTTACGCAATTCGAACTGAACCAAACGCATGTGTCTTCTCCTGATAGTCGATTAAGTACGCGTGGCGCTGCGGGCGCTGGCAGCGAAAGAGTCGGCCGGCAGCAGGTGCTTGCGCTCCAGCGCGCGGTAGACCACGCCGGTCAGCAGCAGCCCGAACACCATCACCCCGGAAAGGAAATACAACCCGGAGGCCAGGTTGCCGGTGTACTCCTTGAGCGCACCGATCACGAATGGGCCGATATAGCCGCCCAGGTTGCCCACCGAGTTGATCAACGCAATGCCCGCCGCCGCGCTGGCACCGGCGAAAAACCGCCCCGGTAGCGTCCAGAACACCGCCGTGCAGGAAAACAGCGCGAACGCCACCAGGCACAGCGCCGCCAGTTGCAGCACCGGCACATTCAGCCAGGCGCTGAGGAACAGGCCGGCCGCACCCAACACGTAAAGCACCGCCAGGTGACCGTAACGATCATTCAAGCGATCGGAACTGCGGGGAATGATCAACAGCCCGATGATGCCGAAGATATAGGGCACCGCTGAAACGAAACCAGTGGTCAGGTCACTGCCGCCAAACTGCTTGATCAAGGTCGGCAGCCACAGGCCCAGGCCGTAAATGCTCAGCGTCACCGGCAGGTAAAACAACGCCAGCAGCAACAGGCGGTGGTCTTTCAGGGCGTGCAGCGGGTTGCCGTGGCGGGTCTGGCCATAGGCCTGCAAGTCCTTGTTCAGCTCACCGGCCAACCAGGTTTTTTCGTCCTCGCTCATCCATTTGACCTGCTTCGGGCCGTCCGGCAGATAGCGCAACACCGGCCAGGTCAGCAGAAGCGCCGGTGTGCCGATGACGATGAACAGCCACTGCCAGCCGTGCAGGCCAAGAAGGCCGTCCATCCCCAACAGGCCGCCTGAGACAGGGCCGGTGATCATCATCGCGATGGGTTGGGACAGGATAAACAGCCCGAGGATCTTGCCGCGATGGCGTACCGGGAACCATTGGGTGATGTAGTAGAGCACCCCCGGGAAAAACCCGGCTTCCGCCGCGCCGAGCAAAAAGCGCATCAGATGGAAACTGTACGGCCCTTGGACAAACGCCGTGCCGAGGGTGATGGCGCCCCAGGTCACCATGATCCGCGCGAACCAGCGCCGTGCGCCGAAGCGGTCAAGCATCAGGTTGCTCGGAATTTCAAACAGAAAGTAGCCAATAAAGAACAGACCAGCCCCCAGGCCATACGCCGCGTCACCGATGCCAACGTCGGCGCCCATGTGCAACTTGGCGAAACCCACGGCCGAGCGATCCACATAGGCGATCAGGTACAGCAGGATCAGGAAGGGGATCAGTTTCAGCGTGATACGACGTATAAGCCGCGGTTCCTGGCTCATGGATCGATCTCCGATTGTTATTTTTATAGAAGCTCGGGGGACGCCTCTCGCGGAAATCCGCCAGGGTCGCACCTCATCTGAAAACGACTATATAGTAGTACTATTTACTAAACAATGCTTCCAAACAGAAGATTTTGCGCCTATGGTTAACTACATAAAGAACATATAGTCATACAATAAGAGAAGTCGTCATGTCTGATAAAAAGCCCGCCCTACGCTCCGCCCAGTGGTTTGGTACCGCCGATAAAAACGGCTTCATGTACCGCAGTTGGATGAAGAATCAGGGCATTGCCGACCATCAGTTCCACGGCAAGCCGATCATCGGGATCTGCAACACCTGGTCGGAACTGACCCCTTGCAACGCGCATTTCCGTCAGATTGCCGAGCACGTCAAACGTGGGGTGATCGAGGCCGGCGGCTTTCCCGTGGAGTTCCCGGTGTTCTCCAACGGCGAATCGAACCTGCGCCCCACCGCCATGCTCACCCGCAACCTGGCGAGCATGGATGTGGAGGAAGCCATTCGCGGCAACCCAATCGACGGCGTGGTGCTGCTGACCGGCTGTGACAAGACCACTCCGGCGCTGCTGATGGGCGCGGCCAGTTGCGACGTCCCCGCCATCGTGGTCACCGGCGGGCCGATGCTGAACGGCAAGCACAAGGGCCAGGACATCGGCTCGGGCACCGTGGTCTGGCAGCTCAGCGAACAGGTCAAGGCCGGCACCATTACCCTGGATGACTTCCTCGCGGCCGAAGGCGGCATGTCGCGTTCGGCGGGCACCTGCAACACCATGGGCACCGCGTCGACCATGGCCTGCATGGCTGAAGCACTGGGCACTTCCCTGCCCCACAACGCGGCGATTCCGGCGGTGGATGCGCGCCGTTATGTGCTGGCACATATGTCCGGCATGCGCGCGGTGGAGATGGTGCGCGAGGACTTGAAGCTGTCGAAAATCCTCACCAGGGAAGCCTTTGAAAACGCGATCCGCGTGAATGCAGCCATCGGCGGCTCGACCAACGCCGTGATTCACTTGAAAGCCATCGCCGGACGCATCGGCGTCGAGCTCGACCTGGACGACTGGACCCGCATGGGTCGCGGCATACCGACCATCGTCGACCTGCAACCGTCGGGGCGTTTCCTGATGGAGGAGTTCTACTATGCCGGAGGCCTGCCGGCGGTGCTGCGCCGCCTCGGTGAAGCCAACCTGATCCCGCACCCCAACGCCCTGACCGTCAACGGCAGGTCCCTTGGCGACAACACCAAAGACGCGCCGATCTACGGCCAGGACGAAGTGATCCGTACCCTCGCCAACCCGATCCGCGCAGACGGCGGCATCTGCGTACTGCGCGGCAACCTGGCGCCACTGGGGGCGGTGCTCAAGCCTTCGGCGGCCAGCCCGGAACTGATGCAGCATCGTGGCCGCGCGGTGGTGTTCGAGAACTTCGACATGTACAAGGCGCGGATCAACGACCCGGAACTGGACGTCGATGCCCATTCGATCCTGGTGATGAAGAACTGCGGGCCCAAGGGTTATCCGGGCATGGCGGAAGTCGGCAACATGGGCTTGCCGGCCAAGCTGCTGGCCCAAGGGGTGACCGACATGGTGCGGATTTCCGATGCGCGCATGAGCGGCACGGCCTATGGCACGGTGGTCTTGCACGTGGCACCGGAAGCCGCGGCCGGCGGGCCCTTGGCCACGGTACGCGAAGGCGACTGGATCGAGCTCGACTGCGCCAACGGCCGCCTGCACCTGGACATCCCGGACGCCGAGCTGGCCGCGCGCATGGCGGACCTGAAGCCGCCACAGCCGTTGCTCGTCGGCGGCTATCGCCAGCTGTATATCGATCATGTGCTGCAGGCGGACCAGGGTTGCGACTTCGATTTCCTGGTGGGTTGCCGTGGGGCGGAAGTCCCGCGTCATTCCCACTAATTGCAATGGTATGATGCACGGTATTTAGCCAGAGCAACCTCCTCGTTATGGATCAGCAGTCGCCCAAGCCGCGTAAGAGCATGCATGCCCAAATCGTTCAGGATTTGGGCATGCACATCGTTTCCGGACGCTTCAAGCCGGAAGAAAGACTGCCCATGGAAGCCACGCTCTGCGAAGAGTACAAAGTCAGCCGCTCGGTGTTGCGTGAGGCGACCCGCGTACTCAGCGCCAAGGGCCTGGTGTATTCCAAGCCACGGGTGGGGGCGGTGGTACGGCCTCGCGTGAAATGGCACTTGCTCGACCCCGACGTGCTGTCCTGGCTGATGCAGTCCACGCCCCATAGCGAGTTTTTCAACACCCTGGCGGGTGTACGCCGCATTCTCGAACCGGAAATTGCCGCCATGGCCGCGTCCACCGCGACCGACGAAGACATCACCACCATCGAAAATGCCTACCGGGGCATGGAGACGGCGCAGACCCACGAAGCGCTGCTGCAGGCCGACCTGGACTTCCACCGGGCCATTGCCGACGCCACGCGCAATGATTTGCTCGCCTATATGTGCAACATGCTGTCGTTGCCGCTGCGCGAATCCATCAGCATCACCAACCGCCGCCCCGATATCCAGCGCCTCAGCCTGCCCCGGCACAAGGCGATCCTCACCGCGATCAAGAACCGTGACGCCCTCGGCGCCCGGCATGCGTCGCTGGTGCAACTGGACGATACGCGCGTGGCACTGGATACGGTGATGAATGTGCTGACGCCGCTATAGTCTTGCTTGCAGGGGGACGATGCCGGGCACCGCCGCGAGTCATACCGACGGGCTAGGCCGCTCCTTTGCCCTGCCAGGTTATAAGCGCTGAGTCGTCGATCATTTTATAAAGTGACCACACGCCGCTGGACGAAACGATCGACATATTCGTCGGCAGGCGAGTAGAGAATTTCCTTCGGGGTACCCACCTGGATCAACCGGCCATCCTTCAGGATAGCGATGTGATTGCCGATGCGCACGGCCTCGTCGAGGTCATGGGTGATGAAAACAATGGTTTTTTGCAGGCTTTCTTGCAGCTCCAGCAACTGGTCCTGCATCTCGGCGCGGATCAGCGGATCGAGGGCGCTGAAAGCTTCATCCATCAGGATGATATCCGTGTCGGCGGCCAGGGCCCGAGCCAGACCGACCCGCTGACGCATGCCGCCAGACAGTTGATGCGGGTATTTGTTTTCGTAGCCCTTGAGCCCCACGGCAGCGATCCAGTGCAGCGCACGCTCGGAGCACATTGCCGTGCTCTCGCCACGGACTTTCAGGCCGTAGGCGACGTTATCCAGCACGGTGTGGTGCGGCAGCAGGCCGAAGCTCTGGAACACCATGCTGATCTTGTGCCGACGGAATTGGCGCAAGGCGTCCATGTTGTATTGCATGATGTCTTCGCCATTGACCAGGATCGCGCCGGAGGTCGGGTCGATCAGGCGGTTGAAGTGACGCACCAGGGTCGACTTCCCCGAACCGGACAGTCCCATGATCACAAAAATCTCGCCACTGCCAATGGACAGCGACAGGTCATTGACCCCGACCACGCAGCCGGTTTCGGCCAGGACCTGATCCTTGGTCTTCTTCCGGCGGATCATGTTCAACGCATCTTCAGCGCGGGCACCGTAGATCTTGCAGACGTTTTTCACTTCGATCTTGTTCATCGATGCCATGCTCATTTGCTCACCTCATGCCGTGGCCGACCATAGGCCTGGGTAATGCGGTCGATCACCACCGCGAGAATCACGATCGCCAGGCCCGCTTCCAGGCCGCGTCCGACATTGAGGGTTTGAATCCCGACCAGCACATCCTCACCCAAGCCACGGGCGCCGATCATCGAGGCGATCACCACCATCGACAAGGCCATCATGGTGGTCTGGTTGATCCCGGCCATGATGCTCGGCAGGGCCAACGGCAGTTGCACGCCGAACAGCTGCTGCCAGCGGTTGGCGCCAAAGGCGTTGATCGCTTCCATGACTTCGCCGTCGACCTGGCGGATGCCCAGGTCGGTCAGGCGGATCAGCGGCGGCGCGGCGTAGATCACCGTGGCGAAAATCGCCGGGACCTTGCCCAGGCCGAACAGCATCAGCACCGGGATCAGGTACACGAAGCTGGGCATGGTCTGCATGATGTCCAACAGCGGCATCAGCACCGAACGCAGGCGGTTGCTGCGCGCCGAGAGAATTCCCAGGGGAATTCCGATCAGCACCGAGATCAGGGTGGCCACCAGCATCAGGGCCAGGGTCTGCATCAGCTTGTCCCACAGGCCGACGGCCCCCACCAGAAACAGCAGGCCGACGATAACGGTGGTGGTGACCAGCTTGCGGGTGGCGTGCCAGGCGATACCGCCGACAATGGCCAGCATCAGCCACCAGGGCGCCAGGCGCAGCAGGCCCTCGAGATTGACGATGGCCCACAACAGGGTGTCGGAGATCTGGCGGAACACATCGCCGTAGTTGGTCACCAGTGCATCGACCCAAAGGTTGACCCAGTCGGCGATGGAAAATGTGAAACGCTCGGGAAACATTGGAACCCTCGATCAAGTGGTTGTGGCAAGCTTCCCGGCCAGCCTTGCGGTTAGCCGGGAGATCGTCGACCTACAGAGCCGCGTTGATTTTCTTGGCAGCGTCAGCGCTGACCCAAGCCTGCCAAATCTCAGGGTGTTCCTTGAAGAAGATCTTCGCCAACTTGGGAGAATCGATATGCTCCTTGGTCATCCGGGCCAGGTTCAGGTTCAGCAGGTCGATCGGCAGATTGACCTTTTCCAGCACCGCGACCAGTTCTGGTGCCTGGTCATGGAAAGCCTTGGACAGCCCCACCTGGATGCTGATCTTTTTGTCGACACCCGACTTCTCCTCCAGCTTGACCAGGTCGACCTGCCCCATCAACGGCGTTGGCGACCAGTAGTAGAAGAGGATCGGCTCGCCGCGCTTGTAGCTCGACAGCACGGCGGCATCCAGCGCCGGGCCGGTACCCGGGCGGAAATTCGTGTAGCTCGCTTCCAGACCGTAGCTTTTCAGCATCTCGCTGTTTTCCAGCTCACAGGTCCAGCCGGCCGGGCAGTTGTAGAAGCGGCCTTTGCTTGGCTCTTCCGGGTCCTTGAACAACACAGCGTATTGACCCAGGTCGGCGATGTTCTTCAGCCCGGGCGCCTTGGACTTGAGGTTGCGCCTGGCGTCGCCTTCGACCACATAACGTGGCACGTACCAGCCTTCGGTGGCGCCAACGATCGGTGCGCCGACACCGACGACCCTGCCGGCCGCTGCCGCCTTGTTCCAGACTTCGCTGCGACCGACCCACTCTTCAGACAACACTTGGATGTCGTTGCTGCCCAAGGCGCTCTCCATGGTGATGGAGTTGCCCGGCAAGGTGTCGATTGCACAGCCGTAGCCGTCCTTGAGCACGATCTGCAACACCTCGGTGAGCAACATGCCGCTCTCCCAATTGAGCCCGGCGAATTTCACCGGTTTACCCGACTCGCACCAACTGGCGGCCTGGCTTGCAGCACTACCGGCCAACAGGCCGAGGGAAATCAGTGTGGCGGTAAGGTTTTTTTTGATTTTCACAATCGCACGCTCCAACACAGAGAACAGGGTTATGGCAGTGCAAGTGTTCGCCATCGCAGTGGCGAACATCGGTTTTCAACGTGAAGCTCAAACGCCTTGATGTATCGTCGGGAACCAATCTTCGCGCAGTCTCTGACCGGTCTGCATCGCATGCCCTGGATACGGTGGAGAGGTCCGTCCTGGACGCTCGAAATAACGGATATCGTCGCCCAGCCAACGCAGCGACAGCACCCGTCGACGCTGCGCCGAGGCATTGCCCCTGGCGCCATGCACGGTGCGAAAATCGAACAGCACCGCATCGCCGGGCTGCATCTCCCACTCGAGAACCTGCAGGCCCTCTTCCTTATCTGGATCGGGCGCCTCGCGGTATCCATCCGCATCCCGGTAAAAATCGCTTTGATCGGCCCAGTGGACGGGTTTTATGCCTTTTTCCCAGCGGTGCGAGCCGGCCAGCAGGCGCAGAGTCGACTCGCGCACCGGGTCCACCGGGATCCAGAAACTGACGCTCTGCTGTCCTTCGACAAAGTAATAGGGGATGTCTTGATGCCAGGGCGTGGCTTTCTGCGCCCCCGGCTCCTTGACCAGCACATGGTCATGGAAGAACTGCGCCGAACGCGAACGCATGACGGCCGCGGCAATAGCGGCGGCAGGAGACTGCTCCACCGTTGCGCGAAACTCTGGAATCCGCTGCCAATTGCAATAGTCATCAAAAAAACCACCCGGTTTGTCGTCCTTCTCCACGTAGTGGCTGGCGTAAACGCCAGGCTCCGCCAGGTTGCGTTCGATACCGGTGGCAATCGTCTCGATCCAATCAGTGAAAATACCGCGCAGGCAAACCGCGCCATCGCGCTGGAACGCTTCGATATCTTTTTCGTCAAGGGTGAATGCGCTGTGTGCCATGACCTGAAACTCCTTGAAGGAGGAAATAAATGTGGGCGCTGGACAAATATTTCACGGCACACAACAATGATAAAATAATAAGTATTGATTTATCTCCCAAGAAAAACTTATGAAGTTCACCCTGCGACAACTCCGCTACGCGCTCGCCGCGGCCAAGCACGGCAATCTCACGCTGGCGGCCGAAGAGCTGCACGTTTCCCAGCCCTCGATTTCCACGGCCATTACCGAACTCGAGGTGCTATTCGGCCAGCCGCTGTTTGTTCGCCAGCGTGGGCTCGGCGTGTCCCTCACCCCCTTCGGCCGCACGGTGATGGCCCAGGCAAAACGCGTCCTGGCCGAAGCGCGGAGCTTTGCGGATATCGGCAGCAATAGCAGTGATTTTGCCGGGGAACTGGTGCTGGGCTGTTACGCGGACCTGGCTCCGTACTGCCTGCCGCAGATCCTGCGGCACCTCCAGCGCGACTACCCCCAGGTCACTGTCGATATGCGCGAAGGCAGCTTCGAATACCTGGGCAAGCGCCTTGCCGAAGGCGCCCTGGAGTTGGCGCTGACATACGATCTCGGGTTGCCGGCCCACATGGAATGCGTGGAGCTGTGCCAGTTGACCGCCCATGCCCTGTTGCCGGCCGACCACCCGCTGGCAAACCAGTCCCGGGTGAGTCTGGCGGCGCTGAGCGAATGCAACCTGGTGGTGACGGATCAGATCCATAGCTGGCAGCATGTGCTGGATCTGTTCAGCTTCCATGGGCTCTCCCCCGCAAGCGTCCAACGGACCCACAGCTTCGAATTCCAACGCAGCCTGGTGGCCAACGGGTTCGGCGTGGCGCTGACCTACACCCGCCCCTACGGCGACCGTAGCTACGACGGCCAGCCCCTGGTCTGTCGCCCGATACGGGAAGAATTGCCGGCCCAGCGCATCGTCCTGGCCTATGATCAGCGCTACCCTTTAACGCCACCGGCCGAAGTGTTCAAGCTCCAAGCGGTGGCCTGGTTCGCGGAGCGACTGCCGTTTGCGTCAAATTGACCATTGCGCGGGGTGTATCCGCATCCAGCGCGGCTTGTCCGGATAAAAGCCGGACAAGCCATTGGCTCAATGCCGCGACTTGCGCTCCAGTAAGCGCACCCCCAGCGATAGCGGGTAACACAGGGCAAAATAAATCGCGCCCACGAGGATGTAGATCTCCAGCGGCATGAAGTACACGCTACTCAAGTCCTGGGCCCGCAGCATCAAGTCCGGCGCCGCGATCAGCGATGCCACGGACGTGTCCTTCAACAACGAGATCGCCACGTTGCCGATGGGCGCCAGCACGATACGAATGGCCTGGGGCAACACGACCCAGCGCAATACCTTGAGATGAGGCATGCCAATCGCCTTCGCCGCTTCCACCTGCCCCTTGGGCACCGCCTCCAGGCCCGAACGGTAAATCTCCGACAGATAAGCCGCCGCATTCAGCCCCAAGCCGATCATGGCCGCCTGGAAAGAGCTGAATTGAACGCCGACTTCGGTCAGGCTGAAGTAGACGATGAACAGTTGCACCAGCGCCGGGGTGCCGCGAAACACCTCGATGTAGATCAGCGCCGCACGGCGCAATGGCCGATTGCTCGAGAGTCTCGCCAGCGCCACCAGCAGGCCGACGATCAAACCGATGACCAGCGCGCCAAACGCCAACTGCAGCGTGGCCCAGGCCGCAGCCAACAACTCGACATGGGTTGCTTCCCACAACTCGCCATAACCCATATCAATTCTCCTTCACGACTTTGAGTCGCCGTTCGGTTCTCGCCGCCCAGTGGGAAAGTACCAGGCTCAACACCAGGTAGATGATCGCCAGCAGAAAGTAGATCTGATTGGTCTGGTAGGTTTCACTGACCAGCATCCGCGCCTTGAACGTCAGCTCCGGCACCGCCGCCGCCGATGCCAGGGACGTGTCCTTGAGCAGGCCGATGGCGAAGTTGGCCATCCCCGGAATGGCGACCTTGAATGCCTGGGGCAATACGATGATGCGCATCGCCAGTGCGCGGGTCATGCCGATGGAAAACGCTGCTTCGCTTTGCCCACGGTCGATCGTGCGGATGCTTGAACGGAACACTTCCGACAGGATCGCCGCACCGTTCAGGCCAAAACCGATGATCGCCGCCCCGATCGCCGGCAGCGTGATGCCGATGTACGTCAGCCCGAAGTAGAGGATGAACAGCTGGGTCAGGATCGGTATGTTGCGAAACACCTCCAGGTACAGGCTCGCCAGCAAACTCAAGACCCGGCTGCGCGAGAGCCGCATCAATGCCAGGCAAAAGCCCAGCAACGTTGCCACGACGAACGCCGCGGCGGTCAAGCCGACGGTGGTCAGCGCGCCGATGCCCAGCACCTTCAAAAAGTACGGCAGCATCTCGATGGCTTTGTGCAGTGCAGTCGAATCGAGCATCGATCAATGCTCCTGCACGGCACGGATAAAGGAACGGGTGCGTTCGACCTGGCTCTCGCGAAAAATCTGCCGGGGCGGCCCCTGCTCGACAATGTTACCGTCGGCCATGAAGATCACCTGATCGGAGACACTTTCGGCGAAATGCATTTCGTGGGTGACGATGATCATCGTCATGCCCTCTTCCGCCAGCTTGCGCATGACGGTCAGTACTTCACCCACCAGTTCCGGGTCCAGCGCCGAGGTCGCCTCGTCGAACAGCATCAACTTGGGCCGCATCGCCAGCGCCCGGGCGATTGCAATGCGCTGCTGTTGCCCGCCCGAGAGCTGTTCCGGATAGACATCACGCTTGGCGAACATGCCCACCTTGTTCAGCAGGTCTTCGGCCAGCTCCACCGCTTCCGCGCGACTGCGCTGTTGCACCTTGAGCGGCCCGAGGATGATGTTTTCCAGGACCGAGAGGTGCGGAAACAGGTTGAAGCGCTGGAACACCATGCCGATCTCGGTGCGCATGCGCGCCAGCTCCTTATCGCTCATAGGCACTTTCCGTGTGCCCACCAGACGCTGGCCGATCAGTTCGTTATCGATGTAAATATCACCTCGGGTCGGTTCTTCGAGGTAGTTGACGCAGCGCAGCAGGGTGGTCTTGCCCGACCCGCTGGGCCCGATAAGCGAAATCTTCTGACCCTGCTGTACATCGAGGTCGATACCTTTGAGAACGTCCAGGCTACCGAAGGACTTGTAGAGTCCCTCGATCCGCACCAGTGGGGTTGATTCAGCCATGTGTAATGTCCGTGAGTGGATGAGGCCAAGCGTGATCGTGACGTCGATTCAGGCGAAGGACTGGCTGAAATCCCGCGGCGGGTGCTCGAACGGCCCGATAAGGTTGCCCTTCTCGTCCCGGTCGACACCGATGCGCGGATCCTTGGCGGGAGGCGCAAGGTAGTCGGGGTTCTTGATCCCGTACTTGGCAAGGACCGGCTTGATCTGATCGGTACTCTTGAGCCAGCGCAGGCCCTGGTTCACGCCATCGAACAAGTCCTGGTTCTGCGGATGAACGCCCCAGATCGCCTCGAACTTGGCGGTCAGGCTGGGGAATTTTTCATCGTAGGACATGGGGATCTGTTTGAGCTTGAGGCTGGGGTCCTGAAGGATCATGTAGTCGATGGTCGGAGCGTCCAGCACGGCAAAATCCAGGCGCCCGGCCCGCACGTCACGCAGGCAGGAGTCGGTGTTGTCATAGAGCTTGACCTCTTTCACACCGTCGATTTTCTTCATGTCGGGGATGGTGAAATAACCGGTGATGGCACCGATGGTGCGGCCTTTGACATCGTTCACGGTGATAGACGTCTCGAACGGCTCGCTGTCGCGCATGATCACGTAGGCACCGGTGTAGAACACCGGGTCGGTCAACAGCAGGATCTTCGAGCGCATCGGGTTCCAGGCGAAATTGCCACCGAACCAGTCGGCACGTCCCGACCTGACGGCTTCGACCACCGCCGGGAAGCCCATGGTCAGTACATCGAGCTTGAGTTCGAGGCGATCGGCAATGATCTTCAGCAACTCCAGGTCGGTGCCGACCGGAACGCCTTCGCGCAACGCGCCCAAGGGCATGTCGCCGAGACACGCGGCCGTCAGGTAGCCGGGACGTACGGTCTTGATCGGTTTCCCAGCGGCGAAGGCGAAGGACATCGGGGTCATCGCACTGCCCACCAAGGCCGCCAGTGAACCGTAGCCGGCGGCTTTGAGCAGCCCGCGCCGAGAGAGTCCCAGGGTGTCGAATTTGAAGTCGGACATAGATCACCTATTGGTTAATGATTATTCTGGACCATTACAAGCCGTACAATTCAAACGCCATCCATGGTTCGATCGTCCTGGGTTGCATCACCCAAAACACCCGTAATCACGCTCACCACAGCTTAGGGCAACCACGCCAACCGCCACATTTCGCAGCTCGGTCGCGCCGCCGCCGTGGCTCCTGCATACTCTGTGCCGCCCAGCAACGAGCTGAACGGCCGGTGGTTGTCGGGACGAGCCCGGCTGGAACATGTCGATCACCATGTGCATACCCCACTGCGTTGGGAGTGACAGCCATTTTCTCTTATTGTGATGCATGACAAGCATTACAACTCACACACTAATCACGGTTTTTTCGCTTGTCAACAGGACTTGTATCGGATAAAAAGCAATACAAATTTGCTTATTGTCTTGCTACAAGCATGACAAGCAGGGATAAAGCACCATGAGTCAATTCGAACAACTGCTGGACGAACTCAAGGCCAGCGCGGCCTTGCAGCGTGACAAAGCGGAAACCCTTTACGCCCAATTGGCCGACTCACTGGCTGAAGCGATCCGCCACGGCAAGCTCAAGCCGGGCGAGCGCCTGCCGCCGCATCGCGAGTTCGCCAGCGCACTGGGGCTGAACATCACCACGGTGACCAAGGCCATGGCCGTGCTGCAGCAGAAAGGCCTGGTCGAAAGCCGGCCGGGGCGTGGCACCCAAGTCGCCCTGCCGCGGCATCCGGCCGCACAGTTCCAGTCGGCGCCGAGCAACGACCCGGGCACCGTGGACCTCAGCGTCAACCGGCCGGCCACCGATGGCTTCAATCGGGTACTGGCGCAGTTACTACCGCGTCTCTCCAGCGATCCACGCTTTAGCGACATGAAGGACTATCACCCGTCCGAAGGCCCGCTCTGGGCCCGTGAAGCCGCCGCGCAGTGGCTACGCCACACCGGCGTACACGCCGAGGCCGGGCAGATGCTGATAGTCGAGGGCGCTCAACATGGCATCGCCAATACCCTGCGCAGCCTGACCAACAGCGGTGACACCGTGCTGGCCGACAGCGTGACCTACCAAGGCATCAACGCCTTGTGCCGCTCGCTGGGCCTGATTCTGGTCGGCGTCGACGCCGACGCGCGCGGCATGTCACCCGAAGCCTTGCGCCTGGCTTGCGCCGAACATCAGCCACGACTGCTGTTTCTGGTGCCTTCGATCCATAACCCGACCGCCATTACCCTGGATGCCGAGCGCCGCGAGGCACTGGCCGCGGTGATTCGCGAAACCAACCTGCTGGTGATCGAGGACGATGTCTATCGGCCCCTGCTGGATCAATCGCCGCCCTCCTTCGCCTCACTGATGCCTGAGCGGACGATTTATATTTCAGCCCTCTCCAAATGCATCGCCCCCGGGCTGCGCATGGGTTTTGTCATGGCGCCCCAGCCGTTGGTGCAAGACATTGCCGCCATGCAACGCATCGATTGCTGGAGCACCTCGCCACTGACGGCACTGATCGCGACCCAATTGATCGAGGATGGCCACGCCGAACAGCTGGTCTCGGAGCAGCGCGAAGAATTGCGGATCCGCCAGGCACTGTTGGCGACTCATCTTGAAGGCCTGGAATTCCAGCACAGCGCTACCGGCACCCATGCCTGGCTAGTGCTGCCGGAACCCTGGACCGGCTCGCGTTTCGCCCGGCTGTGCCAGGACCGCGGTGTCGTGCTACTGGCCGGTGGAGCCTTCACCCTGCGTCCGGAACTGTCGCCGCAAGCCGTGCGCATCAATATCTCCGCGGCCCTGTCGCGCGAGCATCTGGTCAAGGCCCTGGGAGTGATCAGCCAACTGGCGCGCCAGGGTCATCTCTACATGCACAACCGGATCTGAGGACATGACACAGCCAGTCCATTGCGAAATTGCCGTTGTCGGTGCCGGTGTCGTCGGGGTTGCGAGCGCACTCTGGCTACGTCGCCAGGGCTACCGGGTGTTGTTGCTCGAGCGCGACGCGATCGCCTCCGGGGCCTCTTACGGCAATGCCGGCACCCTCGCGCCCTACGGCGTGATGCCCATTGCCCAGCCATCGTTGCTGAAGGCGATCCCGTCGTTGCTGTTTTCGCCGGACTCGCCCTTCGTCATCAACTGGGCACGCCTGCCCCGGCTGATGCCCTGGCTGTTGCGGTTTCTCAATGAATGTCGCGCCTCGCGCTGTGAAGCCAACACACTGGCCCTGAGCAAAATACTGCAACACACCTACAGCGGTTATGCGCCATTGCTGGCTGACTGCCCAGAGGCCGACCAGCATCTGCGTCACAACGGCTGCCTCTATGCCTACGGCACTGAACAAGGTTTTGCCGGCGCCCAGGCCGCCATCGAATTGCGCCGCTCGCTGGGTATCGCACAGCAGGTACTGAACGCTACCGATGTCGAACAGCTGGAACCGGCCCTGGCGGGCAAGTCGGTGGCCGGTATCCTGTTTCCCGAGTCGTCCCACATGGATGACCCGCGTGCCTTCATTGAAGCGCTGGCGGCACCGTTGGTGGCTGAAGGGGCGTTGCATCAGGCAACGATCACCGGCCTGCAAAGGCACAGCGACGGCCTGCATCTGCTCAGCGCCGAAGGCCAGTCCTATCGCGCCGACCGGGTGGTGCTGTGTGGCGGCGCCTGGTCCGCGGCGCTGGCGCGCCAGGTCGGCGATCACATTCCGCTGGATACCGAGCGCGGTTATCACATTGAGTTTGATCTGCAAGACACCCTGCTCAACCGTCCATGCTGCCCGGTGGAAAGTGCGTTCTACATGACGCCCATGGCCGGACGGTTGAGGGTCGCGGGTACGGTCGAGCTCGGTTCGATCAACGACCCGGCCAATCCCAAGCGGTTTGATTATCTGGAGCGGCATGTGCGCCGAGTCATGGGACTGACAGAACCTGTCGCTCGGAAATGGCTTGGATTCCGGCCGTCGCTGCCTGACTCGTTGCCGGTCATCGGGCCCTCACCGAACGAACCTCGATTGATCTACGCCTTCGGCCACCAACACCTGGGCCTGACCCTCGCCGGCGCGACCGGAGAGTTGGTCGCGGACTGCATTGCCGGCAAAACGCCGCAATGGCTTGAACGTTTTTCGGTGCGACGTTTCTGAGCGCCGCCATTTCGCAGGAGAGCAATTGATGCAAACCATCGAACGCAAACACACCAACCCACGCATGAGCCAGATCGTCATCCACGGCAACACCCTGTATCTGGCCGGACAAGTCGGCGACCCCCGGCACGATGTCACCGAGCAGACCCGCGACGCGCTTGCGCGCGTTGATGCCTTGCTGAAGGAGGCGGGTTCAACGCGAGAACAATTGCTGCAAGTCACCATCTGGCTCGCGGACATGGCCGACTTCGAAGCCATGAATACCGTCTGGGATAGCTGGGTTCCAACCGGCCACGCCCCCGCCCGCGCCTGTGGCGAGGCGAAACTGGCGGATCCGCGGCTGCTGGTGGAAATTATTGTCTGTGCAGCCATAGGCTGATCAATGCACGTCCCCCTTACATGGCACGAGCGTCGTCGACGAGCGATTCGATACAATTGCATCGGCGCCCGTGACTACGATTTGTTTTTGACCTTCGAGATCAATCATTGGCCCCTCTCATTATCGGGACAGATCTTGAACCAGATGGAATACATCGCCGGCAGGAACACCAGCGTCATGATGGTGCCACCGAACGTGCCTCCGATCAGGGTGTAGGCCAACGTCCCCCAGAAGACCGAGTGCGTCAGAGGGATGAACGCCAGGATGGCCGCCAATGCCGTCAGTAATACTGGACGGGCCCGCTGCACGGTGGCTTCGATCACCGCATGGAAAGGAACCAGCCCGTCTTGCCCGTTGTGATGGATCTGTCCGATCAGGATCAGCGTATTGCGCATCAGGATGCCCGAAAGGGCGATCAGGCCGACCAGGGCGTTGATACCAAACGGCTGGTTGAAAACCAGCAAGGTGGGTACCACGCCGATCAGCCCAAGCGGCGCAGTGAGGAACACCATGATCATGGCCGAGATCGATCGTACCTGAACGATGATTATCAGCAACGTCAGGGCGACCATGATCGGGACCAGCGGCACGATCGCTTTGCCCGCCTTTCCCGACTCCTCGATCGCCCCCGCCTGCTCGATTCGATAGCCGTCAGGGAGGCTGTCAATGATCGGTTGCAGTTCCTTGAGGATCGCGCTCGATACGTCTGGCGGCTGCAAGTCTTCGGCAATGTCGCCGCGCACGGTAATGGTCGGGGTACGATCACGTCGCCGCAGGATCGGCTCCTCCATGCGCACATCAACCTCTCCGACCTGGGACAGCGGAATACGCTGCCCCGCCGCGCCCACCAGGGTAAAACCTTCTATCTTGGCGGGATCGAGCCGAATATCACCCGCGGCGCGACCGACCACCTGCACCGAACGGATGTCCTCGCGAACCGCCGTGATCGGCGCCCCCGTGAGCAGGAACTGTAACTGCTGGGCGACGGCATTTGACGTCAGGCCTACCGCCTGCAGGCGATCCTGGTCCAGGCTGAAATGCAACGTTGGCGTCAGCGCCCCCCAGTCGGTATTGACGGTCCGCATCAGCGGGCTCGCCTGCATGACACTCTCGACCTGGTCTGCGATCTCACGCAATTTCGACGGGTCAGGCCCCATCACCCGGTAGGCAACAGGGAATGGCGAGTACGGCCCAAAAACAAGCTGAGTCACCCTGACACGCGCCTCTGGGGCAAGTCCCTCCGCCGCAGCCTCGCGGAGACGGAACTTGAGTACCTCGCGCGCCTCCTGGCTATCCGTCAGCACCACAATCTTCGCGAAAGACGGATCGGGGAGTTCCGGCGCCATGGCCAGATAGAAACGTGGCGCACCTTGCCCGACATACGCCGTGACGATTTTTGCCTCAGCCTGCTTTTGCAGCCAAGCCTCAATTTTGGCGGTGGTGGCACTAGTCTGCTCGATTGAGGTGCCATACGGCATTTGCACTTCGATCAGCACCTCTGGGCGGTCCGAGGTCGGGAAGAACTGTTTCTTGACCAGGCCCATGCCGAGAATGGCCACGACAAAGGTACCGATCACAGTGCCGGCCACCCACCATTTGCGGGCGATGACGCGGGTCAGAATCCGGCGAAAGCGGTTGTAATGAGGCGTGTTGTAGATGGCCCCGTGACCACCCTCGACTTTCTTGATGTCCGGCAACAGCTTCACGCCCAAATACGGGGTAAAGGCCACGGCGACCACCCAGGAAGCAATCAGGGCAATGCCGACGATCCAGAACATGTTGCTGGTGTACTCGCCGGCAGTCGATTGTGCGAAGCCATTGGGCATAAAGCCGATAGCCGTCACCAGCGTACCGGACAGCATCGGTGCGGCCGTATGGCTCCAGGCATACGCGGAGGCCTTGATCCGGTCGTAGCCCTCCTCCATTTTCACCACCATCATTTCGATGGCGATGATGGCATCGTCCACCAGCAGCCCGAGTGCCAGGATCAGCGAACCGAGGGTAATACGGTCGAAGTTCTTTCCGGTGGCCGCCATCACTACAAACACCACGGCCAACGTCAACGGCACAGCCGCCGCGACCACCACACCGACCCGCCAGCCCATGCTGAGAAAGCAGACAAGCATCACCACCAGCAGCGCGACGAAGAACTTGACCATGAACTCGCCGACCGCCGAGTCGATATTTACCGATTGATCGGTGACCTTGGTGAGCGTCATGCCCAGTGGCATGCCTTCATTGATCTTGGCCGTTTCCGCGTCCAGGGCCTTGCCCAGGTCCAGGCCGTTCCAGCCTTCACGCATCACGACACCCAGCAACAGCGCCTCTTCGCCGTTATTGCGCACCAGGAAGGTGGCCGGATCTTCATATCCGCGCTCGACTGTCGCGACGTCCGAGAGCTTGAGCGCGCGGCCTTGAATCGCAAGGGGGGTGTCACGAATGTTCGCCAGTTTATCGAAGGCACCCTCCACCCGCAGGACGACCTGCGGCCCTTTGGTTTCGATCGAACCAGCGGGCGTGAGCAGGTTCTGGCTGTTCAGCGCGGCGAAGATATCCTGGGGCGAGACACCCAATGTGGCCAGCCGGTCATGGGAGAAGGAAACAAAGATGCGTTCAGCCTGCTCGCCGATGATGTTGACCTTTTTCACGCCCGCCACGTGCAACAGGCGCTGGCGCAACGACTCAGCATCACGCACCAATAGACGCTGCGGTTCGCCTTTGGCTTTGAGGGCGAACAGCGCGAATGTCACATCGGAAAACTCGTCGTTGACCATCGGCCCGATAACACCCGCCGGCAGTCTCGCGGCCTCATCGTCGAGTTTCTTGCGCGCCTGATAGAACTCCTCCTGTACTTGCGAAGGCGGCGTGCGATCGACCAACGACACCATGGTGAAAGCCAGTCCCGGGCGGGTGTAGGTTTCCGTGCGGTCGTACCATTTCAACTCTTGCAGGCGCTTTTCCAAGGGTTCTGCGACCTGATCCTGCATCTCCTGGGCCGTCGCGCCCGGCCATGCCGTGATGACGGTCAATTGCTTGACCGTGAACGGCGGGTCCTCCGCACGCCCCAGCTGGAAGAACGCCAGCGTGCCCGCGACAGCAATCAGGAAGATCAGAAACACCGTGATAGAGCGCTCGCGAACGGCGAGCGCCGATAAATTGAGGCTCATTGACGGCCCCCGGCAACCTTCACATCACCCTGTTGGGTCAACCGCACTTCCTCGCCATCGTGCAGTAGATGTGCGCCCAGCCCGACAATGCGCTCGCCAACCTTGAGATCACCGGCTATTCGGGCGGCGTCGTCGCTCAAGCCCAGGACCTGAACAGGTCGCCAGCTGACTTTCGCCGGTTCGCCGGCAATGACCCACACACCCGTTCCCTTGCCCGGATCATAGACGGCAGCGATCGGAACTTGCAGGACCGGCCCTTGCGCAGAGCCTTCGGCGATTCGAAGGGTGACGGTCGAACCCAGCGGCGCATTGGCCAGCGCGCCCTCCAATACATACCGCGCCTCAAAGGTGCGTGTCATACGATCCGCCGAGTCGGAAAGCAGCCTCAGCTTCGCGGTGACCGTCCCCGAAGTATTGCCATAGAGCGTCGCCTGCGCGGTGGACCCGGTGGCCGGACGCAACGTCTCCGGCAACTGCACGATGGCTTCGCGCTGCCCGGCCCGCGCCAGTCGAATCACGATTTGCCCAGGGCTGATCACCTGCCCTGGCTCGGCGAGCGTCTCCATCACAACACCGTCGGCGTCCGCGAGCAGCACGGCATAGCCCGACGCATTACGGGCCACGTCAGCCTGGGCTTGCGCGGCGCTCAGTTGCGCCTTCGCGGTATCGGCTGCGGCTTTGATCTGGTCGTAGCCCGAGGCGGAAATGGCACCGGCGACAACCAGATCACGATAGCGAGCCTCGTCATCCGCGGTCTGTTTGGCTCGGGCTTTGGCGGCAGCGACCGCTTCCTGCTGCGCTCGTGCTTGCAACCCCAAGTCGATGGGGTCGAGACGCATGAGCGGCTGACCACGTTTGACGGCCTGACCGGTATCAACCAGACGCTCAAGTACCTTGCCTGACACCCGGAACCCCAGATCACTCTGGACACGAGCCGCCACGACGCCGGTGAAAGATCGCGCGGTGTCGGACGAACCCTGAACCTCAGAGACCCTGACCAGGGGCGCAAGCGTGCGCGGATCTTGGGCGGTGGATGAATCGCCACACGCCGCCAGGACGAGAGGCAACAAGCAAGCGGCAATGGTGATAGGTCGAAGCCGGTGCATGGGTACCCTTACTGAATGGAATAGGACTGGAGCCATATTCTCAGACTAGTGACCATTACTGTCAATGGTCACATTCAGAGTGCCAAACTGCGCAACATCAGCGGGGCCAAATGCATCAACGCCTTCTGTATCCCGTCCAGATTATTTAGTCCATGGGCGTCAATTGACAATTAGTGACCATTATGAAATATAGTCACAATTCATTTTCGACTCAAGGAATCTCAATGCCTTCTTTGCGCCCCGTAGCTCTTTTGGTGAGCGCCAGCTTGATAGCAGGTTGCGCGGTCGGTCCGGACTACCACCGTCCGGACGCTCCGCTTCCGGACCGTTTCCTGGGCCAGCCCCTTGTCGAACAGCGACCCGCGGCGATGCCCGCCAATCTCGTGGACTGGTGGGAAGGCTTTGATGATCCGGCGCTGACCGAGTTCGTCGCCAAGGCACTCGAGCAGAACCTGGACCTGGCGCAGGCCTCGGCGCGAGTCGCGCAGGCGCGGGCGGGCCTGGGTTCGGCCAATGCCGCTTTACTACCCTCGGGCAATATCAGCGGCCAGGCTGCGCGCGCCCACCAATCAGTCGAAACCCCGCTCGGCCAGGTGCTGAATTCAACGCCTGGCTATGATCGGTACGGAAGTGCTTACGAACTCAACCTCGGTGCCAGCTGGGAGTTGGACCTCTTTGGTGGCCTGCGTCGTGGACGCGAAGCAGCATTGGCCGAGTACCAAGCTTCCGAGGCGGGCGCCGCAGCCACAAGGCTGGCGGTTTCGGCGCAGACCGCCGATATCTACATCACCGTCCGAGGATTGCAGGCCCGCCTGAACATTGCGAACCAACAGGTCAAAACGCAGCAGGAACTGCTGGAGAAGGTCCAACTGCTCTACAGCAAGGGCCTCGCCGCCAGCTATCAGGTTCGCCAGACCGAGGGCACGCTGGCCCAGGTCCAAGCGACAGTGCCGGCTCTGCAGACTGGCCTGGATGCCGCAATGAATGCATTGGATATCATGTTAGGCACCCCGCCCGGCACGCATCGCACGCAACTGGCAAACGCGGGAAACATTCCTCTCGCGCCGCAGATAAAGGGCACGGGAACACCGGCCGATTTGCTGCGCCGCAGGCCAGACCTCATCGTGGCCGAACGCCACCTCGCGGCCTCCAATGCGCGCATCGCAGAGGCAGTTGCCGAGTACTACCCCAAATTCTCCCTCAGCGCATTGCTGGGCAGCGCCACCTCCGTATCCGGCGGCAATCTTTTCAGCAACGGCGCCAGCCAGTCGGCGGGCACATTGGGTCTGCGCTGGAGACTCTTCGACTTTGGCCGCATCAACGCCCAAATCGATCAAGCCAAGGGACAGGAAGCCGAAGCCCTCGCCGCATATCGCCAGTCCGTACTGCGCGCCACCGAGGACGTTGAGAATGCATTCTCCGCACTGGTGAATCGAGAGGCCCAGACAACCACCCTCACCCGGGGCGAAGCGTCGTTGGCACAGGCTCAGCAGTCGTCGTTCATTGCCTATCAGAAAGGCACGGCCAGCCTGATCGATGTTCTGACTGCCGACGGGACACTGCTGCAAGCCTCCGATGCCAGGGCGCAAGCGCGAACGGAATCGGCACGGGCGGCGGTCGCTGCATTCAGGGCCCTGGGGGGTGGCTGGCAACCGCCAGAAACCAAACCGGTGGCCAGTCGCTGAACTGATCAGACCTGGCAGTTCTTCATGCCCCTCCTCTATTGGCTCAACAACCCGAGATCAGCGATATGAAACCAAACGAACATTCCTGGGTACTCATCACAGGCGCTTCAAGCGGGTTTGGCGAGGAGTTTGCCCGACAATATGCCGCGCAGGGGAAATCGCTTGTCCTGGTAGCACGCAGGCTGGATAAGCTCGAAGCGTTATCAGCGCAGTTGCGCCAGCGTTTCGCCATCGATGTGATCGTCGAGCAAGTAGACCTGTCGTCGATCCCCGCGGTCATCGAACTGCATCAGCGGCTGAGCGAGCGCAAAATAGTGGTCGATGTGCTCATCAACAATGCGGGACATGGATTGCAAGGGCCTTTTCTGGATCAGCCCCTGGATCGTTCCCTGGCCATGATTGATCTGGATATCGCCAGTCTGACGGCCCTGACTCACGTCTTCGCGCTAGACATGCGAGCCCGCAAGCGTGGACACATCCTGATGGTCGCCAGCCTGCTGTCTTTTCAAGGCGTGAAGAATTTTGCCGTTTACTCTGCCGCTAAAGCTTACGTGCTGCGCTTCTCTGATGCGTTGCATCGTGAACTCAAAAGCGACGGCATCATCGTGACGGCACTCTGTCCGGGGATGTCGGATACCGGGTTTGCACAAAGCGCCAGGCAAACGATTACGCCAGCCTTGAAAATGGTCATGATGCAGCCACAACCCGTGGTCCGCGCAGGCATTCGGGCACTGCAAGCCGGACGATTGAGTGTCGTGCCGGGCTTTGGCAACAAGGCTATGACCGTCCTGATCTGGGCCACGCCGCGTCGGTTTCACCAAGGTCTCATGGCACGCATCATGGGCGCCTGAAAGGCACATAAAACCCAAAGACCTGACCTGGAGAAAAACGAAGGCCTGCGGCGACTCCGAATCATGGCGATCGCTCAAGAACGGAAGCGCCATACTTATTCACGTGACTATTTATTTAAATAGTCACAATCCAGGCAAATGAACACCTTTCATTGAGGGGGGGATCGCAAGGGGGGAATGCGTCGTTACATTGGAATGATATGAGTCCTCAGCCGAAGCTCAGGGCATGAGGCTACGCAAGATGAGGTTGGAGGTGAGCGTGGGGGCGTCCTCGATGAGATCGAGGTTGTACTGCAACAGCAACGGATTGACGAAAGGCCGTAGTGCCAGATGTATCGCATCTACCGTCTCGTCCAGTGGCGTTCTGCGCTCGAACTCACCGAGTTCTCGCCCCTCTCGTACGATTTGCAACACAAAGCTTTTGATTTGTGCGTCATAGACCTCCGAGCTTGGCCAGCGCTCCGAGGCAGAAAACGCGGCAATGTCGTAGAGCTTTCGGTCATTGAAGAACAAGTCCGCGCTCGTGGCCACCAGGGTCTTGACCAAACGTCTAAAGCGCTCCGTTGGCGAAATACCATCGACATTGATGGCCTTCTCCACGGCGGCAACGATTTGCGTCAGACAATTTTTGCAAATGGCTTCGCCGATCGCCTGCTTGGAATCAAAAAACTTGTAGATGTAAGCCTTGGAGAACCCGATGGCCTTGGCCAGGTCGGACACAGTGGTCTTGCCGTAACCATATTGACTGAAATGTTCGTTGGCCGCCGCGACAATCTGGTCTCGGATCTCATGGTCCACTGGACCACGGACGCTGGGTGCTGGTATTGGCTGGTTCATGCAAACAGCTTACTCACCTCAAAGGCGGCTGACAACCAGTGACCGAATTGTAATATCGTCACGAAAAAATCATTCTGAGGATATGACTGCGTCTACGCAATCTACTGGATGCCTTCAACCCCAGTTACGAGCCACTAACGCTGGTCTGGACAGACACGAAACCAAGAGCCGATGGGCACGGTACTGTTGAACCCGGATCGGCAACAGCCGGTCGAGAAAAGAGCACCCTAGTTACACGGTGACGCGACAACGACCTTGAAAAACTCCGCCCTGCCGATCACGATCCCTTGAAGCGCCGGAGAAACTCGCCGGGGTATTGATCCGCGCTTTCGGAATGATCCATACGCATATAAATAATCTTTTTAGCGACCCTGACATTTTAGAACAAAAAATCATTTTGGCTGTTCTTGAATCGTTTTTCTGACGTAGCTATATATTTTGTACGCGATGCCGAAACCGGGTCGCGGCATAAATCACTTGGAGAAAACTCAGGAGATTTAGCAATGGCTACTACCTTTTCGTTAGCCCCACTGTTCCGTCAGTCCGTAGGCTTCGATCGTTTCAACGACCTTTTCGAATCCGCGCTTCGCAGCGAGGCGGCCTCGACTACCTATCCACCTCATAACGTCGAGAAGCATGGCGATGATCACTATCGAATCGTCATAGCTGTGGCGGGTTTGTCTGAGGAGGATCTGGATCTTCAAGTAGAGAAGGAAGTTTTGACCATCGCTGGAGGCAAACGAGAAAACGATAAGGAGGCGATCTACCTGCATCAGGGAATCGCGCAACGTGCGTTTCGACTGTCCTTCCGTTTGGCGGATCACATAGAGGTTCAAAATGCATCGTTGACCAATGGATTATTGAGCATAGATCTGCTGCGAGTTGTACCGGAGGAAGCCAAGCCCCGGCGCATCAACATCGATAGCTCGGGGAAGTCCGATCTGAAACAACTCAACTGATAGCAGTAAATTAGGCGCTCTTCGGAGCGCCTTTTTTTGCGACCAAACCCCTGTTTTCAGTGCGAGAGACCACCTCATTTGTAAGCGTTCCGGCAATACATCTTGCGGCCTATTACAGATGCCACGGTGTTCGTATCCTTGTATACAGCAGACCTTTAACGCCCCATTTAAAGTGCGGAAATGTCAAATTGCGCCAGTGCTTAAGCCAACCGAATAGCCGCTCTATAGACATTCTGCCGCCTATATTTGGATTTGTCGAAGAGACACGGCAAGCCGGGCGAGAGTCAAGTTTTCTCTACCATCGGGAACGGGCCACGATTCTGCCGTTGGCGGTGTTACCTTGGGTGGCCTACTTGACGTTGCCGATAAGTATTCACCCTCTCTGGATCCTGCTGCCGGCAACGTTGATGTTGGGAGTGGCCGTGAATGTAACAGTGGGGGTTTTCAAGAAGTATGTTTAGATCCTTCTGCCCTACCTCAACGACAAAATACCCAAGCCCCTGACGCCCCCGCTGAAAACTTAAAAAAACACTGACTTTTTCAAACACCCTCAGATAAATCAAGGCACCCAGTGTATCGTTCGGATGAGCATTAAATAAATCAGTGTTTTTGCCGACTAAATACGAGCCAAGTCCGACTCTGAATAGACGGCATCCTCTCCATTCCATGCTTTGAAGGAAAGATAACTCACACTGTCTTGCAACTCCCCATAAACAGGATCTATCAAGAAGTATCCTCCACTGTTGGTATAAAATGTCATTTCACCACCACCCGGCCTTATTAAGCCCCCCATGCAGGTCATCAGAGGCATAAACCAACGACGCACATCCCGGATCAGATTTTCTTTCGTCGCTGTGGGAGTATACAAACACTCAACCTTAAACTTAGCACTCAACCGATTAGACGCTCTGTCCTCCATGAGCCTTCCAATCGTCGCAACTGAGTAATCGGAACCAAAGGGACTAATAGGAAAGTCTTCAATTAGCACCCACGAGCCATTAACATAATCCATCATGGTATCTATCGACGTCAGAATCTTATCTTCTAGGCTTAAGAACAACGTCCCATATTTAATAAATGCAAGCATAGAAAGAAACAGTGTAGGATTTCTTTGAAGGATAGATAAATAATGTTCCCAAAGAACTTGACGCGAGAGGGTCATGATGTATCACCTCCGCGTCGCAGTGGACACCCTGTCAGCGCTTAAAGGGCGGGGGAAGATGGGTTTGCCGGCGGCTTACAATCAACCGGTCAGGTCGTTTTGAAAATCATACAAACCGAGGTGTTGACCCACTAAATATTAAATACATTTCTTACGAACCCGGCTGATTCGAAACATCAACCTTCGGTGTCGAACTAGATAACGGGGCAATTTCAAAAGTAACCAGTTCATCAACTCCAGGTGTGAAAGTAGTTGCGGATGCTGCTTCTACGATCGTATCGGCTGCTCGACTCGGGTTCACTGGACAGGGAGTTGCACCTCTTGCTCCTTTGTACGGCAGGGAAACTCATACGTCCTGATTAACTACGCTTAAATCAAAGCTATTGCATTGAGGCCCTGAATTCAGGCGACCTTGATCGACATCCTGAATCTTGAGCACAGGCGCCTTATTCAGGTGAACGAAGGGAATCTGGACCACTAAAGGACATCCAGGCGGTGAACTCTGCATCCTCACCGCTGGGCCAGCTCACCCAACGGCTATTGTGCTGATTGAGAATATCCGAAGTTTTGCGGCGTTCGCGCGATCGGTTCACACCCAAAAAGCAATTGGAGTTGCCGCCTACGGCTATGGCTTAACGATGGAGAATTTTGGTGCCCGCTTGGCAGCATGCAATCGCCTGCCCTGTCTATGGAACGGCTATCGCTGATGTAAACGAAACTCCATCTGCCCGCCGCGCCCCAGGCAGCTGTTGTCAGCTCGGTCAGTTGGCTGGCGGCAAAGCCAGCCTAGAGCATCAACGCATACACCGTCTTGTTTGGCCCGGCACTCGGGGTATGGGTCCCGGTGGTCCCACCTGCAATCCACAAGCCACCGCGAAACAATGTGGAACCCGGGCGCGATACACTCCAGGCCAAGCCCGGCAGCACACTCCAGCTATTGTCCGAATAACAATTGAGATCCCCCAACGCCGAGCCATCCGGCGCGACCCCGCCCAGGACAAACACGCCGCCGTCACTGGTGAACACGGTCGGAGACGAGCGAGCCGACGCCGGCAGCGGCGGCTGCTCTTCCCACGTGTTCCCCTGGCTGCTGGTCCACACATCATTGCTGACCGTGTTGATATCGGTCTGTCCGCCAACGACATACAGGGTGGTGTCCGATGCAGCGATCCCAAACCGCGAACGCGGCGTCCAGCCGGCCGTACCGACCTTTTGCCAGTTGCTGCCGTCGCTTGAGCACCACAGATCATTGAGAAGCTGATAGCTCTGGTCAGAGCCCCCTAGCACCCACAGTTTGTCCTTGAACACCACGCAGCCGAAATCACTGCGTCCGGGCCAGGCCGCATTCGCGGTCACCTGGGTCCATTGCATGCCGTCACTGCTGCTCCATATGTCATTCAGACGCTGCGCTCCGGTGTCCCCACCCATCAGCCAAAACTTGCCCTTCCAGTACACGCCGCCGGCATTCGAACGCGCCGGAAAACTCTCGCCGAACCCCGCGACCTGGGTCCAGGTCTGCCCGTCGCGCGTGTTGAAGATCGCTTTGGCCGTGTCTGGCGAAAACAGCCACAAGGTATTGGCGTTACCCAGCAGGACGGCCCCACTGAGCGCTTTAAAGTCAGTACCGCTATCAAAGGTGTTCCAACCCCGGTTCAGGAAGAACAGGTCCAGGGATTTGCTCAATGGTCCACCCTGCCCTTGCACGGTCAGGGTGTAGGTGATCGGCTTCTGCGGAAACACTGGATAACTGCCCGAAACAAGGTCACCCCGGGGAATCACGTAATCGCTTTGCCCTGGTGCGCGGATGACCGCCGACAAGGCGGCGCGGGTCTGCCAGGTCAGGTTCACCTTGGCCGGCAGCGTGCCGCTGTAGGCAGTGGCGGCAAAGGCATCCAGCGCCACCGGCGGCACATTCACAGTGAACTGTGTGGTGAAATCCGGGGAGGCTGCATTGAGGGTCTTGTAGGCATTGAGCGTGAACTGGGTCGTGGTGTCGAGCTTGATCTTGTACTGGGCAATGCTGCTCACCCCAGTGCCGATCTGCCCCTTTGCGCTGTCGAGGGTCGTATCGCCGAACTGCAGCTTGACCTGCTGCACGTCGAAGCACTGCCAACGCAAAGTGACCTCGTCCCCCAGGCTGGCCAGATTGGAAGGGACGGCATTGAAAAAGATGATGTTCGGCGTCGGCTCGCGCTTTTGCAGCACCAGGGTGAAGTAGCCATCGTCATAACCTGGGAAGTCGCTGTATTGCAGGTAGGCCAACGTTGCCCCGCGAGGCGCCTGGGTGGTGATTTTCTCAACGACAAAAGCGGCCGTCGCGCCGCTGGCGGGCCCCAGCACGGCCCGGTTAGTGTTGACCGGTTTGAGCGTCCAGACCGGGTCGTTGGCACCGGCACCCGAATCGGGGTTGGTCGCATCCCATTCGTAGGTCTGATGGCCATCGTGATACGTGGCCTCGACCGACGCCTTGATGTTCCAGGCCGAGAACGGGTCTTTGGGGTCCGACGGGGTCAGCGCCCCGATGCTGTCACCATAGACGAAGGACAGCAGTACGGTCGGCGTGTCCACCCAGGGTTTGGTGACCAGGTCCTCGCTGGGCTTGAGGTTGGTTAACTGCAACACCAGCAGGTTTTCGATGGTGACGTTGTCCAGCGGGGTGACATAAACGCTGCTGTCAGGCAACAGTTGCACGGTCATGTTCTGGCGCAGATCGCCGGCAAACTCGGGGTAACGCAGCAGGAAGATCTTGTACGGCGGCGAGATGTTCTGCCCGTTTACGCGTACACCGAGATCGGCGTTGGTCTGACTGGTGAGGCTTGAAACAACACTGCCAAGCTTGATGACGAGAGTGCCGTCCGCCTCGATTAGCTGGCTCCCCTTGAGCACCAGCATGTTGCCCTGCACTGTCGCTGTCCAGCCGGTAGTGAGCACCTTGATCTGCGCCACATCCGAGGCATTGAACATGGTGCCGGGGAACTGCAGGCGAATATCAACGGCCGTGAGCGTCGAGGGGCTACGCAGCGTTAGCGTGTAGCTACCCAGGTCCGAGCGCCCGATGTAGATTTCGGGCTTTTGAGTCGAGTCGTTCAAAAATGTCGCGCTGACAGCCATGTCATGGCTCCTTTGGTTTACCCGGTATCTACTTGGTTTGCGGCGCAGGCGTCAGCTTGAGCCAGCCGTCCTCGGCCGTTTGCGGTGTATAGGAAAACGCGGCCCGATCCCCCACCTGACTGGCCGGTAACGGCTCGTCCTGCGGAACCTGCTTGCCGTCCCGCAACACGCTAGTGGTCCATTCCCAGACGAATCCCGACTCCGGCGGTACCGGCAGGCTCAATCGCTGCTGGCTGCGCAGGATCGGATGGGTAAAAAAGGTCATTTCGATGTTGCGCAGCGCCGCCGCCGTGATGTCCGGTGGGATGCCGATGGCCTTCACCGGCAACAGGCCCGTTGTGGCATGCACCATCGCCCGAGGGTCGACCAGCAGGCTCAGGGTTTTCTGCGCGGGGATGCGTACATCTCGCAGATCGGCAATCTGCGCCTTGGCATCGGCGTAAGGTTGTGTCGGCGGATCAATGTTGGCGTGCAGATTCAGGGTGATGGTCTGCGCCGTCGGCCGCTCGATCCCCGCAACTCCCGGGCTGGGGGCTGCAGGTGCATAGAGGGTGGTGTACGGTATGTCGCTGTCGAGCAGGTACGCCACCAGTCCATCCTCGAGGTGGTCGCGATCGCCCAGGCGCACCGGGATATCGATGCCGCGTATGTCGGCACTGTCGCGTTGCGTCCAGTCATAAGTCTTGTCGTTCTGGCCGGGTAACAAACGCGCCAGTTCGTCGCTGCTGGTCACGAACGCCGGCAGCCCCTGCACCTCGCAACGCAAGCCAGCGCGCACCAAGGCCAGCGGCTGGCCCATCAGCACTGCTTGTGCCTGAGCAGCCTGTTTGTCGTCTGGCAGGATGTAGGTGTGCGCATTTTCGATGGTGCCAAGCAAGGTGGCAAAAAATGACCTGGGTTTACCCAGGATGAACGTGGCCAACTTCACAAGGTGCGGGTTGGCGTCGGCGAGGTCTTCCTGCATCGAACGGGCGGCGTTACCAGGCGCCGAATGCCAGGCAGCGGTCTGCTGCGCACCGAACACCCCAAGTGAACCCAATACCTCGCCGGTGCCGGTGAACAGCATCAGCGCGTTTTCCAGGTAGTTCGGCACGATCCAACCACACAGTGGGGAGGTCGAGGGCACCGGGTTCATCTGCACTTCGTCGTTCCCGGCACTCAGCCAGCGGAACAGCAAACGACTGGGCTGGGCAATGCGAGGCGCCAAGTAGCCTTTACCTGTGACACCGTCGGGCGCCTGCATCTGCCAGGACACCGAGACCTTCTTGCTGTCCTCGAACTGCTCGGTGTCGACCAGCAGGCGTTTGCGCCCGAACACATCGACAAGTTGCAGTTTCGACAGGGTGAAATAGCCGGCGCGCATTAGGTTGTACAGACTCTCCTGGCTGATCGGCACCTGCCCGGTCTGCTCGCCCGCCGCCCAAGCCACGAAATGGGTCAGGCTGTTGACGTACTGCGTGTTGTCAAAGCTGTCGACCAACGCTGTCGGCGTCGACTCCTCGTCGTAGAACGGGTTGAACGGATTGAGCTGCAAGCCCGCCGCACGGGTGATGAACCCGGCATTGACCCCGCCCAGCCCTTGCGCCAGCAGCGGTTTGTCCACCAGGTACTGCACGATCGCCTGCAGGTCGGGGTTGTCGTTGTGTTGCAGGTAGCGGCGCAACTGTTCGATCAGCGGCTCGGCCACCTTGGACGACAACAGGATGCTGTCGGTCAGCTTCACCCGACCCTTGGCCGGTTGCGGCGGGGCCTTGCCGAAGACCAGTTCGATCTCGCGTTCATCCAGCTGGAACTGCTCGGTGATATAGCTGGCCTCATAGTCCTGCGATCCGCTCGTGCTGTGCTCGAAAGGCACGTAGGTCGCCTCCCAGACCAGGAACAGCGGCAGGAACGGGTCCTGCCAATCGAGCGCATGGTTGAGCGCCAGCCCCTGCGGTGCTTGCCCACTCCAGGTGAGCGTGAGGCCGTTGCTGGTTTCGCTGGGGTTTTCGATGATCGGCAGGGTTTTCCACGGGGCCGCCGCGTTTTCCGTCCAGGCTTGCTGGATCTGCGCGACGAGCGCTTGCTGTGCGGCCACAACTTCCGTCTGTGGCGTCCCTTTGAGCGCCCCGGCGATCTGCGACACCAGCAACGGGTCGAGCAGGCACTTTTCCCCCAGCAGACGGCTCAGGTCATCGAGAATCGGCTGCAGGTCGCGCGCTTCAGGACTGCCGGCCGGATTGACCTTGGGCACACCGAGCGTCAACGCGCTTTGCAGGGCGGCGGCCGTCAGGCTGGCGCCGCTGGTATTGGCGCTGACCTGGCTCAGCAGTTGAGCGCCAAGCCGGCACGGCAGGCGCTTGACGTTACCGTTGCGTCGGGCCGGTTGCAGCGTGTCGCCGGTCACCACCAGCACCGGCTCGTTGGGCTGCCAGAAGCGCGCGGCGTTGGTGGCCTGCAATTCGAACTGGCTGTAGGTGGTGGCAAGCAGGCTCACCAACGTATTGGCCTGCGTCACCAGTTGCCCAACCAGACTTTGCGCCGACGCCTTGCTGACGTAGCTGCCGTCGGCGGCCTGACTGAGAAAGTTCTGTGGCCCGCAGTAAAACACCGGAATGTTTTGGGTGGCCGGGGACGCGGCGGCAGCCTTGCCGAAGGCAGCCTCGAACTTGGCCCACAAATCGAGGATCTGCTGGGCCAGGTAAGTGTTCAGTTGCGTGACGTCGAAAGGCACCGAGCCGGTATCGTCGTAGAGACCGGTGATGTATTTGTACCAATCCATGAAGATCTGCTGACGGCAGGACACGATGATATTGAGCAACGCATCCAGGCGCTGCTGGTACAAGTTGAGTGCATTGAGCTTATCGCCCAACCGATTGTGATCCTCAGGCAGCACCGCCTGTGGCGCGGCGTACTGCGAGCCGCTACCGGTCTGCTTCTGCCGAATCATCCAGATGCGCCCCGATTGCAGGGCGCCGAAGCCGTTCTGATGCACTTCCTGCTCAAGCTGCACCAGCGTCAACGAGCTGCCAAGCCGCTCCAGCAAACCCATCTGCAGCGCATCCAGGAGAAACTCCAGGTTGTCTTCGATCTCCTGGCCGGCGCCGTCAAGCTGGCCCTCGGGGTCCTGGGGTTTTCTGTTGCGCCATTGCTCCTTGATCAGCGCGGCCAATGCCGACGAACTAGAACTGCCCATGGCGGCTCGCACTGATTCGTCGCGGTCGGTCACGGGTGCCAGGTAGCACTTGGGAAATCCCGGCTTCGCATTGGGGAGCACCGGGTTCTGACCGGTGGTATTCCAAGGGACGTTCGCCACCTGCGCCGTGTAGACACAGCGCGAGGGAAGCTGCGCGGACATGGGCGTGTACTGCCACAGGTAAAACCCTTCCACCACCTGGGCGAGCAGTTGCTCCGGGGTCAGTTGCTCGTCGAGCGGTGCCTTGCCGTTGTCGACACGGGCCTGGGCGAGCTCCTGTTCGAAAGCTGCACTCTGCAAGGGGTCGTCCGCCGCACTGCTGTGCCAGCCGCTGACCTGGTACGACACCTCGAAACGCGCATTGCCCAGGTCGAACCCCTGCCCTATATCCTGGAATGTGTCGTGGAAGCCGAATGCGCTGGCACAGTCCGGGTAATAGGCGCTGAACGTCGGCCCGCTGTTGCCCAACGCGCTGATCGCACCCAGGCTTTGCCCAGGCGCCATGAAGTTGCTACCCGACAGGACGAACGCTGACAGGTGGCGCACATCCGTCAGGGCGGTACCGGGCAAGTCCGGCTCCGGTTGCCAGTTTTGCAGCTCGAACACCCGGCCCATGCGCCGCGACGGCGGGTAATAAGCGGCGCCACCATTGCCGGCGATGTCGTAGCCAGGTGGTACATCCCAACCCACCGGCAGGGAAATGCTGGTGCGCTGGCTGAACGGGTAATAGTCCGAGACGTACTCCTCGGGCGTCATCAGGTAGTCGCTCTCGACCACCCACTGTTTCACTTGCGTGCCCTGCTGCCCCTGGAGGATGCGCGTCACCAGCCAGCGGTTGGGTGCCGGCGGGTAGTCCACCGTGCCGTCCGGTGCCTGGCGCCCTTGGGCTATGGTGTCGGGCAGCGCCCAGTGCAGGTGGATGCCTTCCTTGAGTTGCTCGATCACGTTCTGGCTCAGCGGGTTGTAGGTGTTGCTGCTGACGTTGGCCTTGGTCCAGGTGCCGGTATGCACGATGGCGCCGTTACGGCCCGGTTCGCGCCAGGGCAGCCCCTCATAGGCGGTCGTGCCGCCGGAAAACAGCTCAGTGCTTTTGGTCACCAGGCTCGCGTCGTTCGGGCTGACCCGCAGTGCCTGTACATTGATGGGGATTATCAAGGTCATTATTCAGATCCTGCGCTGAGGTCGAACGAAACGAGACCGACACCCTTGACCATTTGCAAGGCAAATTCGGAGGACGGCAGATGGTCGAAGCCGCTGTAGATACCCTGGATGTAATCGCCGTACTTGGGGTCGTGCAGGTTCTTTGACAGCCGGTAAAGGCGCAGCAGCCGCTGCACGTTCGCATCCCGGAACGGTACGCTCTGGAACACGCCAGGCACCTGCTCGCCCGCTGTATTCGTTTGGGTGGCGTTAGTGAAGTTGTAGCGCAGGTTGATGGCTTTGGGCTCAGTAGCCGCGACGCCAAAGTGCAAGCCTTCGGCGGGCTCATGGATGTCCACCGAGCCCAGCGTCTGACCGTCGAGGTCAAACAGGCACAACAGCACGCCGGGGGCCAACCGCTCGAAGCGCACAATGTCCATCGCCTTGCCGTCCGGGGTATAGGCGTTCACTTCAAGCCCCGGCCAGCCCTGCACCACGTCCGAGCGCAGGATGAAACCGCTCACCACGTCCATGTCGGTTTTTTCCTGAGCCTGGTCTTTCAACCCCAGCGCGATGCTGCGGCTGATCGAGGCTTGCCGGGTGGTGTGCAAATTCACCCTGGCCTTGATCGCGACATCGTGGGCGATGGACGGGTCGGCGGCATTGCCGGTCACGGCCCGGCCGATACTCAGCGCACCGTCGAGCAAGCTCTGGATCCAGTTCTCGTCCAGATAGAAGAAGCGTATCGACTCTGGCGGCAGCATGCGCTCGTCCGGCACCAGGTAGTTGAACGGGACGCCATCGAGCAGCTTGAGCTTGGCCAGCCAGGTGTAGATCTCCAGCGGCACGCTGAACCGGGCGTCGCCGATGGCGAGCAACTGCGTCGCGTCCGAGAGCACCTCCCGCTGGTGCCTGACCCGTCCGGCGCGAGCAACAGCCAGGTTGCCAGTGGCCAGAAGTGCGTCGGGGGTTGGCAGGAAGGGCTTGAGCAAGGGATAGATCAGCGCGTCGCTTTGCAATTGCTGCTGGATTTCATCAAGTGACTGCTGCAGCACGATGGCCTCCATCTGCGCCACGACATCGCGCAGGTTGTTCCGGCGCCAATTGTAGAGCAGCACCGAGAAATGCTTGTTCTGCAAGGCCAACAACTGGCCCATTTGCCATGCCGCCGCATAGGAGATATCGAACAGCCCGGTGTCGGGGTCGTACTGGGTCGCGGCATCGGCGGAGGTCCAGGTCGGCGGCACGGTGTTGGTCTTGATCTGATACGGCGTCAGCGGTCCGCGGTACCACGACACGGTATTGCCCGCATCGCGGGTGTGGTGCTCGAGCGCCATATAGCCCATTTGCAGCGCATTCTTGGCCCGCCGGGTTTCGTCCGTGTCGCCCTCTTCCACCACCGCGACCGGCAAGCCCAGGGCAAAGTTGGCGGCGACAGTCGAAGGCGTTGCCTGACCTGCCAGCGGGTTCTTCGGCTTGAGTTCGAGCAGCAACTGCTCGAAGCGCTTGCCCGTACCGATCGAGGTGAAGGACCAACTCCTCAGCGAGACCAGGCGCATGAAGCCTTTGTCATCGATGGCAAACCCCGGTTCGTTCGGGGCCTGCACGGAACGCGGCCGGCTGACTTCGCTACCGTTGTCCGAAGTGGCCGGGTCGATCGGCAGGAACGGTTCCATGGCCTCCAGCGACACCAGGTGTGCGATACAACGCTTGCCGGTTTGCGGCAGGCGGCTACCGGTGACGATGGCGAAGTTGGAAGTACCCGGCACTTTCGAAAGGTCGTTGCGCGAGGCCGGGACGCCGTTCTGTGTCGCCTTGCGGATGATCTCGACATTGCGCACGTGGGCCATCATTTTCAAGTCGTCCAGTGACGGCGCAACGCTCCAGAACAACCCCAATGGGACATCAATGTAGTTGCAGGCATCGTCCGCGTGCTGGCCGTAATCCAGATACTTCTCCAGCCGTGCCGCGTCGCTTGAACTGTCCAGGTCTGCAGCGGCGTAGAAGTACGAATAGCCCTGCGCGACCTGCGTCTGCGGACGCTTGAAGAACAGGTCGCGCAGCTTGCCGGCGCTCGGGCTGGCACTGAACCCCTGTTGCTTGAAAGCCAGCTCGTCATCTTCGTCGAAGATCAGCACAGCCATCCAGGTGGGCACATCGTGATCGTGCTCTTGGTCGGGAAAGCTGACCACCGGTTCAGCAAGGCTCGGGCGGCGCATCCAGGGCAACGTCTGCTTGGTAAACACTACATGCGCCAACGTATCGGTGTATTCGCCCTGGGTCTGGTCAGGCGGGAACACAGCCTGGATATCGTTGCTGTCGAGGGTGAAACGTGGCGCCTGCACCGCAAAGTGATACTGATTGGCGTAGTGCTGCTGCTCCTGCGAGACGCGCTGGGAGACCGTGAACTGGTACTCGCCCGCCTCCAGCCCGGGCAGGTTGTGCTGGATAAATTTGACCGTCCCTTGAATGGGGTGTTCTCGATTATCAGTCACTGCTTATCTCCAACACGTAGTGATCAAATTGCACTCGTTTCCTCGCCGAGCACACGAATCAGCGGCCAGTCCCAGAGCGGGTAACGGGCCAGACGGCTGACATCGAGTGTGGCGCTGTCAAAGTTGAAACCGAGCGAGTCGAGGCTATCGACCATCTTCTTGCGTTCGGCGTCGACCGCTGCCGCCGCCAGGTCGGCCAGTTCGAAGTCGACGTTGCGGATGCTGGCGGTCGCACGGGTGTAGGTCAGCACAGTGCCCTCCTCGCTGATGACGGCGGCGAAGCTGTCGCTGGTGGCGACGGTCGGTGTATCGAGCAGCCAGAGCATCTTCTTCGTGGTGTCAAAAAGCAGCGCCCAAAGGTCCGCGTCCGCTGTGATTGCCGGGTGACGGATCATTGGCGAGAGTTCCAGGCCACTCAGGGTGTTGGCGATCATCCGCGCCCCGTTGACCCCCGGGTCCTGCGCGGCCCACAGGGCCGACTGGGCGTTCTGCAAGGCGATGCCGACCGCCACTTCGTTGACCGGCACGCTGTAGTTTTCAGGTTTGGTGTAGTCCTCGCCGGCCGGCAGGCGAGTTAATTGCAACTGATGGTCGACGATGAACTGGCTGGCCTTCAGCGCCATGGGCAGCACACCGAAATCATCGGCCCAGCCCGCGCCATCGTCATTCGCGCCATGGGGCGTAGGCATCGCAGGGGCCGTGCCGCTACCGACATAGGTGAACGCACCCGCCGGGGTGAACGGCGTATTGACCTTGAAGTCATTGAACCGCGCCGTCTTGCTGGGAATGACCATGCTCGAGGCGATGCCGAAATGGTTGGGGTCGAGCACCCAGTCGAAGAAGGCCGTGCTGTCCTTGGCCTTGAGGTCGCTGATCAACCCCTGCTGGACCATGCCCCTGACCAGTTGGGTTGGCCGCACGTCACCGGCCTTGTCGGCGTCGGTGCGGCTGAACATCTCCAGGCGTTTTGTGTCGCCATTTGCCGCCGGCAGGAACGAAGTTTTGAAGTCTTCCCAGGTAACGGGATCGGGTTTGGCCCTGCCGCTGCCGAAGCGCACGCTGAAGCTGATGATGTCCAGGTCAATCGTGGCTACACCGCCGAACTCGGGGCCCCAGATGTTCAGGTCGACACCAACGTGAATGGTGATTTTGACGGTGACAAACAGCAGGTTGGCCTTGAACGAGGCGCCCAGGTGAATATAGGCGTCCGCTTCGTAATGGAACGGCCGCCAGCCCAGCAGAAAATCGATTCCCACACTGAACCAGGCGCTGATCGGGCCCGATTCCCAAGTGGCCTGGACCGTGAAGCCCGCCATCAGCGTGTGCGAGAGCAGCGCGAAGTAGCATTCGCCCTTGAGCACCAGCGGCCCGGTTTCATAGACCATCTGCAAGCGCGGCACGGTCGGGAAATAGTCCGGTTTCTTGAACCGCGGGCTGTAGCCGCCCATCGAGACCAGAAACTCCCCGGAGTGCTCCCCGGCGAACCAGGTGTAGAACGCAAACCCGCCACTGACGTGGCAGAGCCCGGCGTAGATGAACGACGCCGGGGTCAGACGGCCATCGACGGCGATCAGGCCGCTGCTGGACTCGAAACGCGCCTCCAGCGCTACTTCGAGGTAGACGATGGGCTTGGGCGCCCCCTTGGGCACCGTCACTCGACAGATCCCGAGCAGCGCCACTTCCAGCGAAACGCCGAAGGACACCGTGAGCAAAGCGGTGGCGTCGACCATTTCGAACGAGGTGAAATCGATGCCCGCCGCCACCCAGTACTCGCCCGCCTGCGGATGAATGTACGCGGCAGTCTTGACCAGCGTTTGTTGCAACACTTGCCCAGGATTGCTCGTACCCAGGGTGATGGGAAAGCTGTTTTCCGGAAGCTTGTTGTTCTGTGGCAGCAACGGGTAGCTGGTCAGTTGGTCGATGCTCGGCAGCCCCAGGCTACGGTTGATGCCAAAACCGCCAGCCAGCCCCGTCACGAAGAAAAACGGTGGCCCACCCAGCGGTTGCTGGAGCCGAACGAAGATAAAGAAGGAGCTTTCATCGGGCGCATAGCCGCCGATGGCCGTGAGCGAGAACGTCGCCACATTGACCCGCGCTTCCCCCAGGTAGTCTTTGTCAAAGCGCAGGAAGCCACCGGCGATGCTCAGCGGACCGGTCTGCAACGCCAGGCTCATGCCATCCAGTTGGGCCGAGATGTCCAGATCTGAGCCCTTGCTATCAGGGATCTTAAAGCCGAGCCCCAGGCCCTGCAGATCGAAGGACAACATCGCCAGGCTGAACCCGGCATCGATCAGCAGCCAAACGCGGCCATCTTCGTAACGTACTCCGACGCGGGCGAGAGACACCGGGCCGATGGATTTTCCCACCGTCAACCAGGCGGCATTGCCCGCCGGTGGCTTCGCCGCTACGGCCGCCGCCGTCTGCGTGCTCACTGGTGCGGTATCGCCACCGGCCGAGAGCGGCAACGCTACGCCGCCCAGTTCGATGTCGGCGGCAAAGTTGAAGCCTGCCGCAATGACCGTGGTCGAGCCTTTGGCATCCTTAGGTAACGGCAAGCGGCACGGCACCTGTGCCTGCGTCAGCAAGGCGTTGAGCTTTTGCACCTCATCGGCGCTGAGGGGCGATGCGGCGAACAGCGCCTGCACGTTCTTGATGCTGCCCAGATTATCGTCGGTGAAGATCTTGCCCACGAGCGGCAGATCGGCCAGCGACGCTTCAAAGCCGAGCAGCATCTGGAACACGTAGTTCGAGGTACTGGTCCCGGTTTTCGGGTCCAGGGATTTCAGCGCCACGAAAGTGCCTGTGCCGTAATGGGCCGAAGTCGCCGACAGCAGCACGGTGTTGTTGCTCATGTCATAGACGAAGCTCGCCTGCGACAGGGCCAGGTCAAGTTCCGCGGGAATGGCGGGAATGGAGAAACCCAGCGCCCCGGCGATATCTTCGAACTGCAGGTAGTCGTTGTCCTGGGCTTTCCAGTTCGCCTGGATCTTCAGGCCGGGCTGGGTGCCGGAATCGAACGTCAGGGCGAAACTGAAGTTCTGCTGCCCGATCACGAAGCTGCCCGTCAGCGCTACCGATGCCTCCGTACCGGTCTTTTTGAACAGCACCGACATCTGCGCATCGACGCTGGTGTCCAGGAGCGTGAACGCCGTGCGGGCAACCCCGAACACCGTGTAGGCATAATTGCTTTCGCCTCCTGCCACTGTCACGCCGAAACTGTCGAACACGATGGTGCTCAGCGCATCGGGCACCGGCACCGACGCACTGACCACACCCTTGACGATACTGCCCAGCGACACGCTGTCGGTCATCTGCCCGCTGATCAGGTCGATATTCCAAGCGGCCGCCTGTTTGACGAGCGAGATCGAAAAGTCGAACGTGGTGTTGAAGATCGTTGGCAGGAACTGCGCCGAGGCCCGGATCTCGACATTAGTCGTGGGCTTCGGCCCGGCGGGCTCGGTCAGCCTGACCATCAGCGTCAGCGACTCCAGCGACAGCACGCTGGGTATCAGTGTCCAGGGCGCCTCTGTATGGATGGCGAGCGTGACCGAACTGACCGGTGCCGATTTGTTCGCCAGCACCATGCGATAGAACGTCAAGCTGATGTTCTCGAACACCTTGCTGAGCACCGGTGGAATGTAATCGTCGTAGTGTTGCCCGCCCGGCAGGCTCTTGATCAGGTCCGACGCGCTGAACGTTGCACCCGGTGCCGGTTGCGCGAAAATCACCAGCGAATCGAGGCTCTGGGTGATCTCCACGCCGCAGTCGAGTTTGCCGTCGAACAGCGAGGAGACGGTAAAGCCGATCTGCTGGGGATCATCGCCCTTCTCGCTGACGCTCACCCCGACTGCTGGCGCAGCCAGGCTCAACCGCCAGTCCCCTACCCCGATGAAAAACACGCCATCGGAAACCGGGGCGTCAAGCCGCCCGGCCGGGTACGGCGCATCTGCGGCCGGAGCAAACGGCCCATAGAACTTGTACGGCGTATTGCCCACCAGATCGCCGAGAATCGCGCCAACACCGCTGATGTTCTCCAGCCCGATCGTGGACAGGAAGTTCTGTCCTTTGGCCAGGCAAATGGAAGTCGCGTCGTCCTTTGACCAGCGATAGGTCGCCTGTGCCAGCGAGGTATAGACGAAGCGCGGGTTGGCCGGCTTCAACAGTCCGAAGGGGAAGAACGTCATCCCCGGAAAGCTGGAGGCAAGCCCCCAGCCCGGCGGCAAGGTTGCATCGATAAGTACAGCCACCTTGTCATCACTGGCGGTAAAGCTCAGTTGGACGCCGACTTCACTGACCTTGAGCAGCGCAGCGGTCCCGGTGTTGACCCGCACGACGCCTTGGTCGGGCCCGCTGACATCGCTGCTCTGCAGGCCCTCGACCGTCAGCTTGGTACCTTTTTCCAACAAGAACGCGGTGGCGATGTCCGCTACCTGCTCATCGCTCAGCAGGAGGTTGTCGAGCACCACCTTACCGTTGTCCGCTACCTGCTTGCGTAGGTCGCTTGCCAGTTTATTGATATCCACGGTCGACTCCTGCTCAAGTGATATTGGTCACTTGTTGGTTATTGCCGTTGGGCTGGAACAACTTGTCGGGGGTAAAGCCGGCCTTCTTCACCCCGACAGCGATGATCGATTCCGCGGCCTGGCAGATGGCACGGTTGCGGGCTTCTGCATTCCCGGCCTGCGAAGCGATCTGCGAAACGGGGAACACGCTGTTGACGATGAAGTCCTTCAGCGAGACAGGCGTGGCGGCTGCGCCCTGATTGATGACGCTCTTAGTGCCTTCACTGATCGCATACCAGCGTTCGTAGTTGTAACGGATGCTGTTGAGGACCTTGCCCTTCTCGTCGCTGTCGAAATAGCTGTTCGTCTGCTTGAGGATGGTCGACTCAGTGGTGATGCCAAAGGCGTGCCCCTTGATGTCGAGGTAGTTGGTGAGGCTGGTGTCCTCGGCCGAGGCGATGAAATACGGGCTGAAGTTCAGGTTGTTCTGGTCCAGCCAGTCGATGTTCCACAGCACCGCCTGCTGGAGTATCCGGTCTTTCCTGAACACCGAGTTCAGGTAGTCCCCACCCGGGCTGCCCAGTAACCGTCGATGCGCCTGGCGATCGGCAATGATGCTGTCGGTGGTGTCGGTGGCCGTTTCGCTGCCAAAGCCCATCCCGATGAAACCGCGGGCGAGCATCGCGCCTTCGGCGGCCGCCAGCCCCCGGAAGGCATTAAGGTGATAGACGTTGTCATCCACCAGCCAGGCGTAGTTCCAGCGATTGTTGGAGCTGCGCCGCAGCCATTTGCAAAACTCGATGGCCGCGTAACGGCTGGCGCCGAAACCGACGTAGGGATAGTTCCCACCCAGCAGCCAGCCGGAATCGTTATGGAACGACCAACCGATGACATGCAGGTTGGGAACGGTGTGCAAGACTTTCCAGTACTTCGGGTATTCGAGAACGTGAACAATGACGTAGATGCGCCGATTGGCATCATTGACCCGCCCCGGGTAATACCAGGCCGGCACCGGGCGCGTGTCCGGCACGGTTTGGCCACTGGGGTTTTGCCGGGTACGTGAATTGAAGGCTTGCAGGTCCGACACATTGGCGAAGTGCGTCTGCCCCAGGTCTTGCAGAAGATCCGCACCGCGCGTGAAACCTGAGGCAATCCAGTCGCTGCGGTTGCTTGAAATGACGACCAGCGGCGGCAGGGACGCAGCATTGTCTTCGGCGAGTAGAATCGCGGCCGAGGTGCCATTGGTGTAGAAGTCCAGCGCCCGGGGTAGCTTCCCCGCGTCGCGCAATGCATCGATCCTGTCGTTGACCAACTCCAGGCAATCGCTCTGGTCGGTATCTTCGAGTACCGGGGTTTCAATGGGCTGATATTTTTGACTGACCAGGTTGCCGCCATAGTTGCTTTTCACGCGCAGGGTAATCGCCATAAATACTCCTGACCCGGTTGTCCAAGTGAGTGGCTGTTGCAGGAGACCGACTGCGCGGTCCCCTGCGCTGGGCTAGGGCCTTACTTGGCAACAGCAAGGAGTTGCGTCAGCGATACCTTGAACTGCTCGAGCACTTTCGACGGCTGTACTCCGCCACCCTGCGGGGGAGACTGAATCACCTGCAGCGCGAAATCTGCGCTGAGCTGGCCGCTGACGGGAACCTTGGCGTTGTAATAGGCGGTGACTTTGCTGACGTAGTTGGCCGGCAACGTCGCACTGGTGGCAAAGACTCGCCCTGTGACCAGCGGGGACTTACCGATCGAGATGATCTCGCCGTTGGCATCCGGGGTGTCGAAGATGAAATACATTTCGGCATCCGGATCAAACTTGGAAGATGACAACGCCACAGTCACATCCACCGGGTTGGCGTTATTCAGTGCAACCGTGCTCGACCAGCCGAAGCCTGTGGCAGGAGTCGGCGGTTTGGGCGGGATCGCCAGCGCAACGTAGGCCGCATTACCCGCTTCCACGATCGCCTCTTGCAGCGGTATGAACGCGCTGCCGGCAGGTGCAGGATGGTTGGCGTCGGTAATGAAGGCGATCAGGTTGTACGGCGCACCTTGTACGGGTGGCGACACGTTGCTGAACAGGAACGGCGTGTCGGTGACGGCCACCCCCTGCCCTGGCGCGTTGATGCTGACAACGTTGCTCTGGTCCTGGGTGTTCAACCGGACCCATTGCAGCTTCTTGTTGATGTTATCCGCGCTGCAATACCACAGCTGAACGCTGCCGACGGCCGTCTTAGTGACATCCGTACTCAGGTTTTTGGCCCGGACATAAACGTAGTTGGTGCCGTGATAATCGACAGCCTGCGAAAAGCCCTGGTCGTAGCACTCCACGAAACTGCTGAGGTCCGCGGGGCTGGCAGGCGCACTACGGGTGATGAGGTCCGGCGAGGCGTCGTTCGGCGGCGTCTTGCCTGGCGATGTCTGGGCCAGGTTGTTACGCACGAATAGCCAGTTGTAGTCATTAGACATGTTGCATTCCTCCTTAAAAGAAAAGGTTTCGGCCTAACGGAAACCGCCGTTGGGAACAACGCCATTGGAGCCGACAATAGTCACCAGCGTGGGCTCTACATCCAGGAGTGTCCTGTAGCCTTCGTAGCCCAGGTACCGCTCGCCGTTTTTCGAGTCCACAAACACGCTGTGTTCATCGAAGTTGCAACGCTTGTAATGGTTCTCCAGGTTCTGATCCCCATCCAGCAAGTCACTGATGCTGGCACGCACTGCAGCCGACAGTTCAGGCGCATTGGTCACAACAAACTGCATGGTGAAGTTTGCAGGCTTTGGCTTGCCTTTGAAGTTGACATAGAAGGTGACTTTGCCGGCATAACCACCCTGGATTTTCACATTGGTGCCGACGATAAAGTTGGGGTTGATGTTGGGGTCTGGAGCACCGGGTTTTTGCGGTACGGAGGTGTCCCCCACGGCAATGGAGTCGCCCCATTTGGTGTTGTTGTTTGACGAGAAACCGACGACCGCCCCGACCGGCACATTGGTTATCTGGATAGAGCAGGTGAACAGCGCGTCATCCCAAGTCTGGTTCATGCTGATCTGCTGCTCATAAACATCCGATGCCGAGACCGCCTGGATATTCACGTTGTGCCAGCCCAGGTTGCGGTTGGCGTAGATCCACGCCGCGTATTGATCGACGCTGGAATTGATGCCCGGCGGGAACTGCGCATTGACCGCATCGAAACTGTCCGCGACGACCGCTATCAGGCAATGGTGCTCGGTGGTTTGCGGCTTCCAGGTGAACGCATTGGTGGCAACCACTTCCCCTGGCCCGGCAGTGAGGGTTTGATAGTTCTGCCGCACTTCAATGGTTTTTTTCGGATTGTTGGGATCCTGAACGACGGAGTTATAGTTCATCAGGCTGTCTTGGTTGTACCAGACATTCGGCGCCAGGAAGAGATTCTGCGGCACCTGAAACAAATAAATGTTTTGGGAGACATTTGCGGCACTGACGTTTTTCGCGCGGACATAAAAGTTATTGCTGAAGAACTCTTTTACGTCCTGATCGTAAGCCTGGCCATACTTCGAAACCATTTCCTGGGTCGTCAGCGCACTTTGGCCAGCGACCAGGATATCGGGGCTCCCGGTCCAGCTCCCCGAGCGCGGTAATTTACCAGTGTCACTCAGATTATTTCGAATCAGAAAATCATTTTTGACAGCCATGATGAGGCCTCACATTTTATAAAAGTGATAGTCGGAATAATGACAACTTAGATGGATGCGCTGGTTAAACCTTATATCCATGCAACATCACATCAGGTGACTTGCAACGGTCTACGGGTATCGAGGTATTGGGTAGCGTTCGACACGAACGGCGAGCGTGCGCCGGTCGGCGTTCGACAGGTGTTGCAGGAAGGGAAATGAGTTCGAGCGAATCATTGGCAAACGCATCATCGGCCTCCTTGGCCTAGGTCAGCGATCCGAACTCTCGGCCAGAGTGGCAGAGAACCATTGCGATTGAAAATCTCGACTGCTTAACGCTGGAATGCTAGATCAGAACTTTTCATGCCCGGTTGGGGTGTCTGAACCTCCCATAACCGGTGTGGCGGGTGTATCCGCTGAATGGGTATAGCAACGAGCCATCACCCTGTCTAATTTTTTTCGGCCTAGTTTGCTACCGCCGGTCGTCTGAACATGTCTCGCTGAGGATAACAATCGACAGGGAGGAGGAATGGGCTTGCAAAATCGGCTCGACTAGCCCCGGTTACTGAATGAGTCGGACGCATCGTGCCGCATAACCATGGCCTTTTGCATCGCCTTACTGCAATAGCCGGATCGAGAGGTGCCAAGAGCACACGCAACACACGACGCTAGGCTGGATCCGAGGTCTCTGCTTCATCTGAAAACTCCTCCTGCTTGCATATAACTTATGTGTGTTGCATCGACCAACATCCCGCGTGCATCACCCTTTTTGGACTCTGTGCGCATCCGAAGCAAGCACGCGTTGTTCGGCACGAAGGGTGCCCCCGTACGACCCAGTTCGTCGGATACAAATCCGAAACAATGTGCCCGCGGGCAACTTGGCATAATATGCCAATACCCGAAAGAACCTGCTTCCCCCGGTGTCAGGATAGGAACGGCACCGTGGCCAGGATCATCAGATCCTGGCTCGGCGTCATGAGCTGTACGAGCAAGCCCGGGAGAAAAGCCCGGAACGCTGGTCTGGACAGACGCGAAACTGGGAGCCGATGGGTACGGTGCTGTTGAACCCTGATCGGGAGCCGCAGGTCGAGAAAAGAGCGGCATAGTTAGACGGTGACGCGACAACTACCTTGAAAAACGCCGGCTTGCTCAGAACTGGAGCTCATTATGGCGACGCGAAACGTTGTGCTCACCCATCACCAGGAACAGGTTATCCAGGAGCTGGTGCAGTCCGGTCGTTATCAGAATGCCAGCGAAGTGATGCGAGAAGGCTTACGGCTATTGAAGCAACGCGTCGCCGAAGATACCGCCAAAATTGAGGCCCTGCGTCAGGCGACCTCGATCGGCATCATGGACCTTGAATACGGGCGCTTTACTCAGGTGAACGAAGGGGATCTAGAGCACTACCTCGAGGGCTTGAGCCTGGAGGCAACCCTCCCCGCGCGCGAGAAACTCTGAGCGTGCCGCAATATCGGATTTCCAACGCGGCGCGCGCCGACATTGTCGACGTCCTCAAGCTCTCCCAGACGCAGTTCGGCGATCACGCACGCCGACGGTATCAGGCGCTGATCCTCGCTGCGCTGCAAGCGATTGCCGACACGCTTTATCGCATTGGCAGCCACGACCGTGATGAGCTTGCACCGGGCCTTCGCAGCTATCACCTTATCTTTTCACGCCAGCAAGCGATACACCCCCATGGAATGGTCAAAAGCCCACGCCACATCATGTTTTATCGCGTGGCAAGCGACGACGTGATCGAAGTCGCCAGACTCCTGCATGACGCCATGGAAGTGCAACTGCACCTGCCCAACGACTGATCACCGACCTGGCCCAACGGCTTAACTGACCATGAACAGCGAAGGTAAGCCCCCGCTCCCTCGCTGTCAGCCGACTTGGCGGCCAATTGAAGTGAGAGGTTCTGGGTCCGACCGGAATATCGAGACCCACGGCCAGAAACACGGCTTTCAACGTTGCGTTCCACTTTCAATGCTGAACAACCGCTTCTTAGGCGTTTTCCGTGGCTAGGCGCCTAGCATCACGCCCCAGCTGCCGATGGACACGCGAATCTATGCCCCTAGCGACCAGTGCCCTCGCAACATCACATAGAACGCGAGCATCTCGTAGGCTAATTTCAGGATAGGTAGAAATACGGGGCTGCTTATTCTCCCAGGAAAAGCGGAAGTGCCAGCACTTGGCGCCTTTCGTATTCACGAAAAGGGCGAGGCCGTCGTAATCAGCGAGAGTGTAGTCCTTGGCACAGGGTTTGGCGTGCCGGACAGCCGAATCGGTCAGAGCCATCGTACAATCTCCATCTCGTTTGAATTAGAGGAGATTTGTACGGTTTCTAGAGAGGTCAGTCCCACAAAAAAGTGATCTACCAAGCGCCGAATTAATGTACTAAAAAATCGTAGCTGCTAATACTTTCTAGAAGAAATTACTGGAACGAAAAAAGAGGCCGAAGCCTCTTTTTTGGGTTCCTACATACTTCAATGGAAGCCTATAGGAAAATAATTGGAGCGGGAAACGAGACTCGAACTCGCGACCCCGACCTTGGCAAGGTCGTGCTCTACCAACTGAGCTATTCCCGCGTATTGGTGATGCGCATTCTATAGAATCTACGCACCCCGTCAACCCCTTGATTCAAAATAGTTTTATTTCTTTTCAGGATTTTCCGAATTGAACTTCAAATGCGGCCACGCCGCCCGCAGATACTGCAGCATCGACCACAGGGTCAGCACCGCCGCCGCCATCAGCAAGGTATAGCCCACCAGCACCCAGAAGCTGAAGTCCGACGGGTTGGCCAGCAGGATCACCAACGCCAGCATCTGCGCCGCGGTTTTCCATTTGCCCATGTTGGAAACGGCGACCTGCGCCCGCTCCCCGATTTCAGCCATCCACTCGCGCAGGGCCGAGACCACGATCTCACGACCGATGATCACCGCCGCCGGCAAGGTCAACCACAGGTTGCCATGCTCCTGCACCAGCAAGACCAGCGCCACGGCCACCATCAGCTTGTCCGCTACCGGGTCGAGAAACGCGCCGAACGGCGTGCTCTGCTCCAGGCGACGGGCCAGGTAGCCGTCCAGCCAATCCGTCGCCGCCGCAAAGGCAAACACCGAACTGGCCGCCGTGTAGCTCCACTGGTAAGGCAGGTAAAACAGCAAAATGAAAATCGGAATGAGTACGACGCGTAGAACGGTGATCAGATTAGGGATATTCATCGGCACAACTGGCTACGAGGTTGAAAGGCATTCTACTCGCTGTGCAGGCTTGCATAAATCGACTCAGCGAGCTTTTTACTGATCCCGGGTGCTTTGGCGATCTCGTCGATGCTGGCACGGGACAGCTCCTGCAATCCACCAAAATGTTTCAATAGTTCACGGCGACGCTTCGGCCCCACCCCCGCCACCCCTTCCAGGGTTGAGGTTCGGCGGGTCTTGCCGCGCCGCGCCCGATGCCCGGTAATAGCAAAACGGTGGGCTTCGTCGCGGATCTGCTGGATCAAATGCAGGGCCGGCGAATCACCTTTCAAGGTGAATTCATGGGCCGCGTCGTTAAGGTACAAGGTCTCGAAACCGGCCTTGCGCGTCGCCCCCTTGGCCACGCCGAGCAGGATCAGGTCCGGTACCGATAGCTCATCGAGCACATCGCGCGCCATGGACAACTGGCCCTTGCCACCGTCCACCAGGAGGATGTCCGGCAACTTGCCCTCGCCATCCTTGATCTTGCTGAAACGCCGGGTCAGCGCCTGGTGCATCGCCGCGTAATCGTCGCCGGCCGTAACGCCTTCGATATTGTAACGGCGATAATCGGATTTGATCGGGCCTTCCGGGCCGAATACCACGCAGGATGCGACCGTCGCTTCGCCACTGGAGTGACTGATGTCATAACACTCCAGGCGCTGCGGCGGCTCGTCCAGGTTCAGCACTTCGGCCAGGGCCTCGAAGCGTGCGGCCATATGCTGACGATCCGCCAGGCGCGCACCCAGGGCCTGTTCGGCATTGGTCACCGCCAATTGCTGCCAGCGCGCCCGTGTACCGCGCACCCGATGGCTGATGGCCAATTCTCGGCCGCGCAGCCCATCAATCGCGGCGATCAGGGTCGGGAAGTCTTCGTGGACCACGTTGACGATCAGTTCACTCGGCAGGTCGCGCTCGGGACTGCCGATAAAGTACTGGCCAAGAAACGCCATCAGCACTTCGGACACATCTTCCTCGATACCAACCTGCGGGAAGAAGTTCTTGCTGCCCAGCACTCGCCCGCCGCGCACGCTGATCAAGTGCACGCAGGCACCGCCCGGGTTGATAAAGGCCGCGACCACGTCAACATCGCCGGTGCCCCCTTCCATGCTCTGCTGATCCTGAACCCGGCGCAGCAACGAGATCTGGTCCCGCAGCTCCGCCGCCCGCTCGAAATCGAGGGTGCTGGCCGCCTGTTCCATGCCGGCGTTCAATTCGTCGGTCAGGGCATTGCTGCGCCCTTCGAGGAACATCACCGAGTGGCGTACATCCTCGGCATACACCTCGGGCTCCACAAACCCGACACACGGCGCCTTGCAGCGCTTGATCTGGTATTGCAGGCAGGGCCGGGTGCGGTTCTTGTAGTAGCTGTCCTCGCACTGGCGGACTAGAAAGGTCTTTTGCAGCAGGCTCAGGCTTTCACGAATCGCCCCGGCGCTCGGGTAAGGCCCGAAATACTTGCCCTTGGCTTTCTTGGCCCCACGATGAATGCTCAGCCGCGGGTAGTCGCCGTCCGAGAGAAAAACATAGGGATAGGATTTATCGTCGCGCAGCAGGATGTTGTAGGGCGGCCGCCACTCCTTGATCAGCGTCTGTTCCAGCAGCAGCGCCTCGGTTTCATTGGCGGTGATGGTGGTTTCCACCTGGGCGATACGCCCCACCAATGCCGCCGTCTTCGGCGCCAGGCCGGTCTTGCGGAAGTAACTGGCCAGACGCTTCTTCAGGTTCTTGGCTTTGCCCACATAAAGCAGGCGCGCGTCGCCGTCGAACATGCGGTAGACGCCGGGGCGGCCACTGCAGGTCGACAGGAAGGCACTGGAATCGAACAGGTCAGTCATTGTCAGCCGGCATCGACCATGCCGTGGCGAACCGCCAGAAGCGTCAACTCGACATCACTGCTGACCGACAGCTTCTCGAAAATCCGATAGCGGTAGGTATTCACGGTTTTCGGCGACAGGCACAGTTTGTCGGAGATGATCTGGACTTTCTGGCAGCCGACGATCATCAACGCAATCTGGATTTCACGCTCGGACAAGGCGTCAAACGGCGAGTCACTGGCCGGCTGGAACGACTTGAGCGCCAACTGCTGGGCAATCTGCGGGCTGATGTAGCGTTGCCCGGAAAACACCAGGCGAATCGCCTGGACCATTTCCGCCAGGCCCGCGCCCTTGGTCAGGTAACCGGCTGCTCCGGCCTGCAACAAGCGGGTCGGGAACGGATCTTCTTCACAGACGGTCACCGCCACCACTTTGATGTCGGGATGACTGCGCAGCAATTTGCGCGTGGCCTCCAAACCGCCGATGCCAGGCATCTTGACGTCCATCAGGACGACATCGGGTTTGAGCTCCCGCGTCTTGAGCAACGCCTCCTCTCCCGATTCCGCCTGTCCCACGACCTGCAGACCGTCGATATCCGCCAACATCCGCGTAATGCCTGTACGCACAAGATCATGGTCATCGACTACTAGCACCCTAATCAAGCAGACACCTCACGAATTTGGTCTTATCAGGTTATTGACCACCTTAGCAAAAAACCACGGGCCTGACCTAGTTACAAGCGTCACATAAGAGTATCAACGCGCTATAAGCGCTTGCCGGACGGCAAGCGCGTTTCGTCAGAAATGAAATGACTCAGGAGTCACTGGAGCCTGCACGGCCGTTTGGCCCATAAGGCCCGGCGGTTTCAGCCAAGGTAGTGGTCAGTCGATGGATCGCGTCCTGATCTTCCTTTTGCAGCACCCGATAGTTGCCCAATACTTTTTCTTCTACCTGGCTGAGGTTGTCCAGTTGCATCGGTGTCGGTTGCCCGGTCAGGACGTAAAGCACATCGACGCCCCGTGCGGCCACACGGGACAAATAGTCGGCCTTCGGTGCCCGATCACCGCTTTCGTATTTGCCCTGTGCGTTGGCCTCAACGCCTCCGATTTCACCAAAAGCCTTCTGCGACAAACCCAGCCGCTCTCTCTCTTGCCGCAATCGCGAACCAATTCCACTCATTTGGATGTAAGATCCCATTTTAAACACCCTTAGGGGTGATATACTCAACAAGCATTAAACACATTTGAACGGTTTTGAACTATGCCCGGTATTCGCACCGCTGCACAAGCCAAGGCTTGGCTGGAACACCAAGGAAAATCGGTTCAGGAGTTTGCGCGCGAGCATGGCGTCGACCCGGCAACCACCTATCAAGTGCTCGCTGGGCGAAAAAAGGGACGGCGTGGGGAAGCCCATAAGGTCGCGGTCCTATTGGGCATGAAGGATGGAATCATCCCATCCGACACCGACAAGTCGAGTGAGTAATTCCCGACTTCTTAAGCCCAGTATGCGCCTCGTGTGGCGATATATAGGACAATTCTCAAACTATCGTCAGTAATTACCAGACGCCGGTCTTGAAGCAGTGAGACTCATGCGCAAAAAGCACTCGTCCTCACCGACTACAGCCAGGCCCTGACGCAGATACAGCCGCTGCGCGGGGTTGCTCTTGAACACGGTCAGGCGTAACTCACGACGCCCCTCTCTGAAGGCGATTTCCCGTGCCTGCTGGATCAGCCAACCGCCCAGGCCCTGGCCTCGGCCCGCCTCGATCAGCTGTAACTCACGGATGTACAACGCCCGGGCATCGCGACTGAAGCTGACAAAACCCAGCACCTGCTCGCCATCACACAACAGCTCGTTCTGGCGCCCGGCCCAGGCCTGGTCAAAGGCTTCGTCCAACCAAAGCAGATCGTACTCACAGTAGTAAGCCATCATGTTCTGGCGCGTGAGCTCCCGGGCGAATGCCAGGTCCGCGCCCAAGGCCGGGCGAAAACGCCAGTGCCCGCTCACAAGCCCGTCACCGACACCACCTCCCCGGACCATTGGCCGGCGACACGTCGTCCGATCACCAACACATCCCCTTCCCCCTCTGTCACCACCACCCGCTGCCCGCCAGCCGCCCAGAGCGCGCTCCGCCCCGCCGACTGCCAGCCGCCCGTCATACCGCCATGGTTGGCCATCAACACCGCCATGCCGTGGTCCCGGGCATAGCCCTGCAACAAGGCCGTATCGGGTCCATAACCGTTCTCAGTGATCAATACACTGGCGGCGTAAAGGTTAGCCGCAGATTGCGCGGCCTGTAGCGGATGACTAGCGTGGGAAAAGTCAGCACAAACCGCCAGAGCGATGCGCTCATCGACGATTGTCAACAGCTCACCGCCGCTTCCAGGGGTAAATGCGACTTCTTCACCATCGTGTAGATGCTGCTTGCTGTAGACCTGCAAGGAACCGTCGGCACCGAATGTCAGTGCCCCGATCAGCACCGGGCCGTCGGCGAACAGGCGTATCGGCATACCTACTACGGTCACCAGCTTCAGCTCTCGGGCCAGCTCGCGCAACGGTGCCAGTACCGGGTCGTCCGGGGTAATCGCCAACTCGGCCGCGAGGCCGCGTTCATAGCCGGTCAACGACAATTCGGGGAACAGCAGAAACGCCACGCCACGCTCCGCGGCCTGGCGCATGAACACCAGGTGTCGAGCGATATTGGCCTGCAGATCTCCGGCAATCGAAACGGCTTGGGCGGCGGCAAGGGTAAACACGCTCATGATTCAGTCCTGACAATCAGATCGGAAATATCCGTCGAGTGTGTCATAAACACCTGGCGTATTTAAGCGATAGAGCCTGCTCGCGGGCTCTCATAGAATTTTCTGATTGAACAGGGCGATACCGCTCTAGTAAGCTCGGCGACATTCACACGGAGTTGCACCATGCACCTGACTCAATCCGCCCATCGCCACACCGCCAGCGCCTCGCGCTCGGTTTCGGCTGCCCGGATGAGCACGGTCGGCACCCGCGTAAGCTTTTATTTTGGGTATTGGTTTAGCCACTGGCGCGCCTGATACCCAACCGGCGCCCACTGAATACAGGGGTCGCCTACCAGAGAATTCTCAACCCCCGGTCGGCCTCCCGACCGGGGGTTTTGTTTTTTCAGGCTCCCACATTTTGCAACCGACTTTTTAAATCAAGGAATACCGACATGAACGACTCCACCTATTACCGCTACGACATCACCGGCGCCTGGCGATTTAGCAACCTCCGCTCGGGACAGCACGCCGCCTCCGAACGGTCACGCACAGGTGGCACGCACACACTCACAGCCAGTCCGGCTGATTGTCGAACACCCCAGTAGGGCCGCGCGCGGGAAGCACCCGCCGCCAGCCCAGGAAGCCCGAACATGAATTCTTCTCTCTGCGCCCTGCCGTCCTCCGTCCTGCCATCGGCCAACGAGCCGTTGACCCAACGCCTGCCCAGCGCGTTGCAACTCAAGCAGCACCTGCCCCTCAATGCCAGCCTCGGCGAACAGGTCGAGCGCCACCGCCGCGCCGTGCGCGCCATCCTCAACGGTGAAGACCCACGCCTGCTGGTGATCGTCGGCCCCTGCTCGATCCATGATCCGCAATCGGCCCTGGAATACGCCGGCCGGCTGGCCGACCTGGCGAGCGAGGTCAGCGACCAGATGCTGCTGGTGATGCGCGCCTACATCGAGAAACCCCGGACCACGGTGGGCTGGAAAGGCCTGGCCTACGACCCGCACCTGGATGGTAGCGATGACATGGCCGGCGGCCTGGCGCTGTCCCGCGAACTGATGCGCGAGATGCTGCGCCTGGGCCTGCCGATTGCCACCGAACTGCTGCAACCCATGGCCGCCGGTTATGTCGATGACCTGCTGAGCTGGGTCGCCATTGGCGCGCGGACCACGGAGTCGCAGATCCACCGGGAAATGGCCAGCGGTTTGGCGATGCCGGTGGGGTTCAAGAATGGCACCGACGGCAGTGTCGGTATCGCGGCGGATGCGATGCGTTCGGCGGCCCATGCCCATCGGCATTTCGGCGTCGACAGCCAGGGCCACCCGGCGATCATCCAGACGGCGGGCAACCCGGATACGCACCTGGTGCTGCGCGGCGGCCATCGCGGGCCGAACTACGACGCCCATAGTGTGGCGCAGGTAAGGGCCGGCCTGACCAAGCAGTCGATTGCGCCGCGGATCATGGTCGATTGCAGCCACGCCAACAGCGGAAAGGACCCGCTGCGCCAGCCGGCGGTGTTCGCCGATGTGCTGGAGCAGCGTTTGCGGGGCGATCGTTCGCTGGTCGGGATGATGATTGAGAGTCATTTGTTCGAAGGCTGCCAGGCACTGAGCCCGAACCTGCGCTACGGCGTTTCGATCACCGATGGCTGCCTGGGCTGGGACGCGACCGAAGAATTACTGCGTGGGGCGGCCGAACGGCTGCGTGAGCCGCAGGTAGCGGAGGTTGTCGGCGCCTGAGAGACCGCCATCGCCGGCAAGCCAGCTCCCACAATGATCGCATACGTCGGAAGTACGCGATCCGTTGTGGGAGCCGGCTTGCTGGCGATGAACGATAACGCGGTTCATCCGACACACCGCGCCGCCGGGAACTTTTGCCAGGAAAATCTGGCCTGATTCCGGTAATCTCGACACTTTCTAGAAAGGAGCATCACCCCATGGCCAAAGCCACTGCCCGTCACATCCTGGTTGCCAGCGAAGCCAAGTGCAACGAACTCAAGGCCCAGATCGAAGGCGGCGCCGATTTCGCCGAGATCGCCAAAGCGAACTCCACCTGCCCGTCCAGCCGCGACGGCGGCAACCTGGGCTCGTTCGGTCCGGGCCAGATGGTCAAGGAGTTCGACACCGTGGTCTTCAGCGCCCCGGTCAATACCGTGCAAGGCCCGGTGAAAACCCAGTTCGGTTACCACCTGCTGGAAGTGACCAGTCGTCAGGACTGATCCTGCCCGCTCCTGTGGCGAGGGGCTTGCCCCCTCGCCATGGTGCATGTTCCTGCTGATACTCCGAACCGGCTTCTAAGGCTGAAGATGCGACTGGCCCTATCCCTGCTACTTACCGCCCTGACCCTGCTTCCCGGCTTGTCCGCCAACGCCGCCCCGCCACAGCACGCGCTGACCGTCTACGGCGAACCGGCCAAATACCCCGCCGGCTTCAGCCATTTCAACTATGCCAACCCCCGCGCGCCCAAAGGCGGCAGCCTGCGCCGCTCGGCTATCGAGATCGGCCAGTACGACCATATCCTGCCCTATGTCGACAAAGGCACCGGCGTCACCCAGGTCGACGGCTGGATCTACTCGCCATTGGCCGTGCGTTCCCTCGACGAGCCCTACACCGTCTATGGCCTGGTGGCGGAAAAAATGCAGCGCAGCGATGACGGCCTGTCCCTGCGCTTCTACCTGAACCCCAAGGCCCGTTTCGCCGACGGCACGCCGATCACCGCCGAAGACGTGCGCTACACCTACAACCTGCTGATGACCCAGGGCAGCCTCAGCTACCGCATGCAGTTCGAAGCGGTGAAAGACGTCGAGGTCGAGTCACCGACCCAGGTCCGCTTCGACTTCAAGAACAACGACAACCGCTCGCTGCCACTGGATATCGCCAGCCTGCCGGTGCTGCCGGAACACTGGTGGAAAACCCGTGACTTCGCCAACGGCGGCGGCTACGAAGCCCCCCTGGGCAGCGGCCCCTACAAGGTGAGCAAGATCGACTCCGGGCGCAGCATCACCTTCGAGCGCAACCCCGACTGGTGGGGCAAGGACCTGCCGGTCAGCCGCGGCCTCTACAACTTCGACCGTTTCTCCCTCGAATACTTCGGCGACACCGATGTCGCCCGCCAGGTCCTGCGCGGCGGCGCCTATGACTACAATCGCGAGTTTTCCGCCACCGGCTATTCCATCGGCTACGACAGCCCGGCCCTCACCGACGGCCGCCTGCAAAAGGCCCACCTGGCCCAGGAAGCGCCGCAAGCCGCGCAGGGCTATCTGTTCAACCTGCAAAAGCCGATGTTCCAGGACCGCCGCGTGCGCGAAGCCCTGGCCATGCTCTGGGACTTCGAGTGGAGCAACCGGCAGATGATGCGCAACATGTACATCCGCCAGCAGAGCTTCTTCTCCAACACCGCCCTGGCCGCGCGGCAGTTGCCCGACAAGGCGGAACTGGCGATCCTCGAACCGCTGCGCGGACAGATTCCCGACGAAGTCTTCACCCAGGTCTTCGAAGCGCCGAAAACCGACGCCAGCGGCAATCTGCGGGACAAACAGCTAAAGGCCCTGGCCCTGTTGGAACAGGCCGGCTGGAAACCCGACGGCGACCGCCTGGTCAACGCCCAGGGCGAACCGCTGACCTTCACCTTTCTCAACGCGCAGAACGGTATCGAGCGATTGCTGTTGCCGTATAAACGCAACCTGGCGCAGATCGGCATCCGCATGGATATCCGCCGCATCGACGCCTCGCAGTACGTCAACCGCCTCAAGGCCCGCGACTACGACATGATCGTCAGCGGCTACCCGGTCACCACCTCGCCGGGCATCGAGCTGTACAACTACTTCGGCTCCGCGGCGGCCAACGACCCCGGCTCGAGCAACTTCATGGCCCTGAAGAACCCGGCCGTGGACACCTTGATCAACGGCCTGATCAAAGCCGATACCCAGGCGCAGATGCTCAGCTACGCCCATGCCCTGGACCGGGTGCTGCAATGGAACTACTACTGGATTCCCAACTATTACCCGCCGGGCACCTCGACGGTCTGGTGGAACCGTTTCGGTTACCCCAAGCAGCAGGCCAGCAATGACCCCGCCGTGGAAACCTGGTGGGAAGTCAGCACGACCCCGCTGACCAACGAACAGATGACCGCCGAGCTGATCAAGCGCGGCAGTTCCGGAGGACAGCACTGATGCTGGCGTACACCCTGCGGCGCTTGCTGCTGATCATTCCGACGCTGATGATGATCCTGCTGGTCAACTTCGTCATCGTCCAGGCCGCGCCCGGCGGCCCGGTGGAACAGGCCATCGCCCGCTTGCAGGGCATCGGCGGCGCGGGTGCCGGCGCCCTCGGCGGTGGCGGCGATGCGGTGCAAAGCGCCTCGCGGGCCAGCCGTGGCCTGGACCCCAAGCTGATCGCCGATATCGAGCGCCAGTACGGTTTCGACAAACCGGCCCCCGAGCGCTTCTGGCTGATGCTCAAGCACTACGCCAGCCTGGACTTCGGCAAGAGCTTCTTTCGCGGCGCCCAGGTCACCGACCTGATCCTGGAAAAAATGCCGGTGACCATTTCCCTGGGGCTCTGGGCCACGCTGATCACCTACCTGGTGTCGATTCCCCTGGGCATCCGCAAGGCGACCCGCCACGGCAGCCGCTTCGATGTCTGGAGCAGCACCGCCATCGTCATCGGCTACGCCATGCCGGCGTTCCTGTTCGCCATGCTGTTGATCGTCGCCTTCGCCGGCGGCACCTCGCTGAACTGGTTCCCGGTGCGTGGACTGGTATCGGAAAACTTCGACCAGCTGTCGACCCTGGGCAAGGTCGCCGACTACTTCTGGCACCTGGTGTTGCCGGTCACTTCGCTGGTGATCGGCGGCTTCGCCACCCTGACCATCCTGACCAAGAACTCCTTTCTCAATGAGATCACCCGCCAGTACGTGGTCACGGCTCGGGCCAAGGGCCTGAGCGAACGCCGGGTGCTCTACGGCCATGTGTTCCGCAACGCGATGTTGCTGGTGGTCTCGGGTATTCCCCAGGCCTTTATCAGCGTGTTCTTCGCCGGCTCCTTGCTGATCGAGGTGATTTTCTCCCTCGACGGCCTCGGCCGCATGAGCTACGAAGCGGCGGTGTCGCGGGACTATCCGGTGGTGTTCGGTTCGCTGTTTATCTTCACCCTGTTCGGCCTGCTGATAAAACTGGTCGGCGACCTCTGCTACACCCTGGTCGACCCGCGTATCGACTTCGCCGCGAGGAACGCCTGATGTTCAGACTCTCGCCCGTGAGCCGGCGTCGGCTCGACCGCTTCAAGGCCAATCGCCGGGGCTGGTGGTCGCTGTGGCTGTTCGCCGCGCTGTTCGTCCTGAGCCTGGGGGGCGAGCTGATCGCCAACGACAAGCCGCTGGTGCTCAACTACCAGGGTTCACTGTATTTCCCGGTGTTCAAGCGCCACACCGAACAGGAATTCGGCGGCCAGCTGCCCTTCCAGGCCGACTATCGCAGCGACTACGTACGCCAGCTGATCACCAAGGATGGCGGCTGGATGCTGTTCCCGCCGATCCCCTTCAGTGCCGACACGCCCAACTATGACCTCAACAAACCGGCCCCCAGCCCACCCACCACGGTGAACTGGCTAGGCACCGACGACCAGGCCCGGGACGTGCTCGCGCGGGTGATCTTCGGTGCCCGGGTGTCGATTCTCTTCGCCCTTGCCCTGACCGCCGTCAGCGCCCTGATCGGCATTGCCGCCGGTGCCCTGCAGGGTTACTACGGCGGCTGGATCGACTTGCTCGGCCAGCGCCTGCTGGAAGTCTGGTCGGGCCTGCCGGTGCTGTACCTGCTGATCATCCTGTCCGGCTTCGTCGAACCGAATTTCTGGTGGTTGCTCGGCATCATGGCGCTGTTTTCCTGGCTGGCCCTGGTGGACGTGGTGCGTGCCGAATTCCTCCGTGGGCGCAACCTGGAATACGTCAAGGCCGCCCGGGCCCTGGGCCTGACCGACCGCAAGATCATCCTGCGGCATATCCTGCCCAATGCCATGAACGCCACCCTGAGCTACCTGCCGTTTATCCTCACCGGGGCGATTTCGACCCTGACGGCCCTGGATTTCCTCGGCTTCGGCATGCCTGCCGGCAGCGCCTCCCTGGGCGAATTGATCGGCCAGGGCAAACAGAACCTGCAAGCACCCTGGCTCGGTTTCACCGCCTTCTTCACCCTGGCGCTGATCCTCTCGCTGCTGGTGTTTATCGGCGAGGCGCTACGCGATGCCTTCGACCCCCGCTCATGAACCAGGCGCCCGCGATGACCGACAACCTGATTGAAATCCGCCAGCTCAATGTTGCCTTCAACGGCCAGCCGGCGGTGCGCAACCTGTGCCTGGATATCCGCGCCGGCGAATGCCTGGCCCTGGTGGGCGAGTCCGGCTCGGGCAAATCGGTCACCGCGCACTCGATCCTGCAACTGCTGCCACGCAGCGGCTGCCAGGCCGACGGCAGCGTGCGTTATCGCGGCCAGGAACTGCTGGGGGCCGATGATGGCACCTTGCGCAGCATCCGTGGCGACCGCATCGCGATGATCTTCCAGGAGCCGATGACCTCCCTCAACCCGTTGCACAGCGTGGAAAAGCAGATCGGCGAAACCCTGCTGCTGCACAAGGGCATGGGCGGCAAGGCGGCCCAGGCACGGATTCTCGAACTGCTGGAACTGGTGGGCATCCAGAAACCCCGGGAACGTCTCAAGGCCTATCCCCATCAACTCTCCGGCGGCCAACGCCAGCGGGTGATGATTGCCATGGCCCTGGCCTGCGAGCCGGAGCTGCTGATCGCCGACGAACCGACCACCGCCCTCGACGTGACGGTGCAGCGCAAGATCCTGCTGCTGCTCAAATCCCTGCAACAGCGCCTGGGCATGTCGCTGCTGCTGATCAGCCACGACCTCAACCTGGTGCGCAGCATCGCCCAGCGGGTCTGCGTGATGAAGGCTGGGGAAATTGTCGAGCAGGCGGACTGCGAAACCCTGTTCAGCCACCCCGCGCATCCCTACAGCCGCGTGCTGCTGGACGCCGAGCCGGCGGGCCAGCCACTGCCGCTGGACGACAACGAGGTGGTGTTGCAGGCCGAGGGCATGCGCGTGCGCTTCCAGGTCGGCGGCGGACTGTTCCGACGCAAGGAATACCTGCAGGCGGTGGACGGCATCAGTCTCAGTGTGCAGCGCGGCAAGACCCTGGGCATTGTCGGCGAGTCCGGCTCCGGCAAGTCGACCCTCGGCCAGGCGATCCTGCGTCTGCTGGATTCCAAGGGCAGCATCCGTTTCCAGGGCACGGCCCTCGACGGACTGAACCAGAAGCAACTGCGGCCCTGGCGCAAACAGATGCAGGTGGTCTTCCAGGATCCGTTCGGCAGCCTCAGCCCACGCATGTCGGTGGCGCAGATCATCAGCGAGGGCCTGGAGGTGCACTGCGCCAACACCCCCGCTGAATGCGACGCCCTGGTGATCCGTGCGCTGGAAGAAGTCGGCCTCGATCCGCAAAGCCGTCACCGCTACCCCCATGAGTTTTCCGGTGGCCAGCGCCAGCGCATCGCCATTGCCCGCGCCCTGGTGCTCAAGCCGGCGCTGATCCTGCTGGACGAACCGACCTCGGCGCTGGACCGCACGGTGCAGAAACAGGTGGTCGCCCTGCTCCGCGATCTCCAGGAAAAACACGGCCTGACCTACCTGTTCATCAGTCACGACCTGTCGGTGGTACGCGCCCTCGCCCACGACCTGATCGTGATCAAGGACGGTCAGGTGGTCGAACGCGGCGCCACCTGCGCAGTGTTCGATGCGCCGCAGCATCCCTATACTCGGGAACTGCTCGCCGCTACGCTGCTGACCCCGACCTGATCGATCGCCGCCCGCCGGCAATGGACGAACCTGCCATGACCGACACCGAAAGCCTCAAGGACTACCAGCAGGTTCGCCTGCTCGCGATTCGTTCGCTGTTCGAAATCATCGAGCAATCCAGCGAAGGCACGGTGATCGTCGACCGCGATGCCAATATCGTCTGGATGAACGAGCGTTATGCCCGGCGTTTCGGCCTGGCCAATGCCAGCGAAGCCATCGGCCGCGCTTGCGAAAGCGTGATCCCGAGCAGCCTGCTGCGCGAGGTGGTGCGCACCGGCCAACCGATCCTGCTGGATCTGCAGGACACCCCCAAGGAGCCTCTGGTGGTCATGCGCCTGCCGATCCACGATGCCGCCGGGACGGTGATCGGCGCCATCGGCTTCGCCCTGTTCGACGAGCTGCATAGCCTGTCGCCCGTGCTCAAGCGCTACCAGGGCATGCAGGCCGAGTTGGCTTCAACACGCTCGCTGCTGCGCTCGCGGCAGACCAAATACAACTTTGCCCATTTTATCGGCACCAGCGCCGCGAGCCTGGAGGTCAAGCGCCGGGCCCGGCGTGGCGCCAGCAGCGACTCACCGGTCCTGCTGCTGGGGGAAACCGGCACCGGCAAGGAACTGCTCGCCCAGGCCATCCACAGTGCTTCGCCACGGGCGCACAAGGCCTTTGTCAGCATCAACAGCGCGGCGATTCCGGAGACCTTGCTGGAGGCCGAGTTCTTTGGCACCGCGCCAGGGGCCTTTACCGGCGCGGATCGCAAGGGCCGTCCCGGCAAGCTGCAGATCGCCCAGGGCGGCACGCTGTTTCTCGATGAGATCGGTGATATGCCGCTGCCCCTGCAAAGCAAGTTGTTGCGGGTGTTGCAGGAGAAGGAGTTCGAGCCGGTGGGTTCCAACGAGGTGCTGCGCAGCGATGTGCGGGTGATCGCCGCTACCTCCACTGACCTTGAGGCGGCGATCCAGCGCGGTGAGTTTCGCGCGGATTTGTATTACCGGCTCAATGTCCTGCCGATTCAGGTGCCGCCTTTGCGTGAGCGTCTGGAAGATTTGCCGGCGTTGAGCGAGGCGATTCTCGAAGAGTTGCGCAGCCATCATGAGCTGGCGGCCGAGGCCCTGGAGTTGCTGGGCCGGCACGCCTGGCCGGGGAATGTCCGCGAGTTGCGCAATGTGCTGGAGCGGGCGGCGCTGTTGAGTGACGCACAGGTGTTGGGTGCGGCGGATATTCGTGGGGCGATTGGTACGTTCAAACCGTTGGAGCGGCCGCCGGAGCGGACCATGGAGCCGCTGGGCAACGAGACGTTCAGCGCGGCCCGGGAGCGTTTTGATCGGCAATTGATTGAAGCGACGTTGGCGCAGTGTGCCGGAAAGGTCGTGGAGGCGGCAAAGCGATTGGGGCTGGGGCGGTCGACGCTGTACAAGAAGATGGTGGCGTTGGGGATTGTCGAGTCTCAATAGAGAGATATCCATCTCATTAGCGAGAGTGCCCTGCACTCTATCGCTGGCAAGCCAAGCTCCTACAGTATTTTGTTGTACCTCAGAGGGGTGTTCGACGCCCTCCTGTAGGAGCCTGGCTTGCCAGCGAAGGGGCCCTCAAACACACCAACGTCTCACTATAGAGACAAAAGTCCACCTCCCTCACTAAAAAAACTAAAAACCCCATATATTTCAATAGCTTGAATAAATGGCACAAAACTCGCAAACCCCACAGGAGATTCAGACCTAACCTACAAAAATAACAATTTGGAGACACACCATGAGTGTGATCATCGCCCTCGCGGCGCTGGCATTACTGATGCTGGCCGCCTACCGTGGCTACAGCGTCATCCTGTTTGCCCCCATCGCCGCCCTCGGCGCCGTCCTGCTCACCGACCCTTCCGCCGTCGCCCCCGCCTTTACCGGGGTGTTCATGGAAAAGATGGTCGGTTTCGTCAAACTCTACTTCCCGGTCTTCCTGCTTGGTGCCGTATTCGGCAAGCTGATCGAGCTGTCCGGTTTCTCGCGCTCCATCGTCGCCGCCGCCATCCGCCTGTTCGGCACCCGCCAGGCGATGCTGGTGATCGTGCTGGTCTGCGCCCTGCTCACCTACGGCGGCGTCTCGCTGTTCGTGGTGGTGTTCGCGGTCTACCCCTTCGCCGCCGAGATGTTCCGCCAGAGCAATATCCCCAAGCGCCTGATGCCGGCGACCATTGCCCTCGGCGCGTTCTCCTTCACCATGGATGCCCTGCCCGGCACGCCACAGATCCAGAACATCATTCCCAGCACCTTCTTCAATACCACTGCCTGGGCCGCGCCCTGGCTGGGGCTGATCGGCACGATCTTCGTGTTCTGCGCCGGCATGCTGTTCCTTCAACGCCAGCGCAACAAGGCCCAGCGCGCCGGCGAAGGCTACGGCACCGAACTGCGCAACGAGCCGGAAACCGCCGAGGACATCCGCCTGCCCAACCCCTGGATCGCCCTCTCGCCACTGTTGCTGGTGGGCATCATGAACCTGCTGTTCACCCAGTGGATTCCGCTCTGGTACGGCAAGACCCACACCCTCAGCCTGGCGGGCATGGCCACGCCGGTACAGACCGATATCGCCAAGATCACCGCCATCTGGGCGGTGCAGGCCGCTCTGTTGGTGGGCATCATCATGGTCTTGATCTTCGGCTTCCGGACCATTCGCGGCAAGCTCGCCGAAGGCAGTAAAAGCGCGGTGAGCGGTGCCCTGCTGGCGGCGATGAACACCGCCTCGGAATACGGTTTCGGCGCGGTCATCGCCTCGCTGCCGGGTTTCCTGGTGCTGGCCGACTGGCTCAAGAGCATTCCCAATCCACTGGTCAACGAAGCCATTACCGTCACCCTGCTGGCCGGGATCACCGGCTCGGCTTCCGGCGGCATGAGCATCGCCCTGGCGGCGATGTCCGACAGTTTTATCAGCGCCGCCCATGCCGCGAATATCCCGCTGGAAGTCCTGCACCGGGTCGCGGCCATGGCCAGCGGCGGCATGGACACCCTGCCCCATAACGGCGCGGTGATCACCCTGCTGGCCGTCACCGGGCTGACCCACCGGGAAGCCTATAAAGATATTTTCTGCATTACCCTGATCAAGACCGTGGCGGTCTTCGTGGTGATCGCCACCTTCTATGCCACCGGCATCGTGTGAGGAATCGACTATGAGTCTCAAAGGTAAAACCGCCCTGGTCACCGGATCCACCAGCGGCATCGGCCTGGGTATCGCCCTGGGCCTGGCCCGGGCCGGGGCTGACGTGGTGCTCAACGGCTTCGGTGATGCCGGCGCGATCATCGCCGAGGTCCAGCAGTTTGGTGGCCGGGTCGGCCATCACCCGGCCGATGTCAGCGACCCGGCGCAGATCGCCGAGATGTTCGCCTACGCCGAGCGCGAGTTCGGCGGGGTGGATATCCTGGTCAACAATGCCGGCATCCAGCATGTCGCCACCGTGGAAGAGTTCCCGGTGGAGCGCTGGGATGCGATTATCGCCATCAACCTGTCGTCGGTGTTCCACAGTACACGCCTGGCGCTGCCGGGGATGCGCGCCAAGGGCTGGGGGCGGATCGTCAATATCGCCTCGGTGCATGGGCAGGTCGGTTCCGTGGGCAAGGCCGCCTATGTCGCGGCCAAGCACGGGGTGATCGGCCTGACCAAGGTGGTGGGCCTGGAAACCGCCACGAGTAATGTCACCTGCAATGCCATCTGCCCGGGCTGGGTGCTCACCCCGCTGGTGCAGAAACAGATCGACGACCGTGCCGCCGGCGGGGTCGATCCGCAACAGGCGCAACACGATCTGCTGGCGGAGAAACAGCCGTCGCTGGAGTTTGTCACCCCGGCGCACCTGGGCGAGCTGGTGCTGTTCCTGTGCAGCGAGGCCGGTAGCCAGGTGCGCGGCGCGGCGTGGAATATCGATGGTGGCTGGTTGGCACAATAGTTGATTGCCTGACACCCGCTCTCGAAAACACCACCACACCTGTAGGAGCAGGGCTTGCCCGCGAAGCTTTTGGCGTTCTCGCGGCCCCCTTCGCGAGCAAGCTCAGCTCCCACAATGATCGTGCGCTGCCAAAGACCGGTTCGAAAAAAACAAGGTAAAGACCATGGCCGAAGTCCTCTGGCGCCCCGACGCCGAGCGTGTCAGCAAGACCCGGATCGAAGCGTTCCGGCGCTTCGTCAATCATCGCCACGACCTGCAACTGGACGACTACCCCGCCCTGCACCGCTTCAGCATCGAGCGCCGGGAGGACTTCTGGCAGGCCATCGTCGACTTCTTCGACGTCGAATTCCACAGCCCGGCCAGCGCGGTACTGCACGAAGGCCCGCAGATGCCCAGCGCCCAGTGGTTCCCCGGGGCCACCCTGAACTTCGCCGAACACCTGCTGCGCCGCCGCGACGAACACCTGGCCGTGGTCGCCGTCAGCGAAGACGGACGCCGGGAGACCCTGACCCACGGCGAACTCGCCGCCCAGGTCGCGGGTTTGCAAAAAAGCCTGCGGGCCGCCGGTGTCGGCCTCGGCGACCGGGTCGCCGCCTGCATGCCCAACACCTGGCAAACCCTGGTGGGCATGCTCGCCACCACCAGCCTCGGGGCGATCTGGTCCTGCTCCTCGCCGGACTTCGGCACCCAGGGCGTGATCGACCGCTTCGGCCAGATCGAACCCAAGGTGCTGATCACCTGCGCCGGCTATCGTTATGCCGGCAAGCTGATCGACCAGACCGCCAAGCTCAACGAAATCCTCGAACGCCTGCCCGGCTTGCAGCAACTGGTGATCGTCCCTTACGCCCGTCCCGAAGCGCGCGCCGAAGACTTCCGCACCCAGGCCAACGTGGCGCTATGGAACAACTTCTACCAGGCCGGCGGCGATCCCGAATTCACTCCCGTGCCGTTTGCTCATCCGCTCTACATCCTCTATTCCAGCGGCACCACCGGGGTGCCCAAGTGCATCGTTCACAGCACCGGCGGGGTTTTGCTGCAACACCTCAAGGAGCACGGCCTGCATGTCGACCTGGGCCGTGACGACTGCCTGTTCTACTACACCACCTGTGGCTGGATGATGTGGAACTGGCTGGTCTCGGGCCTCGCGGTCGGCGCCACCCTGGTGCTCTACGACGGCTCGCCGTTCCACCCCCGCCCGCAACGCCTGCTGGACCTGATCGACAGCGAAGGCATCAGTGCCTTCGGCACCAGCCCCAAATACCTCGCCGCCCTGGAGGACGCCGGGCTCGTACCACGCCAGAGCCATCGGCTGGACAGTTTGAAAACCCTGCTGTGCACCGGCTCACCGTTGTCGCTGCGCAGCTACGACTACGTCTATCGCCAGATCAAGGAGGAGCTCTGCCTGTCCTCCATGTCCGGCGGCACCGATATCGTTTCCTGCTTCGTCAGCGGAAACCCGACACTGCCCGTGGTGCGTGGCCGGATGCAGAGCAAGAGCCTGGGCATGGCGGTGGAGGTCTGGGACGACAACGGCCAGCCGGTGCTCGATGCCAAAGGCGAGCTGGTCTGCACCCGGCACTTTCCGGCCATACCGGTGGGTTTGTGGAACGACCCCCGGGGCGAGAAGCTCAAGGCCTCCTATTTCAGCCAGTTTCCCGGAGTCTGGGCCCAGGGCGACTATGCTGAAGAATTCGCCGACGGCGGGATGGTGATCCATGGTCGCTCCGACGCCGTGCTCAACCCCGGCGGCGTGCGCATCGGCACCGCGGAAATCTATCGGCAGGTGGAAAAGGTTGAACCGGTGCTGGAGAGCATCGCCATCGGCCAGCAATGGCAGAGCGATGTGCGGGTGGTGCTGTTCGTCCGTCTGCGCGAGGGCGTCGAACTGGACGAGGCCCTGGAGCAACAGATCCGCCAGGTGATCCGCGCCAACACCACGCCCCGGCATGTGCCGGCGAAGATCCTCGCGGTCACGGACATTCCGCGCACCCTCAGCGGCAAGATCGTGGAACTGGCGGTGCGTAACGTAGTGCACGGGTTGGCGGTGAAAAACACCGACGCCCTGGCCAATCCCGAGGCGCTGGAGCAGTTCAGAGATAGGACGGAGCTCCAGTCCTGACGCATACGACAGGAGCCGGCTGACCGGCTCCTGCCAACGTGCTAGACCGCCAGGGACTGCAATGTGATGCTGCCAATCGTCGGCTCGGTGCCCGGATTTGGCTCACCGATGGGCACCAGGGTCACCGTGGGCGCGGCCTCCAGTCCCCCTGCGGCGAGCAGCCCGTGTATGCGCTCGCCGACCAGGAAGCTTACACGCGTGGAAGAGGCATGATGCCCGCCATGCATGCCCTGCATACCCACCCCGAACATACTGATGCCGCCCACCAGATACTCCGGTGTCGGCGCGGCCCCGGCCGGCAACCCCAGATAGACCAGGTAGTTGTTGCCTGGCTCTCCGTTCGCGTCGATGGCATCGAACGACAAGGCGTAGACACTGTTGGAAGGCAGCGCCTTGAGCTGCGCACCAAAGGATTGCTTGAGCGCATTGACGGCGACGGGCACCTGCAAGGCCACGCTGGTGGCCTTTCCACCCAAGGCGATCGCCTTGGCCGTGGCGCCAGGTGCGACACTCTCGGCACGCAGCTGGAAGTTTTTCTGAGCGGAGGGAAACGGCAGGCTGCCCTTGGGACGCTCGGCATACTCCGCATAAACGTAGGGATAGGCCAGGGTCGTCGTGTCGAGCACTTCCGACACCTTGACCTTGATGCCCTTGCCCGCCCCATCGGCAAAGACCCAGGTCTCGTTCAGGAAGGCACTGTCATTGGGGTTCTTTCCGCCGCTCTTGTTCCAACTGGCCCAGATACGGTCGATATTGGCATGGTGCAGCCAGAAAATCGGATCGTTCGCCGCCCAAGGGACCTGGCCCATGCCTTTCTGATTGCCGACATCACCATGCAGGGCGCCGTGGGGGTTGCCATTGATGTTGGAACAGAACCCCGCCACCGTACCCTTGTCAGCGTAGTTGGGCCATTTCATGCAGGACAAGTCGAGCGGGTTACCCGCATCGACCACGGGTTTACCCGCATTCGACCCCGGGTTGCGATCGGGACGATACAGGGGCCCCCAGACGGGGTCCTTCTCCAGCAGAAACTGCTTGGGCATGACACTGTAGTTGTTGCCGCTGGCGCTGTAGGGACCGGTATAGTCCCAGTACGGCAGTGTGAAATCGGGCCGGCCCGAAACAGCGCGGATAATCTGCTCGAAATACACCACATACATACGGTGCCACGGCAGAAAGGCATTGGAATTGACACCCTTGCTGGCGTGGGGCTCGCAGGTCCACCACATGGCCTTCGCCAACTCCTTGTTCGGACTGCTACCGGGGCCGTACATCTTCTCGATGGTCTCCGCCTTGGGTCGATCGCCGGGCATGGCATGGGTGTACCACTGGAAGGTCCAGGACAGCGGATCCCTCGGATCCTTGGCCATCATCTTCTTCACGGCATCGGCATAAATCGCCAACATCTTCTGCCCTTCCTGGGACAGCACGTTGTAACGCACCAGGGTCTTGCCTGGGGCCGCCCAGGCGTTTTTCATAAGACCGAACGGCAGCATCGCCATCCCACCGCCCACCAGCCCTGCTTTCAGCACCTTCCTTCGACTGACAGTCATATTCACTCCTTGAGCCGTACGAATTGATCTCCACAATCAACAGCACGCTCAGAGTAGCAGCGAAGGGGTTTTCCTCCAGAAAAGTGGGAACCTTTACATCAGTCAGATGTCATGATGATCGAAATATGCTCGACCCGCGGCGAATAGCCCGGCTCTTCGGGGCGCACAGGAATGAAGGTCAAGGTAGGCGGCTGCGTCAACCGCCCGGCATCGCGCAAGCGGACCAGCGCCTGGTCGAGCAGAAAGCTGAGCCGTTTGGGATTCTCGGCCACGTAGCGGTCGGGGGTGTCGTAAAAATTCAGCCCCCCCAGGTAGCCGGGATCATCAACGCCGGGAATGCTGTCCCGCGGCAAATCAAGGTAGAGATGATAGGCGACCGCCGGCGCCTCGGCCGCCCAGATACCGGACAAGGCCAGGACCAACGGCCCTCGCCCCATCCAGGACGCCAACCCTTGATCAGTGGGCGTCGATGCCTGCAATTCGACCTGCGTCCTTCCGACGCCGAGTTCGACCGGCTGCACAACGTCATAGAGCATATCGTCCGCCCAAGCCGTAGAAGACAACGCGAGGATCACACCAAACAACAGGCTGAAACGCCACATACCCACCTTCCAAAACAGAGCGTTTTTTTACATCCGCTGCTCTTTACTATGGCACCCCCATGCCCGCGCAGCGATCCGGCAGCCCAACGGTCGTGTGCCCGTGCAGGCCCATCAGCCCCGGTAACGCAACACCACTGCCCTGAAACTGCCGAACAACGAATGGCCGGCCACCAGGATCCGCCCATCGTCCTGCACCGCCAGGCTGGTGACAGTGTCCAGGCTGTGGCCCAGGCTCGTGCGCACCCAGCCGCGCCCACCGGCGAAGTCCCGGTCCAGTTGGCCGTCGGCCAGGTAACGCGCCAGTACAAAGTACGAGCCAAAGCCCATCAGCGTCGAGCCCGCCACCAGAATCGATCCGTCGGCCTGGACCACGAGGTCGGCCCAAAGACTGCCCGGGGTATCGAGCTCAAGCATCGCCGCATCCGTATCATTAAAACCGAAGTCCATGCCGCCTTGGGCGCTGAACCCCTGCAAGGCACCGCGCATGGGATTGAAACGGTTACCGACACAGAGCAGTCGCCCTTCATTGCCAACCGCCAGGTTTGTTACCAGGGAGCTGGCCCCGGCAAAGCCGAACGAGAGAAACCCCAGGTCGCCAAAGTCATGATCGAGACGACCGTCGGCCTCGTAGCGCACCATCAGTCCCAACTGGGGAAAGCCCACCGAGCCACCCACCAGGATCTTGCCGTCGACCTGGACCCGGACGCAGCTCAGCCAGGAGTTCATCAACAAATGCCGCACCACGACAAACCCCCGCCCGTTGAACGCCGGGTCCAGGGTGCCGTCGGGCTGAAGACGGATCAATAATCCGACATAGTCGGCGAAGGTGTAGGTGTGGTTGGCGATCAGCAGGATCTTGCCGTCCTCCTGCACCACGCCCGCGCAGGCCTCGACGCCCGGCAGGCCTGGTGGTAACCAGCCGTCCCGCGGGCCCTCGGCGAGGCCGCCGGGCAAGCGCAGCACCTTCACGCCCTGGTCGCCGAAGGTCGGATCCAGGCGTCCATCGGCGTCAAACCGCGCCACGCCCGGCAAGGTATGCTCGTCGTCCAGGTAGTGCAGGCCGAACAGCAGGATGCGTCCATCGGCGAGCAACTGCACGCTACTGGCCATGGCCTCGATACCGGCTTGGAAGCTACCGCAGACAAAACCGCCGTCACCGAAGGAAGCGTCCGGCGCACCATCCTCATGCAGGCGGGCCAGACCAAAACGGCAACCGTCGGCAAAACCCACTTTGAGTGCCACCAGGACCTTGCCATCGGCACAGGCCACTACGTCATTGGCCAGGCTCGACAGACAACCGGGGAACTGCAACCTGACCGTACCCGACTGCCCAAACGTCGAATCCGCTTCGCCCGCCGGGCCAAGTCGATAGCCTCGCAGTCCCTCCAGTATCATGAGCGGGTCCTCCCTGGGAGTGGCGCCCTTCCATACCGTGCCGGCAGGTGGGGCTGCCGGCTATTCAATCGTTCATCGCCGCGCCCCACAACTGTCAGAAATGACAGTTCTACCGCTTTTCCGAGCCAGAACACTGACTTTGCAGCCCTTTTTCATTCCCCTGGGCATCCGAAACATTTTCAGGCCAAGAACAGGGTTGGCAGATGACGGTTGATCGACAGGTTTTTCGACGCAATCCCCCGCCAGGCACCACCCGCTATTCCATCGAAGTCTTGACCATGGCCAACTCGGGATGACTGACCAATTTGTCGATATGCAGCTCCGGGTCTTCCAGCCAGGTTTCCGTCAGGACCCGATAATGCTCCATGTCGCGGCAACGCATGCGCAGGCTGTAGTCGAACGCACCGCTGATCAAGTGACACTCCAGCACCTGAGGGCAGTCTCGGGTCTTGGCCTCGAAGGCCTTCTGCGCCGCCCGCCCGCTCTGGTTCGACAACGCCACCAGCACCAGCAGCGACAACCCCGCCGAGAGTTTCTTCTCGTCGATAATCGCCCCATAGCCGCGGATCACACCCAACTGCTCCAGCTTGCGCACCCGTTCCAGGCAAGGTCGGGGGGTCAGGTGCACACGTTCGGAGAGCTTCTGGTAGGTGATACGCCCATCGTGGCGCAGCACCTCGATAATTGCCTGGTCGATACGATCCAGAATGATCGACAGGTCACGAACATCCGCCATAAATGGCTTGCCTCACTTCAAACGGTCAGAGAGAAACGCTTGCAGTCGTCTGCTTTGCGCGGGGTCCTGCATCCGCGCATTGTACGGCCTTGTTCGCGTTGAAGCCCAGGCACGACTAAGGTCTAGGGGCGGCATCTGCACACCGAATCGATCCAGGCAAAAACGCAGATTCGACCTGCGAATATTCGGGTTGTACACGGCAAATTTGCACTGCTACGATCGGGTATCGTTCGCCCGCCGAACACATCAAAAAAAGACAATAAAAGCAGGGAGTTAGCAATGACTGCTCGGGTTTCATCCTCCGCCACCCCGGACCTCGACACCACCGGCGCCGATGTCCTGGCCGACGTGCGCAACCATATCGGTCACCTGACCCTCAACCGCCCCGCCGGCCTCAACGCCCTGACCCTGGACATGATCCGCGCCCTGCAGCAGCAGCTCGACGCCTGGGCCCACGACCCCGAGGTGAACGCGGTGGTCTTGCGCGGTGCCGGTGAGCGGGCCTTCTGTGCCGGCGGCGATATCCGTTCGCTGTATGACAGCTACCAGAGCGGCGGGCGCCTGCACGAAGATTTCTTCGTCGAGGAGTACGCCCTGGACCTGGCGATCCACCGCTACCGCAAACCGGTGCTGGCGCTGATGGACGGCTTTGTCCTCGGTGGCGGCATGGGCCTGGTACAAGGCACCGACCTGCGGGTGGTCACCGAGCGCAGTCGCCTGGCCATGCCGGAAGTCGCCATCGGCTATTTCCCGGATGTCGGCGGCAGTCATTTCCTGCCGCGTATTCCCGGCGAACTGGGCATCTACCTGGGGGTCGCCGGCGTACAGATCCGCGCCGCCGACGCCCTCTACTGCGACCTGGCCGACTGGTACCTGACCAGCGACAAACTGGCCCAACTGGACGAACGCCTCGACCGCTTGCAGTGGCACGAAACACCGCTCAAGGACCTCCAGGGCCTGCTGGCCAAACTCGCCGTGCAAACCCTGCCCGATGCGCCGCTCGACGCGTTGCGCCCGGCCATCGACCACTTCTTCGCCCTGCCGGATGTCCCGAGCATGGTTGAGCAACTGCGCGAAGTGACCGTCGCCGACAGCCATGAATGGGCTCGGGAAACCGCCGACCTGCTGGAGAGCCGCTCTCCCCTGGCCATGGCCGTCACCCTGGAAATGCTCCGCCGTGGCCGCCACCTGAGCCTGGAGGACTGTTTCGCCCTGGAACTGCACCTGGATCGCCAGTGGTTCGACCGTGGCGACCTGATGGAAGGCGTGCGCGCCCTGCTGATCGACAAGGACAAGTCCCCCCGCTGGAACCCACCGACCTTGCGCGAACTGGATGCCGAACAAGTCGCCAGCTTTTTCCATGACTTCGAGACGAGCGGGAACTGAACCATGCACGATATCGAACTGAGCGAAGAACAAGTGATGATCCGCGACATGGCCCGGGACTTCGCCCGTGGTGAAATCGCGCCCCATGCCCAGGCCTGGGAAAAAGCCGGCTGGATCGACGACGGCCTGGTCGCCAAGATGGGCGAGTTGGGCCTGCTGGGCATGGTGGTGCCCGAGGAATGGGGCGGCACCTATGTCGACTACGTGGCCTACGCCCTGGCCGTGGAAGAAATTTCCGCCGGTGACGGTGCCACCGGCGCCCTGATGAGCATTCACAACTCGGTGGGCTGCGGACCGGTCCTCAACTACGGCAGCCAGGCCCAGAAAGAAACCTGGCTGGAACGCCTCGCCACCGGCCAGGCCATCGGCTGTTTCTGCCTCACCGAACCCCAGGCCGGCTCCGAGGCCCACAACCTGCGAACCCGTGCCGAACTGAAGGACGGCGAGTGGGTGATCAATGGCGCAAAACAGTTTGTCAGCAACGGCAAGCGCGCCGAGCTGGCGATTGTATTTGCCGTCACTGATCCTGAGTTGGGCAAGAAAGGCCTCTCGGCGTTTTTGGTGCCCACCGATACGCCGGGCTTTATCGTCGATCGTACCGAACACAAGATGGGCATCCGCGCCTCCGATACCTGCGCGGTGACCCTCAACCAATGCCGCGTGCCTGAAGCCAACCTGCTGGGCGAACGCGGCAAGGGCCTGGCCATTGCCCTGTCGAACCTGGAAGGCGGTCGTATCGGTATCGCCGCCCAGGCGCTGGGCATTGCCCGGGCCGCATTCGAAGCGGCGCTGGCCTATGCCCGGGAACGGGTACAGTTCGACAAGCCGATTATCGAGCACCAGAGCATCGCCAACCTGCTGGCCGACATGCACACCCGGATCAATGCCTCACGCCTGCTGATCCTGCACGCGGCGCGCCTGCGCAGTGCCGGGCAACCCTGTTTGTCGGAAGCTTCACAGGCCAAGCTGTTCGCCTCGGAAATGGCCGAGAAGGTCTGCTCCTCGGCCATGCAGATTCATGGTGGGTACGGATATCTGGAAGATTATCCGGTGGAGCGCTATTACCGGGATGCGCGGATCACCCAGATCTATGAAGGGTCCAGTGAGATTCAGCGGATGCTGATCGCACGGGAACTGAAGCACTACCTGGTGTAACTGCAGAGCACGGCCTTATGGCGAGCGGGCAAGCCCGCTCGCCACACTCATCCACCCTACCCAATCATCCTGCGACTCAACTGTCCTTGAACTGCGCCTCACGCTTGGCGATAAACGCCGCCATGCCTTCCTTCTGATCCTGGGTGGCGAACGCCGCGTGGAATACCCGGCGCTCGAAACGCACACCTTCCGACAGGCTGACCTCGAAGGCGCGGTTGACGCTTTCCTTGACCATCATGCTGATCGGCACCGATTTGCTGGCAATCAGCGCCGCGACCTTCAGCGCTTCCTCAAGCAGTTCATCGGTCGGCACGATCCGCGCCACGATCCCGCAACGTTCGGCTTCCACCGCATCGATAAAGCGCCCGGTCAGGCACATGTCCATGGCCTTGGCCTTGCCCACCGCGCGGGTCAGGCGCTGGGTACCGCCCATGCCCGGCAGCACGCCGAGGTTGATTTCCGGCTGGCCGAACTTGGCGTTGTCAGCGGCCAGGATAAAGTCGCACATCAGGGCCAGTTCGCAACCGCCGCCCAGGGCAAAACCGGACACCGCGGCGATAATCGGCTTGCGCCGGTTGGCCACCCGGTCGCTGTCGCTGAACAGGTCGTCGAGGTAGATCTGCGGGTAGGTCAGCTCGGCCATTTCCTTGATATCGGCACCCGCCGCAAAGGCTTTTTTCGAGCCGGTCAGGACGATGCAACCGATGTTCGGATCGGCTTCCAGGGTGTCCAGCGCCTGGTTCAGCTCGCTGACGATCTGCGCGTTCAGGGCGTTGAGCGCCTGGGGGCGGTTCAGGGTAATCAGGCCGACACGGTCCTTGATGTCCAGCAGAATGGTTTCATAACTCATCGATAGATTCCTTGATCACAGGTTGCGCGAAATGACCATGCGCTGAATGTCACTGGTGCCTTCGTAAATCTGGCAGACCCGCACGTCACGGTAGATCCGCTCCAGCGGGAAGTCGCTCAAATAGCCATAGCCACCCAGGGTTTGCAAGGCTTGGGAGCAGACCTTCTCGGCCATTTCCGAGGCGAACAGCTTGGCCATGGAGGCCTCCACCAGCGCCGGCTTGCCGCTGTCACGCAGGGCGGCGGCGTAATGCACCATCTGCCGGGCCACGGCGATCTGGGTGGCCATGTCCGCCAGGCGGAAGGCCACGGCCTGGTGCTCGACCAGCGCCTTGCCGAAACTTTCCCGCTCGCGGGCATAGTCCCGGGCGGCCTCGAAGGCAGCCCGGGCCATGCCCACCGATTGCGCGGCGATACCGACCCGGCCACCTTCCAGATTGGCCAGGGCGATACGGTACCCCTCGCCCTCCTCGCCCAGGCGATTGGCCACGGGCACCTTCACGTCTTCGAAAAGAATCTGGCAGGTGTCGGAGGCATGCTGGCCGAGCTTGTCCTCGACCCGGGCGACGATATAGCCCGGCGAGTCTGTAGGCACGATAAAGGCACTGATACCACGCTTGCCCGCGGCCGGATCGGTCACGGCGAAGACGATCACCACCCCGGCGTTCTGCCCGGAGGTGATGAACTGCTTGCAGCCGTTGAGCACGTAGTGGTCGCCCTCAAGCCTGGCGCGAGTCTTCAGGCCGCTGGCATCGGAGCCCGCTTGCGGCTCGGTCAGGGCGAAGGCACCGAGCATGGCACCGCTGGCCAGTGGTGGCAGGAAACGGGCTTTCTGTTCCTCGGTACCGAACTTGAGGATCGGCACGCAGCCGACCGAATTGTGCACGCTCATGATGGTCGAGCAGGCACCGTCGCCGGCGGCGATTTCTTCCAGGGCCATGGCATAGGCCAGGTAGCCGGTGTCGCAGCCGCCCCACTGCTCCGGGACCAGCATGCCGAAAAAGCCCAACCCGGCCATTTCGCCTATGGCCTCCTTCGGAAAGCGGTGCTCGCGGTCCCATTCGGCGGCGAAGGGTTTCAGGCGTTCCTGGGAAAAATCCCGAGCCGCTTCGGCGATCTGTTGTTGTTCATCGGTGGGTAGCATGGGAACTCCTAGTACAGGCACTCGACGGCCATGGCCGTGGCTTCACCGCCGCCGATGCAAATGGCCGCGACCCCGCGCTTCAGGCCGTTCTGGCGCAGGGCCGAGAGCAGGCTCACCAGAATCCGCGCGCCGGACGCACCGATCGGATGGCCCAGGGCACAGGCGCCGCCGTGAACGTTGACCTTGTCGTGGTGCAGTTCCAGCTTCTGCATGGTCACCAGGGTGACCACGGCGAAGGCTTCGTTGATTTCAAAGCGATCGACCTGATCCAGGGACCAGCCGGTTTTTTTCATCAATTTCTGGATCGCACCCACCGGCGCCACCGGGAACAGCCCGGGGGTATCAGCGAACGCCGCATGCCCGCGAATCACAGCCAAGGGCGTGAGACCACGTTTCTGCGCTTCGGACTGACGCATCAGCACCAACGCCGCCGCGCCGTCGGAAATCGAACTGGAGTTCGCCGCCGTGACCGTACCGCCCGGACGGAACGCCGGCTTCAGGCTGGCGATCTTGTCCAGCTTGGCCTTGGGCGGCTGTTCGTCGTCGCTGATCAGCCGCTGCTCCTTGCCCACGGTAACCGTCAGCGGCACGATTTCCGCGCGGAAACGGCCCTCGCTGATCGCGGCTTGCGCACGGGTCAGTGAGGCCACGGCAAAGGCGTCCTGGGTTTCACGGCTGAAACCGTGGGTCTCGGCGCAGTCCTCGGCGAAGGTGCCCATCAGGCGACCCTTGTCGTAGGCATCTTCCAGTCCGTCGAGGAACATATGGTCGAGCACCTGGCCGTGGCCCATGCGGTAGCCGCTACGGGCACGGTCCAGCAGGTACGGCGCGTTGGACATGCTTTCCATGCCGCCGGCCACCACCACCTCGGCGCTGCCGGCCACCAGCATGTCGTGGGCGAGGATGGTCGCCTCCATGCCGGAACCGCACATCTTGTTCAGGGTGGTGCAGCGGGTCGACTTGTCCAGCCCGGCGCCGAGGGCCGCCTGGCGAGCCGGAGCCTGGCCGAGACCGGCGGACAGCACGCAGCCGAACAGCACGTGCTCGACTTCGTCCGACGCCAGTTCCGCGCGCTCGACGGCGGCACGGATCGCGGCGGCGCCCAGTTGCGGCGCGCTGAGGCTTTTCAAGTCGCCCTGGAAGCCGCCCATGGGGGTGCGTACGGCACTGACGATAACAATGGGATCGTTGCTGGTCATGATCGTTTCTCCTATTTCGCGGCCATGCGCAAGGCACCGTCGAGACGGATCACCTCGCCATTGAGCATGCTGTTTTCAATGATATGCCGTACCAGTGCGGCATACTCGCCGGGCTTGCCCAGGCGCGGCGGGAACGGCACGCCGGCCGCGAGCGAAGCGCGGACTTCCGGGGTCATGCCGGCCATCATCGGGGTTTCGAAAATGCCTGGGGCGATGGTCATGACGCGGATGCCGAAACGTGCCAGTTCACGGGCCGCCGGCAGGGTCAGGCTGACAATGGCGCCCTTGGACGCGGCGTAGGCGGCTTGACCGATCTGGCCGTCATAGGCGGCGGCGGAGGCAGTATTGATGATCACCCCGCGCTCGCCGTCGGCATTCGCCTCGGTTTCGGCAATGGCCGCGGCAGCCAGGCGCAGCAGGTTGAAGCTGCCGATCAGGTTGACATTGATCACCTGGCTGAAGCTTTCCAGCAGGTGCGGGCCGTTCTTGCCGAGGATCTTCTCGCCGCGCACGATACCGGCGCAGTTGACCAGGCCATGCAAGCCGCCGAAAGCCTCGACCGCAGCCTGTACCGCCGCCTGGGCCTGGGCTTCCAGGGTGATGTCCGCGACCACGCTACGGGCTTGCGCACCGAGCTTTTTTGCCTGGGCGGCGACGGCCTCGGCATTGAGGTCCACCAGCATCACCCTGGCGCCGGCGGCCACCAGCATTTCAGCGGTGGCCGCACCGAGGCCGGAAGCCCCGCCGCTGACCATGAAAGCCTTGTCTTGAATGTCCATTGCAGTGTCCTTCGTTAAAACCGTAAATAAGCTCTCCTGTGGGAGCCGGCTTGCCGGCGATGAGGCCCGTAAGCCCTGCATCGCCTGTCCGGCCGCCATCGCTGGCAAGCCAGCTCCCACAAGGGGTTCTTGTATTCAGGTCGCGGCCTGGGCCTTGGCGATTTCCTGATTGCGCAAGATAAAACGCTGCAACTTGCCGCTCGGGGTCTTGGGCAGCTCGTCGACGAATTCGATTTCCCGTGGATAGGCATGGGCCGCCAGGCGCTTGCGCACATGCAGGCGCAACTCCTCGGCCAGCTGCGGCTCGGCACGGTAGCGCGCACTGAGCACGACAAAGGCCTTCACCACCTCGGTGCGCTCCGGGCAAGGCTTGCCGACCACCGCCGCCTCCACCACCGCCGGGTGCTCCACCAGGGCGCTTTCGACATCGAACGGGCCGACCCGATAGCCCGAAGTGGTAATCACATCATCGCTACGCCCGACAAAGCTGATGCTGCCGTCCGGATTCAGTTCCACGGTGTCACCGCTGAGGTAGTACTGGCCAACGAAAGCCTTGGTCTCGAACCCCTGGTAGCCGTTGAACCAGAACATCGGCGATTGGGAACGATCCAGCGCGAGAATTCCCGGCTGCCCGACATCCAACTCGCGCTGCTGCTCGTCCAGCACCACGATGCGATGCCCGGGCGACGCGAACCCCGCCGAGCCGATATGCACCGGATGCTCAAGGCCGTGGTGATTGCACAGCACCATGCCCATTTCGGTCTGGCCGTAATGGTCGAGAATGGTCACCCCCAGATTATCGGCGAACCAGCGGATCACCTCCGGGTTCAGCGGCTCGCCGGCGCTGCTGACCACCCGCAGGCGGCCCTTGACCTTGCTGGCGAACGCTTCGCCGGCGGCAATCAGCAACCGGTAGGCGGTAGGTGATCCGGTGAGGTTGGTGATGCCGTATTTCTCGATGATCCGGCAGGTGCTTTCCACCGTGAACGGGCCATCGTAGAAGGTGATCGGGTGACCCATGCCCAGCGGCCCGGTGATGCCGAAATACAGGCCGTAGGCCCAACCCGGATCGGCGACATTCCAGAACGCATCTTCAGGACGCAGGCCGACCGCATCGCGGGTGTAGTTCTGGAACGCGATGATCGCCTTGAGCGGCACCTCCAGGGGTTTCGCCGGGCCGGTGGTGCCCGAGGTGAACATCAGCAGAAATGGGTCTTCGCCGGTGAGCAGCACCGGTTCGCAGTAAGCCGGGTAGTTGTCCAGTTCGGCCCAGAAGCTGAAATCACCACGCACGATGCCCTGCCCCTTGGGGCCGCCGACCGTGACAATAGCCGGGCAATCGGCGACTTCGCTGAGTTTGTCGCGGTTGGCAGCGTCGGTAACCACCAGCTTGGCCCCGGAGCCGCCCAGGCGGTGCTCGATGGACTTGGGGCCAAAAGCGGTAAACAGCGGCTGGTAGACGGCGCCGATGCGCCAGGTGGCGAACAGCGTGATCAAGAGTTCGACATTGCGCGGCAACAGCGCGGCAACCTTGTCGCCACGTCGCACGCCCTGGGTCAGCAGGAAATTGGCGAAACGCGCGGCCTTGTCCTGTAATTCACTGAACGTGTAGATCGCACTGCTGCCGTCGCGGCCTTCCCAGAACAGCGCGATGCGCCCTGGCAAGGCATACCGGTCGCAGCATTCGACACAGGCGTTGAGCGCCGTCAAAGTCCCTTTCAGGCCCGCTTGGGCCGCTTGCTGATAATCGAAGTCCGCAGTGGCAGTCTGATAGTCGCGCATGTCCAGAATCTCTCGGTCTTGTTATTGGAAGGAACCGTAGAAAAATCCTGGAAATAGTCGCGCTGTCAGGGACTTGGGACAATGGTCAAAGCTTTCAACCTGATTGACTGGTTTGGCCAATAAGCGGCCTAGTGCACCTCGTTGAGGATCAGGCTGCGGTAATGCCCCGGGTTGGACCCGGACCATTTGCGAAAGGCCTTGTAGAACGAACTGGCGTCGGCGAAGCCCAGCCGGGTGGCGATCTCGGCGAAGCTGATCGACGGCTCCGCCAGCCAGGCAATCGCCCATTCCTTGCGCACGCTGTCCTTGAGGCCCTGGTAAGTCTGCCCTTCTTCCGCCAGCCGCCGGCGCAGGGTCGAGGCCGACATGCACAATTGCACGGCCAGCCCTTCGGTTTCCGGCCAGTCTTCAGCCGGCTGTTGGCGCAGGCCCTGCTTGATCCGACTGGCCAGGCTCTGGGCATCGCGGTACTTGACCAGGATATTGGCCGGCGCCAGCGCCAGGAAGCGTTGCAGTTCCTCGGCACTGCGCTTGATCGGCAGGTCCAGGCAGTCGGCGGAAAAGATCATCCGGGTGCGCGGCCGGTCAAAACGCAGGTTCTCGGAAAACATCACCCGATAGTCCTCGCAGTAATCCGGTTCGGCGCAGCGCAGCTCGATGGCCAGGATCGGGATACGCCGCCCGGCCAGCCAGCAGGCCACGCCGTGGACGATCATCCAGTAGGCGAAATAGGTAAACGGCCGTCGCCCCTCGCCTTCCGGCTCCAGCAGGACGATTTCCGCCAGGCTTTGCTGGCGCACCAGTTGAGCCGGCAGACGTTCAAGCATCAACGACAGGAAATCCAGCACCGAGTCCAGCCCGGCCGTCACCGTCGGCTGCGCCATGCCGGCGCGGCACAGGTAGGCGAAACTGCCGGCGCGCAGCTTGCGCGGGTCCATGCCGAAGAATTCGTCATCGTTGCGCCGCGCCAACAGGCGCCACAAACGCGCATAGTCACTGGCTGGCACCCGGGCCTCAGGCTGTTCCAGCAGCGTCGAGTCGATCCCGACCTTGTCCAGCACCTGCACGGTGTCCGCACCGGGAGCGCAACTCTGCAACAGTGCCTCGTGCACCAGATGGATGGAGATGGTGTCTTTTTCCGACATTGGCCGTCACTCAAGCCCTGTGCTGATCCTTTTGACGGCCATCTTAGGCAGCACCGAGCAAAAAGCCAGCGTGATCCCTTCATAAAACCCGCCGTAGCGTCGATAGACTCGGCGTTGTTATGATTCGTCGCCAGTACGGAGTCGCATTTCCAGGGAGTTTTATTCGATATGGTCGTGGTAACAGCGTCGCACAGCGGCAACTTTCCTGCGTCGAGACCAGGCTCGGTGTCCGCTCGATGAGTTGCTGGGAGATTCTCGGGCTGTCAGCGGACGCCGATACCCGCAGCATCAAACGCCAATACGCGACCCTGCTCAAACAGACCCGCCCGGACGACGACCCGGAGGGCTTCCAGCGGCTACGCGAAGCCTACGAGCAGGCCCTCGACTGGAACCCGCAGGCGTGGGAGCCGGCGCCTGTCGTCGAAGCGGTCCTACGTTCTACCGAAACCGGCCTGCCTATCCTCCCCTCTGGCCCCACCGCTGCACAACGGGTTGCCAGAGAATTGCTCGAAGGCATCACCCCGGCCTTGCTCGACGAGCGTTTTGCCCGGGCGACCCTCTATTACTCTCAGCGCGAGTTCGAAGAACAACTGCTGCTGCGCAGCCTGGAGCCCGGGCAGGACTTCCAGGCCCTCGCCCACTGGGGGCTGGAGCATTTCCAGTGGCTGAGCCCCTGGCAACGCGCCGACTTGCCGAAACAAGCATTGCTCGAACTCGATCAGCGTCTGTTCAAGAGCCTGGAAGAGCCCCTGGCGGGCCTGCTTGGGCGCGGGGATGTCGAAGGATTCTGGCGCGAATACTCCAACCTGGAGCAGCTCGGTTGGCTCAAGAGCCTGGAGCGGCGAGCGCGCCTCAACGAGCTGCTGGCGAAGTTGCTGCTGGAAAGCCCGTTCTGGTCGGCCAAGCTGTTCAACACCGTCTGCAAGCTCAATCACTGGAACAGCGGCAGTCTAACGCCAAACTGCCCGGAACCCTACTGGACACGCCTGCTGGAGCGCAGCCGCAGCGAAACTTTCCTGTCCAACCAGCAACACCGTCTCGGCCTGCCACCGGACACCCCCGACAACCGGGTAGCGCAGCTGTTGTTTGCCGATATGACACTGGCCCAACGCCGCGACTTCTCTCGCCGCTTCCATAAAGAAGACTGGCAGGCCTGCCATCAACTGGCCCGATCGATACAGGCCAACCATCCACGACTGCAAAGCCTGCTGCCCGGCGCCGATGCCTTTTTCTGGCGCGAATGGGAGTCCCCTGGCACCGGTTGGCTCGGCTTCGCCGCCGTGATGCTGGCCTGCGGCGTAGCGGCGGTGCAGCGCCATCTGCTGCCGGGCAACGAGCTGAACGAAACCGCCAGCGCCATTGCGCTCTGGTCGCTGCTGCTGTGCGGGCTGAACGGCATCCTGTTGTTGTACTGGCCTGGTATCGCCGACACCCTCTGGACGCTCGACCAACGCCTGAGCCAGCGTCTTTCGACAAGACTCAGCCCGCGCCGCCCACCGCCACTGGTGTTGCGTGAGCTGCTGCCTTGCTGGCTGGTGGCAGGCATCATTGGCACCTGGCTCGGCATCATCCCTCTGCTTGCCTACGGTGGCGCGATGCTGGGGATGGCCTGGCTCGACCGCCCCAAGAAAAGCCGCGCCGCGCCGAAAACAACCTCGGCCCACCCGACTTCCTGGTGGCTGGCCTGGAGCCTGATCCTGATCATCTCACTGGCCACCCTGGCCCTGTATGCCGCTCACGGCCTGACCGTCGCCGGGCGCAACCAGGGCCTGCAGCCTTGGCCCGAACGCCTGTGCAGTCGAATACCGGCCAGCGTCGAAGACTGCCGCCCACCGGCGACCCGGGAACAATGGTACGGCAAGGAGCGCCACTGATGGACATGCGCTGGTTTCTTACCCTCGGCGTGGTGCTGACCTGCCTGATCTATGTGACCATCGGTACCGAACAGCAGCAGAGCCGCTTCGGCCTCTGGCTCGATCGCCAAAGCAGCGAGGAAATTGCCGAGGCCAATGCGCTGCGCCCCTTGATCAAATGCATCAACGTTGCCGACGTGCCCTGGCGGCTCGACCGAGTACCTCAGGCCGCCAACAACAGCGGTGACTTCCTCTACTTGCAACGCCATGATCTCAACGCGGTACGACATGACATCTGCAAGCCGGCCATCGCCTTAAAGGCCGGCCTGCTCAAAGGTACGCAGCAGATAACGCCGCTGGTGGATCGCTATACCTCGACACTCGCCGATGTACTGGAACGTCACCAGGAGCTACAACGCGCCTCTCCGGCGAGCGCTAAACTGGGATGGAGCTTCCATGACGACTACTATGATGGCAGGATCGAAGCGTTTCTACCGGCCTCCAATGCGCTGCGCCACGAACTCGAATGGCTCGATCTCGCGCTACGCCCGAAACAGCTCAAACAGTTGGAGTTGCGATTGGGCCGTGACCTTCACTGGCACCTGTTGAACTACATGATTCAGGCCCGGCAGAGTGTCAACCGCCTGACCGAAGCCGCCAATAGCCAGCAGTTGGACCTGCCCCTATTGAGCGCTACCACCGAGACTGTGCGCCAGGCCAGACAAGCGGGCGAGACCTATCGCGACAGCCTCCCCACCAATCAACGCAAAGGCCCGGTTCATGATCTGTGGTCCTCGCTGGAACAGCCCGCACAGCGTTACCAGGCCGCCCTGGAGCAACTGGCGACGGACTGGCGCAATCACGCCGAACCGCAAGTGCTAAGCGACGATTTCTGGAACGTGACCCACCGCTACGATGTCCTGCTGGACCGCTACAACAAACAGGCGGACATCGATTTCTAACCCTCGGTTCGAAACCGCCAGAGCAACCAAGGCGACGGGCGGCGTGGCGGCGCCTCGGATGAAAGCCGGAAATCATCGCCCCGCAATGACATGAACCGGTCCAACAACACACTTCATGAACAAGTGCACCACGCTTTGCGCCTTGCCCCGTGCGCTGTGGGTCTTAGGATGTACGCAACAATCATAAGGAGTCACTCCATGTTCGCCGGATTCCAGAAAGACCAGCGCCACGTCAACGGTGTGGACATTGCCTACCGCATCGGCGGCAGCGGACCGGGCCTGCTCCTGCTGCACGGCCACCCGCAGACGCATGTCATCTGGCACAAGATCGCAGGCGACTTGGCCAAGCACTTCACCGTGGTCGCCGCCGACCTGCGCGGCTATGGCGACAGCGCCCGGCCAGCAGCCGACGAACAGCACCTCAACTACTCCAAGCGCGAGATGGGTCGCGACGGCGTGGCCCTGATGGACTCCCTGGGTTTCAGCGAGTTCTCGGTCCTCGCCCACGACCGCGGCGCCCGCGTTGCCCATCGCCTGGCCCTCGACCATCCCCAGGTGGTGCAACGCATGGTGTTGCTGGATATCGCCCCGACCCTGTCGATGTACACCCAGACCGACGAAGCCTTTGCCCGCGCCTACTGGCATTGGTTCTTCCTGATCCGTCCGGCACCGCTGCCGGAAACCCTGATCGAAGCCAACCCGGAACAATACCTGCGCAGCGTGATGGGCAGCCGCAGTGCCGGCCTCAAGCCCTTTACCGGCGAAGCCTTCAGCGAATACCTGCGCTGCATCAGCCTGCCCGGTAGCGCCCGGGGCATCTGCGAAGACTACCGCGCCAGCGCCACCGTCGACCTGGAACACGACCGCGCCGACCTCGAGGCCGGACGCCAGTTGAATATGCCGCTGCTGGCGCTCTGGGGCGCCGAAGGCACTGTCGGTCGCTGCTTCAATCCGCTGCACGAATGGCAGCAGGTGGCTACCGACGTACGCGGCAAGGCCCTGCCCGGCGGGCACTACCTGGCTGAAGAAATCCCGGAACAGCTGCTCGGCGAAGTCCTGACCTTCCTGCGCTGAACAGCCTGACGCAAAGAACCTGATCCACCCCTTCCCCCTGGGCCGCCGCCAACGACCCAGGACGGGATCGGCTTGCCCAAAAACTGTGACGAGATAATAACAATGACAATCCGCAAACTGCTGGGAACCCTGTATATCCAGGTGGTCATCGCCATCGTGCTGGGGGTGCTGATCGGCAACCACTGGCCGCAGACCGGCATCGACCTCAAGCCCCTGGGCGACGGTTTCATCAAACTGATCAAGATGATCATCGGCCCGATCATCTTCTGCACCGTGGTCTCCGGTATCACCAGCATGCACGACGTGAAACAGGTCGGGCGGGTTGGCGGCAAGGCCCTGCTGTATTTCGAAATCGTCTCCACCTTCGCCCTGGCGATCGGCCTGGTGGCGGCCCATGCCCTGCATCCCGGCTCGGGTTTCAACGTCGACGTAAAAACCCTCGACACCTCGGCCATCGCCAACTTTGTCGGCCAGGCCCAGCATGGCGAAGGCATCACCGGCTTCCTGCTGCATGTGATCCCCACCACCTTCTTCGACGCCTTCTCCCAGGGCGAGATCCTGCCGGTGCTGTTCGTCTCGATCCTGTTCGGCCTGGCGCTGGTGATGGTCGGTGAAAAGGCCCGTCCGCTGGTCGGCGTGATCCACCAGGCCAGCGAGGTGTTCTTCCGTATTGTCGGTATGATTGCCCGGGTGGCACCGATCGGCGCGTTCGGCGCGATGGCCTTCACCATCGGCAAATACGGCCTGGGCTCGCTGCTGCCGCTGATGAAGCTGGTCGGCACCTTCTACCTGACCGCCTTCATCTTCATTACCTGCGTACTGGGCAGCATCGCCCGTTATGCCGGTTTCAGCATCTTCCGCCTGCTGGGCTACATCAAGTCGGAACTGCTGATCGTGCTCGGCACCAGTTCGTCGGAGTCGGCCCTGCCGCAGCTGATCCAGAAGCTGGAAAGCCTGGGTTGCTCCAAGGGCGTGGTGGGTATCGTGGTGCCCACCGGCTACACCTTCAACCTCGACGGCACCAATATCTACATGACCCTGGCGGTCATGTTCCTGGCCCAGGCGACCAATATCGACCTGACCCTGGAGCAGCAACTGACCCTGCTGGCGGTGACGATGCTCACCTCCAAGGGCGCCGGTGCGGTGGTCGGTGCGGGGTTTGTCGCCCTGGCCGCGAGCCTGGCGGTGGTGCCGACCGTACCGGTGGCGGCGATGGTGCTGATCCTCGGGGTGGACCGCTTTATGGCCGAGTGTCGCTCCCTGACCAATATCATCGGCAACGCCGTCGCCTCGCTGGTGGTGGCCGCCTGGGAAGGCGAACTGGACCGCAGCAAGATGGCGCCGATCGCCCTCAAGCGTGGGCGCAAGGCCCTCGAAGCCCAGGCGGCTGCCGATGCCGCCAAACAGAGCGCATAGCCCTGTAGAAGCCGACTTGCCATCCAATGCTATTCTGGCGGCTCCTGCCGCCAGCGTTCGTTGCTTTTCCCATGAGCCAAAAGAAAGACACCGTGCCCCTGCCCGAAGACCTGCGCGTATTCCTCACCGTTATCCGCAAGGCCGGCTTTGCCGCCGCCGCCGATGAACTGGGACTGTCGCCCGCCTACGTCAGCAAACGTATCCAGATCCTCGAAACCACCCTCGCCACCCGCCTGCTGCACCGCACCAGCCGACGTATCGCCCTGACCGAGGACGGCGAGCGAGTGCAACGCTGGGCCGTGCGTATTCTCGAAGATTTCCAGCAACTCAACGATGAACTCTCCGAAGCCCACGACAGCCCCAGCGGCCGCCTGCACCTGTGCAGCAGCTTCGGTTTCGGGCGCAATCATGTGGCTCCGGCGCTGTCGCTTCTGGCAGAGCGTTACCCGGACCTGGAAATCCGCCTGGACCTGTTCGACCGCGTGGTGGACATCGTCAGCGAAGGTTTCGACCTGGAGATCCGCGTGGGCGACGATATTCCCGGCCAGCATATCGGCCGGCGCCTGGTGAGCAATCGCCGGGTACTCTGCGCGGCACCGGCCTACCTGGAACGGCGTGGCACACCGCAGCAGTTGAGCGACCTGGAGCAACACGATTGCCTGGTGCTCAAGGAGCGTGACAACGCCTTCGGTATCTGGAATATGGAGCGCGACGGCAGCCAGGACAGCGTGCGGGTGCGCGGCCCGTTGTCGTCCAACAGCGGCGAGATTGTCTTGCAATGGGCACTGGACGGACGCGGCATCCTGCTGCGCTCGCTGTGGGACGTCAAACCGCTGCTGGAACAGGGGCGACTGGTGCGGGTGCTGCACGACTACACCCAGAGCGCGAATGTCTGGGCGGTGTACCCGACACGGCTGGCGTATTCGGGGAAATTGCGGGTGTGTGTGGAGTTCTTGCAGGAGCATTTTCGACAGCTGTCGATCTAGCTGCCGTCGGGACTCACCACATGAATCTCATGTGATGAGTCCCCTGAATCGGTGAACCGGCCCCGGCTCAGCTCAACCAGGGATTGGCCTGCAAATGCGCCCGCTCGAACGCCCTGATCTCCTCACTGCGCTGCAAGGTGCTGCCAATGGCATCCAACCCCAGCATCAATGCCGTCTTGCGCAACGTATCGATCTGGAACTCGATCACACTGCCATCCTGCAAACGGATCTGCTGACTCTCAAGGTCAATGGTGATCTCGGCACTCTGCGGCTGGCTCACCACCTGCCCCAGGCGCTGCGCCGTCGCCTCGTCCAGGGTGATCAACAGCACCCCGTTGCGCTGGCAGTTATCGTAGAAAATCCCGGCGAAACTGCTGCCGATCAATGCCCGGATCCCCACTTGCTTCAAACCCCACACCGCATGTTCACGGCTGGAACCGCAACCGAAGTTCGGCCCCACCACCATGAAGCTGGCACCTTTCCAGGCCGGCTGATTCAGCACGAACTCAGGATTGGGTTCACCCGACGGCAACACCCGCAGGTCGAAGAACAAACCACGGTCCAACCCGTTGCGATCGATCCCCTTGAGGAACTGCTTGGGCATGATCACATCGGTGTCGATATTGGCCGCCAGCATCGGCGCGGCCTTGCCGGTGACTTGGGAAAACGGCTGCATGCTCATGGCCTTGGCTCCAGATGGCGAATATCGGTCAGATGTCCGGCAATGGCTGCCGCGGCCACCATCGCAGGGCTCATCAAATGCGTACGAGCCCCGGCACCCTGGCGCCCTTCGAAATTGCGGTTGGTGCTGGAGGCGCAGCGGTCGCCCGGCTCCAGCACGTCATCGTTCATCGCCAGGCACATCGAGCAACCCGATTGCCGCCACTCGAAGCCGGCGTCGATAAACACCGCCGCCAAACCTTCGGCCTCGGCCTGATCACGCACCTGGGTCGAGCCCGGCACGATCATCGCCCGCACATGCTTGGCCACGTGTTGACCACGCACCACACGGGCCGCGTCACGCAGGTCCTCGATCCGCGCATTGGTGCAGGAACCGATAAACGCATGGCTGATCACGATCTCGTTCAGCGGCATGCCGGCTTCCAACCCCATGTAATTCAGGGCGCGGCGCATGTCCTGGCGCAGGATCAGGTCGCTGATATCTTGCGGGTCCGGCACGTTCGCCCCGATGGGCGCGGCCTGGTCCGGGCTGGTGCCCCAGGTGACCATGGGTTCCAGCGCGCTGGCATCCAGTTCGACTTCACGGTCGAACTGCGCGCCGGCATCCGTGTGCAGCTCCCGCCAACGGGTCACGGCCTGCTCCCACAGTGCGCCCTTGGGTGCCCGGGGTTTGTCCTTGAGGTAGGCGAAGACTTTCTCGTCGGGCGCCATAAAGGCCCCTCGCGCGCCCGCCTCCACCGCCATATTGCAGATGGTCATGCGCGCCTCGACGCTCAGGGCATCAATGGTCGAGCCGCGGAACTCGATGGCATAACCGGTGGCCCCGGAAGCGCCGATCTTGCCGATCAGCGCCATGATCACGTCCTTGGACGTCAGGCCCGGCGCCAGTTCGCCGCTGACCGTCACTCGCATCGTTTTCAGGCGCTTATAGACCAGCGTCTGCGACGCCAGCAGATGTTCGATCTCCGAAGTACCGATACCGAAGCCGAACGCCCCCAGGGCCCCATAGGTGGTGGTGTGGCTGTCACCGGCGGCGACCACCATGCCCGGCAGGATAAACCCCTGCTCCGGAGCAATCACATGCTCGATACCCTGGCGTTTGTCGAGGACATCGAACAGTTCGATACCGAAGTCGGCGCAGTTTTCGGCCAGGTACGAGACCTGGCGGGCACCGCCGGCGTCCGGCATGGCGGCGACGCGCTTGGGCGCGGTGGGGTTGACATGGTCGACCACGGCCAGCGCGGTTTCCGCGCGCCAGACACCGCGCCTGGCTTCGCGCAGGCCGCTGAAGGCTTGCGGGCTGGTGTATTCGTTGATGACCTGACGGTCGATATACAGCAGGACATGGCCCTGGTCATCGAGGCGACACACCGTATGGGAATCGATGTGCTTGTCGTAGAGGGTTCTTGTTTGAGTCATGGTGGCGCTCGCAGAAATGAAAGTACGCGAGGCTGTCGGATCACGGGCAGGCCGACAGGCGTCACCGTCATCATAGGCGGCGGGAACGGACCATCAATGGCGGGAGGGTGATGGCTGGGAACATGGATCGTGTTTGATCGGCGCTTGCGTTGTGCAAGCGCCTGGCCGACGAAGACGGCCATCAATACCGCAAGGGTTTCAGACTTTCGTATTGATCGACATGCTGGCGCCGGAACTGGCGAACTGCTGCAGGTTCAGCAGCACGTTAATCGCCTTCTTGTATTCCGGGATCATATGGTTGGAGAACTGGTCGTTCGAGCTGCCGCTTTGCAGCGTGCTGATCTGGCTGGCGAAATAGTCCAGCGCATTGAATTTCTCGCCCGACTTGCCTTTCGCCCCGGCGCTGGACAGCAAGCCGGCGGTGGTGGCGCTGATCAGGCCATTTTCCTGGAGGATGCTGCTGTACTTGGCCAGTTGATCCGGGGTGACCGATTTCGGGTCGAAGCCCTGGAACTGCGACTGCAGCTTGTCCTTCTGCATCTTCGTGGTGTCGAGGGCGGTCGGGTCCCTCGGGATGTTGTTGAGCACCTGCTTGTTCTTGATTTCCTGCAGGTTGGCGTTCTTCGCATCGGAGGCCTTGCGCTCAAAGACCCGGGTGCTGAGCGCCGTGGCCCAGGCGACTACTGATCCGCCGCTCATGCCCGACCTCCGGCCATACGGGCGCGGGTGGTGTCGCCGTGCTGCTGAGGTCCTTTCAAGGCGAGCATATGCAGTGTCCTGTCAAAGAGGGAGAAAAGAGATGATTTTAGTCATGTAACATGAATGTACAAATATACAATCTTTGTTACAGATCGCCCATCGAAAAGATGTATTGGAATTGTGGGGAGGCCTGAGACCGTCAACGGACGCCTGGACCTCGGCAGGCGCCCGTGGAAACAGGAAGCGCTGATTACGTCCGATTAATGGAAACGCCACCATCGACCATCAAACTCGATCCCGTGGTGAAACTCGATGCTGCAGAGGCGAGGTAGAGCGCTGATCGCGCAATCTCCTCTGGCAGTGCCAGGCGCTTTAGCGCATGTAGTCCTTCGACGAAGGCACGGGCTTGCGGGGTATTGGTGGCGGCGCGTCCCATAGGAGTATCCGTGCCTCCCGGTAGAAGGGCATTGGCTCGGATGCCATGCAAACCATACTCGACAGCGATCACTTGCATCAGGCCGATCAGCCCGGCCTTGCTGGCCGCATAGGCTCCCATTCCCGGGAAGCCGGCGGTATGGCCAACGAAGGTCGATGTAAATATGATGGAACCGCCGCCGCGCTTTAGCATCGCTGGGATCTGATATTTCGCACCCAGGAACGCACTGGTCAGGTTTGTATCGAGAATGGCATTCCAGGCATCAGCTGAAATGTCGGGAACCGATGCACTCTCCCCTGTCGAACCGGCGTTGTTGAAGGCAATATCGAGCCCGCCAAAACGACCGACGGCGATCGCCACCAATGTTTGCGCGAGTTTCTCGTCTTTGATGTTTCCTGCGACGGCAATCGCTTCGCCTCCGCCATTTTCAATCTCGGCGACAAGTGAGTCCAACTCGACTTGACGGCGCGCCGTTACGACGACTTTCGCGCCCTCCTTCGCGAATAACTTTGCCGTCTCGTAGCCAATGCCTGAACTCGCACCCGTTACAATTGCCACTTTTCCTGATAACTGTTTCATTTTCCAAGCCTTGCATCAATTCCATTTCGGAACCTCAGCCTAGTGACGCGGCGCTCTGCGACCTATCCGTTTCTTGCTGTCACATTCAGCGATCTCTTTCATCTTGTCGCCCTCCCGATAAGGATCAAAATGTTAAAAAGGGGGCAGTTCGAGCCTTTCAGCGCACCATTGTGCACGACCAAGCCAGGCTTGAATCGTGCCCCCTTATTTACCGCTGGCCTCAGTCCGTGCCGTACTTCGGCGAGCGCGGTCCATACAACAAACCTGCCGGATGCCCGGCGGACAACAGCCGCTGGCTGGTGATCCCGGCAATGGGATGGCTGACGTCGTTGGCACTGTTGATGATCTGCTTGACCGCTGCGGTGATCAACGCACCGACCAGACCGCCGCCACTGTTATTATTCCCCTCCTCGCTGGAAGCCGTGGCGCTACCGGTCCAGAGCGCGGTCCCGGTCTTGAGGTCCACCAGCCTGGCACTGGCCGTCACGATGGTCGCGCTGCTGATCACCCGGTACTGCGTACCGTACTGGGTCACCGTGATGTACAAGGCCGCATCCGCGCCGAAGATTTCCTTCAGCTTTGCCGGCGAAGTGTTGTGGATATCGGTTGGCGTGTTCAGGCCGTTCTGCTGGAAAGTTTCATCCACCAGCGCCACCGGCATGACGTAATAACCGGCTTCCGCCAGCGGAAATGTCACCTGGGACAACAGGCTGTAGGTGGCCTTGATATCCGGAGATTCGTTCAGGGGTGGCAATACCAGGATCGTCCTTGGGCGAGCCTGCTTGTAGGCCGAATAATCCACCGTCTTGGGGGCTGCGCAACCACCCAGCAGACTCACCAGCAGCAGAGCGGCCAGAGCACTCAGAAAACGCGAATTCATTGCTTGATCCCCTTCTTGGCGTTGCTCAACAAAAAGTCCATGTAAGCCGTCGATTCAGGGAACAATGCTTTCTCGGTCTGGAACTGCTGCACCATCTGGTCGTCCTTGCCAAGGCTGCCGTAGAGCATGCCCAGGTGGGCGTGATAACCCGGTGGCGCGGCTCGATTGGTGGCCTTGATCTTCTGCAAGTCGGCTTCCAGGGCCTCGACTTGCGCCTCCTTGGCCTCACCGTTGAAGTACTGGTAAACCTGAGGCTGATAGCCTTCCCACTGATACAGCGTCTTGACCTGCGGAGCGCAGCCCGCCAACAAGGCGCCGCCTGCTGCTATTGCCGCGATGTAACCTAGCAAACCGAACTTTTTACCCATGACGCGTGAAGCTCCCTGTTTTTGTTGTAGAGGTACTTATGGCCGGCCCGGTTTCCAGGTGCCGCTGTCGATCGCCTGAACCATCTTGTTCACGGCTTCACGCATGGCCAGGTCCAGGACCTTGCCGTTGAGGGTCGAGTCGTAGCTGGCAGTCCCGCCGAAACCGATGACTTCGCGGTTGGACAGCGCGTACTCACCCGCGCCCTGGCTGGAATACACCACTTCCGAGGTGACGATATTGACGATATTCAGAGCGACCTTGGCGTAGGCCACCTGGGTCTTGCCGCGCCCGAGAATGCCGAACAACTGGCGATCGCCGGTTTCCTTGCGGCCGAACTCGGTGACGTCGCCGGTGACCACAAAATCCGCGCCCTTGAGTTTCTGCGACTGGGACTTGATGTTCGCTTCCTGCTGGATCTCCGCCAGGTTGTCGCGGTCCAGCACGCTGAAGCGGTTGGTCTGCTGCAAATGGGTGATCAGGATGGTCTTGGCCTGGCCGCCGAGACGGTCGACACCATCGGAAAAGATCCCGCGCATATAGCTGGAACGGTTATCGAACTTGCCGACAGCGATGGGGGTACGCACACCGGCGTAGGCCTGGTTGGCGGTTTCCACTTGCTGCACCGGCAAGGCTCGGGAACTCTCGGTGGCACAACCACCGATGGAGGTCAGCGTGATCGCTGCCATCCCGAAAATGGCGACCTGTGAGATTTTTTTCATGCAGCACACTCCTGGGGAAAATCGGACCTGGGGATATTGGGAAACGGGCGGACAAAAATTTCAGGCGAACAGCAAGGCAACGACCTTCACCGTGGGCAAAGCCGGACCTGTGATCGTCAAGGGGTTATCACCGGAGGCTGCGGAAAGCGCTCCAGGGTTTTGGACGGGGAGATTTCGAAGAAACGAAGAGACTCGGGTAACGGCACGGCATGGCCGCGGGGGACCTCATCCCGAGGGTGAAAACACACATGTTCATTCCTTGAAACATTTGATATCAATTTAATGGCCGCATCATAAGGTGGTGACAATAGCGCGTCAAGAAATCGGAAGGCTGAATACGGGCCAAGCGCACAAGCCGCGCAAGGCCCTCTGCGCCGAATATCGACGATATATTCCGCAAGCTTTTTATGTGGAGAGGTAAGTGAGGCTGCGATCGGGTTATCCAACCAAGATAACTCTCTTTCCCTTGAGTGAAATTTCCTAGAAAATCCAACTCGCTTGCGCCTGCCTATTCCGCTGGCTAGTCTCCTCCTTGTCACTGCTCATCAGTGATCGGGTTTAGTCGCCCGCGAAACTACGGCGCACAGCGCCAACCTTGAGACGGGCGCTTTTTTATCGCCTGCACTTTATGGTGGTCGTGCGCAGGGCACCTTAGGGTGCGCCGGTTCCCTAGTTTCCGGTCGACTAACCTGCGCGCGGCCGCCACCCCATCGTTTAGTCGCGATCAGCGGCGGCTCCAATCAAACTAGGGAGTTATGCGATAAATGGCGCAACTGTGGGTGGATTCGGTGCTGGATAAACGTATGACAGATGTCAGTGGCTGATACCACATCGGGTCCGGGACGGGGAGCAAGCCTCCCCCGTTTCGTGAACGCCACTCGATATTTCAACTTATTGCTATAAGAAAAAGTGGGCATGTTGGGCTCAGCGGCCCCTTCTATCGAAGACCTGCCTGCTTCACTTTCTGCTTTCGACTCAAGCACTTAGCTTTTAAGTAAGCGCCATCACCCACATTCTCCTTTAATATTTAAAGTTAGTCACAACCTTTTCACCACGCTTATAAGAAATCACAAACGAAGTCCAGTCCTCGCCGCATTCCTTTGCACTGTTCTTTAGTTTTTTTACCAAACCATATAGAACCGAACCATTGAAATCGGTTTCGGCATTTGTCACCTCAACACCATTACTCTCAACGGTAAGCTCGGCTTCCATATAACCCTCACCAACTTCAACTTCATAACGAAAAGAGTCATAGCCATTCACAATCCCGCACTCAACCAAAGCAAAAATCTCTTTCACCAACTCAAGATCTTTACTAATCATTCAATACCCCCAGGAATTTTATTAGCCTCATTCTCAAAGAATAAAGTCTTAGTTTTCCATCTATAGTATGAGTCAACTCCATGGTATCATGGTCTCGTCGAACCAGGATCTACCCGATTAAATTTTATTGTCGTCTGCCCCACAGTTTGATTAGGATCATTCAACGCTGCTTTGACTCGAGACCGGCTAATGGGTGTCACCTTTTCCTAGATGCCAAGCTGATACCGTAAGGGAGGTTACAGCTAAGTCTGCCAAAATGTCAGACAAACCCCATATTCATCGAGAAGATCATCAGCAATTTCAAACTGAAACACCTTCTCCGGAAAGCAGTCTGATAATGCGTTCCTCCAATACTTGATGACCTGTTCGGCAAATATATGACAAAGACGATAATCTTCTTCCGATAGGCCAACCTTAAATACGGGGCGACCCGGCGCATCTTCCCACTTTGAAAAAAACTGATTTATTGAAAAAATATTTCTGTACCGTTCGACGTCTCTACTCGATTCACTTTGTTTCAAAACACCAATTCCAGCCTCGACCAGCCCCTTCAAAGGAAATTTTTTCGGGTCGTATTGTTGAGCGTTAGGCAGCCAAAAAACGTGACCATCAATCTCAATAAAGTCAGGAGAAAGCAAACCCAGAACAGAAATTGCCTGCTCCAATGATACCAAGTTTCCTACGTATGAAAAGAACTCCCCGGAACCAATATCCGAAGCGAACAGATTCAACGACTGCTTGGAAATACTACCCTGACAAATATTCATCAGTTCAACCCTAAGCTATTAAGAACCGACTATGGAACACTTCCTTCAAAGGCTTTTGAATAAAAAGGGGACAGATTTGAATGACGCTTCATTAACCTTACCCCTTCTTCGGATCTCCACTTTTCAACTCAACAACAATTCCAGACTCAACCTCCACAACCATCTACTCATAAATTTTCGCCGCACAAAATATTTTCGCAAACGTATTCCAGCTAGGAACCAGCACCTCAGTATCACCTGTATTTTTCGAATACATATCTATAGCTTTTATCCATGCTTCCATTGATTCAAGAAACCTTTCCAACGTCGTATTTTCCCACTCCTCAGGAGCATTCAACAGCTCACTCCTAAGCTTACCAATAAACTCTGCAAAATCTTCTTTCGTCTCTATCTTATCTATCATGCCCCACCTCTAATCTCACTGACAAACACCTCTAACACAAATAATTTTACCCTCATTCGGCGTCGTCATCTTCCACCCTTCTTTAGTAATTTCTTCCGCCGTTGCAGGGATAATTCTAATTGGCACATTAGCTTGGGAAGCAGCGAGCAACCTCCGATTATCCAAACTATATACCAATCCATCTTTTTCGAAAACCCGAATTGGTGGGAGATCGTTTGGAGATATCGCCCCCGACTTCAAACCATCAATGGTTGACTGCAAAGAATTATCATCCTTGAACATATTTTTTATACTATCCTGAGTAAATCTAATATCCTTAGGATTAGCAAGCCCATCTAGATTTTCAGGCAGCTTTGACGGTATTTTTAAAGCTCTCGCATCCTTAAGAATGTCGTCGAGTTTTTTACCAACAGCCTCACTGACCTTCTCAGCAACTTTAGCTCCTGCCTTTCCAGTAGCACCGGCGCCTGACACCGCTGCGACAGTACGCATGAAGAAAAGAGCCTGTTGAGCAGTGGAGACATCAACCCCATAAATCGCGTTGAGCTTGGCCGCAATGTCATCATTGAACATGGCCGCAGCCCCTTCGCCGATGGCATGGCCACTGTCCTTGAATCCATCAGGGATACCGGTGATCGCACCTTTGACGCCCTCCCAAATACCAGGAACCACAGTTCCTGGGTTCTGAGCCGCAAACCTGGCCAGATCCACCGCACCATTCTTCAGGTCGACACCCGAGTCCTTCATCTCCTTGATCAGACCTTCGCTCAAGGGACGGCTGATACCGCTTTGTACGAACTGGCGATAGAACTGCGGATCAGCCGTGTCCGCAAACATCTCGGGCCGGAACAACTGCTGGCCTTTTGCGGTAAACAACGCCTGCTGCTCACCCAAGTCGTTGGTAAACGTCTTGCCGCTGTTCGCCAAGAATTTCGCGGCGTCGTTATCAGTGCCATCGCTCAAGAGAGCACGCCACAGATAATCGACATCCTTCAACGCCTGCTGGCTCAACCGTTCAGTCGCTTCCTGCTCACTGATGTGCTGACTGGCAGCAAACGCCTTGGCGTTCTCACGAATCCATTTGTCTTCATCCGCGTGCAACTGCCGGTTGTACTGGCTTGCATTTTTTGCAATCCAGGCCCCTTTCTCCATCTTGCTGGCATCAGTGTCACTTTGACCTGCCGCCGCCAGGACGCCCACGATCTGCGACGACATGGTCAATAGACCTTTGTCACCGTGAACCAGATCGCTCAGATGATTGATCAGAAGCTCGTTGGCCCCTGCGGCCAGTGCACCAGTCTTGAAATCACCACCCGTGGCCTCTGCCAATAGCCCACCGACCATCGCATGAATGACTACTTTCTGCGGCGTGCCATCAGCGTATTTGCCAAGCGTGTAATCACCCACAGCTTTAAAACTGGCGGCCGCCAAGGTATTGAACAACGCCCCCTGTAGAGCATCGCCCATATCGCCGCCCTGCCCCAGGGCTTTACTCAACAACGTTGAGGTGCTGGATTGCAGAGTCTGGTTCGCAGCAAATTGCCCAACACCCGTCCACGTATTGAGAGGAGGACCAATAATTTTCCCTGTTATCGGATCAGTCTTGGTCCCCGTCCAACCATCGAAGTACTTCGCGGTCAGCCCAGCCGTCAGCCCCGAGATGACATATCCCTTGAGGGCATCGGATGAGGTGACATCCTTGAATACCGCGCCCAGGTTTCCGCCATTGTTGATAAAACTGGTGGCCGCGTTTGTTGCAGCACCGGTGGCTATAGCGCCCGCGGCTGCGGATAGAGCTCCCGCAGTACTTGCGCTGATCGTCCCTGCGCTGACCGCCGCCGAGGTCGCGGTGCCCATCGCCCCCATTGCGGCAGGCCCGACAACAGCCGCCATGACAATAGCAATGATCAACTGCGAAGCCGGCCCAAGACCCGAGTTACTGTATTTGTAGGAGTCGTGAATCTCCTTCACCAGGTGCCAATCCACGTCACCGCGCTTCTCGGCGTCCTTGAGCCAGGCCATTTTCGGATCAGCCTTGACCATCGCATCGATGGTCTGGCTGACTGACTGCTGGTTGACCTGCTTGAGGTCGATCTTCAGCCCTTCGACAGCCTTGATAGTGATGTTGCCAGCGGCCACCATCTGGGTCTGACGCAAGGTTTCATCGGTCTTGCCGCTGCCTTTGGAGGAAACCCAGAAAGCATTGTTGTTGCTCTTCTCGTGACTCTCCTGATGAAGATCCTTCTGCCCTTCGAAGGTAATAGCCCCACCGCTCTCGATGGTCAGATCCTTGCCACTTTCAAGCTTGGCCACCTGATAGTGTTGGGAGTCGCCACTTTTGAGCGTCAGATCGCCCCCCGTCTTGATCTCGCTCCCGACATTGGTCACCTGGGTGACCTCATCGTGCTGGGTTTTCTTGCGGCCCCAACTACCCTTTTTCTTCATGTCATACAGCGAGTAGTCGCTGTTTTGCGCGGACAGCAGATCCAGCTTGTCACCCGCCACCAGATAGGCCTCATTACCCGCAGAGACCTTGCTTGCGATCAGCCCCAGATCCTTACCCGCACTGAGATTGACATCCCCCCCAGCCTGGACAGTCGTTGCTACCTGAGCGACATGGTCACGCTGAGTGGTTTCCTTTCTGCTTTTGGATAAGTAATGACTCTCATCCGCCGCCGAGGTCAGCGTCAGGTTCTCGGTCGCTGCCATGGAGATATCGCGCTTGGCATCGATCTGACCGGCGACAACCGTGAGATCCCGTCCAGCCGTCATTTGCAGGTCACGCCCCGCATTGACTGTCGACGCCGTCTGGGTAACGGAACTATCGTTCGCCCCCCGGCCATAGTTCGTGGATGTGTGACTCTCAGTCGCCGCGATATTGATATCGCGCCCAGCACTGATCGAAGTATCAGCACCGCTCCGCAGCACACTGCCGCTGTTGCTGACGTCACGCCCAGCCTTCACGGTAAGATTGTTCGCCGCTTCGATACGCGCGGCGTTGTCGAGCAATTCGCGGTGTGTGCTGACAAAACCCGCAGCCTGGTTGATACCGGTGACATCGCGCTGGTTGAGCACATCGCCGGTGACGGCCGTCACACCCACATCGCGCCCGGCAATGATCCCGCCCGACTTGTTGACGATGTTGTTACTCGCCAATGCATCCAGACGATTGCTCGCTTCAACCAAGCCGGTGTTAAGCAGATCCTTGCCCGCCACCGCCGACAGGTTGTCGCTGGCACGCAAAGTCCCGCTGTTTTCCAGATTAGCCCCGGCGATCAGGGTGACATCCGCGCCTTGAATCAAAGCGCCATTTGGCGCCAGGCGATTGGTGGCCTGGGCCAGGTAGAGCACCGGCACCAATACTTCTTCACCGTTGACGACCTGCGTTTCCATCCAGACGATGTCGTGGGTCAGGGCCGCGACCTGCTGCGCAGTCAAGCTCACGCCAACCGACAGATTGAGCTGCTGCTTACTGCTGATGGCGTTGTCCATCAGGTACTTGAACAGCTTTTCATCCGAGCTCTGGCCGTCGATAAAGCGTTGCCCGGTACGCGCAACCACTGCCTGCTGAATCAGCTTCTGCTCATAGAAACCATCGCCCAGGCGCTTGGCGCTTTCATCGGGCTTGTAGCCCAAACCAGCCAACAGGTAGTCCGAGCTCATAAACTGCTTGAGGTCGGTCAACACCGGGTTGGTTTCGATCAGGTACTTCTGCGGACTGGTCTTGCCCGAGGTATCCGGCAAGCCCTGGACACGTGCCAGGCTCTGGCCACCGCTGGCGGCAACCGCGCCATCAGCACTGGATAGCGGGACGCTACGTGCTTGAACATCCGTTGTACCTGCCTGACGCTGGGCGATACCGATGGAGGTGCCCACGACGCTCCAGCCCGGCACTACGGCGCCTTGCTGAGCGGAACCACTCTGCCCGCTCAAGCGGAATAGACCGTTCTGCCCGGTGGGCAAGCTGAAGCCCGGCAGTGCGAGCGGGTTCACCTGCTGCTGGGCAAGGTCCGGAGGTAGTTGAGCATTGAGTCGGACCGCAACAGGCGCACCTGTGCCCGCCACCTGGGTACCCTGGACCTTATTGGCCCCCGCACTGAACCCGTAGTCCTGGTGAATAACGCTATTGTTCAGATCCTGGGTTGCGCTGATCGAGACATTGCCAGCCGCCTGGATAACGGCACTGCGGCCCGAGCCGGCGCCATCCTTGGCGACTTCGACGTCGCTGAGCAAAACCAGGGATTGCAGTCGATCAGGCAACGGCGCCAGGTTGTTACGGTCATACTGAGAAGTTGGGATCTGCTGGTATGCATAACTGAAATCAACGCCGGTCACTACTTGGCCGGTGACAGAATCCTTGAACCGGACTTCCTCAATGGTCTCACCGTCGCGCCCACCTTCACGATGGCGATAGTTCTCCGGGATCGCGATACTCAGGCCACCGGAGCCATTGATGTAGTAGATGTTCGGAAAGTCGGGATTGTTTCTTTGGTTGTAAGCAATCACCTCACCGAAGAATGGCACGGTGAACCCACGCCAGAGCTCTATTTCCTGATAGCTACGGGTTCGTTCGATGGTACCGCCAACCGCACCGACGTTTTTCAGGTTGTCAGCCTGGATGGAAATATTGCCGCCGGCACTGATGGTGCTTTTGCTATTGAGAAAGTTGCCACCGCGAAAAACAAAGTCGCTGCCCGCCGAAAGCGACGCGGAGGCACTGGTGTCGTTGTCCTGCCCTTCGTAAACCTCACGAACGACGGTGCTGAAAATATAGTCGTGCCCCCAGCATTTGGTGCAGTTGTAGGCGATGGCACCCGAGACCAACGTGCGCCCCATACTGAAACTCTCAGTGCGGTTCTCGAAGTTGGCGGCATTGATGCTGAACTTGCCGGTGCTTTCCATCGCCCCGGAGATATTGATGACCTCGGTCGCCTGCGCCGCACCGCCATAGCCGTCGATACTGACCGCGCCAAAGCTGTAGAGCTGGGCCGAATGGTTGGTGAAACTGTTGACCTGCAACGCCATGTCGCCGCCGCTGAAGATCAGGCCGCCCTGGTTCAACAGGGTGGGCGCGCTCAGCAACAGGTTGCCGTTGCTACCCAAGGTTCCGTAGTTATTGATTGAGCCGGCATTGACGCTCAAGCCGCCAGCCGATGTGATGCGGCCGTAGTTATTCAACTGACCGCCGACATTGATCGTGGTATTGCCACCACCGGCAATACTGGCGGTGTTGCCCAAGCTCACCTGCGCAGCACTCAGCCCCAAAGTACTCAGGCTGGTGTAACGTCCGTTACCGCTGTAGTTGCCACTCAGGGTCAAACTGGCCGCGCCATCGCTGGCAATCAACCCATCATTGCTCCAGTTGACGCCAGTGCCGGTGAAGCTGTCTGTGGCAAGCAGTTGCCCGCTGCCGGTCTGGGTCAGGTTCTTGACATTGACCGTCAGCCGCCCGACCTGGATCACACTGCTGTTGGTCCAGTCATCGGCCGTCAAGGTCAGGCCACCACGGGTCACCAAGCTACCGCCGGCCCTGATGAGATTGACCGTGGCGGTGTCGAAGATGCCGGTACCGGTGTGCAGCACGCTGCCACCCTGGTTCATGAAACTGCCGACGCCCAGGGTCAGATCGCTGTTGGCGGTTTCCAGCTTGCCGTTGCTGTTGTCAAACAACCCGCCGATCTGGAATTCGGTCTTGCCGCTGCCGCCCAGTGCACGTAGCTGGCCGGTCTGGTTATCCAGGCTGGCGGCAGTGATCGAAAGAGTGCTGTCGCTCTCGATAATGCCCAAACGGTTGTTCAGGGCGCCCGCGAGCTTCATATTGATCTGGCGACCGGAGATCTGGCCGTCGTTATCACCACTGTTATCGAAGTTGTTGCCCGAGACCCGGACCAGCCCATTGGCATGGATCGCGCCATTGCGGTTGTCGAAGTCCCCTGCCCCGGTATCGACCAGCGCATCACCCGTTAGCGCGGCGATGCGGCCACCGTAGTTATCGAGTCCGCCCCAGGCTTGCAGGTCCAGGCGCGGGGCCTGAATCAGGCCGCCCTGGCGGTTGTTGTTCAGGTCGTAGCCGTTTTTCAGTACACCAACGACTCGGGTTGTCAGTGCACCACTGATGCTCGACAGCAGACCACCACGGCTGTCGAGGTTGGTCGCCTTGATGAACAGGTCGCCGTCCTGGGCGATCACCTTGCCGCTCTGGTTGTCGATATCGCCACTGACGTCGAGGCTGACCGCGCCCTTGCCTTGCAACGAGCCCTTGCCGTTGCCAAGGCTGGCGGCGCTCAGTTGCAGGTCGCCGTTACGGCTGGCGATCAAACCGCCATTGCCGTTCTGTACCACCCCGGTCGAGGTGATCAGCAGCTTGTCATTGGCACTGACAAGACCACCA
>NZ_JALLIZ010000012.1:0-192567 GCF_023242345.1 Pseudomonas sp. MWU12-2037 | reverse complement strand
CTTCCCAAACGACCCGGCGATTACCCGGCTGGTCGGGGCGATGTTGCTGGAGCAGAACGACGAGTGGTGCCTGCAACGGCGCTATGTGCAGTTGGAGGCTTTCGAGGCGGTCAGCGATAATCCGCAGGCCAAGCTGTCGGCCGTGATCAACTAAACGGCAAACTCAGTGGCCAGAGCCATGATGAGTTACACCACTTCCTGGGACAGGATCGATTAGACGGGCGTCGACCGCGTGACCTGCTGCCATGTCAGCGATCGGTGACCGTGGTCCCAATCCTGACGACGGGATTAGTCTAACTGACGAAAGACGGGAAAATGAGCATCTTTAGGTGGCGCTCCCCTGTGCTAGGTCCCCCAATAAAGTATCCTACGAGTATTGATAAAGCCTGCCACGAGGCTTGGGGTAAGTAGGATGAAGGTTTTGTTTGACACCCGCAGGATCCAGAAGCTAGGGCGCGTTTCGCTTAGCGAGCAATTGCTAAGGAATGCCGGCCTACACGAAGGCGACCAAGTAGATATTTACTTTGATGCCGCCACGAAACGCATCATTATCGAGCCAGCAGCTCAGAGCAACGACCAAGCAGCTTCGGAGAAATTGGCCCCAGGGAGGAAAGGTTGATGTCGAGCATTCAACGACGAGATGAGCGCTTCTCGGGACATGAGTCCTTCGTTTGCCGTTACGGATGGCTGCCAAAGCTACACCAAGCAATTATTAGCAATCCCCTTGCGCTGAAGGATGAAGCTCAGGCGACGATTACGTTGGGCATTGGCCGCAACATGGTCAAGTCGATTCAATTTTGGGGTGAGGCTTTCGGGATAGTCGATGGCCGCGATTCTTCTGGCCTGCAATCCGGTCCGATCGGAAGCTTGCTGCTTTCGAAAGATGGTTGGGATCCTTTCCTCGAACAGCCTGAGTCGCTTTGGCTGCTTCACTGGTGGATTTCATCTCACGCGGAGATTGCAGTTTGGAATTTGGTCTTCGGGAGCGCAACGTATTCCCGTTTTGATCGAAAGACGCTCATCGCCGGTCTCGAGCATCGGGCATCCGCTAGTAACAAAAAGCTGGCGGTCTCCACCCTTGAGCAGCATTCAAGCATTTTCCTGCATTCGTACAAGCGGGAAGAGTCTGCAGGTGATGACACCTCGTGGTGTCCACTGCAAGATTTGGGACTTTTTGAAGAGGTCACTGCCGACGACGGCAAAACTGTTTACCTGGTAGGTAGAAATGCGCCCTTAGGTCTATCTCCGAGAGTTTTCCTTTTTTCCTTGATTGATTACTTCGGACGTCAAAATACCAACTCTCTCAGTCTCTCCAAGATTGTGCATGGTGAATTCAGCCCCGGTAGCGTCTTCAGGTTGGATAACTTTCAAGTGAGTGGCTTGATAGAAGGTGTAGAAAAAGAGTTTGGTGGCGTTGTGCGATTTATTGATACCGCTGATACCCAGCAAATTATTCTGGATACAACTCTAGCGCCCGCTTGGGCTGATTGCTTGCTGGGTGTGGGAGAAGAATCGAATGTCTGATCGACTGATAGATCACCTTGAGCTGGATTCCAAATTCCTGCGCTCCATTTCGCTGACTAGGGATTTGCGTTCACAAGATTCGCTCGATAGTTATCTGATCACTCCTGCTGTCTTGGCAGTGCTTCGCCAGATTGGCGGCGCGTTGAAGTCGGGTAGCGCACAACGCGCCTGGAAACTCATTGGGCCCTATGGCAGTGGTAAGTCGGCGTTAGGGTTGCTGCTCGCCCGTTTGTTAGAAGGGCAAAAAAGCTCTCATGCAATTTACAAACAGCTCGTTGAGGCCTCCACAGAAGTCGTTGAGCTTTTCCCCCAAGAGCAAAACCGCTTTGCGCTGGCAATAAGCGGTTCGCGCGTATCGTTGGGTGAAGCGTTAGCACAGTCTATTCTTGAAGCACTTGAGCACCTGCCAAAAAGCAAGCTGGCAACTGAGCTGAAGCGCCAGTTGGATACGAAAGCTCAGACCTATCGTGATGTGACCCTTAACGCAGCGACGAATAGATTGCTGAATGACTTTGTTCTAATCACCAAAGGTGCTGGATGTTCCGGTGTCCTATTGCTGATTGACGAGCTTGGCAAATTCATCGAGTACGCAGCTCTAAATCCGGAAGCCGGTGATTTGATGTCTTTGCAGCAAATCGCTGAGGTCGCATCTCATCCTACGGACGATGGTCTACTAGTCATATCAATGCTGCACCAGCATTTTGATGCTTATGCCAAAGGAGTAGGCCGGACGCTTTCCGATGAGTGGCATAAGGTCTCAGCACGCTTCGATGAAGTGCCTTTCGATGAGCCGGTCGAGCGGTATGCGCATTTCGCTCTTCATGCCCTAGGCGCGGATACAATCATTACTGAGTCGGCTGCTCTGAAAAAAGATGCCCGGTGCATCTACAAGCAAGCTATTGATTTCAACTTTTTCCGTGGAACTGGTGAGAGTGAGCTGTTCTCTCAGGCAGAGCGCCTGTACCCATTGCACCCAGCAGCGCTGGCTTGCTTAGCGGTCATATCTAAGCGGTTTGGTCAGAGCGAGCGTTCATTTCACGCATTCATGCGTGGATATGAGTCCGGAGCACTGAGAGACTTCGCGGAGCACAATGTCGTCGATCATTCATCCTGGTATGGAATGAGCGAGCTTTTTGATTACCTCACGACAGGGATAGGGCTTCGCTTCCGGGATCTTGAGGCTGAACGACGTTGGGATTTCGCTCGCTCTGTCGTAGAGCGTAATGACGCGAAGATGACGGCGTTACAGCTTGAATTACTCAAGTCGATTGCCGTCATCGAGCTGGTTGCTCAAGTCCTCCATGTTGTATTGACCGTTGAGCTCCTTAGATTTGTTTTGGGGGAGGACCTTAAAGCTGTCTCTGAAGCTTTGAGTGAGCTAACTGCCAAAAAAATCCTAGTACATCGTCCTGCGAGTGATGATTATGGTTTTGCCGTCAGTCACGCGATCAACGTCGAGGCTTTGTACGAGGAAACGATGCAGCGCTCGGCTGATGAGCTGATGTTCAATGGCGTTTCACAAGCCCTATCTGAAAGAAGCGTTATTGCAAGTCGTCACTACCAGCAGACAGGAACAATCCGCTCGGTAAGAGTGACGGCAGGCACGTCGGCTAGAATTGCGCAGTCCATCGGTATTCATGGTCGCCATGATGGCAGTGTGGGGCTGATATTTGCAGACGCTGAATCGTCTGCTTTAGTCGGTGCTGCTGAAGAGGTAGCTCGCTCTACAGACGACGTTTTATCGCTCACCGCAATTGTCAAAGTCGGTCCGGATGAGCGAAACGCTCTCATTGAGTACTCCCGTTGGTTGATGGTTCATGACCAGGTGAAGCTTCGTCATTTGGATCCCTGGACTGAGCGCTATGTCGAGTTGAGGTTCAGCACGGCACGTGAGCGTGTTAGCCGACTGGTCTTGGCATTGCTGAACCGGCAAGCCAAAGGGTCGTCCGGTATGGAGTATTGGCATAAAGGAAAAGTGATTGCCGAAAGTGGCGCCATGAACCTTAGCCAAGCGGCCTCTTGGTTGTTCGATAAGGTTTACAAAGCGGCTCCGGTGATCATTAACGAGTTGATCAACAAAGATAAGCCGTCGTCTGCTATCAATGCGGCTCGTCAGCGTCTATTTGATCTGCTGGATAAAGCCGTTGACTCAGAGCTGCTCGGTATCGTCGACTTCCCACCTGAACGATTGCTCTATAGCTCTCTGCTTCAATCCACTGGACTGCATCGTAAAGGGGCTGGCGGCCGTTGGTTGTTAAAGGCACCGGACGGCGATTCTCCTGCCGGCATACGTAAAGTTTGGGCGGAGCTTGATAAGCAACTGATGATCGATGGGCAGGTCACCTTTGCTGAGGTCATTTCCAGTCTGGCACTACCGCCTCTAGGAGTCCGAAGTGGCCCGGCCAGCGTGTGGTTCATGGTCTACCTTCTTGTTAACAAGGAATCGTGCGCGATTTTCGAACGAGGAAGTCTGATCCTGGAGTTGACGTCCGATCATCAGCAACGGATGTTCAGGAGCCCTCACACGTTTAGCTTCCGCCGCTTCGACATTGCAGCAGAGCGTAAAGACCTGATCAAAGATTATGCAAAGGCATTTGGAGCGGTAGGTGTGCAGCTGGGGTTGAACGCATCTTACCTAGATGCTGCGCGGGAGCTAATCCGCTGGTACGGGCGTCTCCCGCAATATTCGCAAGAGACACTGCGACTTACAAACCAAACCAAGGCCCTTCGCGACGTTATCAAAAGAGCAACCGACCCGGTTTCGTTGCTCGCCGTTGATATGCCACGCGTGGTGATGGCTGGGAAAGGGAAGGACGGTAGTAGCTTCCCCGATCTGCTGGCTAAAAGCCTTACAGAGCTTGGTATGGCATACCGACGGTTGCAGGATGAGGTTAGCTTTTCCATGGCGCAGGCTTTTGAGATCACAGGCCCTCTGAAGGCCCTTCGATCTCAGCTCCAGGAGGAGTGCGCTGATACTGCACAGTCTCTTGCCGAGGTAGATCTTAAAGCCTTCATCATGCGCTGTTCTGACATAACTCTGACTGACGACAAGTGGATGGATTCCATTGCGAGTGTTGTCGTTCATAGACCCTTAGATATCTGGAAAGACAGTGATGCTCCGGTATTTGCGGAGTCAGTACTTGAGCTATGCGGCCGCTACAAGCGCTGGCTTAGGGTTGCTATGCGTAAAGGCGAATTTGAGCGTCAAGCTCAACGCTTCGTCGGCGTAACTTTAACTCTCCCTAGTGGCGAAGAAGCGGCGATGCTGTTGACCTCTGATCACGAGACTAAGATCATGGCCAATGGCCTGCTAAAGACTCTCACTAAGCAAGTGGGCGGCAATTTGAACTTGGCCGCTTCAGCCCTTGCTCAAGCGTTGCTGCAATTGCAGCAGGGCTCCACCGAACACGATGAGAATGAGCTGAGCGATGAGCAACGAACCGCAGGTTAGACACATCCTTAGCCTCTCAGGGGGCAAGGACAGCGCAGCGTTAGCGATTTACATGCGAGATCGTGTGCCAGAAATGGAATACATCTTCAGCGATACTGGTAAAGAGCTACCAGAGACTTATGACTATTTGCAGCGTCTGGAAAATTACCTCGGGAAGCCGTTGCATCGATTGAATGCTGATCTAGGTTTCGATCACTGGTATGACATGTATGGGGGGATGATTCCCTCCAATCATCGTCGTTGGTGCACGAAAATGCTCAAGCTTAAGCCTTTTGAGGATTTTTGCGGTGACCAACCAATAATCAATTATGTTGGACTCCGTGCTGATGAAAATCGTACGGGGTACATCAGCCATAAGACAAATATCGAAGCGGTTTATCCGTTCCAGGAGGACGGATTAATCCTGCGGGATATTGAAGAGATTCTTCGGGTTTCTGGGGTCGGGATGCCCCCCTACACAAAATGGGGAAGAACCCGCTCTGGATGCTACTTCTGCTTCTATCAGCAAAAAATTGAGTGGGTGAAGTTAAAAGAAACACACCCCGATTTGTACGAAAAAGCTAAAGAGTATGAAGTGCCATTTGAAAAAACAGGCAACTTCTTTACTTGGAGTCAGGGGGAGAGCCTGGCGGAGCTTGAGCAGCCCGAGCGAATGGCTCAGATTAAACATGACCATGCATTAAGGGTCGAGCGTATGGCTCAACGAAAGGATAACTCCACGTTGATAGCCGTATTCTCAGAGCTTGATTCTACTGAAACTCCGGAAGATGACGATGATATGGGGTGTGCAATTTGTAGTATCTAACGAGTGAATACTACTTCAATTGTTTTCAAGGAGAATTACCCTTGGCGTTCAAAATTGCGGCTAGAACCTTGCTGGAGCTGGGGAAAGAACTCATCAGCTCTGATGAGGTGGCCATCTATGAACTGATAAAAAACTCAGTTGATGCTGAATCGGAAGTGATCTGCATTCGTGCCAGCATCGTCATTGCTTATTCAACCTATCAAAAAGCCTTGGATGACTTGGAGGATGGGCTAAAAACGGCCAAGGTGCTATCCAATATAAGCGAAAAAGTTCTGCCTGACGCACCTGAAGAAGCCGCCGAAGATTTTTTGCACAAACTAAAAGAAGCGGTAGGGAACAAGTCAAGGTTCGAGCGTGCATTAAGAGAGAGCTATACTCTTTATAACTGGATGGAGTTTGAGGATTCTGGCCATGGCATGAGCTTTGAAGAGCTCGATGACGTCTATCTTACTGTTGGAACTCGCTCTAGAAGAAAGGAAAATATTAGCGGCTCGGCCTACCTAGGAGACAAGGGCGTGGGTCGACTGTCGGTTATGCGATTAGGGGAAAAGTTACATGTAAGAACGTCAACTGCCGGGGAGTCCAGATTTAACATTTTAGATATTGATTGGACTATGTTTGATCATGATTCGAATGACGAGATCAGCGCCGTTGATGTTGAGCCTCTGAGGGGTAAGTTAAAGTCCAGCAAGCAAGATAAAGGAACAGTTATCAAAGTGTCTGGTCTCCTTGGGGATTGGACCTTGGCTCGATTTGAGGAGACATTGAATGGCCCGGTGGCACGCATGCTGGATCCATTTAAGGCTGGATACGCAAATAGCCTGATCCATGCTTACCATAATGATAAGCGATGTTTAATTCCTTCAATACCGACCAAACTTTTGAAAGCTGCTCATGCCTCTTGCACAGTACGCCTAAAATTCGAAAACGATTTGCCGGTACTGACTGGAGTGATGAACTATCATCTTAGGAATGCCCAGAGAAAGGTATCTCTAGCGGGTGTCGAAGTATATTCAGTTACCCAGAAAATAGTTGCAAAGCGAGGGAAAAAGGGCCATGCGGCTGTCGTTAGCACTCCCATTCGAGCTCAAGCTATTCGTGACCTAGGGCAGTTTGAAGTCGATGTGTATTGGTACAATCGATCGATTGTAGAGGCGGTCGCCGGACTCACTGAAAAAGCCATTGATACTAAAGAGCAAATTGGCAAGTGGTCAGGCGGCTTGATGTTATATAGGCATGGATTCCGAGTTCTGCCCTATGGAGCGCCTGATGATGACTGGCTGGAGCTCGATAAGCGAGCGTTTAGTTCGAGCGGTTTCAAGTTAAACCGACAGCAAATCATCGGCGCCGTAAAAGTAAGATCTACCCATATTGCACTAGGCGAGCAAACCAACCGAGAAGGTTTAATGCAAAGCCAAGCATCTGGGGCGCTGAAAGCCTTACTCATGTGGTTGCTCCATGTTGAGTTTCGTGGGTTCATCAATGATATTGATGGCTACGAGTCTATAAAAAAGCGCGAAGCTATGGAGGCTACACAAGAATTCAGAAAAATCGAACAAAGCATATATACGAACCTTGACTTTTTAAGAGAGGGTTCGGTGACGGCTAGCAGTTTGGTTCAGCTGAAGCACTTAGAAAGCAATGTGAAAAAACTTGCGAATCAATGTTCCCAAATAGTTGGTAAAACAGAAAAAATTATTAGGGAGTCAGAGCAGGAGTATAGCAAGCTCTTACACTTGGCAGGTATAGGTCTTATTACAGAGTTTATATTCCACGAGTTAGATCGGACATTAGAACAAGCTATTGGCACGCTAAAAGATACGCGCTCAGAATTTTCTGATAACGCAATGCTTATGTCTCTTGAGGAGCAATTAAAAACGCTTCACAAGCGTGTGTCAGCATTCGATGAAATGACGGGCGAACGCAGGCAGGTTAAATCAAGATTTGATATTGTTGAACTGATTGAATCAATATTGGAAAGCCATTCGGGTCAATTTGAACGAGAGGATGTGAGTATTGAGTTTAATGCACCATCTTCTCCTATTGTTATTAATGCGGTTAAGGGGATGGTGATTCAGGTTTTAGAAAACATTATTTCTAACTCGATGTACTGGTTGGCGTATCAAAAAGAATATGAGCCTGGTTTTTCTCCGAAAATAATAATAGATGTTTCCAGCGCCGGAAAAGTTGTGGAATTTAGTGATAACGGTCCGGGTATAGATCCGGATAGAAAGGAAGTTATTTTCCAACCATTGATTTCATCGAAGCCGGCAGGGCAAGGTAGAGGGTTAGGCCTTTACATCTCCAGAGAGATTGCTACTTACCATGGCTGGGACTTGACGATGAGTTCAGTAGTGGGGATGCACCGTAAAGGCAGATTAAATACCTTCGTTTTGAACATGGATAAAGCAAAATGATAACTCAAAAAAGACTGGTAGGAGCCATCAAAAGCAGCGGTGTATCCAGGATCGCAATAATCGACGATGCGTTCGATGTACCGATGATTGCTGAAGGTGCATGGGGGCAGTTTCTTGACTTCTTTACAAGCAAGTCTGGGATGGAAGCCTGCGTCGAGGCTAAAATTTCTGACGAAAGCCGGGATGAGGCGATAAAGTCCATCAATGAAACAGAATTTGATAACGATGATTTATTGGGTTGTGTAGCCCTATTATATAAAAACTACATGTTAAATCTCGCTACAGAATTTGACCCTGGCGGACTCTTTAAAACTAATAAAGGGGCGAATTTGACAAACGTTTTGCCTGTCATAAAGCTACTTAAAGCCTGCATGCCTGATTTGGAGATATTGACGGTCGGCTCGGTGGAAGACGGATCGCTTTTGGACTCTCGCGTTGACGTGGTTTTTGTAGATTTGTTCTTGGATCCTACACTTACAGCAACTGACAATCCCGATAACGAAAAAGGAAATGCAGCCGTTCAAGCCTCACTGAACAGAATTGCTCCATTTCTAGCCAGCGCACCATCTGTAATTCTGATGTCCTCACACCTGCATAGCCTCAAAGCAACAGACTACCGAGCGAGTTTGAAGCAAGGTGTTTTTGCTAGCAGATTTACCTTTATTGCCAAAACAAAGGTTCAGATGGCAGACTCTGGTGACATTACTCTAGAGGAAGACGTCGCGGAGGCTCTGCTCGACATATTTCAGAGTTACAAGTTTTCGCGCGGATTGGATGCTTTTCTGGGATGCTGGACTGCAAGCGCGAAGTCGGCGGTCGAAACAATCGATGAACATATCTCGAACCTCGATTTGCGTGAAATCGCGTATTTGGTACAGTTTAGACTTGCGGGAGAGGGGCAAAACTTGCCTGAGTATCTAGAATGGTTCTTGGGTGAGACGCTTTTGGATAAGCTGTGCGTACATATTGACGGTAACCCCGTATCTTCTAATTTTAAAAACATGCTTTCGCCCGAGATAGCAGGGCATGTTGAAAGTGCTTTTGACGGTCCTACTGATAATATTGCAAAAATGTACCACCGGGTTCGCGTGGATTCCAGTCGACCCGAACCAAGGCGCAATTTTCGGATGGGTGACTTATATATTGTAAAAGACAATGCCATCCCTAAGTCCGTTTTGGCCATCATGAATCCGGATTGTGATTTGATCTTGCGGCCAAATGGAAAGCGCGCTATTGATGAGGTTTTAATGGTAGTAGGCGAGTTGCAGAAATTTGATGCTCCTCAAACTTCTGCGGGTGACTATCTGCTAGTTGATGATGTGCCTTTCAATATAAACTGGAGGTACAAAAAAGTTAGATCCTTCCCTTTTTCAGGATTTCTTGCCAGTCCAGGTTTGTCAGTCGGCAATCACATGTATGCGGGGGCGCTTAAACCGCTTTACGCTCAAGAAATACAACGAAATCTTCTTCATACGTTAGGGCGCGTAGGCGTCTATGTTCCTCCAGCAATTGCAATAAGTGCTGCTGCAAAAGTCGAAATAAAATCTAAAACTAATGTTAAGGTTGTAGTGCCCATTGGAGGAGTCGAAAAAACCGCTTGCTACTTTTTCCCGTCTCGTGGAGGTACCGACAAAGGCGTGGTCGTCTTTAAGAGAAGCTTCATAAGCGGCTTCATGGCAGCAATTCAAGCTCTCCAATCTGAGCATGTTCATGAATCAGGAGTCGACAAACTCAATGCCATGAAAGAAATTCCTGGTTACGAGCACATGTTGGTATTTGTGAAGGGGATAAAAATTGGCGATGAGTTTAGCAGCGGAATCCTGGTTACCGATAAAAAGTCAATTAAGCTTTCCGAGGCGCCTTGGTGCTGGATTTCAATTTCTATTGAGGCTCCACAGGATTTAATCGGTGATGTCTAATCTCTGTAACAATATTTAACGTAGTTAGGCAACTTGTTTTTCCGCTCGCGCAGTTAAATTACAGTGCGTTATTCATATAATCAGGGGCTGCTTTGCAGCCCTTTTTAAGGGCGCGATGATCCCCTATATTCAAAGCTCTGAGCTGATCTCGAATGCGTTGTCTAGCTGCGTATCATCAACAACGACTTCCAGCTAGCAGATGCGCAAACTCGGCTTTTAGTTCGGCAGAATGCCCACTACTATCTCGTATCAGCCCAAATCAGTCAGGAACTCCACGTCATGCTGCCGACCGAACTTGCAAGCTATTTCGACACACTCCAAGAGGAGCGCCTTCGGGTAAGCCTGCGCCGGTTGGAAGGCAACTTCAGCTACACAGGCGATAAATTCGGTAGCGATGGTGGTACATTTCACCTAATGACAGATTGTTTCCTAGACGACGATCCAACGCTATTCGAACACGCAATACCCTGGTTGCTGGAGGCACTACAAGAAGTCACTTTCATGCGGAGCATCCTGCGCTTTGAACGCAACAGGCTCGAAATCGAATTGGAGCAACTATGCAGTGATCTGATCCTCGACTCCCGGGCAATCGAGAGTAAGAAGCGGGACCTGGAAAATCTGTGCGTTGAAGCACTGCACAAGCAGGCCCTGCACATCTTCGACGATTACAACTCCACCTTGCCTGCCGCGAAAGACTTCAGTGCTCGTCAATGTAAGGAAAACTTCGCTCTCACCAGATTGCTACACATTGTGTATGAAATATACCGTACGGATAATAGCGAGCAACGCAGATACACGCGTGCACCGCAGAAAACTACTAGGCTTTACCAGTACTACAAGGCCGCAGAGGTAGACCTATTTGAGACCGACACGCAATACAGCAAATACAATTTACGTTCGGTAACCGAAGATACCCAACTGCTCATAGGAATCCCCAACAGGATCCTAGACTCGCAACATCCGGTGCAGCTACTCATCGAACACACTCCTAGTTATGTGCTCACGCTGTTCGAACGCCTGCGTAGTGAGAGTCTAATAAAAGACCTAGCTCTACTGACCTGCGACGACATTTTAATTGAAACGAACAAACACATCTTCGTCGAACTAGGCTTCCAGGTCGCTCCACTACCGTTGACGGTGGAAAATCTGCAACGGCAAGCTCCCGGGGAAGTGGCAAGTACAGTACTCCGCACTAGAGCTGCAACAGCAGATAGCAAAGCAGTCCTTCCCTCGGTTTGGACCTTTTACAAGCACGGAAGTGATGACAAATCTTGGTGTTCTATCACTGACAGCAGCATGACCTTTGAGGAAATCGCTTACATCCCAGAATTGCTTGCGGACTGCGCAGTGACCCGAATGATCCATTTGGAATATTACGTGGAAGGCGGGCGTTATTTTGTTTCTCACATCGACCACGAATTCATTTTTTACACTTTGGAAGAGTTCGACCTGCGCGCCAAGGACCCCTATCAGAAAGGTAACGCACGTAAGCGCCTGAAGACCTTCAAGATCGACCACTCCACCATTCCCTTCATGCTGGATGACGGCACACTCTTCGTCCACACGCTCATTGATGCCTGCTTCGACAAACCATACCTGCTCATGGACTTCCTGCTCGACCTCCTGCATCAGCGCGACTGATCCACGCCCAGTGTCGGCGCAAACCCTGGAGCGGCCCTCGTGAGGTTTTTTTCGGTAGCTACTTGTTAGCCACGGTTGTCTGAAAGCTCGGGCTGGTCACCCGATCCCATTCGCAGAAACAGCGGCGGTGTTTTTACTGACGAACAAAGAGACCACCCCTCAAGTTGATTCAGAGCCTGCGCCTGTTGAGGCCGATGCCGAATTGACCCACGTGCCGATGCAAGGCTGCCCACCTTCAAATCGGCACAAACCCCGCGCCGGCAATGTTTTTCGAGGAGTCAGACTGGGTCAGTGACATCTCGGCCACTGGGTCAATGCGGCGTCAGCGCCAACACACTAGCGTCTCTATGATCAAAAGCACCATTACCAATCAGATTCCAGCTCGGTGCTTAGGTGGATACCCATAACCTTGGCCTTGCGGTATCTCAGCGGCTCCGCATTGATCTCTAGGGCAACAAGTCGACTTGCAGCGATGATCAAGCTATTGAAGCGGTCATTGCTAACGGAGATATATGCGATGAGCCTTTTGCCAGACGCCTGCATAGAGCCGATGCAGCGAGGAGTCGACTTGTCGCTTAGGAGTAGCGGGTCAACGTGTAGGTAGCATTCTAGAGTTGGGTATTTGAATGCTTCAGGGTAGCGGACGGAGCCGTAAAGCTTGATCGCAATATGCTCTGAATAATGGTTGTCAACGCCGGCCCAAAACTGACCCCTTTCCCTCACTTTTCGCCGATTGAAATTTGACCCCCTCGGCCTGTTTCTAAACGGTTTTCACTGCCCGTGTCGGGCTGGTACCGGCCTTACGTTTGTCCTTGAGGCGATAGCTGTCGCCCGAGATCTGCACGATGTGTGCGTGGTGTAACAGCCGATCGAGCATCGCTGCTGTCAGCGTCTGGTCATCCGCGAAGGTGCCGGCCCACTGGGTGAACGGCAGGTTGCTGGTGAGGATCATGCTGCCGCGCTCGTAGCGGCGGGCGACGACGTTGAAGAACAGATTGGCTTCGTCGCGTCCGAAAGGCAGGTACCCAATTTCGTCGATTACCAGCAGCCGAGGGCCCATCACCGCGCGGTTGAAATACTCCTTCAGACGATCCTGGCGATGTGCGGCAGCGAGTTGCAGCATCAGGTCGGCGGCGGTGATGAAACGGGTTTTGATACCTGCCAGGGTCGCACGATAGGCCAAGGCGCAAGCCAAGTGCGTCTTGCCTACGCCGCTGGGCCCGAGCAGGACGATGTTCTCGGCGCGCTCGACGAAGCTCAGCCCCGCCAACTCCTGCAATTGCGCTCGCGGCGCACCGCTGGCGAAGGCGAAATCGTATTGCTCCAATGTCTTGAGGGCAGGCAGTGTCGCCATCTTCAGCAAGGTCTGTCGCGAGCGCTCGGTGCGTGCCTCGGCTTCAGCGCGCAGAAGCTGCTCCAGGAAGTCGGCGAAGCTCTGTTCCTGAGTCGCTGCTTGCTGTGCCAAGCCAGCCCAGTCCACAGCCATCCGTTCAAGCTTGAGCTGCTGGCACAGCTCGATGATGCGGGCATGTTGCAGGTTCATCGGCTCCACTCCAGCAACTCATCGTAGACCGAAAGCGGGTGCTGCAAGCTCTCGTGCGGTAGAACCCGTCCCAGCCGCAGCGAGGTGATCGCCGGGGCTGTCATAACCCCGCCAGCTGGCAGGGGCAGCAAGACATCACGCTCTTCAGCCAGGCGTATCGCTGGCTTTACTCCGGTGGTGCCATGAATCCGCTGATGCGCGATTTCGTCGAGCCAACGACCGATATGCGCGTTGGCGGTGGCCACATCCAACGGCAAGCCCGCGCTCTTGAGCGTGGCCGCCAGCGGCGTGATGAAACTGCCCTTGAGGTAGCCGTTGAAGCGCTCGACCTTGCCTTTGGTCTTGGCCCGATAGGGTCGGCAAACACGAGGGCGAAAGCCGTATTCATCGGCCAGTGCCAGCAGCCGGGGATGCCAACGATGCAGGCCCATGCCATAGGCGTCGCGCTCCAGGATGATCGCGCCGGCGTTGTCGAACAGCGCCTCCTCTGGCACCCCGCCGAAATAGACAAAGGCCTCACGCAAGCCGTCCAACCACGCATCACTGTCCTCGCGGGCACCGAAGCGGACGAAGGTGGCACGGCTGTAGCCAAGCGTGGCGACGAAAGCCTTGAGCGGGTTGCGGCCCCTGCGGATGGTGGTGAAATCTACCTGCACCTGCTGGCCGGGCGAAGTCTCGAAGCGCACCACTAGGTCATGGCGTGGGCGCTTGAATGGCGCCAAGTAGGACTTTAGCTGGCTGACGCCGCCTGCATAGCCTTCAGCCTGGATCTCACGCAACAGCACGGTGGCAGGAATCCAATGTGGCCGGGCTGCCTCGATACGCTCTTGTAGATAGGTCTTGAAGGGGTCGAGCTTGGCCGGACGCGGTTCCCGTGCCGGATAACGCGGTGGCTCGGCTTCGCCACGCAGGTACTTGCGAACGGTGTTGCGCGACAGCCCGAGAGTGCGCGCGATGGTCTTGATGCCCATGCCCTGATTTCCACTGACTGCTCCTGGGTCAACATCTCGGCAGCTCAAAGCCACCATGATCGCCCAGGGGGTCAAATTTGCTTCGGCGTTAGGGGGTCAGTTTTACATTGGCGATGACAAATGGTGACCGATTGGCCTGGTATCGGTAGGCGTGGCCATGCTGAAAGACCATGACATATCCCATCCCCATATCCGGACTTGTAGGATTATCCGCTCAACGGTGGCACGATTCCGACTAGCCATAGTATTCACCCTCCCCGTTTGAGTTGGCTACAGACAAACCCTAGTTCACCTAGTGTCCACCGTAGAGCCGATCCATCTCGATCAGGAAGCGCTCACAGCGGGTCTGCTTACGTTTGACGGCATACTCGGCATCGGCGAAGAACATCCGTTTCATCGGGGCTCGACCGTTCGATTCGTGTGAGGCGAGTATTTCACCGGGGATGGAAGTCTTTTTGAGAGTTTCCTTAGAACAATTTCACAGCCTAATCGAAAGCAGCGGGGGTTTATCAACTGCAGTGCTTTCTGGGGCAAGGGTAAAGACCTTGTGACAATCTTTATTGTTTGCAGCGGAGCCGTTTTTTATGGAGATTTGAAGTTTTGTGACAAACTTTATTTTCAAAGAGCTAGCTTTATAGCGCCCTGTAGGCCGCGGAATACGCGGGGCGCTGTGGCAATCTTTATTATTTCGTCACATCTGTATAAAGCCGCCGATCAAGGCGGCTTTTTTTTCCCCGCGATTTATCACCGCGTCGTTCTCGTTGAAGTGCGCGGCCTTTCTTCCGAGGTCTGATGGCCGACAGAAAAATTTTGCACGCTCCCAGGCAATACCTGCAGACTGCTCGAAGTGACGTGAATCATTCCGGGGAAGAATAAGATGGATCGGTTGGCTGCGATGGAAACCTTCGTCTACGTCGTGGAGACAGGGTCCTTTTCCGCGGCAGGCAGACGTCTGAACGTCGGACAGCCTGCTGTTTCAAAAAGCATCGCGCAGCTTGAAGAGCACCTGGGGGTTCGCTTGCTGACCCGTTCGACGCGAGGGTTATCTCCGACCGAGGCCGGCACGCTCTTTTTTGAACGGGCGAAGAGGGTCATCGAGGAGGCCAACGAAGCCGAATTCGCCGCGCGCGGGGCGGGTGCCGGATTGACCGGGACATTACGCATTTCCACGACAGTGACCTTTTCCAGATTGCATATTCTTCCCCATTTGGGGGGATTCCTGGAGATGCACCCTCTGCTTGATGTTGACGTGCTGCTTGACGATCGATCGGTGAACCTTGTTGAAGAAGGTATCGATATCGCCTTGCGCATGGGCAACCTCAGCGATTCGAGTTTGACGGCCAGAAGGATTGCCCGATGCCGACGGTTGGTAATGGCTACGCCCAGTTATTTCAAACGACGCGGTGTGCCCGAGTCGCCCGCGGATTTGGCGGACCATGAAGCGGTGATCTATTCCCTGGGCGGAGGGGGGGCATCGTGGTTATTCAAAAAAGGCACGACCGAGGAGTCAGTCACCCTCAACGGCCGTGTACGAGTCACCGCTGCCGAGGGTATTCGGACAACGGTATTGTCAGGCTACGGCCTGACACTCTCCTCTGAGTGGATGTTCGCCCCTGAGCTGGCCAGCGGAGAGGTCGTGCCCGTTCTTCAGGACTGGGAGCTTCCCGAAATGGACCTTTGGGCCATCTTCCCGACCGGGCGCATGGCAAGTGCCAAGGCCCGTGCGTTTGTGGCCTATGTAGAACAGTTGATGGGAAACGTCACCTCAGTGGCAGTCATCTGATCCAGGGCGATGCCGGTCTCAGACTTGAGCCATGCCACCGTCGACGCACAGGTCAATGCCCGCAACGAAACTGCTGTCGTCCGAGGCCAGGAACAGCGCGGCTGAAGCAATTTCTTCCGGGCGGCCAAGGCGCCCCAGCGGAACGGCTTTGGCGAACGATGCTTTCAACTGATCGACCTGCTCCTGGGTGGACGCCTGGCTTTCCATGATCGGCGTATCAACCGGGCCCGGGCTCAGGCTGTTGACCCGAATGCCACGGTCTTGCAGCTCCAGTGTCCAGGTCCGTGCGAACGAGCGGACGGCCGCTTTGGTCGCGCTGTAGGTGCCGTAGCCGGGAATGCCTTTGGTGGCGGCGATTGAAGCGGTCAGGATGATCGAGCCGCCATCACGTATCAAGGGAAGTGCTTTTTGTACGGTGAACAACAGGCCCTTGACGTTGATATCGAACGTCCCGTCATAGTGTTCGACGCTGATGTCATTGAGGTAGGTGGGGTCGACGATGCCCGAGTTGGCGACGAGCACGTCAATGCAGCCTTTCTCGCGTTCAACGACCTCGTAGAGTCGGTTTAAATCTTCGGAGCTGGAGACGTCGCCCTGCACGGCTGTCACGTTGCGACCGATCAATGCGACGGCCTTGTCCAATTCGGCTTGGCGCCGGCCGGTGATAAAGACATAAGCACCTTCTTCAACGAAACGCTGGGCGGTCGCCAGACCGATGCCGCTGCTGCCACCGGTGATAACTGCAATCTTGCCTTGAAGCTTGTTCATGATAATGCCCTCAGGAAGGTAGAACTGAGGGAGGGCCCAGGGTGGCCACTCGCCTCGTGGTGAGGGCCCAAGTGTCTGCTCCATGATTTAAACCGGGAACGCCGGTCACGGGCATAAAACCTATGCCTCATATGAATGAGCGCTCATACCTCTGGACATTTGAACGCGTGCGGGCAACGCTGTCCGATCTCTTGATTCCGAGTGCAGGGGGCCTGGGCACTCGTTGTTTCATCCATTAGCGAAGGATAATTCAATGCCGTTTGTGACGATCGATGGACAACCGCTGCACTTCCTCGACCAGGGCGCGGGTGAGGTGGTGGTGCTGGGCTCCAGCTACCTGTGGGACAGCGGCATGTGGGCACCGCAGATCGCGGCACTCTCGCAACACTACCGAGTGATAGTGCCGGAGCTCTGGGGCCATGGGCAGTCCGGACAGCTGCCGGAGAACACTCGTAGCCTCGACGATCTGGCGAATCAGGTGCTGGCCTTGCTGGATCACTTGGAAGTTCAGCGTTTCACCCTGGTCGGCCTGTCGGTCGGCGGCATGTGGGGCGCGCGCCTGGCCCTGGCAGCGCCCGAGCGCGTCCGTGGCCTGGTGTTGATGGATACCTATGCCGGCGAAGAACCTGCACCGACCCAGCAATATTATTTCTCGATGCTGAAGATGATCGAGGACGCCGGCAGTATTCCGCCGCCTTTGCTCGATGCAATCACGCCGATTTTCTTCAGGGCGGGTATCGATCCGCAACTGCCGTACTACCAGGCGTTTCGTACCTCCCTGACGACTTATTCGAGCGAGCGCTTGCGTGACAGCGTCGTCCCGCTGGGACGGCTGATCTTCGGTCGTGATGATCGCCTGGCCGCGCTGGCGGGCCTGGATGCCGCAAGCACCCTGGTGATGTGCGGCGAGCAGGACAAGCCACGGCCACCGAGCGAGGCTCGGGAGATGGCCGAGTTGATCGGTTGCCAGTACATCGGGATACCGGAGGCCGGGCATATCTCCAGCATCGAAAACCCGACATTTGTGAACGATGCGCTGTTGGCATTCCTATCCGAGCTGCCTGCATAGTCAGCGCGATCCTCCGGAGTAGCGAGTAGCCAACCCATGGACAGATTCCAGGAAATGCAGGTGTTTATTGCCGTCGCCCAGGAGCAAGGCTTCGCGGCGGCGGCGCGACGACTGAGTCTCTCGGCACCAAGCGTTACCCGGGCGGTGGCGGCGCTGGAAAAACGCATCGGCGCCCAGTTGCTCGTGCGTACCACGCGCAACGTGCACCTGACCGAACCCGGGCAGCGTTATCTGGAAGACTGCCGACGCATCCTCGCCGCCATGGAGGAAGCCGAGGCCTCGGCCGCCGACAGTCACGCCCGTCCTAGCGGCCAACTGACCATGACCGCGCCGGTGCTGTTCGGTGAGTTATACGTCACGCCGGTGATGGTACGTTACCTGGCGCAGTATCCGGCGGTGGATATCAACGCGCTGCTGCTGGACCGCGTGGTACCCATGGTCGAGGATGGGATCGATGTCGCGGTGCGGATTGGCGAGCTGCCCGACAGCGGTTACCACGCCATCAGGGTAGGGCAGGTCCGCCGGGTGGTCTGCGCTTCACCGGCCTATCTGGATAAACAGGGTCGCCCCCAACATCCGGACGAGTTGCGCCAGGCGCAGATCGTCATGGCCGCCTCGGCTTCGCAGGTCAGGAGTTGGCAATTCCTCGAGGGCGATAAACCCTTGAGCATTCGCCTGGAACCACGATTGGCACTGACGGCGAATCGGGCGGCGATCCATGCCGCCTGCCTGGGCCTTGGTCTGACCCGGGTGCTGTCTTATCAAGTCGCGGACAAGCTGGCGGCCGGTGAGCTGGAAATCGTGCTGGAAGATTTCGAGTTTCCGCCGCTGCCAATCCATGTGGTGTATCAAGGGGGCCGCACGGTCTCCGTACGGGTGCGCAGCTTTGTCGATTTCATGGTCGCGGCCTTGCGTGAACATCCAAACCTGAGAGGCGGATGAGTATTTCAGTTTTTGAAAGAATGGATTGCCGTTTCTGGTGATTCTGTTGTTTTCGCTGAAGGAGCAAGATCACTCCATCAGCGCGAACCATCCCGGGTTGCGCTTCCGCCCCCCGTGGAATCCCGCCATGTCCCAGACCCCCATCAAGCTCTACAACTTTTCCCGCTCCGGCCACGCCCATCGCGCCGAACTGATGTTGTCCCTGCTCGGCCTGCCGGTGGAACTGATTCATGTGGACCTGCCCAGCGGTGCCCATAAGACCCCGGAATACCTGGCCCTGAATGCCTTCGGCCAGGTGCCGGTCATCGATGATCAAGGCCTGGTCCTCGCCGACTCCGCGGCGATTCTGGTGTACCTGGCACTCAAGTATGGGCAAGGCCGCTGGCTGCCCACCGATCCGGTTGGTGCCGCCCAGGTGCAACGCTGGCTGTCGGTAGCGGCGGGGCCGATTGCCTTCGGTCCGGCCCGGGCCCGGTTGATCACGGTCTTCGGTGCACCCTTTGACGCCGAGGACGCGATCAGCCGTTCCCATGGCTTGCTCAAGGTCATCGAGCATGAGCTGAACCAGTCGTCCTATCTGGTGGGTGACACACCGACCATCGCCGATGTCGCCGGCTACAGCTATATCGCCCATGCGCCGGAAGGCAATGTCTCGCTGGCGGACTACCCCAATGTTCGGGCCTGGTTGGCGCGGATCGAAGCCTTGCCGGGCTTTGTGCCGATGCCGCGTACCGTCGCCGGATTGCAGACCGCCTGAGATCGATGAAACCTCCCGGTCACTTCGGTCGGGAGGGTTTCCCGTGGAGAGTCGCGATGAACACATCCAGCGCATCACCCTGGCACGTCGGTGAACTGCAGATGCAGACCCAGGTCGGTGTCGCCGAACGGATGGCTGAACTCGGTCCGAGGGTGATCCGTGACTACATGCCGGACCAGCATCGTGACTTTTATCGCCAGTTGCCGTTCCTGCTGTTCGGCACCGTCGACGATCAGGGCAATCCCTGGGCGAGCCTGTTTGAGGGCGAGCCGGGCTTTGCCTTTTCTCCCGATCCCAGGTTGTTGCAGGTGGCGAGTTTTCCACAGGTTGCGGACCCGACCTATTCAGCGTTGCGAGCCGGCGCGGCCATCGGCTTGCTGGGAATGGAGCTGCATACCCGGCGACGCAACCGTATCAATGGGCGTGTGGCGGCGCTGACTGGAAAAACCCTGAGCGTGTCTGTGGAACATGCCTTCGGTAACTGTCCGCAGTACATCCAGTTGCGTCAGTTCGAACGGGTGCCCGCGCCGGACCCGGCCACGCAAGTCGTTCATCGTTCCCACGGACTGGACGCCGAGGCAGCGGCAATGATCCATGCCGCCGATACGTTCTTTGTCGCCAGTTATGTGGATATCGACGGCGCTCGCTCCGTGGATGTCTCCCATCGCGGCGGGCAAAGCGGCTTTGTCCGGGTCGAGGGCGACTGCCTGACCATCCCGGACTTCGCCGGTAACCTGCACTTCAACACCCTGGGCAATCTGCTGATCAATCCCCATGCGGGCCTGTTGTTTATCGATTTCAATACGGGTGACCTGCTGCAGCTCAGTGGGCGCACCGAAGTTATCCTCGACGGACCGCTGGTGAAAGCCTTTCAGGGCGCCGAGCGTTTGTGGACGTTCCACGTGGAACATTGTGTGCGGCGTCCGGCGGCTTCGACCTTGCGCTGGAAGTTCGAGGGCTTTTCACCCAACAGCCTGATGACCGGCAATTGGGATCAGGCGGCTGCGCGCTTGCAAGCCGAAGCACTGGGCAACGCTTGGCGGCCTTTGCGGATCAGCCGGATTGTCGAGGAAAGCAGCAACATTCGTTCGCTGTGCCTTGAACCGACGGACGGGGCGGGGTTGCCGGTGTTTCAGGCCGGGCAGCATCTGCCGCTGCGTTTCGATCTGGGCGGGCAGACGCAGATTCGTACCTACAGTCTGTCGGGCGCTCCTTCGGATGCGTTCTGCCGAATCAGCGTCAAACGCGACGGGCGGGTGTCGTCCCATGTGCATGACCAGCTCAAGGTCGGTGATGTGCTTGAGGCGCGCGCGCCGCAGGGCCATTTCACTGTGGCGACCCATGAGCAGCGTCCGCTGGTATTACTGGCGGCGGGGGTGGGGATTACACCTCTGTTATCGATGTTGCGGGAGGTGGTGTATCAGGGCAAGCGTACCCGGCGGATGCGGCCCACGGTTTTGTTCCACAGTGCCCGGTCGTTGGCGGAGCTGCCGTTTCGGGCCGAGCTGGATGAACTGATGGAACGTGCGGGCGATACGGTTCAGGTGGTGCGCCTGCTGAGTCAACCGGAGCCTGAGGCAGTGCCGGGTGAGGATTACCATCTGAAAGGCCGACTGGATGTCGAGGTGTTGAAGGCCGTGCTGACTATTGATGACTATGACTCGGTGGATTTTGTCCTGTGCGGCCCGGGTGGCTTTACCCAGGGGCTGTACGATCAACTGCGGGATATGGATATCCGCGATGAGCGTATTCATGCGGAGACATTTGGCCCGTCGACGTTGCACCGTCGCCAGGATCCGGGTGTACCGCAAATCGAGCAGCCGCCGGCGGCTACGCAGTCGGTGCCGGTGGTGTTCTATCGTTCGGGCAAGGAGGCGCGTTGGCGGCCGGAAGGTGAGAGCCTGCTGGTCTTGGCGGAAAGCCGTGGCCTGCAGCCGGAATTCAGTTGCCGGGGCGGATCCTGTGGAACCTGTAGCACTCGCTTGATCAGCGGGCAGGTACATTATCCACAGCCGCCCGCGGAGTTGCCGGGCGAGGGGCGGGTGCTGATTTGTTGCGCGATTCCGGCGCAAAGCACGGAACCGCTGGTGTTGGATCTGTAACGGCTTTCAGCGTCGCAGGCTGGTATCGATCTGGCTCATCCGACTGCGCAAGGTAAACACTCCATCCCCGGAGAGGATCGCCCCACGGGCAAACAAGCGCCCGTTCTCCCAGTTCGAAAGCCCCAGTTCCGGCTTGTTCAGCGCGTACTGGCCATCGACCCAGCGAGTGAAGCCATCGCCGACAAAGGGGGCGTTGATGCTGTTGTAGAAGTAATCGTGGGCGCCACGGTCGGCGCTGATCAGCGATACGGTGAACTGCGGGCTGTAGCGATTGAACAGGGCAACCGCCTGATCCAGGTCGTCGACGATTTTCAGGCTGACTTCCGGCGTCTCTTCCCACTCCCATTCGCGGCCCAGTTGGTCTTCGGGCAACGACTCGGTTTGTGCTTCTTCCTCATACCCTTCGGCACGCTGGACCTGCACCCGCGCGTGCAACCACTCGGCCGGCAGCACGCTTTCATCGCCGCTGACGATATGCAGCTTGCACCGCTGGCCGCGCGCTTCGCCGGCAGCCTTCAGCGCCTCAAGGAACAACGGCACCAGTTCGGCTGCGCGCTGGCGATGAATCACACAGACATTAAGCGTGTTGCAGACCTTGCGATCCAGGGAGTTGCGCACCACTTCGGCAAAGCGCTTGGCGTCCGCGTCCTGATGGGCCACCAGCCAGGCGCCGCCGGTGCCGTGCAGACTGACCACAGTGCCGGCCTGCTGGGCGATTCCGCCAAGCTGCTTTACGGCATGGCCCGAACCCCGGGCCACCGCCAGGGACAGGCGGCGGTCGGCGAACATCGCCCAGCCTGCTGCCCGATCGCTGCTTTCCACCAGGGACACCGCACCCGCCGGCAAACCGGCTTCGTGCAGCGCCGGATTGAGTGCATGGCGAACAATCGCCTGGGCCGTGCCGAGGGCATCGCTGCCGATCCGCAGCACGGCGGTATTACCCGTACGCAGAACGCCGGCAGCATCGGCAAACACATTCGGCCGACCTTCAAAGACAAATGCCACGACGCCCAGGGGTGCGACGACTTGCTCAACCTTCCAACCTTCATGTTCCACGGACTCACGGACCCGACCGCGAATCAGCGGCGCATCACGCCAGGCCCGTAGCCCGGCAATCATGTCGCGACGCATGGCCTCGCTTGCCAGCAGACGGGTGGTGGAGCGCCCACGGGCCTTGGCCTGGGCGATATCGGCCTGGTTCGCGGCCTCGATCAATGCCCAGGAAACCGGTGCTTCCAGATGTTGGGCAAACAGGTCGAAGAACTGGCTGATGGCCTCGTCCGAGACTTGGGCCAGTGCGGTGAACGCAGTTTGTGCAGTGTCGATGGCCTGGGTCGCGATCTGTTGCACGGCATGGGGAATCAGCAGCAGTTCGCCGCTGGCCTGGTCCACCAGCAGATGATCGCCCGGCTGGAAACGCTCGGCCAATTCCGGCGGCACCGGGGAAACCCGGTTACCCGCGTAGAGAATTGGCGTGCCGGCGATAAGACGATCGAGCGTGCTGGTCATGGTTGGAACACTTGTCCGTGGGAGTAGGAGGCAAAATGTATAAGAAAAACGCCGTCGGCTCACCTGCTAACGGCGTTTCTTTTGCACAACGGCCTCAGGCTTGCTGGATAAACGCCAATCGGACGGCAAAACCGATCAACAGGCCGCCGAACAGCCATTGCTGCAGGCGTTGCGCCCGTGGGCTCTTATCGAGCCATTGGCCGATCCAGGCACCGGCCAGGGCGTAACAGCTATCGAATAGCAGCCCGACCGCCACCAGGGTTACGCCGAGTCCGAGGAACTGCGCGGCCACCGGGCCGGCATGGGCGTCGATAAATTGCGGCAGCAGCACCGAACAGAACAGCAACGCCTTGGGGTTCAGCAGATTGGTGAGCAGTCCTTGTTGCAGGGCGCCGCGCCAGCTCAAGGTTTGTTGGGTACCCTGGTGATCCGCGTTCAGCAACGCCAGCGACCCGGGCCGCAGCATGCGCAGGCCGATCCACAACAGATAGGCGGCACCTGCCAGGCGTACGATATCGAAGGTCCACGGCGCTGCCTTGAACAGCGCCGCGAGGCCCAGGGCCGCCAGCGCCACATGGCAGGCGCGGGCGATGCCCAGGCCGAGGGCGGTGGTCAGGGCCTGGCTGCGGCCATGGCGGGCGCCGGTTTGCAGCAGGAGGATCATGTCGGGGCCGGGAAGCAGATAAACCATCGCCAGTGCGAACAGGTAGAGGAGCATCGTGCTGTTTCTCCAAGAAGGGATAACCGGAGAAAATTCTATGCCGGAAGGCCAGGGCAGGTGCTTGCGTATTCAACCCGTGAAAGGCTTAGACTTGGTACTTTCTGCCAATACAGTCGAAGCGGGTAGTCGGATATGCCAAAAATAAAACTCGATGCCTACGACCGTAAAATCCTCGCGGCTTTGCAACGGGACGGGCGCCTGAGCAATGTCGAACTGGCCGCCGAAATCGGCCTCTCGGCGTCACCGTGCCTGCGTCGGGTTCGCATGCTCGAGGAGGCGGGGGTGATTCGCGGCTATCAGGTGAACCTGGACCGCGATGAAGTCGGGCTGGGTCTGACGGTGTTCGTCGGGGTCAAGGTCGAGCGGCACCACGAGGCCGAAGCCGAGGCCTTTCGCCTGGCGGTCATGGCCTTGCCCCAGGTGATCTCGGCATTCCTGGTGTCCGGCGAGTCGGACTTCCTGCTGCAAGTGGTGGTGCCCGACCTGCGGGCTTATGAACGCTTCCTCAATGGTCAACTACTGCGCCTGCCCGGTGTACGTGATATCCGCAGCAACTTTGCGATCCAGGCGGTGAAGGCGCCCGGACCGCTGCCGTTGGATCATCTGCCCGACTGACTCAGATCTGCGTGGCCAGGCCTTCGACGTTCATCGCCGCCTGGCGCAGGGCTTCCGAGCGGGTCGGGTGCGGATGGCAGGTGAGGGCGATATCTTCGGCCGAGGCGGAAAACTCCATGGCCACGCAGTATTCGCCGATCATCTCGCTGACACTCGGGCCCACCAGATGCACGCCAAGGATCTCATCGGTGTGCTCGTCGGCCAGGACCTTGGCGAAACCCTCGGTCTCGTGGTTGATCTTGGCCCGGCTATTGGCGCTGAAGGGGAATTTCCCGACCTTGTAGGCGCGGCCCTCGGCCTTGAGCTGTTCTTCGGTCTTGCCGACACTGGCCAGTTCCGGCCGGGTGTAGATCACACTGGGGATCAGCGCGTAATTGACCTCGCCGGCCTTGCCGACGATCTGCTCGATGCAGGCCATGGCCTCGTCTTCGGCCTTGTGGGCGAGCATCGGGCCGCTGGTGACGTCGCCAATCACCCAGACGCCCGCGGCTTCGGTGCGGTGGCCCTGGTTGGTCAGCATGCCGCGCTTGTCGGTGGACAGCCCCACGTTTTCCAGCCCAAGCCCTTGGGTGAAGGGGCGACGGCCGATGGCCACCAGCACGTAATCGGCCTCGATCAACTGCGCTTCGCCACCGGCCGCCGGTTCCACGCGCAACTGTACGCCGGTCGCGGAGCGGGTGGCGCTGGTGACCTTGGAGCCGAGCAGGAAGTTGATGCCTTGTTTGCTCAACGAGCGCTGCAAGGTCTTGCCGGCTTCCAGGTCGACGCCGGGGCAGATCCGGTCCAGGTATTCCACCACCGTGACCTGGCTACCGAGCCGCCGCCACACCGAGCCCAGTTCCAGGCCGATAACCCCGGCGCCGATCACCACCAGATGTTTGGGCACCTCCGGCAACGACAGCGCGCCGGTGGAGTCGAGGATGCGTTGGTTGTCGATTTCGACACCCGGCAGCGGCATCGGCTCGGAGCCGGTGGCGATCACGATATCCTTGGCCTGTAAGGTGGTTTCACTGCCGTCGGCGGCACTGACCAGCACCTTGCCAGGGCCGGCGATCCGCCCCCAGCCCTTGATCCACTCGACCTTGTTCTTGCGAAACAGGTATTCGATACCCTGGGTCAGCCCGGCCACGCTCTGGTCTTTCTGTTTCATCATCTGCGCGAGGTTGAGGCTGGGCGTGACCTCGATCCCGAGGTTGGCGAACTCGCTGCCCACGGCCGCCTCATAGAGCTCGGACGCGTGGAGCAGGGCCTTGGACGGCATGCAGCCGACGTTCAGGCAGGTTCCGCCGAGGGTCGCGCGGCCCTCCACGCAGGCGACCTTCAAACCCAGCTGGCCGGCGCGAATGGCGGCGTTGTAGCCCCCGGGTCCGCCTCCGATGATGACGACGTCGTAGCTGCTCATGACTGTTCTCCTGGGAGACACCGCGTTGAGGAAGAAGGACAAAGGCAGGTGTCATAAAATATTATGATCATAATATTGTCCTTGTACGCAACATTGGTCAAGGCATTACCTGGAGGGCTTGCTGCCGCCGGTTCGAGCCGGATCTTCCAGAAAGGTGGTGTAGGGGTACGTCGACTCGGCGTGAAAATTGATCCTCCGGCCACGGACGGTGGTCAGTTGCGAGTCGGCCTTTATGCAGAGTGTCTGACCGCTTTTGAAGGTGAGCCGGTGAATCTGTTGATTGTCTTCGCGGCTGATCTCATGGCTGATCAAGTCCAGCAGGTTGCTCAGGCCCAGGGGCGAACCGGGTTGATTGATGGTCAGGCAACTGGAAGTCTCCGCACTTGGGGTCATCCCCAGCGGGCGTTGAAAATAATGGTATTCACTCAAGGTATGGCTCATGGCGGCTCCGTCGCTCAAGTGTGCGCGCCGAGTGTTGGGCATGTTATTAGTCGGCAGCGCGCACAAAGGGTGTCAAGTGTTTTAAGGGTGAGGCATATAGTTATAAGTTATCTGGCCTCGTGGCGTTGGTGAGCGTACGAGGGTCAATAAGGGTTTTGGGTATCGAGCCGTCTATTCAAGGGGTTAGGCGTGGCGCGGAACCCTTGGCGAACGCTTTTCAATACGGAAAGTTACGAATTTTTTAATGAACCGATAGAGGTATTTAAAGTCAGAAGGATGTTAGTCATTGCCAGGATACCAATCAAGTCACGCAGATGTTGAATTTTGTTACACGAGTAGCCGGTTAACCGGTGGTAATTTTTCTGGTTGTTTCGAACAGTGGGATTGCAGATAAATTAATGTCAGTGTTTTCCGTGTTGTTGGGTTAATTGATATACGGGTTACACTGTTCGGGTAATGCTTTAATTATTACTTGTTAGGGAGTTTCTGTTATGTAGTAACGCAATACTTCTGCAGGTCATCCCTGGCAGGAGCGGCCGGTCGATGAGGGCGTCGAGGATTATTTTCAAAAAAATTTGCAAGGGGCTGTAACGGCTGGCGGCGACCGCTCTCTACTGCCATGTCGAGACTGAACATTCCGTTCGGACCGATACCCCTAACGCATTTTCGAGGATAAAAACCATGTCGATCAAAACCGCCGCTGCTGGTGCCGCTCTCGCTCTCGCCGCCGCCACCATGTTTGCTGGTGTCGTCACCCAGGCGTCGGCCGCCGATGCCCAGGTTCACTGCTATGGTGTCAACGCCTGCAAAGGCCAGAACGACTGCAAGACCAAGGATCACGCTTGCAAAGGCATGGGTTCCTGCAAAGGCCAGGGCTTCAAGGCCATGACCAAGTCGGCCTGTGAAAAAGCCGGTGGCAAAATCGGCGAATAAACGACGCCCGAGTGCTCCCGCAGCGGTCGGCCCCTGACGCCGCTGCGGACACTTCAGCGAGGAGTCCAGTATGTCCGTTTCCCGTCCCTGCCTGGGTTATGGCCTGGGTTTGCGCAGTCACTATCACCAGGAAATCCTCGAGCAGTTGCCCGCGGTGGACTGGTTCGAGATCGTTTCCGAGAATTACCTGGTCCAGGGCGGCAAGGCGCTCTACTACCTGGATGCCATCGCCGAGCGCTATCCGCTGGTGATGCATGGCGTGTCGCTGTCCATCGGCGGGCCCCATGAGCTGGATATGAACTACCTCAAACAACTCAAGCAGCTGGCCGGGCGGGTCAATCCCGCGTGGATTTCCGACCACCTGTGCTGGAGCCGCGGCAACGCCCATCAGTTGCATGACCTGCTGCCGCTGCCCTACACCGAAGAAAGCCTGTATTACGTTGCGGGACGTGTCCGCCAGGTGCAGGACGTGCTGCAGCAGCCGCTGGTGCTGGAGAATGTCTCCAGTTACGTGCGGGCTGCTTCCGATGAATTTTCCGAGTGGGAGTTTCTTGAAGCCCTCAGTCGCCTGAGCGACTGCGAGCTGTTGCTGGACGTGAACAATGTCTATGTCAGCGGGCGCAATCACGGTTTCGATCCCTGGACTTTTATCCACGGCCTGCCGGCAGGCAAGATCCGCCAATTGCACCTGGCCGGGCATGAGGACTATGGCGACTACGTGATCGATACCCATGATCATCCGGTCTGCGATCCGGTCTGGGAGCTCTATCAGCGGACCCTCGAACACCTGGGACCGGTGGCGACCCTGCTGGAGCGCGACGATCATTTCCCGCCACTGGGTGAACTGGTGGACGAGCTGGACAAGGCCCGTGAGTTGGGCGCTACCGCCCTGGCCCGGAGGTCGTTATGCGCCTGAATGACTGGCAGCTGGCTTTTGAACGTTACCTGCTCGGGGAAAACGCCGTGGCCGGTGACGCCTTGGGCGCCAGCCTGATCGGCGGGCCGAGCCTGGATGTCGAAACCGGCCTGGCGATTTACCACAACGCTTACCGCGCCCGTTTGCAGGAAACCCTGCGCAGCGACTTTCCCACGGTGTGGAACTGGCTGGGTGACGAGGAGTTCGATGGGCTGACCGCGGCCTATCTGCGCGAATGCCCATCGTCCCATTACAGCCTGCGCTGGCTCGGTGCCGGCTTCGAGGCGTTTGCCCTGCGTCATCTGGTGCCGGAGCAGAGCGCGCCCCTGGCGGAACTGATTCGCCTGGAGTGGGCCTTTACCCTGGCCTTCGATGCCGTGCCGGGCGAGCCCCTGACCCTCGCGGCCATGGCCGGCCTGCCGGCCGAGGCCTGGCCGTCGTTGCAACTGGAGTTGCTGCCCAGCGTGCAATGGCTCAGTGGTCGGTTCAACAGCCTGGCGATGTGGCGGGCGGTGAAGGCCGAAACGGAGTTTCCCGACAGCCTCGAACTGGAACAACCCCAGGTCTGCCTGGTCTGGCGTGCCGACCTGGTCTGCCACTATCGCAGCCTGGAACCGGCGGAAGTTCAGGCCCTGGACGGCATGGTGAATGCCGGTTGGAGTTTCGCCGAATTGTGCGCCGAGCTGGCGGCCAGCCTGGGAGAGGGGGCGCCTTTGCAGGCGGTCAGCTGGCTCAAGCAATGGGTGAGCGACGGCCTGGTTGCTCAACGCCACAGGCTTTGACGCTGCCATTCTTCCCGTGAAACGGTGTCGGGCAAAACCCATAGTTCGAGTCTATTATCTCGATAGGCTGACAGATCCCGTGAATGCGCTACCCTTAATTCAGACGTCTGAAACAAGGGGGATAACTCATGCTCGCGCAACTTCCACCGGCCTTACAGAATCTTCAGCTACCGCTTCGCCTGAGACTCTGGGACGGCCACGAAATCAATCTCGGGCCGACGCCCAGTGTCACCATCGTTGTGAAGGACCCACAACTGGTCGCGCAATTCACCCATCCCACGCTGGATTTGCTGGGCAGCGCCTTCGTTGAAGGCAAGCTGGAACTCGAAGGACCGATCAGCGAAGTCGTGCGGGTCTGCGACGAGTTGAGCCAGGCGCTGCTGGAGGATGAAGGGGACAACCCGCCGCCGCGCCTGGCCCACGACAAGGCCACCGACGCCGCTTCCATCTCCTACCACTACGACCTCTCCAACGCCTTCTACCAGCTCTGGCTGGACCGCGAGATGGTCTATTCCTGCGCCTACTTCGAAAGCGCCGACGCGACCCTCGAAGAAGCCCAGCAAGCCAAGTTCCGCCACCTGTGCCGCAAGCTGCGCCTGCAACCGGGCGAGTACCTGCTGGATGTCGGCTGCGGTTGGGGCGGGCTGGCGCGTTATGCGGCGCGGGAGTTCGGGGTCAAGGTATTCGGGATCACCCTGAGCAAGGAACAGTTGGCATTGGCGAGGGAGCGGGTGGCCGCCGAAGGTCTGCAGGACAAGGTCGACCTGCAACTGCTCGATTACCGTGACCTGCCCCAGGACGGTCGCTTCGACAAGGTGGTCAGCGTCGGCATGTTCGAACATGTCGGCCACGCCAACCTCAAGCAGTACTGCGAGGTCCTGTTCGGTGCCGTGCGCGAAGGCGGCCTGGTGATGAACCATGGCATTACCGCCAAGCACACCGACGGACGCCCGGTGGGACGCGGTGCCGGCGACTTTATCGATCGTTATGTGTTCCCCAATGGCGAGTTGCCACATCTGTCGATGATCTCTGCTGAAATCAGCGAGGCCGGTCTGGAAGTGGTCGACGTGGAGAGCCTGCGCCTGCACTACGCGCGGACCCTGGAGCAGTGGAGCCAGCGTCTGGAAAACAATCTGGAGGCGGCGGGGCGCGAGGTGCCGGAACGAGCCCTGCGGATCTGGCGGCTGTACCTGGCCGGTTGCGCCTACGCCTTTGAAAAGGGCTGGATCAACCTGCACCAGATCCTGGCGGTAAAAGCCTTCTCCGACGGCAGCCACAACCTGCCCTGGACCCGCGACGATCTTTATCGCTGACCCCCGCGCAGGCGCGGCCTTGGGCGGCGCCTGCGCCGAGGTTCCTCTCTAGAGGATCGGCGAGATCAAGCGTGCGACCCGCATGCCGAGCTGTTGCAGGCGATGGGTTTTGCGGCTTTCGTCCTTGGCCACTTCATGGGCCAGGGCAAAGTCCTGCTCGAGCATCTGTTCCACTTTCCGGGCGAAGGCTTCGTCCACGGTCAGTAACATCACTTCGAAATTCAGCCGGAACGAGCGGTTGTCCAGGTTCGCACTGCCGATGGCGCTGATTTCGTTGTCCACCAGCACCACCTTCTGATGCAGGAAACCGGGGCGGTAGCGGAACACCCGCACGCCGGCGCGCACGGCTTCGAAAGCGTAGAGGCTGGAGGCGGCGTAGACGATGCGGTGGTCCGGGCGTGACGGCAGCAGCAGGCGCACATCCACGCCGCGCAGCACCGCCAGGCGCAAGGCGGCGAACACCGCTTCGTCGGGGATGAAGTAGGGGCTGGTGATCCAGACCCGTTCCCGGGCCGCATGAATGGCTTCGACGAAGAACAGCGAACAGGTCTCCACCGGGTCGGCCGGGCCGCTGGCGAGCAACTGGCAGAGCACACCGCCGTCCGGGTAGGACTCCGGCAGGATCAGCGGCGGGAGTTTGCGCGAGGCCCAGAACCAGTCTTCGGCGAATGACTCCTGCAAGCAGGCAACCACCGGTCCGCTCACCTGCACATGGGTGTCGCGCCAGGGCGACAGCGGTGGTTTGGCCCCCAGGTACTCGTCGCCGACGTTATGCCCGCCAACAAAACCGACCAGCCCGTCGACCACCACCACCTTGCGATGATTGCGGAAATTCACCTGGAAACGGTTCAACCAACCGCTGCGGGTGGCGAACGCGCGGATCTGCACACCGCCCTCGCGCAGGGCCTCGACGTAGGTGTGGGGCAGGGCATGGCTGCCGATACGGTCGTAGAGCACGTAGACCGCCACCCCTTCGGCGGCCTTTTCCAGGAGCTTTTTCTGCAACCGTCGGCCTAGCTGGTCGTCATGGATAATGAAAAATTGCACCAGCACTGCTTCGTGGGCCTGGTCGATGGCCTGGAAAATCGCCTCGAAGGTTGCGTCGCCATTGATCAGCAGTTGCACCTGGTTGTTCGCCAGGCATGGCATGCGCCCCAGTTTCGGCATCGCCCGCAGCGAGGCATAGGCCTGGGAACTGCGCGCGGCCAGGGCCTCTTCGACCCAGGGGCGCCAGTTCAGATCGGCGATGGCCTTGCGCATTTCCACGTTGGCCTGGCGCCGGGCCTTGATGTAGGCGTCGAAGCTGCTGCGGCCGAAGACCAGGTAGGGAATCAGCGTCAGGTACGGGATGAACATCAGCGACAGGGCCCAGGCAATCGCGCCCTGGGCGGTGCGCACGGTCAATACGGCATGGATGGCGGCGATCAGGCCAAGGGAATGGATAAGGGCAATCAGGTAGGCGAAAAGGTGTGGGCCAAAAAAATCCATGGGCGCTCCTGCTCAGGCGTCTTCAATCTCTAACAGACCATGTTCCGGGGTTATTGTCGCTATTTAATTCTTGACGCAACCCTCGCATGATTCTGACGTCCAACATGGACCCCATTCTCTAGGAGCTACTTGATGAACCTTCGTCTGCCGGGCCTGGCCCTTGTCCTTGGCTCAATGATTCCCGTTGCCCAGGCGCAGGTGCTGCAACCGGGCTTGTGGGAGCTGACCTCCAGCAATGTGCAGGTCGAGAACCAACAGCTGGATGTCGGCATGCTGATGGGTATGCTGAAACAGAACACCACCCCGGAGCAGCGCGCGGCGCTGGAGAAGCAGGGGGTCAACCTGGGCGGTGAGGGCGTGCGAGTGTGCCTGACGCCGCAACAGGTGGCGTCCGAGTCGATTCCGCTGACCGATCCGCAATCGGGTTGCCAGCAGCAGGTCACCGAGCGCAACGGCCCGGATTGGAAATTCCGTTTCAGCTGTCCGAAGGCCCAGGGCAGCGGCGTGGCGCATTTTGTCAGTGACCGCGAGTTCAGCACCAAGGTCAGCGGGACTTTCAATGCCACCGGCATCCAGCAGAACGGCAGCATGGAAACCCGGGCGGTGTGGATGGGACAGGATTGCGGGCCGGTGAAACCGCGTACCTGATCAACGTCCCGGGGTCATGAGGTCAGCCGCTGAAACGCCGCCTCCAGGCTCATGACCCCCAGGTCTTCACCCTGCCGACTGCGCAGGCTGACCTGCCCGGCGGCCTTTTCCTTCTCGCCCACCACCAGCAGGTACGGCACTTTCTGCAGGCTGTGCTCGCGGATCTTGTAGCCGACCTTCTCGTTGCGCAGATCCGCGCTGGCCCTCAGGCCGCGGATCTTCAAGCCCTCGGCGACATCCCGGGCATATTCGGCCTGGCCCTCGCTGATGTTCAGCACCACCGCCTGCAACGGCGCCAGCCAGACCGGCAGCGCGCCGCTGTAATGCTCGATCAGAATGCCGATAAATCGCTCCAGTGAACCGAACAGCGCCCGGTGCAGCATCACCGGCCGTTGGCGCTCGCCACTTTCGCTGATATAGCCAATGTCGAAGCGTTCCGGCAGGTTGAGATCGACCTGCAAGGTGCCGCACTGCCAGTCGCGACCGATGGCATCACGCAGCACGAACTCCAGCTTCGGCCCATAGAACGCTCCTTCGCCGGGATTGATCCGGTATTCGATGCCCATCTGCCCGAGGGCACCGATCAGCGCGCCTTCCAACTGGTCCCAGGTATCGTCGCTGCCGATCCGGTTGGCCGGGCGCGTGGAGAGCTTCACCACGATATCGTCGAAGCCGAACTCGCTGTAGATATCGAACACCAGGGCAATCGCCGTCTCGCATTCGGCCTGCATCTGCGCCGGGGTGCAGAAGATATGTGCATCGTCCTGGGTGAAATGGCGTACCCGCAACAGGCCGTGCAAGGCTCCGGACGGTTCGTAGCGATGGACCTTGCCGAACTCGGCGATGCGCAGCGGCAGGTCGCGATAGCTCTTGAGCCCGTGGCCGAAGATCGACACCGCACCGGGGCAGTTCATCGGCTTGAGGGCGAACACCCGCTCATCCTCGGTGGTGGTGGTGAACATATGGTCGCGGTAGTTCTGCCAATGCCCGGAGGTTTCCCACAGTCCGCGATCCATTACATCCGGGGTATTCACCTCGATATAGCCGGCCTGTTCCTGGCGCTTGCGCATATAGCCGATCAGTTGCTGGAACAGGGTCCAGCCCTTGGCGTGCCAGAACACCGAGCCCGGCGCGCAGTCGTCGAAATGGAACAGGTCCAGTTGCGCGCCGAGCTTGCGGTGATCGCGCTTGCCGGCTTCTTCGAGGCGGGTGAGATAGGCCTTGAGATCCTTGGCGTTGGCCCAGCAGGTGCCGTAGATCCGTTGCAGCGGCGCGTTGTTGGCATCGCCGCGCCAATAGGCGCCCGCCACCTTGGTCAGCTTGAAGGCTTGCAACAGCCCGGTCGACGGCACATGGGGACCGCGACACAGGTCTTCGAAATCGTCCTGGCGATACAGCGACAGCACTTCACCTTCCGGGATCGCGCGAATCAACTCGGCCTTGTAGTGTTCGCCGCGTTCTTCGAAGCTGGCGATGGCTTCATCGCGCGGTAACTCACGGCGCCGCACCGAATGATTGGTCGCGGCCAGGGTCTGCATGCGCGCTTCGATCAGTTCCAGGTCCTTGGGCGTGAAGGCGCGCTCATAGGCGAAATCGTAGAAGAAGCCGTCTTCGATCACCGGCCCGATGGTGACCTGGGCCGAGGGGTACAACTGTTTCACCGCCATGGCCAGCAAGTGCGCGCAGGAGTGCCGCAGAATCTCCAGTCCCTCGGTGTCCCGTGGGGTGACGATGCTCACGGCCGCGTCCTGTTCGATCAAGGTGCCGCAGTCCACCAGGACGCCGTCGACCCGACCGGCCACAGCCGCCTTGGCCAGGCCGCTGCCGATGCTGGCGGCCACTTCGAACACCGTCAGCGGTTGGTCGTACTCGCGTTGCGAGCCGTCGGGGAGGGTAATGCGGATCATCGGTGCTGTCCTTGGTCGGTCGGGCGCTGGAACGGATTAACGGAGAAAGCGCAGGGGCTGGCCCTGGCAGGTGTCGTGGATTTTCCCGGCATGCCAGGCCACCTGGCCGGACACCACCGTGGTGCTGACCCAATGGCGAAAGCGCCGCTCGACGAAGGGCGTCCAGCCACATTTCGAGAGGAGCGGCTCGGCGCTCACCGGCCGCGACAGCGGTTCACGGTTTATCAGCACAAGGTCGGCCCAGTAGCCTTCGCGCAGGTAGCCGCGGTCGGGAATGGCGAACAGGTCGGCGACCCGATGGCTGGTCTTTTCCACCAGGGTGGTCAACGGCAGGACCCGCGCGGCCACCAGCTCCATCAGGGCCGGCAGCGCATGCTGGACCAGCGGCAAGCCGGACGGCGCCTCGCTGTAGGGCCGTTGTTTTTCTTCCCAGGTATGCGGCGCGTGATCGCTGCCGATCACATCCAGGCGGTTGCTCAGCAAGGCTTCGCGCAGGGCATCGCGATCCGACTGGTGCTTGATGGCCGGATTGCATTTGATCAGGTTGCCCAGGCGCGGGTAGTCGCGGTCGTCGAACAGCAAGTGATGCAGGCAGACCTCGGCGCTGATGTGTTTTTCACTCAGCGGCTTGTTCTCGAACAGCGAAAGTTCGCGCTCGGTGGTCAGGTGCAGCACGTGCAGGCGCGTGCCATGGCGTCGGGCCAGGTCCACCGCCATTGACGACGAGCGATAGCAGGCCTCGGCATTGCGGATCAACGGGTGCGCGTCGGCGGGAATGGCACCGCCGAACAGCTCCCGCAGGTTTTCCTCGCGGGCCTTGATGGTCGGCGTGTGTTCGCAGTGGGCGAGGAGGATCGTCGGCACTTCGGCGAACAGTCTCTCCAGCACTCGCGGATCGTCCACCAGCATATTGCCGGTGGACGCGCCCATGAACACCTTGACCCCGGCCACGCCGGTCGGATCGAGGGCGGCGATGGTATCGAGGTTGTCGTTGCTGACCCCGAAGTGAAAGCCGTAGTTGGCCACCGAGTGCTGTGCGGCCTTGCGTTGCTTGTCGGCCAGGGCTTCGAGGGTCAGGGTCGCCGGCTGGGTGTTGGGCATGTCCATATAGCTGGTGATACCGCCGACCACCGCTGCCCGCGACTCGCTGTAGAGACTGCCCTTGGCCGGCGCGCCGGGATCGCGGAAATGCACCTGGTCGTCGATCATCCCTGGGAGCAGCCATTGGCCCGCGGCGTCGATTTCCAGGTCGGCGCTGGCGTTGTGGATCTGGGTGGCGAGGGTCTCGATCCGGCCATTGATGACCCGGATATCGGCGTCGAATTCACGCCCCTCGTTCACCACGCGGGCGTTGCGGATCAGCAGGCTGCTCATGTTCAGAACTCGTTTTGCAGGGCCTTGTAGCCGCGCACCAGATCAACGTTGGTCCGTGCCACGTCTTCGGAAAACTCCGAGGCGCTGACGCTTACCGGCGGGAATTGCGACAGGTCGGTGCCCGGGCCGATGCGGGTGGTGGAGGGCACATAGAAGTCCGGCGGCAGGTCGCGACCATCCACCACAGAGTTGTGCCGGACCACGCTGCCGTCACCCACCGCGCAGTTGAACAGCACGCTGTTGAAGCCGATAAACACCCGGTCGCCGACGGTGCAGGGACCATGGACGATGGAGCGGTGGGCGATGGAGGTGAACTCGCCGATGGTCACCGCCGCGCCGGATTTGGAGTGGATCACCACGCCGTCCTGGATATTCGAATTGGCGCCGATGATGATGGGGTCCATCTCGCCTTGGGCGTTGACTTCGTCGGCGCGGATCACCGCGTAGGGGCCGACAAAGACGTTTTCACCGATCACCACCTTGCCGCAGATGATTGCCGTCTTGTCCACGTAAGCGGACTCGGCGATCACGGGCAGGTGGCCGGAAGGATTCTTGCGGATCATGAAGCGTTCTCCTGAGGGGCGCTGATGACGTGCACCTCGCCGTCACGAATCGCGTTGTAGAAACAATTGGGACGCCCGGTGTGGCAGGCCGGGCCTTGCTGGTCGACCCGCAGCAGCACCGCGTCGCCATCGCAATCCAGGCGCGCCTCGATCAGGTGCTGGCGGTGCCCGGAGGTTTCGCCCTTGCGCCACAGGCGCTGGCGTGAGCGCGACCAGTAGCAGACCTGGCGGCTCTCGAGGGTTTCGCCGAGGGCCTGGCGGTTCATCCAGGCCAGCATCAGCACTTCGCCGCTGTCGTGTTGCTGGGTGATCGCGGCGATCAGTCCGTCCTCGTTCCACGGCAGTGCATCGAGCACCGCCGCGAGAGGCCAGCGGCTACCCAGGGCGGCGCTCTCCAGATCGAGCATCGACAAGGGCGGCCGCGCGGTCATTTGCTCAGTGCCGCGTGCAGGGTGTTCATGTTGTATTCGAACAGGCCGGTAAAGGTGCTGGCCGGACCTTCGGCGGCGAGGGCGTCGGAATACAGGGTGCCGCCGATCTGCGCGCCGCTTTCGTCGGCAATCTGCTGCAGCAGGCGGGCGTCCTTGATGTTTTCCATGAACACGGCCTTGACCTTGTCCTTGCGGATCTGGGTGATCAGCGCGGCAACTTCGGCGGCGGACGGCTCACGTTCGGTGGACAGGCCCTGTGGCGCCATGAACTGGATGCCGTAGGCCTGGCCCAGGTAACCGAAGGCGTCATGGGAGGTGACGATGCGACGGTTGCCGGCCGGCAGGTTGCCGAGCTTGACCTTGGCTTCGGCCAACAGGCTGTGGATCACTTTCAGGTAGGCCTGGCTGTTGCGGGTGTAGTCGTCCTTGTTCGCCGGGTCGACCTTGATCAGTGCCTTGGTGATGTTGTTCACATAGATTTCGGCGTTGGCCAGGTTGTGCCAGGCGTGCGGGTCGGGAATGGTTTCGCCGTCGTCGACCATGGTGTGGGAGATCACGCCCTTGCTGGCGGTGACCACCGGTGCCTTGGTCTCGGTGCTGGTCACCAGACGGTCGAGCCACGGCTCGAAGCCCAGGCCGTTCTTGACGATCAGCTTGGCGTTGAGCAGGGCCTTGGCGTCATCCGGCGTCGGTTCGTAGGTGTGGGCATCGGCGTCCGGGCCGACCATGCCGATGACCGCGATATGGTCGCCGCCGATCTGCTGGGTGATATCTCGCAGGATACTGAAGCTGGCGACCACCGGGAGTTTGTCCGCGGCCTGGGCGGTGGACAGGTTCAGTGACAAGGCCAGCACGGAGCTGAACAGCACGAGTAAAGCGCGCATCGGATAAGACCTCATTGGGATGTAAGCAAGGGCGGGCGGCGCAGCAAACCGTGCACCGGACCGAAGACCACGGACAGCAGATAAAAGCCGCCTGCCACCAGCACAATGGCCGGGCCGCTGGGCAGCGAGTAGTAGAACGACAGCAGTAATCCGAGGGTGACCGAGACACAGCCGATCAGCGCGGCGATCAGCATCAGCACCGGCAGGTTGCGGCTCCAGAAGCGCGAGGCGATCGCCGGCAGCATCATCAGGCCGACCACCATCAGCGCGCCGATGGCCTGGAAACCGATCACCAGGTTCAGCACCACCAGGGTCAGGAACACCCCATGGGCGAGGGGACCGAGGCGGCTGACGGTTTGCAGGAACAGCGGGTCGAGGGTGTCCAGCAGCAGCGGGCGATAGATCAGCGCCATCACCACCAGGCTGATGCCGCAGACCCAGAGCATCCCGGTCAGGGTTGGACCGTCCACCGCCAGGGCCGAGCCGAACAGCAGGTGCAGCAGGTCCAGGCGTTTGCCGGCGATGCCGAGGATCAGCACGCCGCTGGCCAGGGAGATCGGGTAGATCGCCGCCAGGCTGGCGTCTTCGCGCAGGCCGGTGCGGCGGGTGATCCAGGCCGAGAGCCCGGCCATGCCCATGCCGGCGCCAAGGCCGCCGAGGGTCAGGGCCGGCAGGCTCAGGCCGGCGATCCAGAAGCCGATGGCGGCGCCCGGCAGAATACCGTGGGCCACCGCGTCACCGATCAGGCTCATGCGCCGCAGAATCAGGAACACCCCGAGTGGCGCGGTACTGCAGGCCAGGACCAGCCCACCGATCAATGCCCGGCGCATGAACACGAAATCCTGGAACGGTTGCAACAGGTGGCTGGTGAACATCAACATCAGGCTACCTGCGTAATGGGTTGTTGGCGGATCAGCTCGGTGCTGGGCGCCAGGACGCAACCGCTGCTCTTGATCTGCAAGGCGTTGGGGATGTGCTGGCGCACGGCGGCGAGGTCATGGCAGACCACCACCAGGGTGCGACCTTCGGCGTGCCAGGCGTGGATATGTTTCCACAGCAGCGCCTGGCCATCTTCGTCGAGGGCGGCATGGGGTTCGTCGAGCAGCAGGACCGGCGCCGAGGCCAGGCTCATGCGGGCGAGCAGGGCGCGCTGCAATTCACCGCCGGACAAGGCCATCAGCGGACGATGTTCCAGGCCGCCGAGGTGCCAGTCTTCGAGCACGGCTTGCAGGCGTTCGCTACGTTGTTGTGGCGTTTGCTTGATGCCCCAGAAGCCGGCGGCCACCAGCTCTTGCAGGCTGATGGGGAATTGCCGGTCCAGATGCTGTTGCTGCGGCAGGAACGACAGGCTGCCGCGCCGTGGAACATCCAGATGCACTTTGCCGGACAGTGGTTTCTGCAGCCCGGCGATGACTTTCAACAGGCTGCTTTTGCCGGTGCCGTTGGCACCGATCACAGCGGTCAGGCTGCCGGCGGCGAGTTCGAAATCCACGGCAGGAGTGAGGGGCTGGCCCGGGGCGCCCCAGCGCAGGCCTTGGCAACGGATCATGCCTGCCTCCAGTTCCAGCGGCTTTCAGCCACGGCGTCATGGGCATGCAGGCTTTCGGCGTGGACCACCCGCAAGTGGAAGCCGCTGACCGCCTCCGAGCGCTTGAGCACCAGGTTGAGGCGCCGCGCGGCGTCTTCGCAGAACATCAGGTTCTGGCCGTTGGCGAGGGCGAAGGCCTGTTCGTCCGCACGTTTCACCGCGGTCTGCACGGCAGTGCCGAGGGCGGCCTCGGCGTCGTCGATCAGGGCCTCGAAGGGAAACCGATACGTTTTTTCATCTAAATGAATATGCAATTGTGCAATGCTGCGCTGACTGTGAGGTGTGGCGACGACGCCTTGCGGTCCGCCGAGCCAGCTGAGAACGTCACTGTGCTCCAGGGGCTTGTCGGCGAAGTCGGTGATGAATTGCTGTTGGATCAACTGCCGGGCGAGGGCGGCCGAGCACGGGCAGGTTGAGGAGTAGGCCACGTCAATTTTTAGTTCCACGTGGAACACTCCGTTTTTCAGTTCGGCCAAGACACTGACTGGATAGGTTTTCCAGCCGGCCAGCGGACTGACCAACGCCGGGCGTTTGAGCAGCAGATCGCTATGGATGCGTAGGTAGGCGTTGTTGGAAAGTCCGTCGTGGCTGTCGAGAAATTGCTGCAATACTTCTCGTATCAGCGCGGGCGTCAGGTCTTCCTGTTCCAGTTGTTCCAGGGCCAGGTACAGACGTGACATATGAATGCCCCGCGCTTCGCCATCGTCGAGGCTGACACCCGCGTCGGCCTTGGCGCTGAGACGGTGGCCGTCAATCGAGACGGGCAGGGCAATGCCGCACATGCCCACCCACTCGAGGGGCAAGGCTTGCCGGGATGACTGCGCGGCGATATCCGGCAGCGTCAACGCATTCATGAGCAGGTCCATCGTCGGAGTTAAAATGACATGTTATATTATAACTATTCAGTCGACGATGCCTTTTTTGCTGGGGCTTTACACAGCGACAACGAGTACGGACGCTCCCTTATCCGCGGTACCTGTTATGCATAGACGTCAGTTGCTCAACTTTTTATTGGCCGGTGCGGTGGTTTTGCCGTTCGGTGTGTCGGCGGCGCAGATCCAGAATGCGCGGCTGTGGCGCGACGGCAACAAGCTGCGGCTGGTGTTGGACCTCAGTGGTCCGATTCAATACAAGACTTTTTCCCTGACCTCGCCCGAGCGGCTGATCATCGACCTGAGCGGCGCCAAGCTGACGGGAGATTTCCGACAGCTGGCGCTGAGCAATACGGTGATCCGTTCGATCCGCTCCGGGCATTTCGGCCAGGGCGATACGCGGATCGTCCTCGACCTGGCCAACCCGGTTCAGCTCAACAGCTTCCTGTTGCCGCCCGAGGGTACGCAGGGCCATCGCCTGGTGCTCGACCTGACCAGCAATGGCAGCGCCGCGGTGCCGACGGCGGCCCTGGCGGCGGCACCGGCGGTCGTCGCGCCGCCGCCTGTGCGGCATGAGGAGGCGAGCGGCAACACCCATCGCAAGCGCGACATCATGGTGGTGGTCGACCCTGGCCATGGCGGCAAGGATCCGGGGGCCGTAGGTTCCAAGGGCGAGCGCGAGAAAGACGTGGTCTTGTCCATTGGTCGACTGTTGGCCAAGCGTCTCAAGCGTGAGAAGGGTTTCGATGTGCGCCTGGTGCGTAACGACGACTTCTTCGTGCCCCTGCGCAAGCGGGTGGAGTTCTCCCGCAAGAACAACGCCGACATGTTTATCTCGGTGCATGCCGATGCCGCGCCGCGTATTACGGCTTCGGGAGCTTCAGTGTTTGCCCTGTCGGAAGGCGGGGCGACGTCGACCACGGCGCGGTTTATGGCCCAGCGCGAAAACGGCGCCGACCTGCTGGGCGCGCAGAGCCTGCTCAATCTCAAGGACAAGGACCCGATGCTGGCCGGGGTGATTCTCGACATGTCGATGAACGCTACCATCGCTTCCAGCCTGCAGCTGGGGCACAGCGTGCTGGGCAGCCTGGAAGGCATCACCACCCTGCACCAGAAGCGTGTGGAACAGGCGGGGTTCGCGGTGCTGAAGTCGCCGGACGTGCCGTCGATCCTGGTGGAGACCGGTTTTATCTCCAATGCCCGCGACAGCCAGCGGTTGGTCACGGCGCGTCACCAGCAGGCGATTGCCGATGGGTTGTTCGAGGGTTTGAAGCGTTACTTCGAGAAGAACCCACCGGCGGACAGCTATATCGCCTGGCAACAGCAGCAGGTGCAGGAAGGGTTGGTGTAGAGCGGCCCAGGGGTGCCTAGCACCCCACCATCCGGTCACAGACAAACTTCTTGCTCAACCCGCCTGAACTGGAAAAACGGTTCTGGGTGGTCCAGCCCACTCGCCGGCTGTAACCGACCCAGGCTTCACCGTCCGAAGCTATACCGGTGAAGAACGTCAACTGCCCATAGCGGCTGCTGGTCTGCGCCCAGTAGCGCTTGCCGATCACTTCAAAGCCCTGCAAATAAATCGTCTTGCCCTCGGTCGCCACGCCATAGGCGTTGCCCAGCCCATCCTTGCACGCCAGCAGGTTGGCGCTGCGGGTGCAGTTCGTCTGGGTAGGGGCCGACACTTGGGCCTCGGCGTTCGCCGCCACCAACAATAGGACCGGCAACAGATAGTTCAGGACAGGACGCATCGGCATTCTCGGCAACGGGATCGATACCAGCATTGCGCTCTTCGTCGCGGCGATCAAGCGGGGGATTGGATTATTTGCATTGTTATAATATAACATTAAATAAATTTCGGACCCGACCTGCCATGACCGAACACGAACTGCTCGCCCAGCCCGAGGCGGACTACATGAACGATGCCCAGCAGGGTTTTTTCCGCGAGCTGCTGCGCGGCCAGCGCCTTGAGCTGCAGGAACGCATCAGCGGTGAGTTCGACCAGTTGCGCGAGCAAGAGACCAGCAGCGACCCGGCGGATATCGGCAGTGCCGAGGAAACCCGGCAATGGCAACTGCGGGTGCTGGAGCGCGAGAAGAAGCTCCTGGACAAGATCGATGAATCCCTTGAGCGCCTGGCCCGCGGCGAATACGGCTGGTGCCGCGAAACCGGCGAACCGATCGGCCTCAAGCGCCTGCTGCTGCGGCCCACCGCGACCCTGTGCATTGAAGCCAAAGAACGTGAAGAGCTGCGCGAACGCCATAAACGGGCGCTTTGACCCGGCCGACCTGATGAGGAAAACCCCATGACCCAACGTCTACCCGTGACCGTGCTGTCCGGCTTTCTCGGTGCCGGTAAAAGTACCCTGCTCAACTACGTGCTGCGCAATCGCGAAAATCTGCGGGTGGCCGTGATCGTCAACGACATGAGCGAAATCAATATCGACGGCAGCGAAGTGCAGCGCGATGTCAGCCTCAATCGCGCCGAGGAAAAGCTCGTCGAGATGAGCAACGGCTGCATCTGCTGCACCTTGCGCGAAGACCTGCTGGAGGAAGTCGGCAAGCTGGCCCGCGACGGTCGTTTCGATTACCTGCTGATCGAATCCACCGGCATCTCCGAGCCGCTGCCGGTGGCCGAGACCTTTACCTTTCGTGATGAAAGCGGCCAGAGCCTGGCGGATGTCGCCCGGCTCGACACCATGGTCACGGTGGTCGACGGCATGAATTTCCTGCTCGATTACCAGGCTGCCGAAAGCCTCGCCTCCCGCGGTGAGACCCTGGGCGAAGAGGACGAGCGCTCGATCACCGACCTGCTGATCGAGCAGATCGAGTTTGCCGACGTGATCCTGATCAGCAAGATCGACTTGATCAGCAGCAGCGAACGTCTGGAGTTGATGGCGATTCTGCAGCGCCTGAACGCCCAGGCGGAAATCATTCCCATGGTGATGGGCGAGATCCCCCTGGCGAAGATCCTCAACACCGGCCGTTTCGACTTCGAGCGCGCGGCCCAGGCGCCGGGCTGGTTGCAGGAACTGCGGGGCGAGCATGTGCCGGAAACCGAGGAGTACGGCATTGCTTCCACGGCGTACCGGGCACGGCGGCCGTTTCATCCCGAGCGGTTTTTCGACTTGATCAACCAGCCCTGGGTGAACGGCAAGCTGCTGCGCTCCAAGGGCTTTTTCTGGCTGGCCAGCAAGTACCAGGAGGCCGGCAGCTGGTCCCAGGCCGGTGGCCTGATGCGCCATGGTTTTGCCGGGCGCTGGTGGCGCTTCGTGCCGAAACCGCAGTGGCCGCAGGATCAGGAAAGCGTCACGGCGATCATGCAGCACTGGACGCCGGAAACCGGCGATTGCCGCCAGGAACTGGTGTTTATCGGGCAGAACATCGACTTCGCGCAGCTGACCGCGCGGTTGGATAACTGCCTGTTGAACGATGAGGAAATGGCCCTCGGGGTCGAGGGTTGGAGCGCGCTGCCCGATCCGTTCGGCGCCTGGCATGAAGAGGAGGCCGCCTGATGCTGGCGCCACGTTGGAAGGCCTTGCCGACGATTCGGCAGGTGCAGGGCGAAGCGCCGACGGTGCTGGGCGAGATTCTCGACGAGGGGGTCAACCTGGCGGTCTGGCAGCGTCGGTTGCCAGGGCATATTGCCGATTTCGCGACCCTGTTGTTGTCGTTGAACGAGCCGTTGGCCGAATCCCTCAGCCTGGAAATGCCGGATGACGAGGCGCGGCCGAATCTGCAGGGCCTGGCTTCGGGGTTTAGCGATCTGGAGGGTTATGAAGGGTTCTTGAGCGATGTGTCCTGGCTGGTCAGCGCTTATGCCTGTCTGCTCGGCGCGCGACGGATCGGTCTGCGTTTGCGGGTGCTGGACAAGGCCATGTGCCCGCGTTTTCATGTCGATCATGTGCCGGTGCGCTTGATCACCACCTATGCGGGGGTGGGCAGTCAGTGGCTGGCGGAAGGGGCGATCGATCGTCGGCTGTTGGGCAATGCGGCGGCGGAGCCTGGTGAGCCGGCGCAGATCCAGCAGGTGGACAGCGGCGCGGTAGCGTTGCTCAAGGGCGAGCGCTGGCATGGGAATGAAGGTTTTGGCCTGGTGCACCGTTCGCCGCCGGTGCCGGAGGGCGAGCGGCGGTTGATCCTGACGCTGGATTGGTTGGCCTGATCGTGCGGGTTCACACCGTACTGTAGGAGCCGGCTTGCTGGCGATGGGGCCAGTGAATCCAGCGTTGAATTCAAGGACGCTATCGCCAGCAAGCCGGCCCCTACAGGGGATATGTGGCGGTCTTGATTACGGGGTTTTCCACTGTCCGCCGCTCTGGCCTTCACAGAACGGCTTGAGGTAGGCGGCATCGCTTGCCACGCCGTAATAGTGGATATTCTGTCGGTAAGGCATATTGGCCACTTGCGCATTGCCGCACACGCCGAAGGAACCGCCCGGGCACTGTTCGACGTACTCGACCTCGACCTTCTGCCCCGGCAGGTTCGGTTGGCAGAAGCCGTCGCTGAACAGCTTGGCCGGGATATTGATGTTTTCCTGGCAGACTTTGACGTCCAGCCGCTGCCCATGGCTATGCACCACGCAGGCCTGGGCTAGCACCTGGCCCGAGCCGAACAGCAACGCCAGGCAGATCAGGCGCATCATTCTTTCATCTCTTTCAGATCATCGGCCCTCTATGTTGCAGAACATTCCCACCCATGTCATCGCCGGCCCGCTGGGGGCAGGCAAGACCAGCCTGATTCGGCAACTGCTGGCGCAAAAGCCGGAAGGCGAGCGCTGGGCGGTGCTGATCAACGAGTTCGGTCAGATCGGCCTGGACGCCGCACTGCTGACCCGGGGCGACGATGGTATCGCACTGGGGGAAGTGGCAGGCGGCTGCGTCTGTTGCGTCAACGGCGCGCCGTTCCAGATCGGGCTGACGCGACTGTTGCGCAAGGCGCGGCCGGATCGGTTGTTGATCGAGCCCTCCGGGCTGGGGCATCCGGTGCAGATTCTCAAGCAACTGGCCGCGGCGCCCTGGCTGGGAGTCCTGGCGTTGCAGCCTTGCGTACTGGTGCTGGACGCCCGGGCCCTGGCGGCGGGCAAGCCGTTGCCGGAATCCCAGCAGGAAGCGCTGGGGCTGGCGGGGTTGCGGGTGTTGAACAAGTCCGAAGGGTTGGACGCGGTTGAGCGGCAACGGGTGCTGGCCCGGCTGCCTGAAGGACCGGTGCGCTGGACGGAGCAGGGGGTGTTGGGGCTGGCCGAGTTGCTTGCCCTGGATACCGGTCAGCGCGAGCAGGTTCATCTCAGCAGTGATAGTGCGCCGTCTGTCGGCACGCCGGTCAAGGCCCCATTGCCGGCGATCTGGACCGATCCGGAGCAACCGATCTGCCTGGATCATGCCCAGGACGGCAACTGGAGCATCGGCTGGCGCTGGCACCCGAGCCAGCGCTTCGATACGGAAAAACTCCAGAGCTGGCTGTCCGGACTGGGTTGGCTGCGAGCCAAACTGGTTATCCACAGCCCGGACGGCTGGGTTTCCGCCAACGCTGTGGATAACTCCACGTTGCAATGGCAGCCCAGTGAATGGCGGCGGGATTCGCGTATTGAGTTGATCTTCGGGGAAAAACAGGACATCGAGTTGTTAAAGGTGGGAATGGCACAGTGTCGTTTGTAGGGTAAGTGGCGGTGAATATGACATCGCTATCACCAGCAAGCCGGCTCCCACAGTGCGGGTTTCACCGCAACCTATTGGCAAGCCCAGCGCCTACAGGGCTACGGGCTTGACGATATTTTGTGTTGGAACACCGAACTGTGGGAGCCGGCTTGCTGGCGATGGCGGCAGTGCATCTTGCATCGCACTCACTGGCAAACCACCGCTGGACCCTTCAACGCCGCAAATTATTGTGGTCCTTGGCATGATCCTGGCGCCATTGGCTCAATTCGATCACTTCGGCGCTGCGTACTTCCGGTTTGGCTTCGAACGGGTAGGGCGCCAGTTCGATATGGGCGCTGTGGGCGCCGAACTGGGTGATGGTCCCGGCGTGACGCTGCTCACCGGTGACGGTGAACTCGAAATTATAGATCCGCGCCAGACGCCGCCGACCATGGGCGTCACGGACAAAACCGATGCGCTTGAGTGCAACGGCGCCATCGAGCAGCTCGATGTCGAGCTTGGCGCAGTGCTGCTTGACCCGCTCCAGCGCCCGCTCGCGCAGGCCATGGTTGTGCCAGAGCCAGGCAGCGCCGGTCGCCAGCAACATCAGCACGAACATATTTCCGAGGGTCAGCATGAACGCCACTCCAACAAAGTCAGCTCAGCTTAACTGGCTCCCCGGCCTGTCGTACAGGCTCCGTTTAGTCGCATACTCAGCGGCTTGAATCCACTGGCCTTTCTGGAATACGGAATGAAACGCACTCCCCATTTGCTCGCCATTCAATCCCACGTGGTTTTCGGCCATGCCGGCAACAGTGCGGCGGTTTTCCCCATGCAGCGCGTCGGGGTCAATGTCTGGCCGCTGAACACCGTGCAGTTCTCCAACCACACCCAATACGGGCAGTGGGCGGGCGAAGTGCTGGCGCCGCAGCGGATTTCCGAGCTGGTCGAGGGGATCGCCGCCATCGGTGAACTGGGTAACTGTGATGCCGTGTTGTCCGGCTACCTTGGCAGTGCGGCCCAGGGCCGGGCGATCCTCGCCGGTGTGGCGCGGATCAAGGCGATCAACCCCAATGCCCTGTATCTCTGCGACCCGGTGATGGGCCATCCGGAGAAAGGCTGCAGCGTGCCGACCGAGGTCAGTGATTTCCTGCTGGAAGAAGCGGCGGCCATGGCCGATTTCCTCTGCCCCAATCAGCTTGAGCTCGATAGCTTCTGCGGGCGTACGCCGAGCTCCCTGTTCGATTGCCTGGCCATGGCCCGCAGCCTGCTGGCGCGGGGACCGAAGGCGGTGCTGGTCAAGCACCTGGCCTATCCGGGCAAGCTGGCCGACAGTTTCGAGATGCTCCTGGTCACTGCCGAGGGCAGCTGGCACCTGCGACGGCCCTTGCTGGCCTTCCCGAAGCAGCCGGTAGGCGTCGGCGACCTGACCTCGGGGCTGTTCCTGGCGCGGGTGCTGTTGGGCGACAGCCTGGTGGTGGCGTTCGAGTTCGCCGCCTCGGCGGTGCATGAGGTGTTGCTGGAAACCCAGGCCTGCACCAGCTACGAGCTTGAGCTGGTGCGGGCCCAGGACCGCATCGTGCATCCGCGGGTGCGGTTCGAGGCGGAGTCGATCAGCCTGTAATGACGGCCTGAGATCCTGAAACCGGCACAAACCCTGTAGGAGCCGGCTTGCTGGCGATTCAGGCGGCGCGGTGTTTCAGGCTCACCGCGTTATCGTTCATCGCCAGCAAGCCGGCTCCCACAGTGACCGCGTTCTACAGGTCCTGCGAAGTTTTCAGGGTTTCAGTCGCCTTCACCGTCGGCCTTGATTTCCTGATAGCGCTTTTCCAGCTCCTGGCGAATCTGGCGACGCTGTTGCGCCTGCACATAGCGGCGCTTGTCTTCGCTGCTTTCGGGCTGCAACGGCGGCACGGAGGCCGGTTTGCGCTGGTCGTCGACCGCGACCATGGTGAAGAAGCAGCTATTGGTGTGGCGCACCGAACGCTCGCGAATATTCTCCGTCACCACCTTGATGCCCACCTCCATGGAGGTGTTGCCGGTGTAGTTGACCGAGGCCAGGAAGGTCACCAGTTCGCCGACATGGATCGGCTCGCGGAAAATCACCTGGTCCACCGACAGGGTCACCACATAACGCCCGGCATAACGGCTGGCGCAGGCGTAAGCCACTTCATCCAGGTACTTGAGCAGGGTGCCGCCGTGGACATTGCCAGAAAAGTTGGCCATGTCCGGGGTCATCAAAACAGTCATCGACAGCTGGGCATTTCCGGGTTCCATAGCACGCTCACGGTTGGGTAGGCAGGGATTGGCTCAGGCACCTCTACGGGCGCTTCCTTCATTTTCACAGACACTCGATAACGGGACGCCGTTGATGGGGGCATCGTCACGCTTCAAGGGATCTGTTTCTACATATTGCACCGGCTTTTTGTCGGAAGTCGCGGTGTTAGCCTTCAGAAAGCCATGCCATGGAAAATTCTCACGCCAGACTTCGTCGTGGCACGTTGATGCCAACTCGCGGCTTCCGCCGCAGCCTCAGGAAGGGGAAGTCCCTTCTATGAGCCGCTGGAATTGTTCGCCATCCTGATCTGATGATTTGTATTGAAGTAATTTGAAAAATACTGAATGAAGCGGGTTTGCTCGGCGTAATGTTGCATCGGATTGATTGGTCTTTTATACGAAAACTCCTACACTTTTTTATGCTGACTGGCGCCGCGCCGGTCGGGCCGTGGCGCCCACACGCCGGCCGCGCGCCATGTCCTGCCGAGGCGGTACCGGCATGTTGGCGGGTCTGAGCAAATCCGCCCGCAGGTCGCGTAATGAGAAAAATTCCGGGAGTCCCTTGAAACAGATCAAAAACATGGGAAATCGGATAATAATTTCAGAATAAATGTGATGCCCCACGAGGCTCACGCATCGGCTGAGGGAACGCCTCCTGCCATGAAGTAAACGCCGTTGTGAAGCCTCTCCAACCACGGAGAATATGGCCATGAACAATATCGTGCCCTTCCACCCCGGCAGTCCGTATGAAGCTTTTGCTGACCACGGTTTACTGGTTTTTCCGCCCCCAACCGGCGTCGAGATAGAACGCTTTCCCGGTCCAGCCGTCCAGCTGCCGGATGGAAAGATTTTCGTAGCATTTATCAGGGCGCCAGGGTTGCAATTGGAGCTGTGGCGCTTTACAGCGGATGGCATGCCCGATCAAGGCTACGGAAATGGTGGCGGCTTGCAAATTCCTGATTCGGGTTTCTTCAGCGTTACGGATGTTGCGTTTCTAGCGGATGGCAAAATTCTGATCTACGGCGCGGGGCGGGAGCAGACTACCGCGCACCTGATTCGCGTCACATCGGAAGGCGCGCTCGATCCTGATTTTGGTGACGGTGGCATCGCCTGGGCACCGATACCCATCGGCATGTTCCTGACCACGAGGATCGCCCTGCTGCCCGATGGCCAGGTGATCGGCTCTGGCTATGGTGCGCCGTACTCGAGCGGAACATCGTGGCTCGTGCGCTTCACTGTTAATGGCGAAATCGATCACTCATTCGGTAGGCGGGGCATCGTGCTTGTGGCACCTGCGGGTCTACGCGGACCTCTGGTCGTCATGGAGAGTGGGCACATTCTTGCTACGGGAGTCATTGATGGGGGAAGTGCATTGGTCGCCAAGTACCGATTCGATGGGAGCCTGGAGCCGACATTCGGGAGTGGTGGGTACGTCACTTTTGTGCCCGTTGACGGGCGCCCCGCGGTGTTGTACGACCTCGCGTTGCAGCCGGATGGAAAACTGGTAGCGGCCGGAAGAATCGGCATCGACAGGATGCATACCACCGATGCGGTTGTCTTGCGCCTCAACAGCGATGGGGTCTTCGATAGCACATTCAACGACGGGCAACCGTTTGTGGCGATGAAACGGCGCGTCGACTGCAACGACGTACGCGCTGTTGCCATTCAAGCCGACGGCAGGATCGTGGTAGGCGGACAAACTGCGGCGTCAGTCGAGGGGGTGCTTTTTCGTTTGGAAGAGAGCGGTGCCCTTGATCGCAGCTTCGGCCTCCTAGACTTCGATGGCCCCGGATACAGGGGCTATACAAACACTCTCAGAGCCGGGTTTTATGACAGGGTCAGTCGTTTGGCACTCACCTCGGACGGCAATGTCCTGGTGTTTGGAAATACTCAAATATACGAAGTGCCGTTCGAGCGCCAGTACATCTCTAAATATTCGCTCTAGAAGCCCGTCGGGCGTGAGGCTGGGCAGACGATGAAGTCAAGGCGCATTGGCTTCAGGTACTTGAGCAGGGTGTCGCCGCGGACATTGCCAGAAAAGTTGGCCATGTCCGGGGTCATCAAAACAGTTATCGATAGCTGGGCATTTCCGGGCTCCATAGCGCGCTCACGGTTGGGTAGGCAGGCATTGGCTCAGGCACCTTTATGGTTTCACAGATACTCGATAACGGGGCGCCATCGATCGGGCCATCCTCACGCTTCAAAGGATCTGTTTCTACATATTGCACCGGCTTTTTGCCGGAAGTCGCGGTGTTAACCTTCAGAAAGCCATGCCATAGAAAGTTCTCACACCAGGAACGGTGATTGCTGACAGCTCAAAAACTGTCCCATGGCCGCTTTCCCAACAGCAAGGAGCGCCACGCCATGCATGCCATCAGTTTTATCCAGGACCTGGCCGTGATCATGCTGGTGGCCGGTGTGGTGACCATCCTCTTCCACCGTTTCAAGCAACCGGTGGTGCTCGGCTATATCGTCGCCGGCTTTATCATCGGGCCGCACACGCCGCCGTTCGGCCTGATCCACGACGAAGACACCATCAAGACCCTGGCCGAGCTGGGGGTGATTTTCCTGATGTTCTGCCTGGGCCTGGAGTTCAGCCTGGGCAAGCTGTTCAAGGTCGGCGCCACGGCGTTTATCGCGGCGTTCCTGGAAATCGTGCTGATGATCTGGATCGGCTACGAAATCGGCCGCTGGTTCGACTGGAACACCATGGATTCGCTGTTCCTCGGCGCGATCCTGGCGATTTCCTCGACCACCATCATCGTCAAGGCGCTCAACGACCTGAAGATGAAGAACCAGCGCTTCGCCCAACTGATCTTCGGTGTGCTGATCGTCGAGGACATCCTCGGCATCGGCATCATCGCCTTGCTCTCGAGCATCGCGGTCAGCGGCACCGTGAGTTCGGGCGAGGTGTTCTCCACCGTGGGCAAGCTGTCGCTGTTCATGATCGTCGCCCTGGTGGTCGGCATCCTGCTGGTGCCGCGGCTGTTGGCTTACGTCGCCCGCTTCGAAAGCAACGAGATGCTGCTGATCACCGTACTGGGCCTGTGTTTCGGTTTCTGCCTGTTGGTGGTCAAGCTGGAATACAGCATGGTCCTGGGGGCGTTCCTGATCGGTGCGATCATGGCCGAATCCCGTCAGCTGCTGAAAATTGAGCGCCTGATCGAACCGGTTCGCGACCTGTTCAGTGCGATTTTCTTTGTCGCCATCGGCTTGATGATCGACCCGGCGATCCTCCTCGATTACGCCTGGCCGATTGCCGTGATCACCGTCGCGGTGGTGCTGGGCAAGATGCTCTCCTGCGGACTGGGGGCGTTTATTGCCGGCAACGATGGCCGAACGTCGTTGCGGGTGGGGATGGGGCTGTCGCAGATCGGCGAGTTCTCTTTCATTATCGCGGCGCTGGGGATGACCTTGCAGGTCACCAGTGACTTTCTCTATCCGGTCGCGGTGGCGGTCTCGGTGATCACCACGCTGCTCACGCCCTATCTGATCCGCGCGGCGGACCCACTGTCGCTCAAGCTGGCGGCGGTGATGCCGCGACGCCTGGCACGGGTGTTCAGCCTCTACGGTGAATGGCTGCGCAGCATCCAGCCCCAGGGCGAGGGCGCGCTGCTGGCGTCGATGATCCGGCGGATTCTGTTGCAGGTGGGGGTCAACCTGGCGCTGGTGATGGCGATCTTCTTTGCCGGGGGCTTCTTCGCGGCGCCGATTGCCGATTATCTGGCCGACTGGATCAATGAGCCGAGTTGGCACAACGGCCTGATCTGGGGTGGAGCGCTGCTGCTGTCGTTGCCGTTCCTGATCGCGGCGTACCGCAAGCTCAAGGCGCTATCGATGCTGCTGGCGGAGATGGGTGTGAAAGCCGAGGTGGCGGGACGGCACACCCAGCGGGTCAGAAGGGTGATCGCCGAGGTGATTCCGCTGCTGTCGCTGCTGGTGATTTTCCTGCTGCTGTCGGCCCTGTCGGCGAGCATTCTGCCCACCAGCGAGTTGCTGGTGCTGATCGCGGTGGTTGCGGCGGCGGTCGCGGCGGTGTTGTGGCGCTGGTTTGTGCGTGTGCACACGCGGATGCAGGTCGCCTTGCTGGAGACCCTGGAGCACAAGAGCGATTCGGCGGGGCACTGAGGTTCAGGCGCCGACCCTTTGTAGGAGCAGGGCTTGCCCGCGAAGGGGCCCTTGAGGCCGCCAAAAGCTTCGCGGGCAAGCCCTGCTCCTACAGGTCCGAGTCAACCCAAGGTAGCGTGATTGGAGCAGCATCGGACAGGGTCAATCAGCTTTCCAGCCACACATCCCGCGCCCAGTGCCATACCGATTCCCAGGACTCTTCGGTGATCAGCTCTTCTTCGCCGGACCACAGCACCACGGTGCCGTCTTCCTCGACGCAGTAGTAGTTGTCACCGTCCTGGCAGATCGGGATCAGGTCCCGGGGCACACCAGAATCCCAGGCATTGGCTGCTACATCGGGCAGGTAGGTGTGCGACTGCGGATCAGTCACCGTCACCGGTTCCAGGCTGCCATACACCACGTCACTGACGGTCAGCAGGAATTCCTTGAAAACGAAGGGGATGTTGATGAACAACTCCTCTTCGACTTCGACCAACTGATCCTCGTCGGGCAACTCCAAAGGCACCGGTACGGGTTCGTTGGCTTCACGCAATTGTTCAATGACTTCTTCCACGGCCTCAATCCTCTTGCTTTATGGCGCGGTTCGTATCACGGGTCTTATACAGTAGCTTGCAAAAAGTACAATTGTGAAATGCAAAACCCCGGACGAGTCCGGGGTTTTTGTAGCTTTTTTCAACCGCGAGCCATGGATCAGCCGTTCTGGCGGATACCGGCCACCAGCCAAGGCTGGTTGTCGCCCTGTGGACGCTCCATGTTCCAGCTTTCGCTGAAAGCTTCGCCCTGGTCGAAACGCGAGTTCTTCGACACGCCGCTGAAGGTCAGGGTGGCGATGGTCTTGTCGGCGCGATCGTCCAGGCCGTCCAGCTGCACATGCAGGTTTTCGATATAGGTAGACTGGAAACCGTCGCCTTCGTTCGCTCGTTCCTGTTTCAGGAACTGCAGCATCTGCGGGGTGACGAATTCGGCGATCTTGTCCATCTCGTTGGCATCCCAGTGCTGCTGCAGCGCCTGGAAGTGGCTGCGGGCGGCTTCCAGGAAGCGCTCTTCGTTGAACCAGGCCGGTGCGTTGATCACACGGCGTGGAGCGGCGGGGGCGGAACCTCCGAAGATCGCGTTCTGCGGCTGCGCCGGTTGCTCGAACACTTCACGCTGGAACGGCGCGCCGGCCGGGGCCATGTGCTCCTGCTGCTTGCGTCGACGGGCGGCAATGAAGCGGAAGATCACGAAAGCGATGACCGCCATGATCAGGATGTCGAAGAACTGCATGCCCTGGAAGCCGCCGCCCATGAACATGGAGGCGAGCAGGCCACCGGCGGCGATGCCGGCCAGAGGGCCGAGCCAGCGCGAAGCACCGCCGGCTTTGGCAGCAGCGCCCGCGGCACCGGCGGTCGCGGCAGCAGCGCCGGCACCCGCGGCTGGGGCCATTTGGCTGGTTTGATGGCTGGGCGCCGAACCCATGCTTTTGCCACCGCCGAAGCGCTTGGCGTTCGCGTCGAGGCTCATCGTCAGACCGATGCAGAGCGCCAAGACGATACTGAGAAAACGTTGCATAAGGGTATTCCCGTTTGTGGAGTGCACGCGCGCCATACTGCACAGGTGAAATGTTACTGGCTAGCGCGAGAGTGTTTCCGGCTTTTGCCTGATCCTTCCATGCCTCACCTGAGGGTTTCATGAAAGGCATTACGCCGATGCCGTTTGTTTCGTAAGACGAGTCGATAAATGCTGAGTGAAATGTTCCCGGCTAACGCCGGAGAGCCAGCATGACCACGCCGGCGGTAATCAGGCCGATACCGCCCCATTGACGCAGGTCGAGCTTCTCGCCCAGCAGCAGCACGCTGATGACGGCGACGAACACCACGCTGAGCTTGTCCACCGGGGCCACCAGCGAGGCCGGGCCGACCTTCAGCGCGCGGAAGTAGCACAACCACGAGGCACCGGTCGCCAGACCCGACAACAGCAGGAACAGATAGCTCTTGGCGGAAATCGAACTCAATGACTGATATTGGCCCGTTGCGTACAAAATCAAGGCCAGGCTGACCAATACCACGACGGTTCGCAGCAGGGTGGCGAAGTCCGAATTGACGTTATCGATGCCGATCTTGGCGAAGATCGCCGTCAGGGCGGCGAAAGTCGCCGACAGCAGGGCCCAGAATGTCCACGAAGAAAAAAAGCCTGAACCCATGGTTATCGCGACCTCGGTTGAGTAATTAGACCGGCATGGCGTGCTGTCGAGGTGGGAGGACAGCGTTTCCACACTGGGTGCGGAAACGCTTGAAGGTCGTGATCAGACCGCTTCCAGCTTGGCGTAGCCGAGCATCAGCCACTTGCTGCCTTCGCTGAAGTTCACCTGGACCCGGGCCTGGGCGCCGGCGCCTTCGAAGTTGAGGATCACGCCGTCGCCGAAGATGCTGTGGCGTACGGTCTGGCCGAGGCTGAAACCGGTGTCCGGGATGTCGCTGCCACCGAACAGGCTGCTGCCGGCCTGGGCCTGGGCGCCGCCGAACGGTCGGCTGACGCTGTTGGACAGGCGCACTTCCTGGATCAGACCTTTCGGCACTTCGCGCACGAAACGCGAGACCTTGTTGTAGGTCTCGCTGCCGTACAGGCGTCGGGTCTCGGCGTAGGTCAGCACCAGGTTCTGCATCGCCCGGGTAATGCCGACGTAGGCCAGCCGGCGTTCTTCCTCAAGGCGGCCGGGTTCTTCCAGGCTCATCTTGTGGGGGAACAGGCCTTCTTCCATGCCTACCAGGAACACGTAGGGGAATTCCAGGCCCTTGGCGCTGTGCAGGGTCATCAACTGAATGCTGTCTTCGTGCTCGTCGGCCTGGGTGTCGCCGGCTTCCAGCGACGCGTGGCCGAGGAAGGCGGCCAGCGGCGTGAGCTCGGCGTCTTCTTCGGCGGCCTCGAAGTTGCGGGCGGCGCTGACCAGTTCCTCAAGGTTTTCCACCCGGGCCTGGCCTTTCTCGCCCTTTTCCGCTTCGTGGTAGGCGATCAGCCCGGACTGCTCGATGACCACCTGGGTCATCAGGTGCAGCGGCATGTCCCGGGTTTTCGCCGCGAGGTCCTCGATCAGCTCGACAAACACCCCCAGGGCACCGGCGGCCCGTCCGGCCAGGCCCTTGTTGGCGACCAGCTGGCGCATGGCTTCCCACATCGACAGCTCGCTGTGGCGGGCGTGTTCGCGGATGGCCTCGACGGTTTTCTCGCCGATCCCACGGGCCGGGACGTTGATCACCCGCTCCAGCGCCGCGTCGTTGCCACGCCCTTCCAGCAGCCTCAGGTAGGCCATGGCGTTCTTGATTTCAGCCCGTTCGAAGAAGCGCTGGCCACCGTAGATGCGGTACGGAATACGTTCGCGCAGCAAGGCTTCTTCGAGCACCCGGGATTGGGCGTTGGAGCGGTAGAGAATGGCGATATCGCTGCGGGCCAGGCCGGTTTTCAGGGCGCTTTCGATGGTTTCCACCACGTAGCGCGCTTCGTCGTGCTCGTTGAAGGCGGCGTAGAGGTTGATCGCCTCGCCGTCGCCGCCATCGGTCCACAGTTCTTTGCCCAGACGCCCGGTGTTATGGGCGATCAGGGCGTTGGCGGCCTTGAGGATGCCGGCCGTGGAGCGGTAGTTCTGCTCCAGGCGGATGGTCACGGCGTCCGCGAAGTCGGCGGAATACTGGTGGATATTCTCGATTTTCGCGCCGCGCCAGCCGTAGATCGACTGGTCGTCGTCGCCGACCACCATCAGGCTGTCGCCGCCCTGGGCCAGCAAACGCAGCCAGGCGTACTGCACGGCGTTGGTGTCCTGGAATTCGTCCACCAGGATGTGCCGGAAGCGCTTCTGGTAGTGCGCCAGCAGGCCCGGATGGTCGCGCCACAGGTCCAGGGCGCGCAGCAGCAGCTCGGAGAAGTCGATGACCCCGGCGCGGGCACAGGCGGCCTCGTAGGCTTCATAGATGCTGCGCATGGTCGCCAGGAACAGGTCGCCACTGGCCTGGATATGCTGTGGGCGCAGGCCCTCGTCCTTCTGGCCGTTGATAAACCACTGGGCCTGGCGGGCGGGCCAGCGCTGTTCGTCGAGGCCGAGGTCGCGGATCACCCGCTTGACCAGCCGTTGCTGGTCGTCGCTGTCGAGGATCTGGAAGGTCTGGCTCAGGCCGGCTTCCTGCCAGTGCGCCCGCAACAGGCGGTGTGCCAGGCCGTGGAAGGTGCCGACCCACATGCCGGCCGGGCTGATGCCCAGCAACTGCTCGATGCGATGGCGCATCTCGGCAGCGGCCTTGTTGGTGAAGGTCACCGACAGGATCGAATGGGACGAGGCGTTTTCGACCTGGATCAACCAGGCGATACGGTGCACCAGCACCCGGGTTTTACCCGAGCCGGCACCGGCCAGGACCAACTGACGGCCAACGGGGGCGGCTACGGCCTGGCGTTGGGCATCGTTGAGGGAGTTCAGCAGAAAGGAGAGATCATCGCGCATCGACGCATTCTAGGGTGCCGGGCCTGGGCGGGCAAACCCTAATGCTGAGCGGCGGCTCTTATACCGGGGGGCGCGCCGCGGCAGATAAAAAGATTGGCGATGACGACCGGTCAGTCATCGGCTACAGGCGGCGTGGTGTCTTGCTCTGCCCTTGGGCAGGGGGGCTGGCTGCCGGCAAATTCATTACATTTTATGACCTGAGGCAGTTTGGTCCTGCCGGATGCTTGTGTATGCTCCTGCCACGTTTATGGCTAACCATTATAAGAATACTGCCCATGACCCAGAGCTTTGACGCGCTGAGCCCCTCGATGGAGGCTGGGCGGGTTATCCGCAAGCAATTCGCCACTGAGCTGACAGTCGAGCGTACGCGCCTGCTGTACCAGGGGTCGTTGCTGCCGACTTTATTCATGTTGTTGAACGGTCTGGTCTGCGCCTGGTTGCTCTGGAGCCCGCAGCGCTACCTGCTGGTCAGCGTCTGGCTGGTGTGGTTGATGGCCCTGGTGGCCTTGCGCGTGATCCAGGTGGCGGCGTTCGACTCGGCGATGCCCAGCCGCCAGGCCCAGCCGATCTGGCGCCGGACCTTCCTGCTGGGCTCGGCGGTCAGCGGCCTGACCCTGGCCTGCGCCGGCATCGCCCTGGTGCCCACCGACAGTTTTCTCGAGCAGGCCTGGGTCTTCGGCCTGATCGGCGCAGCGACCCTCTCCGCCAGCGTGGCCTACGCCGTGAGCATCCCGGCGTTCCTGACCTTTACCTTGCCCTGCCTGTTGCCGGCCATCGTCTATCTGTTCTGGGGGGGAACCGAGGAGCAACAAGGCTGGGCCTGGCTCGGGCTGATCCTGCTGGTGTCGCTGAGCGTGGTGGCCTTGCAGGTCAATCGGCTGATCCGCCGCGGCCTGTTGCGGCGTTTCCAGAACCAGGCGCTGATCGAGAGCCTGCAACAGGCGCACACCCGCAGCGAACAACTCAATCTTGAACTGGCGCGGGAAATCGATCAGCGTCGTCGTGCCGAACAGGAACTGCGCGACGCCCAGGTCGGCCTGGAAAGCCGGGTGGTCCAGCGCAGCCTGGAACTGGATGTGGCGAACAAGGCCCTGAGCAAAAGCGAAACACGCCTGGCCCTGGCGTTGCAGGCCAGCGCCCTCGGGTTGTGGGACTGGAACCTGCAGACCGATGAAGTGCATCACACCCAGATCAAGGAGCTGTTCGGCCTCGACCCGGAATACGTGACCGCCATGCTCAGCCACCTCAAGCCGCGCCTGCACCCCGAGGATGTGCCGGCACTCAAGCGTGCGCTGGTGGAGCACCTGAAGGGGCGCAGCGAGGATTACCTGATCGAGTACCGGGTACGGCATGGCGATGGTCACTGGGTCTGGATCGAAGACCGCGGTCGCGCGGTCGAGCACACCGCCAGCGGTCGAGTGTTGCGCATGGTCGGCACCCGTCGCGATATCAGCGCGCACAAGGAGCAGGAAGCCCAGCGCCAATTGGCCGCGACGGTGTTCGAGGCGGCCAGCGAAGGTATTGTGATTTTCGATCCCAATTACGTTCTGCTGGCGATCAACCAGGCCTTCAGCCGGGTAACCGGTTACCTGCTCGAGGACATGCTCGGGCGCAATGTGGTCGACCTGCCGGGCAGTCGCGATGCCCGGCGTCACTATTCGACCATCCGCCAGGCCCTGGAACAGCACGGCAGCTGGCAGGGCGAACTGGTGGAGGCGCGCAAGAACGGCGAGCTGTACCCGCAATGGCTGCAACTGAATGTGGTGCGCGATACCCGGGGCAATGTCAGCCATATCGTCGGCTTCTTCGCCGATCTGTCGGCTCGCCGCGAATCCGAAGAGCGCATGCGCTACCTGACCCACTACGACGAACTGACGGGGCTGGCGAATCGTTCGTTGTTTCGCGAACGTCTGTACGAGGCTCACCAGCAAGTGCGCCAGGGTGGCCGCAGCCTGGCGTTGCTGCACATCAATCTGGACCGTTTCAAATTGCTCAACGACAGCCTCGGCCATGAAATCGCCGACCAGTTGCTGCAGCAGATGGCCCGGCGCCTGGTCAACGCCTTGCCTGAAGCCAACACCATTGCCCGTTTGTCCGGGGATGAGTTCGCGGTGCTGTTCGATGCCTACGGCAACCTCTCCAGCCTGGCCCGGGTGGCGACGCGCCTGCTCGGCAAGTTGCGGGTGCCGGTGACTATCGACGAGCATGAGCTGGTGGTCAGCGCGTCCATGGGCATCAGCCTGTTGCCGGACAATGCCCGGGAAATACCGGTGCTGCTCAGCCAGTCAAACATCGCCATGCAACATGCCAAGCACCTGGGCGGGAACAACTTCCAGTTCTACACCGAGAGCCTGCAGGCCAGCACCCTGGAGCGCTTGCAGCTGGAGAACCAGCTGCGCAAGGCCATCGAAGAGCGGCAATTGCGCGTCTTCTACCAACCCAAGCTGTGCCTGGCCACCGGGCGGATGAACGCCGCCGAGGCGCTGGTGCGTTGGGAGCATCCGACCCTGGGCCAGGTGCCGCCGGCGGACTTTATCGGCCTGGCCGAGGAAACCGGGCTGATCGGGCCGATCGGTGAGTTCGTCTTGCGCCAGGCCTGCTGGCAGGCGTGCGAATGGCAGCGCGAGGGGATGGCGCCGATCCGGGTGTCGGTAAACCTGTCGGTGCATCAGTTGCGCCAGGGCAAGCTGGTCAGCCTGGTGCGCCAGGTGCTGGAGGAAACCGGCCTGGCCCCGGAACTGCTGGAGCTTGAGCTGACCGAAAGCCAGCTGCTCGACAGCGTCGAACATATCATCGCCACGTTCCAGCAGTTGCGCGACCTGGGGGTGAAGCTGGCCATTGATGACTTCGGCACCGGCTATTCGTCCCTGAGTTACCTCAAGCGCTTCCCGGTGGACTACGTGAAGATCGACCAGAGTTTTATTCGCGGCCTGGGGGAGGGCAGTGAAGACGCGGCGATCACCCGGGCGATCATCGCCATGGCCCACAGCCTGGAACTGAAGGTGGTGGCCGAGGGTGTGGAAAACCAGGAGCAACTGGATTTCCTCAAGGCCCAGGGCTGCGATGAAGTGCAGGGCTATCTGATCAGCCGGCCGGTGGCGGCGCAGGAATTGATGCGACTGCTACGCAATGGCTTTCCCTAGGCGTCGAGAGTGGCTACATGCTCCCCGCGCTACGCTAGCGGGGAGGCGGGTTACGTAATGGAGCGGGCAATTCGCGAATTCTTGTAGTATAACTACAAGACTGCTACATCCCAGGCGTTCGCCCATAACAATGAGTCCAGACCTTTGAATCTGTTGCAACACATCGCCCAGTCTCGCAACCTGCTGCGCAAGTCGGAGCTCAAGGTCGCCGATCACGTCCTGCTCGATCCAGCGGCGGTGATGCACAGTTCCATGGCTGACCTGGCCCACAGCGTGGGCATCAGCGAACCGACCATTGTGCGTTTTTGCCGGGCCATCGGCTGCTCGGGTTTCCAGGACCTGAAACTGAAGCTGGCCCAGAGCCTGGCGGCCGGCGCCAGCTTCGGGCAGTTCGCGATTCACGAAGACGATTCGGTGGCGGACTACAGCCTGAAGATCTTCGACACCACCCTGCACACCCTGATGGACGTGCGCGAAAAGCTCGATCCGGCCGCGTTGCAACGTGCCGTGACCGCCATGTCGGCGGCGCAGCGGGTGGAGTTCTATGGTTTCGGCGCTTCCGGTGCGGTGGCGGCGGATGCCCAGCACAAGTTCTTCCGGTTGCTGCTGACGGCGGCGGCGTATTCCGACCCGCATATGCAGGCGATGTCGGCGGTGACCCTCAAGCCTACCGACGTAGCGATCTGCATTTCCCAGTCGGGCCGTTCCAAGGACCTGCTGATTACCGCCAACCTGGTGCGTGAAAGCGGCGCGACCCTGATCACCCTGTGCCCGAGCCAGACCCCGCTGGCCGAGCTGTCGACGGTGAACCTGGCCATCGACGTGCACGAAGACACCGAGATCTATACCCCGCTGACCTCGCGCATCGCCCACCTGGTGGTGATCGACGTGCTGGCCATGGGCGTGGCCATGGCCCGTGGGCCGAGCCTGGTCAACCACCTCAAGAGCGTCAAACGCAGCTTGCGCAGCCTGCGCCTGTCGCCCAAGTCGGTGAAGGCCCTCGACGACTGACCGATGATTTCATCAGTCTGTCACCCAGCTGCCGCCAAACCGTAACGCCGGACGTCCATCTTGAAGCTCCCGTACCCACCCTGGGAGACTCGAAATGGCCCGGCACCACGAAGAGCAAAGCAGCGTCAAAACCCGTCGGCAGCAGGAAGATCAGCGCCGCATGGAATTTCGTCGCGCAATCGAAGACCGCACCGAACTGCGCCAACTGCAACAGGAAATCGCCGCACTCAATTACTGGCAGGCAGACTCGGCATCCGACCGTCGAAGCGCTCAACCAGCCCGCTGATTTGTAACCGTTCACTGCGAATAAACCCCAGGAACGCATGGGCGACCGGTGACAGGCGTTTGTCCTTGGCCTGAACCAGGCACCAACTGCGATAGAGCGGCAGTTCTTCCACCGGCAGTTCTCGGAGCACGCCGGTCGCCAGTTCCAGGCTCAGGGCATGGCGCGTCAACAGGGCCAGGCCCAGCCCCGCCACCACACACTCGCGCTGGGCTTCGCCCGAGGTCACTTCCAGCGTCTGCGAGAAGTGCACGCGTTTCTCCTTGAAATACTCCTCGCAGGCGATCCGCGTCCCCGACCCCGCTTCGCGGATCAACAACGTATACGGCTCCAGGTCCTGCAAGCGCAGCGGGCCGCCGTGGCACAGCGGGTGATCGGGCGGCGCCACCGCGACAATCGGGTTGTTCAGGAACGGCAGGAATTCGAGCCCCATGTCCTGGGGCACCATCGACATGATCAGCAGGTCGTCGCGGTTGTCCGAAAGGCGCCGCAGCGCCTGCGCGCGGTTGACCACCGTCAGGTGCAGATTGACCTCGGGATGCTGGCGCTTGAACGCGGCAAACAGGTGCGGGACGAAATACTTGGCGCTGGATTCCACCGCCAGTTTCAACTGCCCTTGCAGCGAGCCCTGCATGTCCGAGAGCTGCATATCGAGGTTTTCCAGCCGACCGAAAATGTCCCGGCTGGCCCGCTGTAACGCTTCAGCCGCCTCGGTCATGTAGAGCTTTTTGCCGACGTAGTCGAATAAAGGCTGGCCGATCAGCTCTTCCAGCTGACGAATTTGTAGGCTTACGGCCGGTTGTGTGAGAGACATTTCATCAGCTGCGCGGCTGTAGGAACGCAGATCGCAGACCTCATTGAAAATCTTGAGCTGGCGTAATGTCATACGCATCAAGGACTTACGCATTTTATAAACACTCATGGAGGCCGCGAACCGCTCAACTATAAGCTTTTACTTATGAGCGACCCAATAATTATTGATTTTGGTTTATCACTGGGTGGGTCTAGTGTGGACTACGCGACTGGCTTGAAACATTTAGTCACGCGCCGACCCGTTTTCCGGTTGCACCCAAGGGTTGTCTGTTCCAGCGGCTTAGGAATTTCCAAGTGATAAAAAAGATCCTGATCGCCAACCGTGGTGAAATTGCCGTACGAATCGTGCGTGCCTGCGCCGAGATGGGCATTCGCTCGGTCGCGATCTATTCCGACGCCGATCGCCATGCCCTGCATGTGAAGCGCGCGGATGAGGCCCACAGCATCGGTGCCGAACCCCTGGCCGGCTACCTGAACCCGCGCAAGCTGGTGAACCTGGCGGTGGAAACCGGTTGTGACGCGCTGCACCCCGGTTACGGCTTCCTGTCGGAAAATGCCGAACTGGCGGATATCTGCGCCGAACGTGGAATCAAATTCATCGGCCCGTCGGCGGAAGTGATCCGCCGCATGGGTGACAAGACCGAAGCCCGCCGCAGCATGATCAAGGCTGGCGTGCCGGTCACCCCGGGCACCGAAGGCAACGTCGCCGACATCGCCGAAGCCCTCACCGAAGGCGACCGTATCGGTTACCCGGTGATGCTCAAGGCCACCTCCGGTGGTGGCGGTCGCGGTATCCGTCGCTGCAACAGCCGCGAAGAACTGGAACAGGCCTTCCCCCGGGTGATTTCCGAAGCGACCAAGGCCTTTGGTTCGGCGGAAGTCTTCCTGGAAAAATGCATCGTCAATCCCAAGCACATCGAAGCGCAGATTCTCGGCGACAGTTTCGGCAACGTGGTGCACCTGTTCGAGCGTGACTGCTCGATCCAGCGCCGCAACCAGAAGCTGATCGAAATCGCCCCCAGCCCCCAGCTGACCCCGGAACAGCGCGCCTATATCGGCGACCTGTCGGTGCGCGCGGCCAAGGCGGTGGGCTACGAGAACGCCGGTACCGTGGAGTTCCTGCTCGCCGAGGGCGAGGTGTACTTCATGGAAATGAACACCCGGGTGCAGGTGGAACACACCATCACCGAAGAAATCACCGGCATCGACATTGTTCGTGAGCAGATCCGCATCGCCTCCGGCCTGCCGTTGTCGGTCAAGCAGGAAGACATCATCCATCGCGGTTTTGCCTTGCAGTTCCGGATCAACGCCGAAGACCCGAAGAACAACTTCCTGCCCAGCTTCGGCAAGATCACCCGTTACTACGCTCCCGGCGGTCCCGGCGTGCGCACCGACACGGCGATCTACACCGGCTACACCATTCCGCCGTTCTACGACTCCATGTGCCTGAAGCTGGTGGTCTGGGCGTTGACCTGGGAAGAAGCGATGGACCGTGGCCTGCGGGCCCTGGACGACATGCGCCTGCAGGGGGTGAAGACCACTGCGGCCTACTACCAGGAAATCCTGCGTAACCCGGAATTCCGTAGCGGCCAGTTCAATACCAGCTTTGTTGAAAGCCACCCTGAGCTGACCAACTACTCGATCAAGCGCAAACCCGAAGAGCTGGCCCTGGCCATCGCCGCCGCCATCGCCGCCCACGCAGGCCTGTGAGGACTATTCCAATGACTTCTTCCAAAAAAATCCACGTTACCGACACAATCCTGCGCGACGCCCACCAATCGCTGCTCGCCACCCGCATGCGCACCGAAGACATGCTGCCGATCTGCGAGAAGCTCGACAAGGTCGGCTACTGGTCCCTGGAAGTCTGGGGCGGCGCGACCTTCGACGCCTGCGTGCGCTTTCTGAAAGAAGACCCGTGGGAGCGCCTGCGCCAATTGCGCGCGGCCTTGCCCAACACCCGCCTGCAAATGCTTCTGCGCGGCCAGAACCTGCTGGGCTACCGCCATTACAGCGACGACGTGGTCCGGGCCTTCGTTGCCAAGGCGGCGGTCAACGGTATCGATGTGTTCCGCATCTTCGACGCCATGAACGACGTGCGTAACCTGCGGGTCGCCATCGAAGCGGTGAAAGCGGCGGGCAAGCATGCCCAGGGCACCATCGCCTATACCACCAGCCCGGTGCATACCATCGAGGCCTTCGTGGCCCAGGCCAAGCAGATGGAAGCCATGGGTTGCGACTCGGTGGCGATCAAGGACATGGCCGGCCTGCTGACCCCTTACGCCACGGGCGAACTGGTCAAGGCGCTGAAGAGCGAGCAATCGCTGCCCGTATTTATCCACTCCCACGACACCGCCGGCCTGGCCGCGATGTGCCAGCTCAAGGCGGTGGAGAACGGTGCCGACCATATCGACACCGCGATCTCCAGCTTCGCCTGGGGTACCAGCCATCCTGGCACCGAGTCGATGGTCGCGGCCCTTAAAGGCAGCGAATTCGACACCGGCCTGGATCTGGAACTGCTGCAGGAAATCGGCCTGTACTTCTACGCCGTGCGCAAGAAGTACCACCAGTTCGAAAGCGAATTCACCGCCGTCGACACCCGCGTGCAGGTCAACCAGGTGCCGGGCGGGATGATCTCCAACCTCGCCAACCAGCTGAAAGAGCAGGGCGCCTTGAACCGCATGGGCGAAGTGCTGGCGGAAATTCCGCGAGTGCGTGAAGACCTCGGCTTCCCGCCGCTGGTGACCCCGACCTCGCAGATCGTTGGCACCCAGGCGTTCTTCAACGTCCTCGCCGGCGAGCGCTACAAGACCATCACCAACGAAGTGAAGCTGTACCTGCAAGGCGGTTATGGCAAGGCACCGGGCGTCGTCAATGAGAAGCTGCGGCGCCAGGCCATCGGCAGCGAAGAAGTGATCGACGTGCGCCCGGCCGACCTGCTCAAGCCGGAAATGGTCAAGTTGCGTGGTGAGATCGGTGCCCTGGCCAAGTCGGAAGAAGACGTACTGACTTACGCCATGTTCCCGGATATCGGGCGCAAGTTCCTCGAAGAGCGTGAGGCCGGCACCCTGGTTCCTGAGGTGTTGTTGCCGATCCCCGAGGCCGGTGGCGTGCGTTCGGCGGGCGGTGAGGGCGTGCCGACCGAGTTCGTGATCGATGTGCACGGCGAAACCTATCGCGTGGACATCACCGGTGTCGGCGTCAAGGCCGAAGGCAAGCGGCACTTCTACCTGTCCATCGACGGCATGCCGGAAGAAGTGGTGTTCGAACCGCTCAACGAGTTTGTCGGCGGTGGCAGCAGCAAGCGCAAGCAGGCCAGCGCGCCGGGCCATGTCAGCACCACCATGCCGGGCAATATCGTCGATGTGCTGGTCAAGGAAGGCGACACCGTGAAAGCCGGCCAGGCCGTACTGATCACCGAGGCCATGAAAATGGAAACCGAAGTGCAGGCGGCGGTGGCGGGCAAGGTTGTCGCTATTCATGTGGCCAAGGGCGACCGGGTCAATCCGGGCGAGATTCTGATCGAGATCGAAGGCTGATCGAAAGCCTTCGACTACCAACGTTTTTCCTCGGGGGAGCATGTGCTCCCCTTTTTTTGCGCTGGATTTGCCATGGAAGAGTGGTGATATCTATTTATATAACCTTCACTTCATAAATTTCATTAAATAGACGACGAGCACGCCTGATGGGTATCGGGTGCTCATTAACTCGTCGTTATATGGAGTGATTTATGTTAATGGAAATCAATAATACGAATGATCGGATGGACTCGCCTTTCGAGAGCAAGTTGCCATGGATGGTGCCTGATCGGGGGCAGCCGGCTTCTGTGAAACCTCAATTTTGTGGCACAAATGCTGATTTTGATTTTGTTGTCTGGAGCAATGAAATTGCCAAAATTTCAGAAAGTGTGCAGCGAGAAATCATGAAGCTCAAGGAGCTGCTTGCTAATCTTACAGATTATACGCCGGCGGAACATCGGGGGCTCATGGGTGAGGAGGGCCCGGGAAGGCATGCGTTTGACAGGCTTGAAGAAGAGGTTGATGAAGTGCTTGCTGGCCTGGAAGAAAAGAATGACATAACGCACAGCGAGTATGCGCTCGCTGCCAATCAGCCGGATGCCTATAGCGAGTTTATCGACAGCGACTTCGACTGGCGTATTGAGGATGGGCCGTTCCCTTATATTCTGGATATGGCTGCGTAATAGGCCATCTCATCGGTTTATATATTCGTTTTAGCTCACCAAGAGCAGTGCCCTGGGCGCTGCTCTTCTGATGTTTTGCGCGCGCGAAATACTATTCAAGGAAGTCAATGAAACCCTTGGCGACAACACCTACGGCACCGTTGATAGAAGTGCTCGGGGAATATAAGAGTATTCTGATCAGCGTGGGCTGTTTTACCGCCTTGATCAATGTGCTGATGCTGGCCCCCTCGATATATATGCTGCAGGTTTATGATCGGGTCCTGACTTCGCAAAACCAGACCACGCTGGTTATGTTGACGTTGATGATCGTGGGATTCTTCGTTTTTATCGGGCTGCTGGAGACCGTTCGCAACTTTGTCGTCAGCCGTGTCGCCGGGCATCTCGATCAGCGTTTCAACCTGCGGGTCTACCAGGCTGCTTTCGAGCGCAATCTGGTCCGCGGTGACGGGCATGGCGCGCAGGCCCTCGGCGATCTGAACCATATTCGCCAGTTCCTGACCGGCCCGGCCTTGTTCGCTTTTTTCGATGCGCCCTGGTTTCCGATCTACCTGGCGGTGATGTTTATGTTCAGCTTCTGGCTGGGTGTCTTCGCCTGTGTGGGAGCTGTGCTGCTGGTGAGCATGGCGCTGCTCAATGAGTGGCTGACCAGGAAGCCGCTGGCTGAAGCCGGCCGCCATTCACAAGAGGCCAGTCGCCTGGCCACCAGCCATTTGCGCAATGCCGAGACCATTCAGGCCATGGGCATGCTGGGTGTGTTGCGCCAACGCTGGTTCGAGCCCTACGCCCATTTTCTTTCGCAACAGAACCGGGCCGGCGACACGGGCGCGGTCATGACCCATCTGAGCAAAGGCTTTCGCCAGTGCCTGCAATCCCTGGTGCTGGGGCTCGGTGCGCTGCTGGTGATTATTGGTGATATGAGCGCCGGGATGATGATTGCCGGTTCCATCCTGATGGGAAGGGTTTTGCTGCCCATCGACCAGTTGATTGCCACCTCCAGGCATTGGAACGCGGCCAGGTCGGCCTATCAGCGTCTCGACGCGCTGCTCAATGAGTTTCCCGAATCGACGGGAGCGATGGCCTTGCCCGCTCCCAAGGGGCAACTGGCGTTCGAGCAGGTGAGTGCCGGGCCTCCCGGCCAGCAGCGCACGACCTTGCATCAAGTGAGTTTCCAGCTGGCGGCCGGTGAAGTGCTGGGGGTGCTGGGGGCCTCCGGCGCGGGCAAGTCGAGCCTGATTCGCGTGCTGCTGGGCATCTGGCCGGTCCAGGGCGGGGTGGTGAGGCTGGACGGTGCCGATATCCATCGTTGGGACCGCAATGAACTGGGTCCCCATATTGGCTACCTGCCGCAGAACATCGAGTTGTTCAGCGGTTCCGTGGCTGAAAATATCGCCCGTTTCGGCGCGCCGAACCCGGACAAGGTTGTCGAGGCGGCCCGGCAGGCGGGTGTTCATGAGCTGATCCTGCGTCTGCCGCAAGGTTATGACTCGGTGCTGGGGGACGCCGGCGCCGGCCTTTCCGGAGGCCAGAAGCAGCGCGTGGCCTTGGCCCGGGCGCTCTATGACCGGCCTCGCCTGGTGGTGCTGGATGAGCCGAACTCCAACCTTGATACCGAGGGTGAAGCGGCCCTCACCCGAGCCATTACCCAACTGAAGGCTCAGGGCAGCACGGTGATTCTGGTGACCCACCGTAGCCAGGTTCTGGTCCAGGCCGATCAGTTGATGGTGCTGGAAGAGGGGAAAGTGCGGGCTTTCGGTCCGCGTTCGGAGGTGCTCGACAGTTTATCGAGAACCCGGGAGTCGGCTTCGAAAGCTGCCATTCAATCGCCAAGGAAAACAGGCGCATGAGTTCAGAGAGCATCACGCCACATCACCCTGCGCTCACTTCGTGTCCGCAGCGCGGGGCCGCGTTTTTCGTCAGATTGGGCTGGGCACTGGTGGTGTTCGGTGCCGGAGGTTTCTTCAGCTGGGCGGCCCTGGCACCGCTGGATCAAGGCGTCAGTGTGCCGAGCACGGTTGTCGTGTCCGGCAAGCGCAAGGCCGTCCAGTCCCTGGGCGGGGGAGCCGTCAGTGGGATTCTGGTCAGAGAAGGAGAGAAGGTCGAGAAGGGGCAGGTGCTGTTTCGCCTGGATCGCACGCAACTGTCGGCCACTGTCCAATCCTTGCAGGCCCAGTACCGCCAAGCCCTGGCCACCCAGGCCCGCTGGCAGAGCGAGCGGGACAATCTGGCGAAAATTCAGTTTCCAGTCGAGTTGAGTACCGATGCCGATCCGTTGTTGGTGGTCGTGCTGGAAGGGCAGCGCCAGCTTTTCAACAGTCGGCGCGAAGCCTTTTCTCGCGAGCAGGCGGGTATCCGTGCCCGCATCGACGGGGCAACGGCCCAACTGTCCGGCCTGCGCCAAGCCCGCAATGATCTGAATGCCCAAGCCGGATCATTGCGCCGGCAACTGGAGAAACTGCGCCCTCTGGCGGATGAGGGACATATTGCGAGTAATCGTCTGCTGGAGCAGGAGCGCCAGTTGTCCCAGGTTCAGCAGCAGATCGCGCGGAACAAGGGGGAAATCGGCTTTCTCGAACAGGAAATACTCGAGTCGCAGCTCAAGCTGTCCCGGCATGTCGAGCAGTATCAGACCGAAGTCCGTGGCGAGTTGGCCGAGGTGCGACTCAAGTGCCTGACCCTGGAACAACAGCTGGCATCCGCGAGTTTTGACTTGCAGCACACCGAGGTCAACGCGCCGGCGCAAGGGATTGCCGTCAACTTGAGCGTGCATACCGAGGGCGCCGTGGTGCGTGCCGGCGACACGTTGCTGGAGATAGTCCCTCAAGGCCAGCATCTGGAGGTGGAGGGGCGCTTGCCGGTCAGCCTGGTGGACAAGGTCAGTCCGGCCCTGCCGGTGGACATCCTGTTCACGGCGTTCAATCAGAGCGTGACGCCCCGTGTCGCGGGCGAGGTCAGCCTGGTGTCGGCCGACCAGTTGCTCGACGAAAAAACCGGCGCCCCCTACTACGTGATACGCAGCTCGGTCAGTGAAGCCTCTCTGGAACAGCTCAATGGACTGGTGATCAAGCCCGGCATGCCGGCCGAGATGTTCGTCCGTACCGGGGAGCGCTCGCTCCTCAACTACCTGTTCAAACCGCTGCTGGATCGCGTGAGCGCCTCGTTGACCGAATAGGAAGAGGGTCTGCCGTCATGAAAATAGTTTTGATACCTGTTGCGCTGCTCGCGTTGATCGCCAGCCTCGAGAGCCATGCCCTGGGACCCTTTCAAGTGTATGAGTCGGCTTTGCTGCATGACCCGGTGTTCCAGGGGGCCATGAAGGCGCGCGATGCCGGGCGGGAAAGCGATGCCATTGGCCGGGGGGGGCTGCTGCCTCGGCTGTCCTACAGCCACAACCTGGGGCGTAATGAATCCAGGGTCACCCAGCTCAGGGAGGCGGGCAGCAGCCATGACCAGCGCCGCTACCGCAGTGCCACCTCGGCGCTGACCCTGCAGCAACCGCTGCTCGATTACGAAGCCTATGCGGCCTATCGCAAAGGCGTCGCCCAGTCGCTGTTTGCCGATGAGGTGTTTCGCAGCAAAAGCCAGGAGCTGCTGCTGCGGGTACTCAGCGCCTACACCCGGGCTTTGCTGGCCCAGGACCAGATCGAAATTGCCCAGGCCAGAAAAAAGGCCTTTGAGCAACAGTTCCAGCGCAATACCCACCTGTTTCACCAGGGAGAGGGCACCCGTACCGATATTCTCGAAGCCGAATCGCGTTTCGAGCTGGCAACGGCGCAACAGATCGAGGCCCATGACGAACAGGAGGCCGCCTTGCGGGAGTTGGGGGCGTTGATGGGCAAACCAGGGATCGCCATCAATGATCTGGCGCCGCTGTCCGCGACTTTCCAGGCCTTTCCCATGGAGCCGGCGACCTTTGATCATTGGCATCGCATGGCGCTGGTCCAGAACCCGTTACTGGCTTCTCAACGCCAGGCTGTCGAGGTGGCGAGGTATGAAGTGGAGCGCAGCCGTGCCGGACACCTGCCCAAGGTCACGGCCTACGCCAGCCTGCGTAAATCGGAGTCCGATAGCAGCAGCACTTATGACCAGCGCAACAGCACCAATAGCATTGGCGTCGAGTTGAGCGTGCCGTTGTTCGCGGGGGGCGGCGTTTCGGCCTCCGTGCGCAAGGCCAGCCGGACCCTTGAGCAAACGGAGTACGAACTGGAGGCCAAGACCCGTGAGACGTTGATCGAGTTGCGCCGCCAGTTCAGCGCTTGTTTGTCCGGGGAGAGCAAATTACGCGCTTATCAGAAGGCCCTGGCTTCAGCTGAGTCGTTGGTGGATTCGACGCAAAAGAGCTTGCTGGGGGGCGAGCGGGTCAACCTCGATCTGCTGAATGCCGAACAACAACGGTTCAGTACCCGTAGCGAGCTGGCCAAGGCCCGTTACGATTATCTGATGGCGTGGGTGAAGTTGCGTTTCCACGCCGGCATCCTGAATGAGGGCGATCTGGCCAGGATCGATGAGGTCTTTGTTGGCGATATCGGTTGATGAGCCACGTCTTTCCGTGACCTATGACAGCTGGTCTGAAATCTGCATTTTATTGCGTATATTACTCACTTGACGGTCCAAAAATGTATTTTATTGCGTTCGTGAGGCAATGAGGATGAACTGATATGTACTATATTGCAGTTCTGTCGACGATCTTGCTTATCGGACGCATTAAATTGCAGGTTGGGCCATGTACACACTGACACTCCAGATTTATGCGAACGGGACTTGGCAAGACGCCATGACCCTGGCTTTCGAGGACCCGCAAAAGGGCTTCGAGGGACGTTGCAGATTTGCCTACAAGCAAAGCTATCTGCTGGATCACTTCGAGGACATGGGCAGTTCGTTCGCCTGTGCTGTCAGTGCGGCTCTGCCGTTGGACTGGGACAGCAGGAATGATCAGAAGGCCCCCGCCTTTGTGCAGGACATTGCTCCGGCCGGGGCGGCCAAGCGGTTCCTGATGGCCAGGGTAGGCCGGGAAAAGCCGGATGATGTCAGTGCCGATCTGTTTTTGCTGGGAAGAAGTACTCCGGCACCCATTGGTCACTTGCGCATCAAGGATTCTGTGGAGGTACAGGATGACCATGAGCCAATGGGGTTTTCCCGGGCGGACGTGGTCAGTCGTGATAGTCGATTTCTTGAATACGCCTATGAGCAAGGCGCGGCGATTGGCGGGGCCACGGGAGCTGGTGGAGAAGCGCCGAAGTTGCTGATGAGCGAAGATCGCGCGGGACAGTTATACCCGGATGCAGTGCTCGACGATGCCGAAGTCGCACGCCATTGGTTCGTGAAGTTTGCCCGAAACAAGTCGACGCAGACCGATCAGGACATTCTCAGAAGCGAGTATCACTACTACAAAGCCTTGCAGACATTGGGTATCGAAACCGTAGCGGCTGAAGGCCTGGCGCTGGAAGAGGCCAGCAGGCCGAGTCTCTGGATGCGACGTTTTGATCGTAATGTCACGGGACAGGGTGTTGAGCGCTTTGCCGTGGAGTCTATGTATTCGCTGGCTGGCGTCACTATCCCCGGCAGTTACATGGACCATCTGGAGGTGATCACGGGCCTGGCAAGCCTTTGGCGCCAGGCAGATCAGCAGGATCAGATAGCGGACTTGGTGGCGGATTATCTGCGGCGCGATTTGCTCAATAAGATTCTGGGCAATTCCGATAATCACGGGCGAAACACCTCGATTATCCGCGACAAGGCGGCCTTTCGTCTGGCACCTATTTATGATCTGGCACCGATGGTTATGGATGACGAGGGCGTGACACGCAGCACCAAGTGGTCAAGGGACATTGAAAGGGGAGGCGAGGTGGATTGGCGTAAGGTTTGTGATGCGCTGGCAGGTATCGTCGATCCGCAGATGGCGTTCGAACGGCTTCGAGCGGACGCCAATCATTTGTTGGCATTGCCCGATATTCTGGCTGACGGCGGCTTGCCGACAGTCACGCTGAATCATCCGCTGATTGCCCTGAACAAGCTTGATCAGCGCTTGCAGGATTGGGGGCTGAAATGACTCTCAGCCTTGAAGTCCGCGCACTGCTGATCCAAGCCATTCAAGACGAGCTTGCCCAGGGCGTGATCGGTATCGGCGCGGCGGTCAGGCGCTTGCGCGTCGAGGTCACCGGCTTGCACCAGACTCAATTTGCACGGATGTGCAGGATTTCGGTACGGACACTGGTTCATATCGAGCACGAGGAGGGCAATCCGACGCTCAAGTCGTTGAACTCGGTGTTCAAACCCTTCGGGTTGCAGATGGGCGTGGTGCGACTTCGCAAGACGACAGGCTGACGGGTTCGCGTCGCCAAGACCCTGGGCACCGTCATTGAGGGCGCTACCCTTCTCTCCGAGACTCCCGCTGATACGCCCCTCATTTTCCACGCTGCCGCTGACAGCTTTCCGCGGCCCGGCCTGGAACGGCCGGGCCGCGGGAGCCTGGTTTAAAAGGTCAGCCGCCAGTGACCCATGACCCCATGATTGCGCTGGTTGCTGCTGACTTCGCCGGTGTAGCCGACGCCGAGGTTCTGGCTGGGCGACAGCTTCAGGTCCAGGCCCGCTTCCAGCAGCAGGCTGTCGCGGTCCAGGGCGGCGCCTTTGACCTTGAAGCTGCGATCGTTCACCGCGAATTTTTGCTGGGTCGTGCTGCCAACGTCGCCATGCAGATGCTTCCAGCCAGCACTCAGGTGTGGGGTCAGGCTCATTTTATTGTCGAAGGGGGTGACGCTACTCGCGCGCAAGCCGAGGGTGCTGCTGAGGTTGCCGTGGGTCTGACTGCCGACGGCCAGGGCCGCTTCGCCGCCGCGCTCGGTGAAGCGGTCGTGGTGATAACGTTCGTAACCGAGGCCGGTGAAGGGTTCGACACGCAGGTCGGCGCCACCGAAGCTGTAGCCGACTTCGGCGAAAGCTTGTTGGCTGTTGGCGTCGTAGTCGCCTTTGAAACGATCACGGTAGCCATTGAACGCCACGTTGCGTCCGGTCTTGCCGGAATGGCTGCTGTACACCGCGCCGAGCCGCAGGGCCAGCGGGCCGCTTTGGCGCAGGGCGTAGACACCGGCGTGCCAGCTGTCGAGGCCGCCGGTGAAACGTTGGCCTTTGAAGTCCGAGTGCGATTGGCCGCCGAGAACGCCGAGGCGCCATTCGCTGTCGAGCACCCAGTCGGCACCCAGCACCAGGCCCCGGGTGCTTTGTCGCAGCCCATGGTCGCCGTGGGTGCTGTCGAATCTGGCGGAGTTGCCCAGGCCTTGAACCCAGAGTCGGCTGTGGCCGCCGTTCATGATCTGAACCTTGCCACCTTGGCCGGGCTGACTTTCTGTTTGTCGCATGACCGTGAGCAGGCTGCTGCCAACTTGGCGGGAACCGCTGAGCGTTGCGTTACGTAAGTGGGCGGTGCTGCCGCCGGAAAGCTGGTCGAGCGCCTGTCCCGCCTCGGCAGCGCTGATGAAGCGCGTGGCCTGGCGCAGTGGCGAGCTCGGGGCCGGTTGCTGCATGGGCTCGTCCGACAGCTCGGTGCCCTGGCCTTCCTCGGCTATCAACTCCGGGGTAATAGCCGGCACGGAGGCGATTGGCTCTGGCTGTGTAATGACCGGCACGGAGGCGACTGGCTCTGGCTGTGTAATGACCGGCACGGAGGCGACTGGCTCTGGCTGTGTAACGATCGGCACGGAGGCGACTGGCTCTGGCTGTGTAACGATCGGCACGGAGGCGACTGGCTCTGGCTGTGTAATGACCGGCACGGAGGCGATTGGCTCTGGCTGTGTAACGATCGGCACGGAAGCGACTGGCTCTGGCTGTATAATGACCGGCACGGCAGCGATCGGCTCAGGCGGTTTAACCGGGGCGGGTGCAGGGGCAGGCGAGCTCGGTCCTATCCAGGGATCCAAGGCTTCCCCCGCGTTATGACCGTTGCTGGTATTCCCCAGATCCCCAAGATTGACGTCATTACGTGTGTAGGTGACGCCCACCTGCGTCGGGCTGTAGTGGGCGGTGGCGGCCAGCAGCGCCAGGTTGGTGCTGATGCTGGCGAACCGGCCTTCCAGCTTGCCGGCTTTAATGACCGTGTGCTGGCGGTCCGATGGGGCGTCGGTTTGTACCTTCAGCAGCAGGGCGCCATCGAGATGGGCGGTGCCGCCGACCTCGACAGTAGCGCTCTTGCCGTCGGCGTCGATGCCATAGGCAAGGGTCGCGCCGGGATCCAGGGTCAGATGCTCCTTGATCCTGGCGGCGCCCTGTCGAGGATCGACCTCGAGGGTTCCCGTCACCCGCATATGTCCGACGCTTCCGCCGCCGCTATAAGTCGCCTCGTCGTGGACCCGGACCGCCCCGAGAATGCTGCCCTGATTGATCAGATGGGCCTGGACCAGCACTTCGGCACCCGTGCTGAAGTCGTCCTGGCTGGTCAGTGTCCAGGTGCCCTGTTTGACCAGCAGCCGTTCGAAGTGTCGGCTGTTACCGAAGCTACCGCCCAGGGCGTCATCGAGGATCACCTGATCGTCGTTGGCCTTGAGCGGTGTGTCAGGGTTGAAGCCCAGTTGAAATTCTTCCTGGTAATCGTCAGTGGTCCCGCCATCCACCCAACCGATAAAGCGGCTGCCGTTTTTCACGATCAGGGTATCGTTTCCGCCACCCAGGTACAGGGCCAGGCCATTGCCGCCGCTGATCAAGCCGTTGTTGCTCAGTGTATCGTCGAACTGGCCGAACAGACTGACGCCAAACCCTTCGACGCCACGGATGGAGCCGTGGTTATCCAGCCGTAGAGGAGCTGTTCGCTGGTCGGCGAGAAGGCCATTGTGCTGCCCCTCGATAACCGCGCCCTTATGGTTGGTGAGGTGTCCGCCGTTCAGGCGCACGCCTTCACTGCTATGACGCGGCCTGGAGACGTCACCGCCGGGTGCAGGACCTTGCTCGAAACCATTGGCCCCGCTGCCCGTGATTCGACCGTAGTTGTCGATATGGCTGTTGCCCCGGACCTGCAGCCCATCTGCATCGCTGTTCGCGGAGGTCGTGGTTCCCGTCACGCTGCCACGGTTGATCAGTTTGGGCGTGCCTTCGATGCGCAGGCCCGTGCCGTCCTTTGTGAGTACTTGCGCCTGGGCGGAAATTTCGAGTCCCGTGCTGAAAGCGTTTTGTCCGGTCAGGGACCAGGCCCCTTTCCGAACCTCCAGCTGCTCGAAGTTGTGGTACTCAGCAAAGTCAAAATGACCGCCTTCGGAGCTATCGAGGGCGATCGTGTCATCACCCGTGTTGCCGTCGACGATACCCTCGAAGCGGCTGTTCGCCTGCACGATCAGGAGGTCGTTACCGCCGCCCAGGTCGAGGGCGTAGCCGTTGCCGCCGTGGATCAGTCCGTTGTTGGTCACCTGGTCGGCCTGCTCGCCGATGAAGCGCACGCCAAAGCCCTTCAGGCCGCGAATGGTGCCGTGGTTTTTCAGGAGGGTGGGCCGTTGCGCCGGATTATGGTTGCCGTCACTCACCTGGATGCCATGATCCGCGCCGCTGATGGTGCCTTTGGCGTATTGGGAGATTGTGCCGCCGCCCATGGCGATACCTTTGCTGGTATGGGCGCTGCCGTGTTGATCCACCCCCCGGCTGCCTTTACCGACAATCTCGCCGATGTTGTGAATCTCCGCGTCTCCCGTGATCCGTATGCCATCGCCGTCGGCATCCAGGGTGCTGGCATCACCCGTGAGGATGCCGTAGTTGGTGACCTTGCCGGTGCCCTCGGAATGGAATCCCGCGCCGTTGAACCCGCTCACCTGGCCGCGGTTCGTGAGTGTTCCCAGGCGTTGGGTGCTGACGCCGTGACGCCCGCCCGAGAGGCTGCCGCTATTGGTCAGCGTGATATCGGCGACCCCGAGATCTATGCCGTCATGATGATCACTGCTGATTTTCCCGTCGTTGACGATGCGCCCCTTGACGCGTCCGCTGACCTTGATGGCGTTTCCGGTCGTCGCTTGAATGTCGCCGTCACGATGATTGGTGTAGTCGATTGACCGATCACTCAGCAAGACCGTGTGGTCTTCCCCGGCTTGCAGGCTGCGAACGTTCCTCTGCTGTTGAGGGGCTGAGGGCGTGGGGCTGGCGTGTGTGTCGCGCAAGACGACAGTCGTGAGTGCCAGTGTGACCGCGAGGGCTAGGTGATGAGGGATAGGGGGCATTGGTTTCCGGCCTCGGATGGGTTCGAGACCGGAAATGTATCTATGTATTTAATCGATAAATGTCGGCCTTTTTACCTCCGGCCGGCGGGATAAGTCCTTAGGTTCAAGGGATTAAAAACTCATCTTCCACTGCCCCATGACACCATGGGTCCGGCTGCTGTTGCCCACTTCACCGTTGTAGGCCACGCCGATGGAATGCCTGGCCGACAGGTTCAGATCCAGCCCGGCTTCGACCACCAGGGTGTCACGGTCCCGGGTGATCCCCTTGGTGTTGAAGACGTCGCCGGTGACCTGATTGGACTGGGTGCTGGTGCTCTCGACCGGACCGTACAGGTGTTTCCAGCCCGCGCTCAGGCGCGGGGCCAGGCTCATCTTGTTGTCCATGTGCTTGATGCTGGCGGTGCGCAGGCCCAGGGTGGTGTTGAAGTTGCTCTGGGTCTGGGCATCGGCCTTCAGCGCGGCTTCACCGCCTTTTTCCGTATAGCCCTGGCGCGAGTAGCGCTGGTAGCCAAGGCTGGCAAAAGGTTCGGCGCTCAGGCTGCCGCTGCCCAGGTTGTAGCCGAGTTCGGCGAAGGCCTGCTGGCTGTTGGCGTTGTAGTTGCCGGTGAGACGGTCCTTGTAGCCGCTGAACTCCACGTTGCGTTCGGTCTTGCCATAGTGCTGGCTGTGGACCGCGCCCAGGCGCAGGGCCACGGGCCCGCTCTGGTGCAGGGCGTAGGTACCGACATGCCAGCTGTCCAGGCCGCCTTCGAAGCGGTTGGCTTTATGCTTGGATTGCGACTTGCCGCCCAGCAGGCCCATGCGCCATTCATTGTCCAGGGCCCAGTCGACGCCCACCACCAGGCCTCGGGTGTCCTGTTCGAAGGCCTTCTGGCCTGCCGGTTGATCGAAGGCGCTGGCGTTGTTCAGGGCCTGTAGCCACACGCGACTTTCATTGGGTTTGATCTCCGAACGTCCCGACAGCGAGACCTGGCCGGGCGCGCCGTTTTGTCCGGCGAGCAGGCGCTGGGTGGGGTCATTGCCGAGCTGGCGCATGGCCGCTAGGGCGCTGTTGCCCACCTGGCTGGCACCGCTGAGGGTGGCTGCACCCAGGCTGGCATTGCCGGCGCCGGAAAGCTGCATGCGGGCGTCTCTTTTTGCCGCCGTGCCCAGTTTGTTCAGGGCCGTGCGCAGTGGGGAATCGACCGGTTTGGGGAATGGTTGGCCGACATTGCCGCCTTGTCCGCCCGTTGGGTCATCTGCCTGAGTCTGTCTTGGGTCTTTATCTTGAAGGGCTGCGATCTTGTCGTCGTGTTCCTTGTCCCGTTGCTCAAGTTTGGTGATTCTATTCAGCGTCTCGGGGTCGATGGTGCCAGTAGCACCGGTAGCCCCCGTGGCGCCGGTGTCTCCCTTATCTCCCTTATCTCCCTTGTCTCCCTTGTCGCCTTTCAGACCCGGAGCGCCAGTGGCACCCGTTTCACCGGTATCGCCTTTGTCACCCTTTTGGCCGCTGGCACCGGTAGCCCCCGTGGCGCCGGTTTCACCCTTATCGCCCTGGTCACCTTTTTGGCCGGTGTTGCCGGTCGCGCCGGTTGCACCGGTGTCTCCTTTATCACCCTTGTCGCCTTTTGGACCCGTGGCGCCAGTGGCACCCGTTTCACCGGTGTCGCCTTTGTCGCCTTTTTGGCCGGTGTTGCCGGTCGCGCCGGTTGCTCCAGTGTCTCCCTTGTCGCCCTTATCCCCCTTTTGACCAGTGCTGCCGGTGGCGCCGGTCGCACCCGTTGCGCCGGTGTCGCCCTTATCGCCTTTGTCACCTTTTTGACCTGTCGCGCCGGTTGCCCCGGTGTTGCCGGTTTCGCCTTTGTCGCCTTTTTGGCCAGTGGCACCGACAGCGCCCGTCGCTCCGGTTTCACCCTTATCGCCCTTGTCTCCTTTTTGGCCGGTGTTGCCGGTCGCACCCGTTGCACCGGTGTCGCCCTTATCGCCTTTGTCACCTTTTTGGCCTGTTGCGCCGGTCGCTCCGGTTTGGCCGGTGTCTCCTCTGTCGCCTTTTTGGCCGGTGGCACCCGTTGCGCCTGTTGCGCCGGTGTCGCCCTTGTCACCTTTTTCACCACGCCCAGGTCGTGGGTTCTGAGTGACAGGGAGAGGATTCGGGTTCGGAGGGAGCAGGGGCGGCGTAGTGTTTGAACGATGGGCTTCTTTTTCTATCAGCGCAGAACCGTCGGGCTGGAGGGTGGCCAGATAGACACCGATTGGATCATTATTAAGATTGATCCAGGTCGCACCCTCGTAGGAGGGCCAGGTGTTGTTTACCGTATATGAACCTGGCTCTAGCCTCACCATCTCTGGACGCTGTGGACCCTGAGCCAACACTTGTTGAGCTAGCAGACTGTTCATTGCCAATGTCAGTGCGACAGCAAGGCGGGTCTTCTTGGGGGACATTCCATTTCATCCTCAGAATAAATCGAGGGCGAAATGTATCTATCCATGTAATCGATAAATGTCGGGATTTTTACCCGTCTTTTGCAAGATATGTCACCGGTTTGGTGACGATTCGAGGTGTGTTTTATGACCCTGTGGTCTTACGGTGGCCGACGCGTCAGCCACCGTATTTTCAGGTCGAGGGGCGCTGCGCTTTCAGGTTGTCCGGTTAACCCCGGCACTCGACCAGGGACTTGATTTGCCCGACCTCGGTCAGGTTCTCTTCCGACAACCAGCGCTCGAACCCGGCATTCACCGTCGGCCATTCCGAATCGATAATGCTGTACCACGCCGTATCGCGGTTCCTGCCCTTGACCACCATATGCTGGCGGAACACGCCTTCGAAGCTGAAGCCCAAACGCTCGGCCGCCGTACGCGAGCGGGCGTTGTCGTTGTTGCACTTCCATTCCAGGCGCCGGTAACCCATGGCGAAAGCTTCCTTGGCCAGCAGGTAGACCGCCTCGGTGCTCTTGGGTGAGCGCTGCATCGGCGCGCCAAAGGTGACGTGGCCGATTTCGATACGTCCCTGGGCCGGGACGATTGACATCAGGCTGAGAATGCCCTGGACCTCACCGCTGGCCTTGTCGACCACGCTGAAGAAATACGGATCGCTATTGGCCGCATGGTTGTTCAGCCAGTCATTGAAGGCGCTGCGCTCCGGGAATGGACCGTAAGGCAGATAATCCCAGAGCTTGGGATCGGCGCCGGGGCCCGTCAGGGCCTGCCAGAGATCGTCGCCATGGCGGGCCGGATCGAGTTTTTCCAGGACGATAAAACGCCCCTCCAGACGCTGGGCCGAAGGTGCCGGCGCGCCTTTCCAGTTTGCTAGGGATATCGACATGAGGCTTTCCTTGAGGCTTACAACGCTTGGCGAAATTGAATGAAACCGGGGCGCTCGGCAATCCGTTCATACAGCTGGATGGCCGTGGCGTTGGTCTCGTGGGTCAGCCAGTGGACTTTATTGCACCCGGCCTCGGCTGCCGTGGCATAGACATGCTCGATCAGCAGCCGTCCCAGCCCGGTTCCGCGCTGGCCGGGCGCCACGAACAGGTCCTGCAGGTAGCAGGAATTCTGCACGCTCCAGTTCGACCGATGGTAGATGAAATGCACCAGGCCCACGGCCTTGCCGTCCTGCCAGGCGAGGGCGGCGTGGGTGGTTTCGGCCGGGTCGAGAAAACGTTGCCAGGTCGACTGGTAGATCGCGTCCGGCAGCTCGGTTTCATAGAACTTCAGATAGGCCTGCCACAGCGGGCGCCAAACGGCCTGGTCGGCGGCGCTGACCGGGCGGATCTCGATGGAACTCATGGTGACTCCTTAGCGCATCAATTGGGCGAGGGCTTGGTCCTGGCTGTCGGCGCTGGCCGCCAGCCCTTGTTGCACGCCGGCTTGGTCGGCGGCGCTGCGGTTCTGGCTGAGCTTGCGTTTGCCTTCCAGGCGCTGGATCGGCAGGGCAAAGCCGACAATGGCCTTGAGCATGCTGTCGATGTACGGCGCGGGGGCGTCGGCGACTTTCCACGGCTTGTCCCGGCCTGCTTCATGGCGGTCGGTCAGGGTGCTGACCAGGTTGAGCAGGCGATCAGCGTCGTCGAACACCTCGGCCTGGCCGTAGGCATGCACGGCCACGTAGTTCCAGGTCGGCACGACCTTGCCGTGCTCGGCCTTGGCCGGATAGAAGGACGGACTGACATAGGCATCGGCCCCCGGGAAGATCACCAGCACTTCACCGCCCTCCGCCAGTTCCCGCCACTGCGGATTGGCCCGGGCCAGATGGCCATAGAGCGTGCCATTGGGACCTTGCTCGGGGCGCAGCAACAGCGGCACATGGATGGCTTGCAGGCCGAGCTTGCCATGGGTGACCAGTGTCGCCAGGCGAGTGCCCTGGATATGTTGCTGCAGGGTGAGCAGGTCTTGTTCGGAAAAGGCGCTGGGTGTGTACATGGAAATTTTCCTTGGCGAATACCCTCATCCTAGGCAGGCTATTGGTTGGTTGTAAGAGCCATTACCGGCGATTTTCATAGGTCCAATGTCATGTCCAGTCCATCGTTGCCCCTGCCGTTCGACCCTGCCGGGATCCACCTCGATCCGGCCAAGGGCCTCAGTCGCCAGCTCTATCAGGCCCTGCGCCTGCGGGTGCTGGACGGGCGCCTGGCCAGTGGCAGTCGTCTGCCGGCCAGCCGCGATCTGGCCAGTGCCTTGGCGATTTCCCGCAACAGCGTGGTGCGGGCCTATGACCAGCTCTACGCCGAAGGCTTTATCGAGGGCCGGATCGGCGATGGCACCTACGTCGCGCAACTGCCGGAAAAAGCCCTGCCGATCAAAAAGTTGTCCACAAAACTATCCACAGGGTTTTCAACAGGCTTACCCACAGGGTTATCCACAAAATCACCCGAAACTGCTGGGGTTACATCCAGTAAAGTTATCCACAATCTGGCCATGGAGCGCATCGAGAGCAACCCGATGCACAAGCCACCGAGCGGTCCGCCTCGGGCTTTTCGGGTGGGTGTGCCGGCGTTCGACCTGTTTCCCTTTGGCGTCTGGGCCAAGCTGCAGGCGGCTTTCTGGCGTAAACCGGATTTGCAGTTGCTGTGTTACGGCGAGGCGGCGGGGGAGGCGCGCTTACGCGGCCTGATCGCGGCTTACTTGCGCAGCTCTCGGGGCCTGTCCTGCACGCCTGAGCAAATTGTGATCACCAGTGGCGCGCAGCAAGGCATCAGCCTTTGTGCACAGTTGCTGGTGGACCCCGGCGATGGCGTGGCGGTGGAGAATCCCGGGTATCGCGCGGCCCGTTTGGCCTTCGCGGTGGCGGGGGCCACGCTGCATGGCGTGACGGTGGACCATGAAGGGCTCGATTGCGTCGAACTCGCGCAATTGCCGGACTGTCGGCTGGCCTATGTGACCCCCTCCCATCAATACCCCACCGGGGTGATCATGAGCCTGGCCCGACGCCTGGAGCTGCTGGCCTGGGCCGAGCGCAGCGGCGGCTGGATCGTCGAGGACGACTACGACGGCGAGTACCGCTACAGCGGCGCGCCGCTGGCACCCTTGGCGGCGCTGGATCGGCAGGGGCGGGTGCTGTATGTCGGGACCTTCGGCAAGATCGCCTTTCCGGCGTTGCGCCTCGGCTACCTGGTGCTGCCGCCGACGCTGGTCGAGGCCTTTGCCCAGCGCCGCGCCCTGGATATGCGGCACTCGGAGGTCAGCACCCAGGCGGTGATGGCCGAGTTCATGGCCGCCGGGCACTTCCAGCGGCATATCCGCCGCATGCGCCGGGCCGCGCTGAGTCGGCGCAACGCCTTGTTGGCCCATTGGCCAGCGAATATCCCGGGCTGTGGCGACTTGCCGGCGGTTGCGGCGGGCTTGCACCTGACGGTGCCGGTGGAGAGTCTGGCCCGGGAGCGGGAGTTGATCGCGCAAGCCGAGAGCGTCGGTGTCGAAATCAGCCCCTTGAGCAGCTACTGGATCACTCAGCCCGAACCGCCCGAAGACCGGCGTGCTGGTTTGGTGCTGGGGTTCGCGGCGGTGCCGGAGGCGGATATCGAGTCGGCGCTGGCGCGCTTGCGCACGGTCTGGAAGGTCTAGCCGCGCGGGGTATTAACCGGCTACCGCATACCCTCGCGCGGTCGATGTTTATTTATTCCCGGAACCCGCCACCAGGATAAATCGACATGACGTCCCCCCTTGCGCGCGCAGTCTTGAGCGAAAGCGAACAGGCTGAGAGGGTCTGCACCCTCAGTGATTATTTTGCCCAGCGACCGACCCTGGAAAGCGTGGCGCCCGGCCTGGTCCGCGACATGCTGGAAGACCACTACCCGGCGCAGGGCGAGCGGCTGACCCATGCCGCGCTGATCGAGCCGGAACCGTGCGGCAATCAGGTGGAATACCGGGTCCTGACCCTGGCGCACTTGTTGATCGAGCGCTTGCTGGGCGAAGAAAAGCGGATATGTCCGGCCGGCAGCTATGTGACGCTCTATCCGGGCGCGGAGCATCCAGAGCAGTTGTCCCTGAGCGTTGAGATGCTCGATACGCTGCTGGACGAGTGGGCTCCGTTGTTGCTGGAGGCGTACAAACAGGGTCTGGTGGACTTCTGGAACTCGCCACTGGCGGGGGATATCGCCCCCTGGCAGCGCCTTTCCGAATTCTTCGCGGCGCAATTGCGCCTGGCGTGCGCGGCGCTGTCGGGCGATGAATTGGCCAGTGTGAGGGCGGTGCTCGACTATCCCGACCTGAAGGCGCGCGAGGCCAAGTTCGGCAGTGATTGCGCGCAGGCCTATATCCCTATTATCGATAGCCGCATCAAGGGTCCCGAGCCCTTGCGCATCCAGGCACTGGTTATCAGCCACTGGGTCGGCGAGCGCCAGATCGTCTTGCTTTACAGCCTGTTCGGCGGGATCGAAACCTTCGATTCCACCCGAGCGCTTGAAGAATCCCTGAGCGTGACATTGAGCGGCGAGGACTCGAGTTTCAGGAGTTACTCGCCGGACCATCATATCTTCGATGCCCTGACCGTGAGCCTGCTGGTACGCCAGTTGGAGGCCATCGATGCGATCAAGCCAAGTGACTATCGCGACCCGGAGGCCCTTGAGCAACACCTGCGTGAGTTGACTAGTTTGCAGGCCTTGTTCGGTGCCTTTCGTTCCGGTCACGAGGCGAAATTGGCGAGCCTGGATGGCTTGCTCCCCGAGGCGTTGCGCAAGGCGTCGGCGGCGGATCGCACGCGTTATGGTCGTTACGTGGCGGCGCTCGCGACGGTGCATCGGGGTCATGCCGGCAAGGCGTTTCTCGATGGCATTCCCGATATCCGGACCTTTGCCGGCCAGTCGTTGCGGGCGAGTTTGCAGGCGAAATATCCAGCGGCCGCGAGCGTGTCGGTCAGCGATATCAGCGTGACCCTGACGCGTATCGCCAACAGTCCCTCCGAAATGGTCGACAGTGCGCTTGACGCTCGCTATGAGTCACAGGCCCAGGATTATGTCGCCATGGCGCTGAAGAACCTTGAGGCCTTTCCTCTTGGCGCATTGGCGCAGGTTCATTACCAGGGTCGGACAGCGCCTCCCTGGATGAGCTATGACGCGCTGCGCACGGCGGTGAGCGACGCCGATATCGGCAGGACCTACCCCGAGTTGCTCAGGCAGAAATTGCAGCGCGATCAGGCCGAACGAGCCCGGCAAGAAGGGCTGTTTACCGACTACCTGCGGGTCCTGCTGCCGATGTGGGCGCTGGAGCTGCGGCTCGAGCGGAAACTGACGGAGACCGCCCGTCTTTATGTCGAGGCGGTGATAACCCGGGACATTGGCGTCCGTGAGGTATTGGGGCAGCCCATCGTGGTCAGGCCCCTGGCTTTTCTGGCGCATCCCGGTGCCACGGCGGACCGGGTGCGTAACATGTTCGTGATTGGCCCGCAGGCGACGGCCCAGGGCCCGCAGGTGCTGTGCCGCCCCGGCGCCAGGGTGCTCTTGCTTGAGTTTCCATCCTGGGCCGGCCTGTTGACGGCCATCCAGCAGGAGGGACCTTTGCAGCAGTCGGTCCTCGACAGCCTGGATAGCGCAAGGCGTTCAACCTATGAGGATGGCGGATTCAAGGAGCCGCACCTGACCCGGGTGACCAACTCCGATTGGAATATCCCGGACACCCCTGAGCCGGCTGCGCTGGACACCACGCCGCTGTCCGGGTCGTTTTGCGCGGCACTGTTCGCCGCCAGCGTCGAGGCGTTGATCGCGCAGGCCGAGGCGGACTCGGTGTCCAATGCCGAGGATCGCTGGAACCGTTTCGTCGATCTGGGTTGGGCCTTGTTCGGCCTGCTACAGCCCTTGTTGCCTGGGCCCCTGGCGGGTTTCGGCTGGCTTGTGCAATTGCTCTCCAGCCTCAAGGCCTTGGCCGATCCCCATGCGTCCCATCCCTGGGTGGCGTTCGCCGACGTCTTGCTGAACCTGGCGGTCGTGCTGGTGTATCACCGTCGGCCGCTGATCGGGCAAGCCGGGGCCGTGGGCCCCAGGCCGGTCCTCAGTAACGCGGTGATCAAGGAGCCTGTCGCCAGCGCGGCGAATCAACTGGTCTTTGCCTGGACCCGTCCGGGGCGTCAGTTCACGGCTTCCGAGCTGGTCCGGCTGGAGAAGTTCAAGCTGTCACTGTCCGAGGCGCCCGGCACCTTGCTGGAGTCGGGCGACTGGAAAGGTCTGTATCGGCGCGACAAGCTTTTCTATGCCCGGGTCGACGATGCCTGGTTTCGGGTGTCGCGCAAACTCGATGGGGTGGTGATCATTGATGACAGTCACCCGGCGCGACAGGGTCCCTGGTTGAGGCGCGACAGCTCGGGGCTTTGGCAGTTGGATCGCGGCCTGCGCCTGCTGGGCGGCGTGGGCGAATTGAGTGTACGTGCCGCGAAGAAGCTCAAGTCGCTGGAGAAGAAGGCCCGTGATCTGTTGGAGAGCGTGCCGACGCTGCTGGCGGACGCCGAACGCAGTGCGAGCCTGGTGCAGGTCCCGCGCGATATCGAGGACATGCTCGGGATGAAGGCGCAGCCATTTTCAGTGCTCGGCAGGGAACTGCGGGATTTGACCCAGGGGCTTTCACAGTCTCCGCGGTTTTTGATTGCCGACCTGGAGCAGGCCGCGAGCACCTTGAACAAAAAGGGGCTGAGTCTACGGATCAACCTGACCAAGAGTCGCCTGCCGACCGCCGCCGCCGTTGAGTTCCTGGCGCAGGAAGAGCAGATCACGATCCGCAAGCTGGGTGGCCGCCGGGATATTTCCGGCGGCAAGGGCGAAGACTTTCTCGAAGAGTACGAGATTCGTGACCGGCAGGGCAGGCCGTTGTGGTACGCGCATTTCCATTACCGGACGGCGGCCGCGCCGGTGGCCCATTTTTCCAAGGCTCACCTCAAGACCCGCGAGCAACGTTTAAAAGGGCTCAGTTTTCAGAGGGCCCAGGAGAGCGCCGGAAGCAAACCCGACGCTATCTGGCGTGAAAACATCGGACCCAAGCTGGCAGCGGCGTTGTTCCTGCCACCGAGTGCCTGAAGATCGCCCCCGCCCCCTGTAGGGGGCGGGGGCAACACTCAGATCCCGGACTTGATCTTGGTCCAGGCCCGCGTACGGGCCCGTTCGGCCTTCTGGTCCAGCGGCTGCAAGGTGTAGAGGGTCTTCATCGCCGCTTCGGTCGGGTACAGGTTGGCGTTGTGGCGGATCGCCGGGTCAACCATTTCGGTGGCGTCCTTGTTCGGGTTCGGATAACCGACAAAGTCGCTGATCGGCGCGATCACCTGGGGTTGCAGCAGGTAGTTGATAAAGGTGTAGGCGTCCTGGGTGTCCTTCGCCCCCTTGGGGATTGCCAGCATGTCGAACCAGATCGGCGCGCCTTCCTTGGGCAGTCGCATGTCCACCACCACGCCGTTCTTGGCGTCCTTGGCGCGGTTGGCGGCCTGGGAGAAGCTGCCGGAATAGCCGACGGCCACACAGATGTCACCGTTGGCAATATCCGCCATGTACTTGGACGAGTGGAAATAGGTGATGTACGGACGGATCTTCAGCAGCAGCGCCTCGGCTTTTTCATAGTCCTTGGGGTTGTTGCTGTTGGGGTTCAGGCCCAGGTGCTGCAAGGCCAGCGGCAGGATCTCCGACGGTGAGTCGAGCAGGGCGACGCCGCACTGCTTGAGCTTGCTGATGTTCTCTTCCTTGAAGATCAGGTCCCAGCTGTCCACCGGCGCGTTGTCGCCCAGTGCCGCCTTGACCTTGGCCGGGTTGAAGCCGATCAGGATGGTGCCGTACATATAGGGCACGGCGAACTTGTTGCCCGGGTCGTTGGCTTCGATCAGCTTCATCAGCTTGGGATCCAGGTGGTTCCAGTTCGGGATCTTGCTGCGGTCAAGGGGCTGGAACACCCCGGCTTCGATCTGCTTGGCGAGGAACACGTTGGACGGCACCACCACGTCATAACCGGAGTTACCGGTGAGCAGCTTGGCTTCCAGGGCTTCGTTGGTGTCGAAGATGTCGTAGACCAGCTTGACCTGGGTGTTCTGGGCCTTGAAGTCGTCCAGGGCCTTGGGGGTGATGTAGTCGAACCAGTTGTAGACCCGCAGGGTGCGCTCCTCGGCGTGGACGGCGGTGCTGAGCACGGCGGCGCAAAGGGCTGGGGCAATAAGACGCTTGAGCTTGTTCATTCTTCTAATTCCTCATTGAGCGTATTGGAAACCTTCGAGTACGTTCACGGCATTGATGCCGATTTCTTCTACCGCGTAGCCGCCTTCCATCACGAACAGCGTCGGCTTGCCCAGGCGGGCGATGCGTTCACCCATGCGCAGGTAGTCCGGGCTGTCGAGCTTGAACTGGGAAATCGGATCGTCCTTGAAGGTGTCCACGCCCAGGGAAACCACCAGTACATCGGGTGCGTAGCGTTCGATCTCGCCGCAGGCCTGTTCCAGCGCCGCGCTCCATTGGTCCCAGGCCGTGCCGGCAGCCAGCGGATAGTTGAAGTTGAAACCTTCACCGGGGCCTTCGCCGAGCTCGTCGGCATAACCGAGGAAGAACGGGAACTCGGCTTCCGGGTGGCCGTGGAGCGAGGTGAAAATCACATCGCTGCGCTCATAGAAAATCGATTGGGTGCCGTTGCCGTGGTGGTAGTCGACGTCGAGGATCGCGACCTTCCGATGGCCTTGATCGAGGAAGGCCTGGGCGGCGATGGCGGCGTTGTTCAGGTAGCAGTAACCGCCCATCAGGTCGCTGGCGGCGTGATGTCCCGGCGGACGGCAAAGGGCGAAGGCGCTGCGGGCGCCGCGCTGGATCTCGGCCTGGGCGGTGAGGGCGACCTGGGCCGCGCTATAGGCTGCCTGCCAGGTGCCGGCGGTGATCGGCGCGCCGCCGTCGAAGCTGTAGTAGCCGAGTTCGCCATGCAGGTTTTTCGGGATCACCCGGCGCAGGGTGCGGGCCGGCCAGGTGAAGGGCAGCAGATCACCGTCATGGCCTAGTGCGGCCCAGCGCTCCCAGGCGCCCTGGAAGAAATTCAGGTAGGCCTCGTCGTGCACGCGGCGGATCGGCTCCAGGCCGAAATCCTCCGGTTCGCGCACCGGGCCCAGGGCCTGATGCTGCACGCGGGCCAGCACATGGTCGGCCCGCGAAGGCATTTCGAAGCAGGGCATCAATTGCCCGTCGATCAGCTCGCAGCGGCCGTGGTGCAGGTGGTGATCGTCGGAATAGACCGTCAGCATTTATTGTTCTCCGATAGCGTGGGCTTGGCGTCATTCTTGATGCCCGGCGCCTTTGCGAGAACGGTGGGAGCGGCCAAAAGGGGATCGATATGGCCAAAATATATGTCCTGATTTCGCCCCTGAACGGAGCGAAGGGCGACGCCGTGGCCTGAAAAGGCGCACGCACGGGGGTTAGTTGTTACGGATTTTTTCGGACAGCCTTACAGAGGCAACCTGCCGCCGCGATCCGCTTTGCCCGACAGTGGTCCTTGATAAGGATGGATACATTCTCGCCTCCGATAACTCCAGGTAGGGAATGACATGCCGCCGATACAACACCCCCTTGGCTGGGCCGTTGCGCTAGCCCTTTGCACTGCCTTCGCGCCACCTCTGCTGGCTTCCAGCCGGGTGAGCCGGGGCGACACACTGTATGTGGAGCATCTGGGCGATGCCTCGTCGATCATGGCGTCGAGCGCCGATGGGCTTTTTACCTGGCGCAATATCTCCCTGCGCAACGATGGGGTGGTGAAAGGCCTGAGTGGTTCGGGTGTCCGTGCCTACGGTAACGGCACGGTGTTGAACTGGGGGCGTATCTCCGGCCATCGTGCCGACGGTGTGTATCTCACGGAATACAACGGGGTCAGGATCGACGGGCTGGCGCGGATAGAAAACTACGGCGTTATCGAGGCCGATGTGCCTAAGGGTGTCGGCACCTCTTCAGGGATCTCGATAGGCCGCGGCCTGGTGGTCAACGCCGAGGATGCACTGATCCAGGGGCCCAGCTTTGGCATCCTGGGCCAGGGCAAAGGTCCGATCAATGTGGTGAACCGCGGCACTATTCGTGGGCACCGGGGGATCAAGTTCAACGGCAATCACGATGACAGCGTGACCAACCATGGCTTGATCGAAACCACCTACATACAAAACCAGGACCCCCATGGCTCGACCGCAAGCGCCTATATGAAAGGTGCCTACCGCGCCGGCACGGCGATAGACCTGGGGGGCGGCAACGATACCTTGGCGCTGTACAGCGGCTCCCAGGTGTTCGGGGCCATCGACGGTGGTAGCGGGTCGGACCTGTTGCTTCTCGAGGGCGGCAGCGGCATGTTGGGGAACACGCGCAATTTTGAATCACTGTCGGTCAACCAGGGCACCTGGACCTTGACCGGCCCGGCGGATTTCAGCGCCCAGGCCCGTGTCGGCAACGGCGCGGCGTTGATCAACAACGGTGGGATCACCGGCGCCACCTGGGTTGATCAGTTTGGTGTCTATTCCGGCAGCGGCAGTACCGACAGCCTGGTGGTCAACGGGACGATGTTCGCCAACTCCCAGTCGGGTGCACCTATCGTCACGCGTGATCTCACGATGGGCCCTTCTTCGATGCTGGTGTATGGCATTGACCGCGATGGCGGCAGTTCGACCATCGACGTTGGTGGCACGGCCTATCTGCAAGGGGCGACGCTGGTCCTGCGGCCCACCGCCGACAGTGTGCCGTCGACCAGTGCGCATACGGTCCTGCGGGCCGGCCAGGTTGAAGGTGCTTTTCACAAGGTGGTTAGCGATCTGGCCTTCATGACCTACCGGCTGTCCTATACCCCCACGGATGTCGGGCTGATTTATAGCCGCAACTATGTGCCCCTGGAGCAGGTCGCCGAATCCGGGAACGCCAAGCGCCTGGCGGCGAGCCTCGGGCAGACCGCGTATTTTGCCCCGGCCCCTGCGCCCGACGGGCAGCATGTCGATGACACCACGGCTGCGACGCCTGTCGCGGTCGGGCAGGCTTCGCAGCCCCCGGCCCTGGTCTCCAGCCTGATCACGAGTAACGCCGCGACGGCGAAAATCGCCATGAGTCAGCTCTCGGGCAGCCACAACGCCAATCTGGGCAATGCGACCCTGGGCGGTGCCGGCCAGGTCGGTGGCGGCATGCTCTCGGCGATGCGCCAGTGGAGCGATGACCGCCGTTTGCCTGGCTTCGAGACCTCCTCCGGCAGACCCGCCACGCTGGCTTTCGATGCGGATAGCCGTGGCGCAAAGGGCCGGGTGTGGGTTCACGGCCTGGGTAACGCGGGTAAATTCGAGAGCAGCCAGCAGAACGATCAGGCCATGCAGCGCAAGACCCAAGGCTTGCTGATCGGCAGCGACTGGGCACGGGTCGCCGATTGGCGCTTCGGGGTGGTGGGCGGTCAATCGCAGACGCGCCTGGATGGCAGCCATTTCAAGGGTACGATCGACAGCTGGCATCTGGGGGCGTACGCGCTGCATCAGAGCGGTCCCTGGGCGACCCGTCTCGGTGCCGTTCATAGTCGCCATGATGGCAACACCCGGCGTGATGTGGCTTTCGCGGGGTTCAGTGAGCGTCTATCGGGCAGGCACCAGGCCAGCAGCCAGCAGGTGTTCAGCGAGATCGGCTACGCCCTGGGCTTTGGCAACCTGAGTGTGGAACCCTTTGCCGGCCTCGACTATCAGCGCTATCACCGTCGCGGCTACACGGAAAAAGGCGGCGATGCGGCCTTGAGCGTCAAGGCCCACTCCCAAGGCAATCTGCGCAGCACCCTGGGCGCGCGGTTTGCCCATGAGCACCGGCTGGATCGCGGCATGAGTCTGGCGCCGCGCCTCAGCGCCGGCTGGAAACACCGGTATGGTGGCCTCACCCATGCCGTCATGCAGTCGTCCGCGTTGGGCGGCGATGCGTTCGAGATCCGCAGCGCCACGCTGGATCGCGACAGCCTGGTGGTGGACGCGGGACTGGATTGGCGCTTCTCCGAGAACCATGCCCTGGGCGTCGGTTATACCGGGGAAATCGCCGACAATCGCCAACTGCACGGTGTTCAGGGTGAATGGACCTTGCGCTTCTGAGCCGTTGTTCGCGTCTTATGGGCGGAACTGACTCGGGCTGACCCCGCTCCAGCGCACGAAGGCGTGGCGGAAGCTGGCGGTTTCGCTGAAGCCCAGCTCATCGGCGATGCGGTGAATCGGTAGCCGGGCTTCCCCGAGCAGTTGTTTGGCACGCTCGAAGCGCAGCTCGTCGAGCAGTTCCTGGTAGCTGCAGCCGAGGTCATTGAGGTGGCGGCGCAGGGTGCGGGCGGAACACTTCATCTGCTCGGCCAGGCCCTCCAGGCCCGGCGCGGTGTGCAGTTGCGCGGCGAGCAACTGGCGGATGCGCCCCAGCCAGGCCTGGCGGCCGGTGAATTCGAGGTTGTGCTTGCGGCAACGCTCGGCCATGGCCTGGTGGGTAATGGCGTCCGCCAGGGGCAAGGGTTGTTCCAGCCAGCGCCGGTCGAAGGCGAACGCGTTGCTGTCGGCCGAGAATTGCCGCGGGCAGTCGAAGCTGTCGCTGTAGTTGGCCTGATAGTCCGGTGCTTCGTGCTCGAAGCGCGCCGCCAGCAAGGGCAGTGGGTGTCCCAGCAGGTCGTCGCAGATGACTTTCAGCGAGACCAGGCATAGCTCGGTATTGAACACCGCCAACTGCGGGTTTTCCCGATAGTCCGCGGCGGTGAACCAGATGCGCTCACCGTCGGCTTCCAGGCTCAGTTCGAAGAGTGTTCCCAATAGCGCCGGATAACGCAGGGCCAGGCGCAAAGCGTCACCGAAGGTGGCACTGGTGAGCAGGGCATAGCCGAGCATGCCGTAGGCCGACACATGCATGCGCCGGCCCAGTTCCAGGCCGATTTCCCGGCGCAGGGCCACGGCATTGGCGCACACCTGCATCTCCTGGTTGGTGGTGATGCGGGTGTCGGCGCGGCTCAGGTCGGCGGCGCTGATGCCGCTGCCGGCCAGCAGCGCATCGCTGGCAAAACCCTTGTCGCGGAAGGTGTTGAGCACCAGGGAAACCGCGTTGAGGGTGGTGAGGTGAGAGTGGAGCATGCTCGATTCCATCCTTGGGAGGTATGGGAATCGAGCAAGTTGTGTGCCGCAAGCGGACCGAGGGTGTGTCGCTGTTTACCGGGTGCACGATTGATCAGATCGGGTGTTCGAGCACACGACGGCCGTTCAGATGAGTTTGAAATCAAGGCCGCCGATTCCAAACTCCGGGAACGGTTGACCTTCAGGCGTCAGAAAAACCTTGGTGCCGCAAGTCGCCCGTGCGTCATCTGGATAGCCCGTGTAGGCCACTGGAGAGTATTGAAACTGATAATTCATGCCGGGGACTGCACGGACTATTTGTTCTTGGGTATAGAGGAGAATCAACTCGTTTCCGACGACTCTGTAAGTATTCCACCAGCTGTTGACTCTGCCGTAGCTTTTTATATGTTCAATGGCGTTGACGGTGACATCAATTCCATTGGGATAGTCGGCCACCTTGAGTTGTGCATTGATCACGCCTTCGACAATTGGAAAACCTCCGATAACCATGGGATTGACATTGACCGTTGTTACCTCGGATTCCACGGGTAGATCATCCATTTGATGCAGGTAGTAGCTCACCCGCACTGTTTGGTTTTCGAAACGCACGAGCTGGTCGTGGGGAATGGGAATGCGTTGGTAGGGGGAAGGCCAGTTGATGGGCACGGGGTCTGATTTAAAGACGATGCCGTGATCCGCGGTCTGCCATTGGGTGCTGATTCTGGTGCCGGGCGGGAAACCGTGGATGCTCACTTGAACGTTAACCCGTGCAGACACTGTCGTGACTTCCAGGGGAATATTGATTCCCCATGGACTAATATCGATGAATTCATATTCCTTACCAAAAAAATCCCAAAAAAGCTGAGGCTTTTCAAGTGGCTTAAAGAGCCGACGGTTGCCGGATTTTATAAAGCCTCGTGAAGTTCCAGGGTTTGTCGAATGAGGGGGCGAAGTCCGTGGTTTTTTATGCGCCATGACTTAAGTTCCTGTTTATATAAAAATCGTAAACAGTCACAACGGGGACTACGGCTGTTGTTGGTCACTATGAGGTTGGTTTTAGAAGGCGTCTACTGTCAGTTCTGACAGTAGACGCCGCTGAAGTCGACCGGTTGTCGGCTTGTGTGTGGGGTAGGAACGGCGTGGCGTTCTGGCGCCTGCCATGTTTCGTGATCAGGTCGTATGAGTGGGTTGTGGTTGCGACCCCGCCAGCAACGCATCGACCACCGCCCGGGCCATTTCCACCGAGTGGATCATCGACCAGATCAGCCCGCGTTCGACGCCGCTGCCGTATTCGGTGATTTCATCGGAGACTTCTTCGGCGCAGCGCAGCATCAATGACACATGGATCAGCGCCTGCTCGGCGCTGATGCCTTCCTGCACGTTGAACAGCGAGAGGTGTCGGCCATCGTTGACGCTGCCCGGGCGGGCGGCGGTTTCTTTCAGGGCGGCCAGCAGCGGCGGTTCGTGGCGCTGGCTGTTGAGCACCTGCAAGAGGTCGGCATTGGCTTTCTTGAGAATGGCGGTGATCCGGGCGCGGGCGGTCCTGCTGGGCGGATCGGGGATTAGCTTGTCCATGATGTACTCCTATTGGCGCATGGGAGCCGACACCGGTCGCTGCTAAACGATGGGGGGTGGCAGCTGTACGCGGGTTAGCAGACCGGCCAATAGGAAACCGGCGCACCCGAAGGTGCCCCACGCACAGCCACCATAAACCTGGGGGCATTAAAAACGCCGGCCATGAAAAATGGAGGCGTTGTGCGCCTATTGGACACGAGCTGCTAAACCCGTTCACTGCAATTGGGCAGTGACAAACGGAGACTAGTCACGTGGCTGGACAGGCGCAAGGCGTTGGGATTTTCTAGGAAATGTCGCTCAAGAAAAAGCGATTTGTCTGGTGCTGGGTTGTTCTGCCCAGGTTTTTTCAATCCCGGTGAGTGAATGGGTTGGCCTCAACACTGCCGTCTTGAGGCCGAACACGGACCTTGTAGGAGCAGGGCTTGCCCGCGAAGGGGCCCTTGAGGATGCCAAAAGCTTCGCGGGCAAGCCCTGCTCCTACAGGTTCCTTGTGTTCTTGAGATCAAGCAGGACCCCAGTCAGCGAGGTGGTTCAGCTCAACTCGCCACACAGGTCCAGCTCGACCAAGCGCCGCACTTCAGCCTGTTCCAGGCCCGCCCCCAACAACGCATGCAGCTTGCCGAACACCGCCTCACGGGTCATGCCGCCGCCGGACAACACGCCGACACCACGCAAACGGCTACCCGCCTCATACACATCCAGCTCGACGCCGCCTTCATGGCACTGGGTGATCGCGACCACCACGATCCCCAGCTTCTGCGCGCGCTGGAGGCTGGCGAGGAACGCCGGGTTATCGCTCGGCCCGGTACCGCTGCCGAAACACTCCAGCACCAGTGCCTGGATACCGCTGTCGATCAGGCCATCCAACTGCGCGGCAGCGATGCCCGGAACCAGCGGCAACACACCGACCGTCGTCAGTTGTCGGGCCTGGCCGTAGCCCAGTTGCACCGGCAAGGTCTGCGCCTTGGCCACGCCGCCCGTACGCTTCAGCGCCGCAAACGGATGCCGCCCAAAGCTGCGAATCTTCGCGCAACGGGTCGGCGAAAGCATTTCGCCGTGGAAATGCAGGTGCACCCCCGGCGCCAAGCCCTGGCCCAACGCGACCAGCGCACCGCTGACGTTCTCCCAGGCATCGCTGTCCGGCACGCCTGCCGGCAACATCGAACCGGTAAACACCACCGGAGCCGGCAACCCCAGCAGTTGGAAGCTCATCGCCGCTGCGCTGTACGCCAGGGTGTCGGTGCCATGCAGGATCAGCACGCTGTCGCACTGTTGCACTTCCACCGCATCGACCACCGCATCCCGCAGGCGCAGCCAGTACTCGGGGGTCATATTGGCGCTGTCGATCAGCGGGGCCATTTCGCGAAAACGCCAGTCCGGCACCTTCAGGCCGGGCTGCCCGGCGAGCTGTTCGCGCATCCGCGCTTCGAAACCGGACGCCGGGGCCAGGCCGCTGGCGCTGGCCTGCATGCCGATGGTGCCGCCGGTATAGAGGACCATGACGCGTTGTGCGGCAGGATAAGAGACGGAAGTCATTGCGGGTTCTCCTGGACGAATGCACCGTGCGCCGCAGCATGCCTGCGTGCGCAAGGTGTGTCACGTCAGGTGGCAGGACGCCACCTGGTAAGGTCTGTCGCGTCGGACGGCAGGGCGCCGCCCGTGGGAGCGATCAGCGTTGCGTGGCAGGCACGCCCTGGACAGCGTCTTGCTCGCGTGGCGCGGCTTGGCCCGGGGTTGGCCAGGCTGCCAGGTCCAGGTCCAGATCGGCGAACTTGCTCGAGTCGAACACCGGCTGGCTGACGCCGGCACGGCGCTGTGCGTCGTAGTCGCGCATCACCCGCAGGCCGACCTTGAACAGCATGGCCAGGGCGATCAGGTTGACGAACGCCAGGCAGGTCATGGTGATGTCGGCGAAGGCGAACACGGTCGACAGGTTCTGCACCGAACCCCATACGATCAGGGCCAGCACCAGGGCGCGGTACACCATCAGCACGATGCGGTTGCGGGTCAGGAACTGCAGGCTGGTTTCGCCCAGGTAGTAGTTGTAGAGGATGCAGGTGAAGACGAACAGCGACAGGGCGACGCTGACGAACAGGCGGCCCCAGTCACCGACCACGGCGGCCAGGGAGTTCTGGGTCAGGACGATACCGTCACCTTCGAAACCTGGGGTGTAGAAGCCCGACAGCAGGATCAGCAGGGCGGTACAGGTGCAGATCACGAAGGTGTCGAGGAACACGCTGAACGCCTGGACCACGCCTTGGGCGCCCGGGTGCTTCACAGCGGCCACGGCGGCGACGTTGGGCGCGCTGCCCAGACCGGCTTCGTTGGCGAACACGCCACGTTTCACACCCATGACGATGGCGCTGCCGAGCAGGCCGCCGAACGCGGGGTCAAGGCCGAAGGCGCTCTTGAAGATGGTTTCCAGCATGGCCGGCACGTGTTCGATCTGGCTGAAGATCACGTACAGGGTGACGCCGATGTAGGCCAGGGTCTTGACCGGAACCAGCAGGTCGGAAACCGAGGCGATGCGCTTGATGCCGCCGACGAAAACGATCGCCAGCAGGACCGCCAGGGCGATGCCAGTGTGGTTCGGCGAGAAGCCGAAGGCGTTCTGCAGCGAGTGGGTCACGGTGTACGACTGCAGGCCGTTGAAGGCGAAGCCGTAGGTGACCAGCAGCAGGATGGAGAACACCACCGCCATGCCTTTGAGCTTCAGGCCGTGCTGGATGTAGTAAGCCGGGCCGCCACGGTACAGGCCGTCGCCATCGGCGCGCTTGTAGACCTGGGCCAGGGTGCATTCGAAGAAGCTGCTGGACATGCCCACCAGTGCGGTGACCCACATCCAGAACACGGCGCCTGGGCCACCCAGGGTCACGGCGATGCCGACACCGGCGATGTTACCGGCGCCGACGCGGCCGGCGAGGCTCAGCATCAGGGCCTGGAACGAGCTCAGTTGGCCAGCTTGACCACGAAGGGACTCTTTGAAGACGGTGAACATGTGGCGGAAATGGCGGAACTGGACGAATCGCGAACGAATCGTGAAGTAGCTACCGAGCCCGACAATGAGCACGATCAGTAATTTCCCTGAGAGGAAGTCGTTGATGACCTCAAGCATGGAATGGTTCCTCGCTGTTTTTTGATGCAAAGGCGGCTCGTTCGAAATATCGCGTTACACCCGATGTCACTGGGCAGTGTGGGCTGGCGATCTTTCATCCCGAGCTTGCGCGGGTTGTTTTTAGTGTTGTTTCGCGTGTTTCAGTGCCGCTGTACCGCGGATCGCTTACGCGAAGAGGGGCGGCACTATACCTATGAGCACCGCAGTCGTCTGTACTCGTTTGTAGTACAAACGACGAAGCGCAGGGTATTTCTGGTGAAGGCAGGGGCCGGGATAGAGCCTTCGTCCTACTTTCGGTTGTAAAAAAAAGGGCCTGAAGAGTGACCTTCAGGCCCTCAAAAGGTGAGAGGTGTCTAGTCCCTCGACCTGGTGAGCGTGTTGCAGTCCGGTGAAGTTCAGCCCTTCAGGGGCACCAGACGCGGAGCAATCATGTTTTCCGGGCGCAGGATGTCGGCGAGCATGGCGTCGTCGAGCAGGCCTTCTTCGCGCACCAGTTCCAGTACGCCACGGCCACTTTCCAGGGCGATGCGGGCGATCCGGGTGGCGTTTTCATAGCCGATGTAGGGGTTCAGCGCGGTGACCAGGCCGATGGAGTGTTCCACCAGTTCGCGGCAGCGCGCTTCGTTGGCGGTGATGCCGACGATGCAGTGCTCGCGCAGCATGTCCATGGCGCGTTGCAGCAGGCGGATCGAGTCGAAGATCTTGAAGGCGATCAGCGGTTCCATCACGTTCAGTTGCAGTTGGCCGCCTTCGGCCGCGATGGTCAGGGCCAGGTCGTTGCCGATGATCTGGAACGCCACCTGGTTGACCGCTTCCGGGATCACCGGGTTGACCTTGCCGGGCATGATCGAGCTGCCGGGCTGACGCGCTGGCAGGTTGATTTCGTTGATGCCGGTGCGTGGGCCGCTGGACAGCAGGCGCAGGTCGTTGCAGATCTTCGACAGCTTGACCGCGGTGCGCTTGAGCATGCCGGAGAACAGCACGAAGGCGCCCATGTCGGAGGTGGCTTCGATCAGGTCGGCGGCCGGTACCAACGGTTGGCCGCTGATCAGGGCCAGGCGGTCGACCGCCAGTTGCTGGTAGCGCGGGTCGGCGTTGATGCCGGTGCCGATGGCGGTGCCACCCAGGTTGACTTCGGTCAGCAGCTCCGGGGCCAGGGTCTTCAGGCGGGCCAGGTCTTCGCTCAGGGTGGTGGCGAAGGCGCGGAATTCCTGGCCGAGGGTCATCGGCACGGCGTCTTGCAGCTGGGTACGGCCCATTTTCAGGACGTGGCTGAACTCCTGGCCCTTGGCGGCGAAGGCCTGGATCAGGCTGTCGAGGCTGGCGAGCAGGGCGTCGTGGCCCAGCAGCAGACCCAGGCGGATGGCCGTCGGGTAGGCGTCGTTGGTCGACTGCGCCATGTTCACGTCGTTGTTCGGGTGCAGGTACTGGTATTCGCCCTTGCTGTGGCCCATGGCCTCCAGCGCGATGTTGGCGATGACTTCGTTGGCATTCATATTGGTCGAAGTGCCAGCGCCGCCTTGAATCATGTCGACCACGAACTGCTCGTGGAAGTCGCCGCGCACCAGTCGGGCACAGGCTTCGCTGATGGCCGCGTGTTTGTCTTCGGCCAAGTGGCCGAGCTCGCGGTTGGCGTCAGCGGCAGCTTGTTTGACCATGGCCAGGGCCACGACCAGCTTCGGGTAGTGCGAGATCGGGACGCCGGAGAGACGGAAGTTGTTCACCGCTCGCAGGGTCTGGATGCCGTAATACGCGTCGGCGGGTACTTCGAGTACGCCAAGCAGGTCTTTTTCTGTGCGGAAAGATGCAGCGGAGGACATGATAGAAATCATCTCGATAAGAACCCGGTCGGTGCCGGAACGTTGGCAATGCTAGGCTTGAGGGAATTTTTGGGCCAATGCTGTTCAGCACTGGCCTATGCACAAACGGCATAATGTGGATGTGACGCGTTGTGTATGACGAGCGTGTGAACCAAAATGGTGCGCATGGTGGGAGGCGCCGATGAATCTCGAAAGCAAATGGTTGGAAGATTTCAGTGCCCTGGCGGCGACCCGCAGCTTTTCCCAGGCGGCCGAGCGGCGCTTTGTCACGCAGCCGGCGTTCAGCCGACGGATCCGCAGCCTGGAGTCGGCGCTGGGGCTGACCTTGGTCAATCGCTCGCGCACGCCGATCGAGCTGACGGCGGCGGGGCAGTTGTTCCTGGTGACGGCGCGTACGGTGGTGGAACAGCTGGGCGAGGTGGTGCGTCACCTGCATCACCTGGAAGGCGGACAGGGCGAAGTCATGCAGGTGGCGGCGGCGCATTCCCTGGCGCTGGGCTTCTTTCCGCGCTGGATCGCGCAGTTGCGCAATGAAGGACTGAATATCGCCACGCGGCTGGTGGCAACCAACGTCGGCGACGCGGTGCATGCGTTGCGCGAGGGGGGGTGTGACTTGATGCTGGCCTTCTATGACCCGGATGCGGCGTTGCAGATGGATGCGGAGATCTTTCCGTCCCTGCACTTGGGGCAGACCGAGATGTTGCCGGTCTGTGCGACGGGGCCGGATGGCCAGCCGTTGTTCGACCTGGAGGGCGAGGTGAGCGTGCCATTGCTGGCGTATAGCGCTGGGGCGTTTCTCGGGCGCTCGGTGAACCTGTTGTTGCGCCAGCGCAATCTGCGTTTTACCACTGTCTATGAAACCGCGATGGCTGACAGTTTGAAGAGCATGGCGCTGGAAGGGCTGGGCATTGCCTGGGTGCCGCATCTCAGTGTCCGGGCCGAGTTGGCGCGGGGCGAACTGGTGGTGTGTGGCGGCCCGCAATGGCATGTACCGCTGGAAATCCGCCTGTATCGCTGTGCGCTGGTGCGCAAGGCCAATGTGCGTTTGTTGTGGCGCAAGCTCGAAGGCGCGGCGGCACAGGCACCGGGCCCGGCTTGAACACCGCACCACCTGTAGGAGCCGGATTGCCTCGAGTCTTGTGGCGCCAGGACTGACGCCTTCGCGGGCAAGCCCTGCTCCTACAGTGCGGCGTCGTTCACCGATCTTGTGCACGACACAACACTGTAGGAGCAGGGCTTGCCCGCGAAGAGGCCCTCGAGACCGCCAAAAGCTTCACTGGCAGGCCAGGCTCCTACAGGTGGTGCGGTGTTTTTGGATTGACCTGAAAGTCAGGTAAACCGGCCTTCAGCGGCTAAAATCCAGCAAACGACAGATGGTCGGTAAAGGTGCGTTTAACGCACTTTTTTCGGTATACTGCGCGGCCTTCGGCCGGCTTGCCCGGCCCCGATTCGCATGACAAGCCACGCCGGTCTCCCGCGTGGCTTGTTGTTTTTTGACGCGCCCGCGGGCGCCCAAGAGAAGAGGCACGACGATGAGTGCACTGGTTGGCGTGATCATGGGCTCCAAGTCCGATTGGTCCACCCTTAGCCACACCGCCGATATGCTGGAAAAGCTCGGCATCCCCTACGAGGTGAAAGTGGTCTCCGCCCACCGCACCCCGGACCTGCTCTTCCAGTACGCCGAAGAGGCCGAGTCCCGCGGGATCGAGGTGATCATCGCCGGTGCCGGCGGCGCGGCGCACCTGCCAGGCATGTGCGCGGCCAAGACCCACCTGCCGGTGCTCGGCGTGCCGGTGCAGTCGGCAATGCTCTCGGGCGTCGACTCGCTGCTGTCGATCGTGCAGATGCCGGCCGGTATTCCGGTCGCGACCCTGGCCATCGGCAAGGCCGGCGCGATCAATGCCGCGCTGCTCTCGGCGAGTATCCTGGGCGCCAAGCACCCGCATTTCCACACCGTGCTGAAGAAATTCCGTGCAGAACAGACAGACAGCGTGCTGGACAATCCAGACCCACGCGTCGCCTGAGGTTGATGACGATGAAGATCGGTGTAATCGGTGGCGGCCAGTTGGGCCGCATGTTGGCGCTGGCGGGTACGCCGCTGGGGATGAACTTCGCTTTCCTGGACCCGGCGCCGGATGCCTGTGCCGCCGCCCTCGGTGAGCATCTGCGCGCCGATTACGGCGATCAGGATCACCTGCGCCAGTTGGCCGACGAGGTGGACGTGGTGACCTTCGAGTTCGAAAGCGTCCCGGCGGAAACCGTGGCCTTCCTGTCGCAGTTCGTGCCGGTCTATCCGAGCGCCGAAGCCCTGCGCATCGCCCGTGATCGCTGGTTCGAAAAGAGCATGTTCAAGGACCTGGGGATTCCCACCCCGGCCTTCGCCGATATCCAGTCCCAGGCGGACCTGGATGCCGCCGTCGCCAGCATCGGCCTGCCGGCCGTGCTGAAAACCCGCACCCTGGGCTATGACGGCAAGGGCCAGAAAGTCCTGCGCAGCGCGGCCGATGTGGTCGGCACCTTCGCCGAACTGGGCAGCGTCGCCTGCCTGCTGGAAGGCTTTGTGCCCTTCACCGGGGAAGTCTCGCTGATCGCCGTGCGCGGCCGTGACGGCGAAACCTGCTTCTACCCGCTGGTGCACAACACCCACGACAACGGCATCTTGCGCCTGTCCGTGGCCAGCACCGACCATCCGCTGCAAGCCCTGGCCGAAGAGTATGCCGGCCGGGTGCTCAAGCAGCTGAATTATGTCGGTGTGCTGGCGTTCGAGTTCTTTGAAGTCGACGGTGGCCTCAAGGCCAACGAAATCGCGCCACGGGTGCACAACTCCGGGCACTGGACCACCGAAGGCGCCGAGTGCAGCCAGTTCGAAAACCACCTGCGGGCGATTGCCGGGCTGCCGCTGGGGTCGACCGCGAAGGTCGGTGAAAGCGCGATGCTCAACTTCATTGGCGCCGTGCCGCCGGTGGAGCAGGTGATCGCCATCGCCGATTGCCATCTGCATCACTATGGCAAGGCCTTCAAGGCCGGCCGCAAGGTCGGTCACGCGACGCTGCGCTGCGCGGACAAGGCGACGCTGCAGGAGCAGATCCTGCGGGTCGAGGCGTTGATCGCCGAGTAAAGATAGTCAGTGCCGGCGGGAACCTACGGTTGCCGCCGGCCTCTGATGGCAGGATGTCAAAGTGCTGACTAGGCTTTGACTGTGCACACTCACCGAGGGAAATGCCATGCACATTATCTGGACAATTTTTATCGGCCTCATCGTTGGCCTGGTGGCGCGTTTCCTCAAGCCAGGTGACGACAGCATGGGTTGGATCATGACCATCCTGCTGGGTATCGGTGGTTCGCTGGCGGCGACCTATGGTGGTCAGGCGCTGGGGATCTATCACGCGGGTCAGAGTGCCGGCTTTATCGGTGCGGTTGTGGGCGCGATTGTCTTGCTGGTGATCTACAACCTGATCAGAAGAAACTGATCCAGGCGATCAAACCCTCTCTGCCGCCATGGCGGAGAGGGCTAGAATGTGCGACATCCTCTCTGTTTTCGAGTCTCCCCATGCGCCGTCTTCTTTTGACCCTTGTTTTCCTGGGCAGTGGCCTGGCCCATGCCGGTGAACTTCCGGAAACCGACTGGCTGGAACTGATGCCCAAGTCGGACCAGAAAGCCCTTGAGCAAATGCCGGAAATCACCCACAACACGCCCGAGGGCGACGGTACTTTTACCGCCAAGGGTGGGTTGAAGCAGAGCAAGGGTTTGCCGGCGGTGATGTATTCGACCAAGACCGTGGCGGCGATGGACGGCAAGGACATCCGCATCGGTGGGTATCCGGTGCCGCTGGAGACCGACGCCAAGGGCCGCAGCACGCTGTTTTTCCTGGTGCCGTACCCGGGCGCCTGCATCCACGTGCCGCCACCGCCGCCCAATCAACTGGTGCTGGTGCGGTATCCCAAGGGTTTGAAGCTGGATGATATCTATACGCCGCTGTGGGTGACCGGCACGCTGAAGATCGAGAAGGTCAGCAATGACCTGGCCGACGCGGCGTATGCACTGGATGCGGGGAAGGTGCGGGTGGTGAAGGAGTCGGATCTGTAAGGCGCGAGGTCTTCGGCGTTTGTCAGATCGCCTTCGTGGGCAAGCTCCGCTCCCACATTAAGTCCTGAGTCGTGCAAAAAATTTGCGTACGACTCCGCCCTTGTGGGAGCGGAGCTTGCCCGCGAAGGCCGCGACGCGGTATCAAGCCAAGCGCTGACTACCGATAGTCACACCCAACGTATGGCTGGCACCCGGCGCCAGCGTCACCACATCATCCATCACGTTCGCCGTCTCGATGCAGAGCATCTTCTGCCAACCATCATCGGCCATATCGGTAAGCTGGCTGGCCCGGCCGATCCACGGATTCCAGATCACCGCCGTGCGCGAGCCGCTGCTGGTCAGCTGAATACGCCGCTGCCAGTCCGAGTCGACAATACTCAACTGTGCTGGCGCATCCTGGTAGATACGGTCGGTCTCGCCGCTAAAGTGCAAGCTGCCCATCTGCGTCGTCGACTGCCAGTCCTTCAGCGTGTCGATATAGCTCAGGCCATCAACCCCTTCAACCTGCACATTACGTACATCGCTGACGGCGAAATAGGTGTGCAGCGCCTGGCTGATACTGACCGGATGATCGTCCTGATTTTCGCTGGTCAGCTCGACCTGCAAGGTCTCACCCAAGCGAATACGCAGGGTCAGACCAACCTTGTGCGGCCAACCCGGCAGGCCGCCTTCGGGCAGCGGCAGGCTGAACGTCACGTTCACCGCCTCGCCTTCCGCTTCGATGCCCTCCAGCGTCCAGTTCATCGTCCGCACAAAACCGTGGGCCGTGGCGGCCTCGCTGCTCTGGCGCATGGCCTGCACGCTGTCCGGATTACGCGAAAAATTGCCGAACCACGGCCAGCACACCGGCACCCCAGCGCGAATGCCCTGGCCTTGCTTGAACACGGCCTCGTTGTTGAGCCAGATCAGCGGCGGTTGCCCGGCCAACTGGTAACTGAGGATCTGCGCGCCTTGTTGCGCCACCAGCAATTCGGCCTGGCCGTGGCTGATCCGCCAGCCGTTCAGCTCATCCAGTTTTACTGCTTCAACATGGGGCGTGGTCATGGTGTTCTCGCAAGACAGGGAGTTGTAACGGGCCGCAGGCGGGCGGCCGGATTAACGCCGTGGCACGGAGCGGGTGCGCCCGCTGCCGTCGATGGCCACGAACACAAACGCCGCTTCGGTGACCTTGCGCCATTCGCTGGTCAGCGGATCGTCGCTCCACACCTCGACCATCATCCGCATCGAGCTGCGGCCGATTTCTTCGGTATGGGTATAAAAGGACAATTGCGCGCCGACGGCGACCGGGACCAGGAACGCCATGCGGTCGATGGACACCGTGGCCACCCGGCCGCCGGCCACTTTACTGGCCATGGCGGTGCCGGCCAGGTCCATCTGGCTGACCAGCCAGCCGCCATAAATGTCGCCGAAACCGTTGGCTTCACGCGGGAGCGCGGTGATTTGCAGGGCGAGATCGCCTTGCGGGATTGGATCTTCTTGTTCGAGTTCGATCATGCCGGGGTGCCTCTGACCCGTAACGCTACGTTGGTACTGCAGGTGAATAGCCGTCTTCAAGAAAAACGATTCAGCCCGAACATACTACGTTCGTTACGTTTCTCGTAAGCCGCACTAAGGGAAACTCTGCGAAAGCGGCTGGTTCGGCCCAACGGCGTTTTCGCACAATACCCCTCTAGCCTGCGGGTTTTACCCGGCGCAGGGCACGAGTATATCGGTCGGTAGACCGCGAGACGACCTCCCGGTTCTCATTTTTGCCGACGAATGCGCCGATCCATGTGCTTTTACGAACAATTTGCTATCGTGCCAGACCTGCTCCCAGCCTGAGTCGAGCCTTGCGTGGCTCATAGACGTGCCCAATAAGAGAAGCCCATGACCACCGCGTCCACCCCGATTGCGCAACCCGCGCGCCCGCTGACCCGTAACGACTACAAGACTTTATCGCTGTCTGCCCTGGGCGGTGCGCTGGAGTTCTACGACTTTATCATTTTCGTGTTTTTTGCCGCAGTGGTCGGCAAGTTGTTTTTCCCGGCGGACATGCCCGAGTGGCTGCGCCTGATGCAGACCTTCGGGATTTTCGCCGCCGGCTACCTGGCCCGGCCACTGGGCGGCATCGTGATGGCGCACTTCGGCGACCTGCTGGGCCGCAAGAAAATGTTCACCCTGAGTATTTTCCTGATGGCGGTGCCGACCCTGATCATGGGTTTGCTGCCGACTTATGGGCAGATCGGCATCTGGGCGCCGATCCTGCTGTTGCTGATGCGGGTGATCCAGGGCGCGGCCATCGGTGGTGAAGTACCGGGGGCTTGGGTGTTCGTCGCCGAGCACGTGCCGGAGCGCAAGATCGGCTTTGCCTGCGGCACCCTGACTTCGGGCCTGACCGCCGGCATCCTGCTCGGCTCGTTGGTGGCGACCCTGATCAACAGCCTTTATACCCCGCTGGAAGTGGCGGATTACGCCTGGCGGATCCCGTTCCTGCTGGGCGGTGTGTTCGGCCTGTTCTCGGTCTACCTGCGCCGCTGGTTGCACGAGACCCCGGTATTTGCCGAGCTGCAGAAACGCAAGGCGCTGTCCGACGGCATCCCGCTGGGCGCGGTGCTGCGTGATCATCGCGGCGCGATCCTGATCTCGATGCTGTTGACCTGGGTGCTGTCCGCCGGTGTGGTGGTGGTGATCCTGATGACCCCGACCGTGCTGCAAACGGCCTTTCACTTTTCCCCGACCATTTCGCTGGAAGCCAACAGCCTGGCGACGATCTGCCTGACCCTGGGTTGCATCCTTTCCGGTGCGCTGGCCGACCGTTTTGGTGCCGGGCGGGTCTTCGTATTCGGCAGCCTGGGATTGATGGTGACGTTCTGGACCTTCTATAGCACCGTACCGACTCACCCCGAGTGGCTGTTCCCGCTGTATGCCCTGAGCGGTCTGTTCGTCGGCACCATCGGTGCGACGCCTTACGTGATGGTCAAGGCGTTCCCGGCGGTGGTGCGCTTCAGTGGCCTGTCGTTCTCCTACAACCTGGCCTACGCGATCTTCGGCGGCCTGACCCCTATGATCGTCACCCTGCTGCTCAAGGAAAGCCCGATGGGCCCCGCCTATTATGTGGCGATCATTTGCGGCATCGGTGTGCTGGTGGGCGGGTATCTGTGGTCGAAGGGGCGTTAAGCTGCGACGGTGGAAATGGGAGTCCCTCTATATAAAGGAAGAGGGTTTCAAATTGTTTCAGTCTTGACATGATTCAGTGCCGCGCGACGGCGGCGTAGTCCAGTAAAGGCGGGCGTTTGCCCGCTTTTGCGTTCAAAAAACCAGCGTTTTGCGCATGATGGCCATTCATCTAACTGTCATATACCAGTCATAGAGTGTTCATCCGGCCTACTGATACTTGGCCCCGATCTGATAAACCCTCTCTGCTAGGAGCAAGGCATGAAACTGAAGCGTTTGATGGCGGCAATGACTTTTGTCGCTGCTGGCGTTGCAACTGCCCACGCGGTCGCCGCTGGTGTGGACCCGGCCATTCCGTCTTATACAAAAGCCACGGGCGTATCGGGTAACCTGTCCAGTGTTGGTTCCGACACCCTGGCCAACCTCATGACCCTGTGGGCCGAGGGCTACAAGAAAGAATACCCGAACGTGAACATTCAGATTCAGGCCGCCGGTTCCGCTACCGCGCCGCCCGCCCTGACTGAAGGCACTTCGAACCTGGGCCCGATGAGCCGCAAGATGAAGGACACCGAACTGGCGGCCTTCGAGCAGAAGTACGGCTACAAGCCGACCGCTATCCCGGTCGCCGTGGATGCCCTGGCCGTGTTCGTGCACAAGGACAACCCGATCAAGCACCTGACCATGGAACAAGTCGACGCGATCTTCTCCTCGACTCGTCTGTGCGGCGCCAAGGCCGAAGTCAAGACCTGGGGTGACCTGGGCGTGACCGGCGACCTGGCCAACAAGCCAGTGCAACTGTTCGGCCGCAACTCGGTATCCGGCACCTACGGCTACTTCAAGGAAGAAGCCCTGTGCAAAGGCGACTACAAGCCTAACGTGAACGAACAACCGGGTTCGGCTTCCGTTGTGCAGTCCATCAGCTCCTCGCTGAACGGTATCGGCTACTCGGGTATCGGCTACAAGACCGCCAGCGTGAAAACCGTTGCCCTGTCGAAGAAAGGCAGCACCGAGTTCATCGAAGACAGCGAAGAAAACGCCCTGAACGGCAAATACCCGCTGTCGCGTTTCCTCTACGTCTACGTCAACAAGGCACCGGGCAAGCCTCTGGCTCCGCTGGAAGCCGAGTTCGTGAAACTGGTTCTGTCCAAGCAGGGTCAGGAAGTGGTTGTGAAAGACGGCTACATCCCACTGCCAGCCAAAGTTGCCGCCAAGGCACTGGCTGACCTGGGCCTGAGCGAAGGCAAGCAGTAAGCTTTCGGCCGGGACGCCAGTCCCGGCAGCAACACCAAGGCGCGGTCCGATCCCGATCGACCGCGCCCCTCATTCCGAAACCGCTGCCAGCCTTGCTGGGCGGCGGCTTCAGTGCGTCACCGCATTGTCATCTTTCTGTCATACAGGACCGCTAGGGTGTGCGCATGAACGATCTGGCCAATTCCACCATGACTACGACTTCACCCCCCAAGCGCATTGATTTCAATACGCCTGAGCTGCAACGCAAGCGCCGAATCCGCGCGCTGAAGGATCGCCTGACCCGTTGGTATGTGTTCATTGGCGGCCTCGCCGTCCTCGGGGCGATCACCCTGATCTTCTTCTTTCTCGGTTATGTGGTCCTGCCCCTGTTCCAGGGCGCCTCGCTGACCGCCGAGAAAAGCATTACCCCCGCCTGGATCCAGGACGCCGGTAAACCCCTGATGATCTCCCTGGAAGAGCAGAACCAGGTCGGCATGCGGGTTTCCGACAAAGGCCAGGTGCTGTTCTTCAATGTCCAGGACGCCAGCGAACTGTCGCGGGTCGACCTGCCGATTCCGGCCGGCACCACGGTCACCTCTATCAGTAAGGACCAGCCGGGTATCCCGCTGGTGATTGTCGGCTTGTCCAATGGCCAGGCGCTGGTGTTCCGTCATACCTATAAAGTGACCTACCCGGACGGCAAGAAAACCATTTCCCCCGCGGTCGAGTACCCCTACGGCGAGGCGCCGATCAGCCTCGACGACCAGGGCCGTGCCCTTGAGCATGTGAACCTGAACGCCGCCGACACCACGTTGGTCGTGGCCGGCTCCACCGGCGCGCAACTGCACGTGCTGGCGCTGACCAAAGAAGAAAACATGATGACCGGCGAGGTCACCAGCGAGCAGAAGAGCATCGAGCTGCCGCAGATGACCGAGCCGGTGAAGGCGATCTATATCGATCCGCGCCAGCAGTGGCTGTATGTGATCAACGGGCGCGCCCAGGCCGATGTCTTCAGCCTGCGCGACAAGAGCCTGAACGGTCGTTACAAACTGCTGGAAAGCGCCAATGCCGAAGTGACCGCCAGTACCCAACTGGTGGGCGGTATCTCGCTGATCATCGGTGACTCCACCGGCGGCCTGGCCCAGTGGTTCATGGCCCGCGATCCGGATGGTGAACTGCGCCTGAAAAATATCCGCGGTTTCCAGATGGGCACCGCGCCGATCGTCGAAATCACCGCCGAAGAGCGTCGCAAGGGCTTTGTCGCCATGGACGCCTCCGGCAAGCTCGGCATTTTCCACAGCACCGCGCACCGGACCCTGCTGGTCAACCAGGTGGTCGACGGCCAGGGCCTGTTCGGTCTGTCGCCGCGGGCCAACCGGGTGATCGTCGAGCAAGGTGGCAAGATCCAGCCGTTGGTCCTCAATAACCCGCACCCGGAAGTGTCCTGGAGCGCGCTGTGGAGCAAGGTCTGGTACGAGAACTACGACGAACCCAAGTACGTCTGGCAATCGACCGCCGCCAACACCGACTTCGAACCCAAGCTGAGCCTGTCGCCGCTGACCTTCGGTACCCTGAAGGCCGCGTTCTACGCCATGCTCCTGGCCGCGCCGCTGGCCGTCGCCGCCGCGATCTACACCGCCTACTTCATGGCCCCGGGCATGCGCCGCAAGGTCAAGCCGGTGATCGAATTGATGGAAGCGATGCCGACGGTGATCCTCGGCTTCTTCGCCGGCCTGTTCCTGGCGCCTTATGTAGAAGGGCATCTGCCGGGGATCTTCAGCCTGCTGATGCTCCTGCCGATCGGCATCCTGGTGGCCGGCTTCGCCTGGAGCCGCCTGCCCGATTCGCTGCGCCTGCGGGTGCCGGACGGCTGGGAAAGCGCGATCCTGATTCCGGTGATCCTGTTCGTCGGCTGGCTCTCGCTGTTTATGAGCCCGCATCTGGAGAACTGGTTCTTCGGCGGCGACATGCGCATGTGGATCTCCCACGACCTGGGCATCACCTACGACCAGCGCAACGCCCTGGTGGTCGGCCTGGCCATGGGCTTCGCGGTGATCCCGAACATCTACTCCATCGCCGAAGACGCCGTGTTCAGCGTGCCGCGCGGCCTGACCCTGGGCTCGCTGGCCCTGGGCGCCACGCCGTGGCAGACCATGACGCGGGTGGTGATCCTCACCGCCAGCCCGGGGATCTTCTCGGCGCTGATGATCGGCATGGGCCGCGCCGTCGGCGAGACCATGATCGTGCTGATGGCCACCGGCAACACCCCGGTCATGGAGATGAACCTGTTCGAGGGCCTGCGCACCCTGGCGGCCAACGTCGCGGTGGAGATGCCGGAGTCGGAAGTCGGTGGTAGCCACTACCGCGTGCTGTTCCTCTCGGCGCTGGTGCTGCTGCTGTTCACGTTCATCATGAACACCCTCGCGGAACTGATTCGTCAGCGTCTGCGCAAGAAATACTCGTCGCTTTAAGAAAGGTAGAAGTCTGTGAAACAGAACTCCCTGAACAGCTGGTTCAAGAGCGGCGCCCCCGGCGTCTGGATCAGCGGTGGTGCGGTATCCATCGCGGTCATCATGACCATCGGCCTGCTGGCCGTGATCGCTGTGCGCGGCCTGGGCCACTTCTGGCCGGCCGACCTGGTGCATGCCCAGTACAACGTGCCGGGCCAGGCCAACCAGCTCGTGGTCGGCGAAGTGGTACAGAAGGAAGAGGTGCCGCGCGCGCGCCTGAAAACGGCCGGCTTGCCGGTACCGGACGAAGGCCCCGAGTTCATGACCCGGGAGCTGATCAAGGTCGGTAACCGCGACCTGAACGGCAACGACTTCACCTGGATCGTCGGCGAATGGTTGCAGGACCAGACCTACCCGGCCGAACTGATGACCATCGAGCGTCGTGAGTGGGGCAATTTCTACGGCACCCTGGTCAACGTCAAGGAGAACGGCAAGGTGATCGCCGAAGGCGAAGCCGCCTGGCCCGAGTTGCAGGCCCGTGTCCAGCGCGTGAACGGGTTGGCGGCGCAGATCAAGACACTCGAGAAGAGCGACATCGGCGCCATCAACGCCGGCCTCGAGCGGATTCGTCTGCATGGCCGCAAGCTGGAACTGGAAGGCCGGCTCGATGCCACCGCGCAAGCCGACATGGCGACCGAACGTGCCGAACTGAATGCCCGTTACCAGGACATCGAAGCGCACCTGAGCGATCTGCACACCCAGTTCAACCGCGACAGCCTGACGGCCCGCGATGCCAACGGCAAGGAACTGGAAATCAGCATCGGCAAAGTGGTCCACGCCTATCAGCCGAACGCCATGGGCAAGCTGACCAAGCTGGGCTTCTACTTCAGCAAGGTCTGGGAGTTCCTCAGCGACGATCCGCGTGAAGCCAACACCGAAGGCGGGATCTTCCCGGCGATCTTCGGCACCGTGATGATGACCCTGATCATGGCGATGATCGTGACCCCGTTCGGCGTGCTGGCGGCGGTCTACCTGCGTGAATACGCCAAGCAGAACGCGCTGACCCGGATCATCCGCATCGCGGTGAACAACCTGGCCGGTGTCCCGGCGATCGTCTACGGCGTGTTCGGCCTGGGCTTCTTCGTCTACGTGCTGGGCGGCTCGCTGGACCGGCTGTTCTTCCCCGAAGCCCTGCCGGCACCGACCTTCGGTACCCCGGGCCTGCTCTGGGCCTCCCTGACCCTGGCGCTGCTGGCGGTGCCGGTGGTGATCGTGGCGACCGAGGAAGGCCTGGCGCGGATTCCCCGCACCGTGCGCGAAGGTTCGCTGGCCCTGGGAGCGACCAAGGCCGAGACCTTGTGGAAGATCGTCCTGCCGATGGCCAGTCCGGCCATGATGACCGGGATGATCCTCGCCGTGGCCCGCGCTGCCGGCGAAGTGGCCCCGCTGATGCTGGTGGGGGTGGTGAAACTGGCGCCGTCGCTGCCGGTGGACGGCAACTACCCGTACCTGCACCTGGACCAGAAGATCATGCATCTGGGCTTCCACATCTACGACGTCGGCTTCCAGAGCCCGAACGTCGAGGCCGCTCGTCCGTTGGTCTACGCTACGGCGTTGTTGCTGGTGCTGGTGATCGCCACCTTGAACCTGTCGGCCGTATGGATTCGCAACCACCTGCGCGAGAAGTACAAGGCGCTGGATAGCTGATTGCCGTCCCTGTAGGAGCGTGGCTTGCCCGCGAAGGGGGCCTCAAGACCGCCAAAAGCTTCGCGGGCAAGCCACGCTCCTACAGAACGGCGTTACCGTTGACCCAGGCGTTGTGTCGACGGCTCATTGAACCGAATTTGTTAGCGCAGGGAGTTACCCCATGCAGCATGAACCCCAAACCCACGGCATCAACATGTCCGCCCTGGGCCGTAGCAAGCAGAGCCTGGACCTGGCGAGCGAAACCGTTGCCATCGAAGTCCCGAAACTGAGCCTGTACTACGGCGAGAAGCAGGCGTTGTACGACGTCAGCATGAATATCCCCAAGCAGCGCGTGACCGCCTTTATCGGCCCGTCCGGTTGCGGCAAGTCGACACTGCTGCGCACCTTCAACCGCATGAACGACCTGGTGGACGGTTGCCGCGTAGAGGGTGAAATCAACCTCTACGGCAACAACATCTACCGCAAGGGCGAGGACGTCGCCGAGCTGCGCCGCAAGGTCGGCATGGTGTTCCAGAAACCCAACCCGTTCCCCAAGACCATCTACGAAAACGTGGTCTACGGCTTGCGTATCCAAGGCATCAACAAGAAGCGTATTCTCGATGAAGCCGTGGAATGGGCCCTCAAGGGCGCGGCGCTGTGGGAAGAGGTCAAGGATCGTCTGCACGACTCGGCCCTGGGCCTGTCCGGCGGTCAGCAACAGCGTCTGGTGATTGCCCGGACCATCGCGGTCGAACCGGAAGTCTTGCTGCTCGACGAACCGTGCTCGGCACTCGATCCGATCTCGACCCTCAAGGTCGAAGAACTGATCTACGAGTTGAAATCTAAATTCACTATTGTGATCGTCACCCACAACATGCAGCAGGCCGCTCGGGTTTCCGACTACACCGCGTTCATGTACATGGGCAAGCTGGTGGAGTTCGGTGACACCGACACCCTGTTCACCAACCCGGCGAAGAAACAGACAGAAGACTACATCACCGGTCGTTATGGCTAGGTGAGGAAGCTGCAAGTCGTCAGCGACAAGCGGCAAGCACGGGCAGCCTGAGCATATTCATAATTCGGCTTGAAGCTTACAGCTTGAAGCTTGCAGCTTTCGCGGAGCGACACAATGATTGATAAAGACGGTCTTACCCATCACATTTCCGCGCAGTTCAATGCGGAACTGGAAGAAGTACGCAGCCACCTCCTGGCCATGGGCGGTCTGGTCGAGAAGCAGGTCAACGACGCGGTCACCGCGTTGATCGAAGCCGACTCGGGCCTGGCCCAGCAAGTGCGCGAAATCGACGACCAGATCAACCAGATGGAACGCAATATCGACGAGGAATGCCTGCGCATTCTCGCCCGTCGCCAGCCGGCGGCCTCTGACCTGCGCCTGATCATCAGCATCTCCAAGTCGGTAATCGACCTGGAGCGCATCGGTGACGAAGCGACCAAGATCGCCCGTCGCGCCATCCAGCTGTGCGAGGAGGGCGAGGCACCGCGTGGTTATGTCGAAGTGCGTCATATCGGCGACCAGGTGCGCAACATGGTCCGTGACTCGCTGGACGCCTTTGCCCGCTTCGACGCCGAGCTGGCGTTGTCGGTGGCGCAATACGACAAGATCATCGACCGCGAGTACAAGACCGCCCTGCGCGAGCTTGCGACCTACATGATGGAAGATCCGCGCTCGATCAGCCGGGTACTGAGCATCATCTGGGTACTGCGTTCCCTGGAGCGCATCGGCGATCATGCACGGAACATCTCCGAACTGGTGATCTACCTGGTGCGTGGCACCGATGTCCGGCACATGGGCCTCAAGCGCATGCGCCAGGAAGTTGAGGGCACCTTGTCCGAAACTGCTAATGTTCCCGGCGAAGCTGACGATAAGTAAGATTGCCTGAGAAAAACGCCCGGCCTAAGGTCGGGCGTTTTTGTTTGTGGCGTACGAATTTTTACGAGCACCCGCGAACGAAAAGTCCCGGTGTGACCAATCGCTGTTGGCAAATAGCCATTAGTCAGTATGCTAGCCGGGATTTTCAGAGGAATGGTCAATGAGTAAAGTCAGTGTTTTGGTGGTGGATGACGCGTCGTTCATCCGCGATCTGGTGAAGAAATGCCTGCGCAACTACTTCCCGGGCATCCGGATCGAAGACGCTGTCAACGGGCGCAAGGCCCAGGCGGTACTGGCTCGCGAAGCGTTCGACCTGGTGTTGTGCGACTGGGAAATGCCGGAAATGTCCGGGCTGGAGTTGCTGACCTGGTGCCGCCAGCAGGACAATCTCAAGGGCATGCCGTTCGTCATGGTGACCAGCCGTGGCGACAAGGAAAACGTGGTTCAGGCGATCCAGGCCGGTGTTTCCGGTTATGTGAGCAAGCCGTTTACCAATGAACAGCTGCTGACCAAGGTCAAGCAGGCGTTGCACAAGGTCGGCAAGCTCGACACCTTGATGAACAGCGCGCCGACCAAGGCCAACTCGGCTTTTGCCAATGACTCCCTGAGTGCCCTGACCGGCGGTCGTGCCGAAGTGGTCAGCCCGGCGGCGGCGCAAGCCCCTGCGGCGGCCCCGTCCAAAGGCCTGCTCAACAGCCCGCCGGTGCGTCCGGCCACCGCTGCGTCGCCAGCGGGCGCCGCGGCGGCCTCGGGCGGTCGTGGCCAGGGCCAGTTGCGTCTGTCCAGTGGCACCCAGCAGTGCGTGATCAAGGCACTGAGCATCAAGGAAGCCTTGTTGGTGGTACGGCGTACCGAGATCCTCCCGCAGGTGCTGGAAAACGCCGTGCTGGACCTGGAGCAGGGCGATAACGCCGAGATCGCCCGTTTGAACGGCTATCTGCATGCCATCGTCGCCCATGAGCCGAAGCCGGACAGCGAATGGCTGCAACTGACCTTCCGTTTTGTCGACCAGGACGCCCAGAAGCTGGACTATATCTCCCGCCTGATCGCCCGTGGTACCGCCTTGAAGCACTTCGTTCCCGGCGCGTAAGCCCCGCGGACCGGCTTCTTCTCGCGAGCAAAGGTTCGTCCCCACATCGCTCAGGCGCTGTCTGTGGTGGCGGGCCTGCTCCGGGTCTCTCCTTCGGCACAATCCCCGCCTTCCATCCCCGTACCGGCTTTCGCGCGCGTGCACCACTCGTCGCAACTGTCATTTCTGACAGGTTACGTCTTCAGGCACTTTCCCTAGATTCGATGCGGTCAACTGCCTTTTGCAGTTGCCTTGCGAAACAGGAGATAGGTGATGACCAAGTTTCTCAGCCTGAAGGAAAGAGACCGAGTCGCCGATAAATTGCGCGTGAAGTTGGAGCCGTTGCGGGCCGCTACGATCGATCAAGCCGTGGATGGAAAGATCTCATTTGCGGATCTGGAGAAGGGACTGACCATTCGTATTCCCTTTGTCGAGGGGATGAGTGTGGGGGGGCGCTACCACGTGTTCCTTACGTCGTGGGATGGTGATGGCGTCTTTGGTGTCGGTGGAATGATCCCGTTGGAAAACCAGGACACAATAGTGCCCGTGCCGCCTGATCGGGCGCTGGCCTTTCGAGGACAGCAGGTCGCGTTGTATTACTTCTATTTGGAATACCCGCCTGAAGAGTGGAAATCGCCGACCGTAGTGCTGTCAGTGGAGGGGCTGATATACAAACCGGTGGTGGAAGAAGCGGTTGATGGTGTCATCCCGTTGTCAGCGCTTTCGCAAGGGGTAAACCTACGAATCAGAGCTTCGTCGTCAATGACCCAGGGCGCCCTGGTTTCTATCTATTGGTGGGGTTCCAACGCGGATGCCTGTTTCGTCAAACACCTCGTTATCGGGACGGAGCCGGCTGAGGACCTTGTCGTGGCCGTCGAACCTGGCTATCTGACGCCGATCAAGTACGGAAACGTCAAGGTTATCTACACCGTGCTATCAGCAGAGGGGACTCGGACATCTCCCCTTCTTGAGCTTGGAGTCGCGGGTGATTTGGCCGTGCCCGAGGCGGTCTATGGAGTTGGACAAGACATCCGCACCGGGGTTGACCTTGAGCTTATCCAGGAGGACGGTGGAATTCCGATGCGGCTCAAGACCCAAGGGATGGTTGCGGGCGATGTGGCGATACTGATTTTTGTCGGTGGCCTCCTCGGCAGCGAATTTGTGTTTCGCCATACGGTGAAGGCATCGGACATCACCGCTGGTCATATAGCGTATGGAGTACCGGCTTCGTTTCTATCATTAGGGTGGGCTGTCAAGGTCTGGAGTTTGGTTGACCGCCTGGTGGGCGGAGCTATCGGTTCTCCCGAGCTTCTCCTGAGTCTGCATTTGGATACGGATTAAAACGAGCGCCCGATAAAGTGCCGTGGTGCAGGTTCTACGATAGGGCGGCGAGGCGGGTGGCGCCCGGCAGTGCGCCCTCCGTCCTTGCCGCCTTCGGAAGTCTTTCGTCCGAATCCTTCCGTTCAGGTTGTTTTATATCTGTTTCGATATAAGCTGTTTAAGAGTCATGTGGGTGGTCGCCTTTGCGCCAAGCTTTGAAACAACCTCGCACCACGGATATCCCGTTCATTGATTAGGCTTTTCCTGCCGTCGACGGGAAAAGCCTATATCTAGGCACAAGGAGATAGGAGCAACGCTATGACCAACGCCATCAAGACTGAACGTTTCGCCTCTGTCTGGGATGCCCTTGAGGACACTCCTCGGGAGGCCGCCAACATGCGCCTGCGCTCCAAGCTGATGATGGAGCTGATCAGCCGGGTCAATGCCTGGGAGCTCTCGCAAAAGGACGCAGCCAAGCGCCTGGGGATCACCCAGCCGAGGTTGAATGACCTGCTGAACGGCAAGATCGACAAGTTCTCTCTGGATGCGCTGGTGAACCTGTCCGAGCCGGCTCAATTGAACGTCGACCTGTGTTTTGGCCCCGGGGCCATCCAGCTGGCGTGATTCACACAAATGCCCTGGCCACCTGCTAGTCTGGTCGCCATGTTTTATTCGGCGACTCTCGCTTATGTTCCTGCGCCTGCTGCTTTCCTGTGGTCTGTTGATGGCCGCCACCTCGGCTGCGGCCATGACCATCTACAAGTACACCGATGCCAATGGGGTGGTCTCCTACAGTGACCGCCCGGCGCCGGGCGCCCAGGTATTCGTGTTTCGTGATCGGATGGTCGAGCACCTGGAGCGTCAGGTACGCCTGGATATCCGCAAGCAGAAGGGCGGTGATGAGGTCTACGTGCGCAACGACCTCTATGCCCCGGTGGAGATAGAGCTGGGTTTCGGTGCCCTGAAGAACGTCAGCGGTGCGCCGCAGTCGATCCGCAAGGTCCTGCCGGCCCGCAGCAACCAGCGTCTGGCGCTGCTCACGGCGATTCAGGCCGGCGAGCCGATGCGATACACCCCCAGGTTCCAATACTTCCTGGGCGACCCTTCCGGGCAGGCCCAGGGCTACCGTTACCCCTTTCCCTGGCGCGGCGGGCCGTTTCGCCTGACCCAGGGGCCGAACGGGCAATACAGCCACTTCGGCGCCAAGAGCCGTTACGCGATGGACATCGCCATGCCGGTAGGCACGCCGATCATCGCGGCGCGGGGCGGGGTGGTGATCAAGACCGAGAACGACCAGAGCGGCGGCGGCAAGAACCCTTCGGGCAACTTCGTGCGGGTGCTGCACGACGACGGCACCATGGGCGTGTACCTGCACCTCAAGCAAGGCTCGGTGAGCGTGCGCGAAGGCCAGCGGGTGGAAGTGGGCAGCCCGCTGGCGCTGTCGGGCAACACCGGCAACAGCACCGGGCCGCACTTGCACTTCGTCGTGCAGCGCAACACCGGGATGGGGCTGGTGTCGATTCCCTATCAGTTCAGCCAGCCGCTGGAGGCGTTGCCGAATTTTGCCTTGAGAGGGAAATAACCCCCATCAGTCGAGCTTGAGAACCTTGGCCAGGATGATCTTCGGTCCTTTCATCTTCTTGATGATGATGCGCAGGCCTTCGACTTCCAGCACTTCTTCCTCTTCCGGCACCCGCTTCAGGGAGTCATAGACCAGCCCGGCGAGGGTTTCCGCCTCGATATGGTCCAGGTCGATGCCCAGCAGGCGTTCGACCTTGAACAACGGCGTATCGCCACGCACCAGCAACTTGCCCGGCTGATAGGCGAGGATGCCGCGCTCAGTCTTGCGGTGTTCGTCCTGGATATCGCCCACCAGCACTTCGAGCACGTCTTCCATGGTCAGGTAGCCGATCACCTTGCCGTCGGCTTCTTCCACCAGGGCGAAGTGCGAGCCGCCCTGGCGGAACTGTTCCAGCAGGCGCGACAACGGCATATGCCGCGATACCCGCTCCAGCGGCCGGGTCAGCTCGGCGAGGTTGAACGACTCGGGAATATGGTCCAGGGCCGCCAGCTCCAGCAGCAGGTCCTTGATGTGCAGCAGGCCGACGAACACGTTGCGCTCGGCGTCGTAGACCGGATAACGGCTGAACTTGTGGCGACGGAACAGCGCGAGGATTTCCTTGAGCGGCGCATTGCAGTCCAGGGTCACCAGGTCTTCACGGGAGTTGGCCCAGTCGACCACTTCCAGCTCGCCCATTTCCACCGCCGAGGCCAGTACACGCATGCCCTGGTCGCTGGGGTCCTGGCCACGGCTGGAGTGCAGGATCAGCTTGAGTTCTTCACGGCTGTAATGGTGTTCGTGATGGGGGCCGGGCTCGCCCTGGCCGGCGATCCGCAGGATGGCGTTGGCGCTGGCGTTGAGCAGGTAGATGGCCGGGTACATCGCCCAGTAGAACAGGTACAGCGGCACCGCCGTCCACAGCGACAGCAGCTCGGGTTTGCGAATCGCCCAGGATTTGGGCGCCAACTCACCGACCACGATGTGCAGGTAGGAAATGATGAAAAAGGCGGTAAAGAACGACACGCCCTTGATCACTTCGGCAGAGTCCACCCCGACGGCGCTGAGCAGCGGTTGCATCAGGTGGGCGAAGGCCGGCTCGCCGACCCAGCCCAGGCCCAGGGAGGCCAGGGTGATACCCAGTTGGCAGGCGGACAGATAGGCGTCCAGCTGACTGTGCACGGTGCGCAGGATCTGCCCGCGCCAGCCGTTCTTGTGGGCGATGGCCTCGACCCGGGTCGAGCGCAGCTTGACCATGGCGAATTCCGCCGCAACGAAGAAACCGTTGAGCAATACCAGGATCAGAGCGAAAAGAATCATGCCGAAGTCGGCGAAGAGCGAAGCGAGGGTCAAGCTACTAGGGGAAGGGTCCATGATGGGGTTTTACGGGTTCCGTATTTCAATTTGAAGTAGGTGGGTGGAGGCCTGAAAGGCAGGCACAAGTCAACCAATGTAGCGGCAGATGCGCCCGTTGCCTAGTGGCCTGGCCCGGCCGGTGTCCCGGCAAGGCGTCAGGCGGGCAGGTTGCGGGTGCTGGTGCGCGTCACCTGGACCGGGGCGAAATGGCAGGTGAAGGTGCTGCCATGGCCCAATACGCTGCTGATTTCCAGGCGCGCGCGGTGACGCAGCAACACGTGTTTGACGATGGCCAGGCCCAGGCCTGTGCCGCCGGTGTTGGAGTTGCGGCTGGAGTCGACCCGGTAGAAGCGTTCGGTCAGGCGTGGCAGGTGCTTGTTGTCGATGCCGATGCCCGAGTCCTGCACGCTCAGGTGCGCGCCGTGTTCGTCGCCCCACCAGCGAATGCGGATATTGCCTTCGGCCGGGGTGTATTTGACGGCGTTGAACACCAGGTTGGAGAACGCGCTGCGCAGTTCCGCCTCGCTGCCCTTGAGGCGGATGGCGCCGTCGGCTTCCAGGGTGATGGTCTGGTTGCGTTGCCCGGACAGGGCCTGGGCATCGTTCTTGATCGACTGCAACAGCGTGTCGATGCGCACCGGCTGGTTGTCCGACGGGTAGTCGGTGGCTTCCAGCTTGGCCAGCAACAACAGGTCGTTGAGCAGGGTCTGCATGCGGCTGCCTTGCTGCTGCATCTGCTGCAGGGCGCGAACCCAGCGTGGGTTCACCTCCTGGACGTTGTCGAGCAGGGTTTCCAGGTAGCCGGAGATCACCGTCAGTGGCGTGCGCAGCTCATGGGAGACGTTGGCGACGAAGTCCTTGCGCATCTGTTCCAGCTGATGGATGCGGGTCACGTCGCGCACCAGCATCAGGTGCTCGTTGTTGCCGTAGCGGGTGATATAGAGCTGGATACGCAGGCGGTCATTGGTCGGCGAGGGAATTTCCAGCGGCTCGGCGTAGCTTTCCTGTTCGAAGTATTCCTTGAAGCGCGGATGCCGCACCAGGTTGGTGACCGGCTGGCCGCTGTCCTGGGGCGTCTTGAGGCCCAGCAGGGTTTCCGCCGCGCGGTTCCACCATTCCAGGTTGCCGTCGCTGTCGAGCATGATCACCGCGTCCTTGAGGGCGGCGGTGGATTCCTGGACCCGGTCGATCACCGCTTGCAGGCGCCCGCGCACGCGCTGGTCGCGACGTTGCAGGTGATAGATGCTGTCGAATACGTCGCCCCACAGGCCATAGCCGTCCGGCGGTGATTCTTCGGGTTTGTGATGGCGCAGCCATTGATGCAGGCGCAGCAGTTGCTTGAGGGTCCAGCCCAGGTAAAGCCCCAGGCCCACGGCCAGGCTCCAGCCGTAATACCCGCTGGCCAGGCCTGCCACCAGGCAGCCGGTGACCAGCAACAACAAATGGCGGATCAGGGTGCCATGCCAGTTTTGATTCACTTCAACATGCGTCCTTGGAGGCGAAGCCGTTCGAGCGACAAGCTTCAACGCTGCCAGTTTGAAGCGGCTCGGTTACCGATGTATTGCGGGTTGTTTGCAGCGATTCTCAACCCTTGGTCGAGAAACGATAGCCGGTGCCGCGCACGGTTTGTACCAGATTTTCGTAGGCATCGCCCAAGGCTTTGCGCAGGCGGCGGATATGCACGTCGACGGTGCGCTCCTCGACATAGACATTGCCGCCCCAGACCTGGTCCAGCAACTGGCCACGGGTGTAGGCGCGTTCCTGGTGGGTCATGAAGAACTGCAACAGGCGGTATTCGGTAGGACCCATTTCCGCGGGTTTGCCGTCGATGGTCACCCGGTGGCTGATGGGGTCGAGCAGCAGGCCGCCGACTTCGATGGGGGCTTCGCCGTCGGTCGGGCCGGCCCGGCGCAGCACTGCCTTGAGGCGCGCCACCAGCTCCCGTGGGGAGAATGGCTTGGTGATGTAGTCATCGGCGCCGACTTCAAGACCCTGGATCTTGTTGTCCTCTTCGCCCTTGGCGGTGAGCATGATGATCGGGATGTCACCGGTCAGCTCGTCGCGCTTGAGGCGCCGGGCCAGCTCGATGCCCGAGGTGCCGGGGAGCATCCAGTCGAGCAGGATCAGGTCGGGTTTGCGGTCGACGATGATCGCGTGGGCCTGCTGGGAGTTTTCCGCTTCCAGGCAGTCATAGCCGGCCATTTCCAACGCAACGGCGATCATCTCGCGGATGGGCGCTTCGTCGTCGACGATCAGAATGCTCCTGCCAACCATATCCCTTCACCCTCTTGTCATTTAACTGTCTTGCGCCGCATTAGATAACGAAATTATTGCAGACATGTGACAGCTTTTTTCCGCACGCCGCAATGGTCATATTCATGGGCTACGCTGGGGGTTCGAATCCTACAACCACAAAAGGAAGGTTCTTATGACTTACTCTTCGTTTTCGTTGAAAGCCCTGATGGTAACGGCGGCGTTAACGCTGCCGACCCTGGTTTTCGCGGCTGAGCCGGCCATGATGAAAAACGGCATGATGGTCGATAGCAAGGGGATGACGTTGTACACCTTTGATAAGGATGCCAACGGCAAATCCATGTGCAATGGCGATTGCGCCAAGAACTGGCCGCCGATGATGGCTCCTGCGGATGCCAAGGCTGAGGCTGGCTGGACAATGATCAAGCGCGATGACGGCACGATGCAGTGGGCGCATAACGGCAAACCGATGTACACCTACAAGATGGACGCCAAGCCTGGAGACGCCATGGGTGATGGCAAAGGCGGTATGTGGCACATGGCCAAGCACTGATTCACCGCAATACCTTGTAGGAGCAGGGCTTGCCCGCGAAGAGGCCCTTGAGACCGCTAAAAGCTTCGCTGGCAAGCCAGGCTCCTACAGGTTCCGTTGTGTCCTCTGGAACGGGTGCCTGGCTGGCGAGCGGGGTTGCTCAGCGCGCCGCGTAATCCAGCACCACACCCAGGAAAATCGCCAATCCCGCCCAGTGGTTGTGCAGGAACATCTTGAAGCAGAGCTGCGGGTCCTTGCCTCGGGTGACCCGGAATTCCCAGACAAAACATGCCGCGGCCGCTAAAAGCCCGATATGGAACCAGCCCCCCAGCTCGAACCGCGCCCCGGCCAGCAGCAGGCAGCCGAGCATCAGGCCCTGCAAGGTCAGGATGATCACCCGATCGGCCTCGCCGAACAGAATGGCAGTGGATTTCACGCCGATCTTCAGGTCGTCCTCACGGTCGGTCATGGCGTAATAGGTGTCGAATGCCACCGTCCACAGCACATTGGCGATATACAGCAACCAGGCCGTGGCGGGCAGGCTGCCGGTCTCGGCGGTGAAGGCCATCAGGATGCCCCAGGAATACGCCGCCCCCAGCACCACTTGCGGGTAATAGGTGTAGCGCTTCATGAACGGGTAGCAGGCCGCTACCGCCAGGGCACCGAAGGACAACCACACCGTGGTCGCATTGGTGCACAGCACCAGCAGGAAACTGATTCCCATCAGCAGGGCGAACACCGCCAGGGCTTCCTTGCCGCTGATCCGCCCTGCCGCGATGGGCCGCTGCTCGGTGCGTTTGACGTGGCCGTCGACCTTGCGGTCGGCGAAGTCATTGATGGCGCAGCCGCCGGCGCGGGTCAGGATCACGCCGAGGGTGAAGATCAGCAGGTTGCCCAGCGACGGTACACCCTTGGCCGCGATCCACAGGGCGCTGAGGGTCGGCCACAGCAGCAGGTAAATGCCGATGGGCTTGTCCATGCGGGTCAGCTGGAGAAAGTCCCAGGCCCGTGGGTGCAGGCGGTTCATGGATTTGAGCAGGTTCAGGTACATCAGCAGTTCTCCCCACAGGTACTGACGGCGTGCCACAGGCTCGGCAGGAAAATCTCCGCCACCAGCAGGCTCAGCGGCCCGCGATTGAAACGTGAGCGGCGGCCCCAGAGATGATCGGCGCGATGCTCCGGCGGCAGCCAGGGCGCCGGGTAATGGCAGACCTCGATGGCCTGGCGCTCGAACGCCTGATCGCAGAACAGCAGTTCACCCAGTGAACGGCTACCCAACTCGTCCATATTCAGGGCACCTTCGCGCAAGGCACTCTGCGCCGCGACGCTGCGGGCGAACACCCAGGGCTGGCCGTGACCGCGCAAATAGACCTCGCGCACCCAACCCAGGCTTTCACTCGGCAACTCCAGCGCCGCGCACTCGTCGTCGCGCAACGGTTGCCAGCCTTCGAACAGCGGCGTGACACTGAAGGCGTTATCGGAAAGTGCTGTCAGACGACGAGTAAGAGACCCTTCGTCAAATAACCAGTCGAGGGTTGGTGCGTCTGGCGGGGTGGTCAGCCGGCTCTGGGTGAGCCAGGCGGGAGACGCTGGAACGGGGGCTTTGTGCGGCACGATGGGCAGTTGATTGGCAGCCAGTGAGGCGCCGAGCTTATCACAGGCGGTTCGGCCGTTTAGAGCGCCCGGCTGATCAAGGCTGTCGATCGTGCTTGCATCGGCGGCCTTCGATCAGTACAAAACGCCCTGAGCCGGACGGCAACGCTGTGCCTATCGACTGTCCGTGCCGTTAAAAGCCTGGGAACCGAGGAAGTAACGAGATGAAGAAGTGGCAATGTGTGGTTTGCGGGCTGATCTATAACGAAGCCGACGGTTGGCCGGATGATGGCATCCTCCCCGGGACCCGCTGGGAAGATGTCCCCGCTGACTGGCTGTGTCCGGACTGCGGCGTCGGCAAGACGGATTTCGAAATGATCGAAATCGCCTGATCGATCAATTTTTAAACAGATGTCTATGGACTTGGAGAAAGGAATGAGCGCACCTGTCGTGATCGTCGGTACCGGGCTGGCCGGTTACAACCTGGCCCGGGAGTTTCGCAAGCTCGACAGCGAAACCCCGCTGCTGCTGATCACCGCCGACGACGGGCGTTCCTACTCCAAGCCCATGCTGTCCACCGGCTTCGGCAAGAACAAGGACGCCGATGGCCTGAGCATGGCCGAACCCGGGACCATGGCCGAGCAGCTCAAGGCCGAGATCCGCACCCACACCCGCATCAGCGGCATCGACCCGGGCCACAAACGCCTGTGGATCGGCGAGGAAGCGGTGAGCTACCGTGACCTGATCCTGGCCTGGGGCGCGGAAACCGTGCGGGTGCCGGTGGAAGGCGATGCCCCCGAGGCGATCTTCCCGATCAACGACCTGGAAGACTACGCGCGTTTCCGTGCGGCGGCGGCGGGCAAGCAGCGTGTGCTGCTGCTGGGCGCCGGGTTGATCGGCTGCGAGTTCGCCAATGACCTGATCCTTGGCGGTTACCAGGTGGAACTGGTCGCGCCGTGCGAACAGGTCATGCCGACGCTGCTGCACCCGGCGGCGGCCGCCGCTGTGCAGGCGGGCCTGGAAAGCCTTGGTGCGCGTTTTCACCTGGGCCCGGTGCTGACCCGCCTGCAACGCAGCGGCGATCACCTTGAGGCGCATCTGTCGGACGGCGCCACCGTGGCCTGCGACGTGGTGGTCTCGGCCATCGGCCTGCGTCCGCGCATCGACCTGGCCGCCGCCGCCGGCTTGCAGGTCAATCGCGGGGTGGTGGTCGATCGCCACCTGAAAACCTCCCACGCCAATATCTACGCCCTGGGCGATTGCGCCGAGGTCGATGGCTTGAATCTGCTGTACGTCATGCCGCTGATGAGCTGCGCCCGGGCGCTGGCCCAGACCCTGGCCGGCAATGCCACCGCGGTGAGCTACGGCGCCATGCCGATCACCGTGAAGACGCCGGTGTGCCCGCTGGTGGTGTCGCCACCGCCCCGTGGCAGCGAAGGCGTGTGGACGGTCGAAGGGCAGGGCGCCGACATCAAGGCCCTGTGCCGCGACACCGGCGGTCGGCTGCTGGGTTATGCCCTGACGGGCGCGGCGGTGATGGAAAAACTGGCCCTGAACAAGGAGCTTCCGCCGTTGCTGGCGTAAATACCGGTCCTTCTGTCGTAAACACCCGCTTCTTGCCCCTACAAAGGTCGTAACGAGACTGGCGCGGGGCCTTGCCTCGTGCCATCCTCACTCCCGTCTGCCGCAGAGTAGAGCCTGCGGCGCCTTGGGCGCTGTTCCGGAAGAACAGCACGGACATAACAACAAAAAACCGTCAAAGAGGCTTCATTATGCGTAAACCAGAACTCGCCGCTGCAATTGCTGAAAAAGCGGACCTCACGAAAGAACAGGCCAACCGCGTGCTCAACGCCGTCCTCGAAGAAATCACCGGCGCGTTGCACCGCAAAGACAGCGTCACCCTGGTAGGTTTCGGCACCTTTCTGCAGCGCCATCGCGGTGCCCGTACCGGCAAGAACCCGCAAACCGGCGAGCCGGTGAAGATCAAGGCCAGCAATACCGTCGCATTCAAACCGGGCAAGTCGCTCAAAGATAGCGTCAACCCGTAAGCGTCAGGTACCACTCCCGGAGCAACGGGAGCGCTGTAGAAAAAATGGGCACGCCGATAGGATCGGGTGCCCATTTTTCATTCTGGCGGTGCTGTCGCAAGGCCCCCCACTGTTCAGTGTCGAATCAACAATCTGCAGACGACCGGATGGCCATGTGGGAGCGGAGCTTGCGCGCGAAGAGGCCGGTGAGAACGCTAAAAGCTTCGCGGGCAAGCTCCGCTCCCACTTCAGGTACGTGTTCCGCCATCAGAATATCGTCGTGCCCAGCCTTTGTGTGCTGGCTTGTCGGGATGTCGCATCGCGGCGATGGTGGTCTCAGGGGCTCGGCAGTGCTGCCAAGCAAGCGGTTGTCGCCTCGACCACCACTTCCAGCTGGCGCTCCTCTGCGTGGGAAAAGTCACCGTATTGCGCCATGGCCCGGCAGGTCGAGAGCCGTTCCGTTGTTCCTGAATATCGTCCACCAGCGATTCAGGGCATGCGCATCAGCGCCGTGCGCAGGCGCCGAATCAGGATCGGGTCGCCCAGGCATTGTGTGGGCGTCAGGTTATCCAGTGCCGGGACAGGTTGCTCGAGCCACCACAAGCTTTCCTTGAGCCCTCTCTTGCCATAGAGAATTACGGCCATGTCCAGATGTCCGTCCATGGCGGAGGCCAGCTGCCGTGCCTGCTCATCGAGATAGTCCTCCTCGTAGAGGGTGACCAGCGCTTGCCAGCTGGCATCGCCGGGATAATCGTTTTCCAATTGTTCCATGATTAGAACCCGTCGAAGGCAATAAGGTTGGACCCGGTGGGATTTCGGGCAGAAGGGGCGAGTATTCCATCATAGCCGTTGGCCTTGGCCCAACTGCCCACCTGATGGGTCACGTCGTATTTGGAGCCGGTAATGTCTTTGAGTGACACGCCCAACTGATTGCGGACCTTGGCGTTGGTCAGGTCCAGTACATTGTCGAGTTGGACTTTCTTGCTCACCAGTATTCGTGTCGACAGGTCGACTTTCCAGTGGGTAACTTCCGCCATGGCGGTCTTGCGCGAGTTGGCCCCGTAGACGCCGCCCAGTCCGGCGTTGGTATAGCGGTGGGTTGCGGCGACGTTCCACTTGTGGGCCGTCCAGGTGGTGCTGACCCGGCTGGGTTCCTCGAAACGATACACGGTGCGTTTGACCTTCCGGCCGGGCGGCGGTGTACCGCATTTCATCAGACCCAGCGGGTCGCTCCAGCCTTGCGGGTTGGGGGCATACTGGTAGGCATTGAGGCCACCGGCCAGGCCCATGGGATCCGGTGTGGTGAAGCGTCCTATATCCGGGTCGTAGAAGCGAAAGGTGTTGTAGTGCAACCCGGTTTCACGGTCCAGGTACTGGCCCTGGAAGCGCAGGTTCTGCTCCTCGATGTAAGAGGGCTCGCGGACTTCTTCGACAGTGGCACCCCAGACCCGGTAGCGCGCTTGCCACAGCGTGCTGCCATCGGCTTCGGTCAGTTGCTGCGGCAAGCCGCTTGGATCGTTCTGGTAGTAACGCACCTGTTGGTGCGCGCCATGGCCATCCACCCGGGCCAGCGGCTCGTAGCTGTCATCCGCATAGAGGTAGAGGCTGCGCTGGTTGTTCTTCTGCTCCTGGAGCAGGCGCAGGCCATCCCAGGTGAAACGGGTTTCGCCGAGCAGATAACCGTTGTGATCATGCTCGGTCTTGGCAATACGCCGTCCCAATGGATCGTAGTGCATGCGGACCACGGTTTCCCGCGTGCCCTCCTGGCTCCGTACTTCGATCAAACGGCTCTCGGCGTCATAGGCAAAGCGTTGTAGCCGACGTCCGGCGCTGCGTTTTTCGATCATCCGCCCGAAGGCATCGTAGCGATAGCGCTTGTCCTGGTAGGCCAACAGGAGGTTGTGCTCGACCCGCCCGATACCGGCTGGCGGACTGTCGAGCAGGTTGGCGGCGGCGTCGTAGGTGAACGTTTCGCGCAGGCCCTGGACGTTGTCCTGGCTGGCAACGATCCGGCCGGTGGCATCGTAATGCAGCAACTGACGGTGTTCGCTGCTTGGCTGTCGGTCGCGACGGCTGATCAGGTTGTCGCTGGGGTCATAGTCGAAATGCTGCTGCACCGCTGCCGGCAGCTGCATGGGTTGGCCGACTGAACGGCGCGACCGTGAGCGCAGGCGTCCGCTGCGGTCGTACTCGCTGCGGGTGTTGATCTGGCCCTGGGTACGCAGCACTTCGCGGTGCAGGCTGTCGCGCTCGAAGTCGCTGATGACCTGCCCGTCGAGGTTGATCTGGTGCAGGTGACCGCTGCCGTAATACAACCGATTGAGCCAGCGGCCATCGGGTAGCTGCGTCTGGATCAGATTGCCCAGCTCGTCGTAATGATGCTGCAGGCTGCCCGCCGAACTCCGTTCTTCCAGCAATTGGCCGAGGGCGTCATAGGCGAAACCGAGTGTTTGCGCGTTGCCGTCGTTATCGGTAAAGGTGACGGCGGTCAGTTGGTCCAGTGGGTCATAGCTGTATTCGGTGCGCCCGTCGTCGGTGACCTTGGCGATCAGGCGCCCACAGGCGTCACGCTCGAGCCGGTGCACCACAGGCTCCATGGAGCGTGGCGGTACTGGTGCCGGGATGAGCTGCACGACGCTGACCTGGTTCAGTGCATCGTAATCGAAGCGACGAGCGCTGCCGTCCAGGTCCCGTTGCTCGGTCAGGCGATTGTTGGAATCCCAGGCAAATTGGTAGCGCTCACCGTTCTCGTTGGTCAGGGCCAGCAAACGGCCGTAGTGGTCGTAGCTGAACTCCACTTGCCGTCCCTGGGCGTCGATCCGCTGGCGTACCTGGCCGCGTCGATCATGACGGTAGTGCGTGGTTTGCCCCTCGGGATCGGTATAGCTGCTGACCTGCCCGCCAGCATTGCGCCGATACTGATCGGCACGCCCGTCCGGCCACTGGCTGCCAAGCAAGCGGCCCAGGGCATCGTACCGATACTCCGTGCGTTCACCGAGAGCGTCGGTGACGCTGCTGAGCAAGCCGCGAGCGTCATAGTTCAACCGCGTGGGGTGGCCTGTGCAGTCGATGTGCTCGACCACCTGGCCGAAATTGTTCCAGCGTAGCTTTTTGCTCTTGCCGGCGGGGTCGATGATTTCTACCGTCTGACCGTGGGCATCGTGGCGATAGCGCGTGACCTGCCCCAGCGGGTCAACTTCCCTTGTGCAATTTCCACGCGGATCGTAGTGGTAGTGCCAACTGTTGCCGGCGCTATCGGTTTCCACTCGCGGCAGTGCCCAGTGTTCCAGCCACACGGTCGATTCGCTGCGACCCAGTGGGTCGACGGTTTCACTGAGGTTGCCGGCTTCGTCGTAGCTGAACTGGTATTGCCCGCCCCCGGGGTCGGTCGCGCCGAGCAACTGGCGTTCATCGTTCCACTCGAAGGACCAGGTGTGGCCCAGGGCGTCGGTGTAGCGGGTAATCTGGTGTTGCGGATTCCAATACCGGGTACCGACCCGCCCCAGGCCATCGGTGACACGGGTGATACCAGCGTCCAGGTCGTAGTCGAAGTGGTAATCGTCGCCATCGTCGGTCCAGTGCCGGATGACTCGCCATTCCCGCTCCTGAACCCTGGCCCACTGGTAGAAACAGCGCAAGCCGACGGGGAGTCGATGTTCGATCAGACGTCGCTCGGCGTTGTAGGCGAAGCTTCGCTGCACCTGCCCGGTGATATCGCGAACGTGTGCCAGATCACCTTGTACGTCGTAGTCGTAGTGCACCAGCACTTCGCGGGACTGGTCGGGATAGACGCGTTCGATCCGGCTGATTCGGCGTGGCCGCTGGGAGCTGTAGATCGGTTCCACTTGCACCAGATCGAAAGTGTCGCGCAGCCGAATCAACCGCCCCGACTCGTCGTAGTCGAGATAGATTCGGTTGTCGTTACGGTCGCCCAATTGGCTCAGGCGCAGACGGCCAGGTTCGCCTGGGGCTGGATCGAACAGTCGGTAAAGTCCCTCGTCGCTCTCGATCAGCAACTGGCCGTTGCCATGGCGCCGGACGCTCAGGCCTTCACCGGGACTGAACACCGCGCTGCCCGGTGCGATCGAGCCCATGTCGAGGCGGCGGGCCTGTTCGTCGATATAGATCAGTCGCTCGCCGCCTTCGGGGTGAGCCGTAATCTCGACGCAAACCTCATAAGGCACGCTCCAACCCGCCCCGAACAGCCCGTTGCGACGTTCGTCATGGCTGTTGTAGAAGCGTTGCCACTCCAGGGGCAGTAGCCCTGGCAGGGCGAAATCCAGGTCGTCGAGGCCGCCCAGCACCTTGGCCCCGGTGGCGGCGTGTACCGGGTTGGGCGAACCGACGATGGCATTGGTCAGCGCGCCGATGGCCTGGCTGGTGACGAAGGAGTTGACCCCGGCCAGCAACATGCACGGCAGGTTGCTGAGAAATTTGCCCTTGCTGCCCTTGAGCATCATCAGCGCGGTGATCGCCAGGCCGATGCCGGGTGTCTTGCCACTGCGGATTTCGCGTACCACCACCGAGCCGCCGCCGATGGTGACATTGGGTGAGATCAGCCCGGACGAAACGACGGTGGCGTCACAGGTGCTGCGGTCGCCACTGCGCACGGCGGGCTGACCGTTGATGCTGACCTTTTTCGAGCCTTCGGCGAGAAACTGCGGCGGCATCGGCGGATGCTTCATGCAGGTCACCAGGTCCAGCGGCTTGGGCACGGCGCCGGGGGCGGGCGTCGCCACCGTGGGTCGCCACATCTGGGCAAAGAAGCCCTTGGCGATATCCAGGTAGCTGGCTTCAGGGGCGGGTTCCTCGCTGTCCGGTGTACCGGCCGCTTCGACATGGGACGGCACCGCACCGGCGGCGCGGGCGGCGGGAATCGAGTTGATCAGGGTGTCGGTGGAGCCGGTGAGGATGGTGGCCTGCACCGTGGGCGGAAAGAGCGCGTTGCCGATGCCCTCGCACATCTTGCTCAGGCCCTTGTCGGCGCCGGTCTTGCTCATCGCCACGCCGACAATGACCCCGACCACGGCTCCGAGCACACAGGCCCCGAGCCCGCCGGTGGCGACGGTGATCCCGGTGGCGGCAACCACGGCTGCGGTGGCCAGTGCGCCGATGGCGACGTTGGCCGCGACCTCGAGCACACCGCCGAGAATATCGGCCATCATCGAGGTATGGGACAACGCGTCGCCCAGGCGGGCAGCCCAGAGCGGGTCAGACATGAAAGGTCATCAAGACAGGTGGTCCATCATCAGGTCAAGAGCGGTGCGGAGTATGAATGATCTGATGTTGGTGGGAAATTATTCCTACTGCGATTGCGGGGGTGGATCACAGTTGTCGAGCAAATAGCGGGTGCACGCTCTCACAAACGCCGCACCCGCTTTTGTGGGAGCCGGCTTGCCGGCGATGACGTCCGGATAGACGGCGCGAGGCTTGCGGGCCTCATCGCCGGCAAGCCGGCTCCTACAAGGGTTGTATTTCAGCCCGCGTTCACCTGAAGCAGCTGCAACGGAGCGTGCCTCTCGCCGGCCTCGATGAGCAGCCCATCGACCTTCTTCAGCGCCGTCAACAAGCTACCCACGCTGCGGGCATTGAGCCGCACGCCATCGGTGAAGGCCTTGTTGATCGAGACCATGACACTGGAAACGCTCTCGTCCGCCTGCGCCTCCAGCAAGTTGTCCCGCAGGTGAGTGATCAGCTCCTTGAAATGTGGATCGTCCAGGGAAAGGGGGGCTTCCAGATCGTGCTTCTTCAGGGTGCTGATCAGCAGCCCCAAGGCCACGCTGGCCCGCATCAACGCTCTTTCTCGTGCATCCATTCGCTGTCTCCTGTGTCGAGGTCCGGCTCTAGTGACGACTCAAGGATAGACCACGCTGGGGATGGTGCTTTTGAAGGGGCGGGTGAGCGACGACTGGTCTGGTAGTAGCACTCTGCACCAGAGCGTTTCATTGTTTTTCCGTTGGGGCCGCACGGGGTTTCGATCACTTAGGATGAGGGCTTGAACTTTGACAAATATCTGGATTTGAGATATTTTCGCCTATGCTGAAGGTCAACAACCATGCGAGTGATAGCAAAAGCAGCGGTGACACAAGCGATGAACACTTACAGCCAGTGGCGAGTCCCTTTGAGTCTTTGGCTCACGACATTTGATCGGCCAGGCTTGCGCTACGAGTCCTTTGAGCAATTTCGAGAGGTCTGGGCAACTGTATCAGGGTGGAATGTCGACCGAATTCCTCATTCCAAGCTCAAGGTCAGCAGTAAAAAGGGCCCCTTGGATATCTATATCTTTGATATCAAGAAGAATGAGTGTCGAATTATTTCTTGGATTAATACGAAAAATGGCAGCATTTTCATAAAAGATATTTTGCCGCATGCCAGCTATGACAAGTGGTGGCAGAGTGAAGTTAAGTAAACAAGATTCAGGACGGGTTTCTACAGTCTTGCAAAATGCAATAGCAGGTGACGAAATGAAACGTAATAAGGTCGGTCCAACAGACTTTGATATTTTCATAGCCAATATTTCCCCCATGCTTGAAGGTCTGAACGATCAAGTAGCGACCTTGGCTCGGTTGCTATCCGCATGCCGTGAGAAAATCAAGGATGACAGCGATCTTAAAGATCGAATGGCGTTGATTGATGAGCTTTACTCACATGCGGACAGTGAGGATCATGCGGCTGCGCGCTTTGCGGAGTTGGTGGCTGATCGTGTGTATGAATATGAGACCGAAACGGTTCTGATCCCTTATTCTTCTCAGTCGCAAGCATTGGCATTTCTGATGGATGAAAGAGGGATTAAGCAAAAGGATCTTTCTGCCATTGCAACTCAAAGTGCGATTTCTGAGATTTTGAACGATAAAAGAAAGATGACCGTTGCACAGGTAAAAAAGCTTTCCGATTTTTTTAAGGTCCCTGCTGAATTTTTTATGCAGGGTGTTGTTTAGTTTGAGCGATGCGTTATCCCGATAACGCGCCTAAAAACGACAGGCTGATCGTTACCGGGATTTTCAGAGGGTGCGGATAAGGCTCTGCTTACCGCCTGGGAAATTTATGAAGGCGATGCAGGATTAGGTGAGGACGAACCTTCCAGCAACGCATCCACCACCGCCCGAGCGACTTCCACCGAATGCAGCATGCCCTAGAACAGCGCCCGTTCGACGGGGTTGGTATGCAGGCTGATTTCGCCGCCATTGAGTTCAGCCGTTTCGAGCAGTCGCGACACGTAGGTCAGCGCATCCTGGGCGTTGATGCTTGGTTGGATGGAAAACAGCGTGGGCTTGCAGGGATCTTCGGGGATGACGGGTTTGGAGGAAGTGAAGGCGAGGGTACTGAGCAATCCTGGCGTGTTTGCCGGATCCAACTCAGCCTTGCCGGAAGGGACGTCAGAGGTTTTACGTAGATATACCGCCTTTTCGACCGCGCTAGGTGCTTTGCGAGTGAGAGGCAGATTGGGGGTAATGTTATTTGTCATTGTTAGGCTCCTTAAGCAGCCGCTTTCGCGACGCAGTGTGCCTATTCACAATCGGGCTGCGAACCCCGTATCGCTGAGTTTTCAGCGACAGGAAAACTGTAGCTTATTACTGGCGGTGCGGGCGATATCCCTCATGCGCCGAAGTGCGTGGGAAATATGAGGTTTTTTGGTGGGATGCTTCATTTGCTAGCAACGGGTGGGAGAGCATGGTGTCGGATTGGTAAATTTGTGGGTTTTCAGAAATAAGTACGCGACGGAGTTCAACGGCTAGACTGCATAAAAACGCAATATCTTTCAGAGTCTCGGTCGCATACTGATCTTATAGTTACTAAAAATATCATTCAGTAATGGCGGCTGGAATGGCTAGCTTAGCCCAGCTTGCTGCGCGCCTGCTGTCTGCCAATGCGGCGAGCGCAGCCTCATCAGGTGCCCCTTTTTTGGTGAATTTCAACGGCGCCAGCACGTACAGCATGACTTTGTCCTCATCGGGTATTGGTTCGTTCGAGGAGTCTTTGTTCCAAACTTTATCAACAGTGACCAATGCATCAATCTCTGCTGGCCACCCTAGGTCCGAATAGGCGGGGTCGGTTCGCCGAATGAGCTGCCCTTCTTTCAATGAGCCGTTTTCAAGCGTTTCATTTGCCAGTCGAGACAACATTTGAGTAGGAAATGCCCACGTGCTGTCGGTGTTGAAGCCAGAGCGGGTCAACGGCCAATCCCCGGGCAAACAGAAAAAAAGCTCTGTCCTGGGGGACTGGTTGAACAGTCCGACAGTAAACAACAGCTTGAATTTATTTTTTCCGTCGATGCAGCTGATACGCAGATCAACGTTTTTTATAGCCGTTACGGGGCTTACTTGAGCGGGCAGAACCCAGCCGGCGGTGTTGTGAACAAAACTGACAATGGCGCCACCATATTCGCTCTCAGGCTCGCGGATAACGTCCATCACGCTCACGGCGCCGTTATCTTTCAGGATCGATGCAATGTCTGGAAGATCCCAGCTATTGGCGATGTCCAGAGGCGTGGTATTGAGCCTGCTGTGGAGCCGGTTGATATCGGCGCCCCGCTTGACCAGAAATTCGACCACTGCCTGATGCTCGGAAACAACAGCCTCTATGAGAGGTGTTGTGACACTTGTCGGCCAACCGTCGATTCTCGCTCCCGCATCGAGCAACCATTTGCATGCTTCCAAATGGCCGTTGCGTGCCGCACCAGATAGCGGTGTGGTATCGCCTGAGCTGGCGGCAGGGGTATCCAGGGCGATACCCATGGTGACCAATAACTCACAGATGTCTGTCTGGCCGCTTTCTGCCGCCAAATGCAGCAGGGTTTCGTGTCCCGGTAGCCCATACAAGGGGAGACCAAGCAGGTCTGGATGCTGTTCCAGTGTCGCTTTGACCGCAGATGTTTTGCCTGCCTCTATGGCGGCATGCAGCTCGGATATGACCGCTATATTGTTTTCATAAATCTTTTCCGAGTCATCCATTTAGAATGTCCCTCCCGTCATTTGCATGCCCATTCTTTTCAGTGCGCTCTCAATGCTTGCGGTTCCGCCGCTGTCAGCCTTCTGAAGAATCTCGAAAACTTTTTTCGCACTCGCAACAGAGTGGTTGCCCCCACCATTCTGTGCCCATGTGAAGTTTCTCGGGTCATCGTTCAGCCCGATTTTGTGTTTTGCCAATATTTTTTGCGCGCCGGTGATGTACTGCTGATTTTGTGCTTTCCAGGTGCGGGGGGCTTTCTCTCGGACGATGTGATGGTAATGGGGTTTGACCATTCCTTTTGGTGCAGGGCCCATTGCTTTCTTTTGTGCCGAACTCAGGCGACAGACTTCCCATCCCCACGGATCCACCCATCCCGACGGATTCGGTGCGTACTGGTAAAGATTGAACCCACCCATCAACCCAATCGGATCCGGCGTGGTAAACCGCCCCACATCCGGATCATAAAACCTGAACGTGTTGTAGTGCAGCCCGGTCTCCCGGTCCAGGTACTGACCCTGGAACCGGAGGTTCTGTTCCTCGATGTAGTACGGCTCGCGTATCTCCTCAAGGGTGTTGCCCCAGACCCGATACCGCGCCTGCCACACCGTGGCTCCATCCGTTTCGGTCAGTTGCTCGGGTAGGCCATTGAGGTCGTTGTGGTAATAGCGGACCTTCTGCAATTCCCCGCTGCCATCGACCCGAGCCAGCGGTTCATAACCGTCGTCGGCATACAGATACAGGCTGGTCTGGCTATTGCGATGCTCCTGCAACAAGCGCAAACCATCCCAGGTGAAACGCGTTTCGCCCAGTGGATAGCCGTTGTTGTCGTGCTCGGTCTTGCCGATACGCCGCCCCAGCGGATCGTAGGTCATGCGCACGACGGTTTCCCGCGCACCGTCCTGATTGCGCACCTCGATCAGCCGGTGTTCCGCGTCGTAGGCAAAGCGCTGCACCCGATGACTGCCGCTGCGCTTCTCGATCATTCGCCCAAACCCATCGTAGCGATAACGCTTGTCCTGATAGGTCAGCAGTCTGTTGTGCACCACCAGTCCGGCACTGGCTGACGGTCCGTCCAGCAGGTTGGCAGCGGCGTCGTAGGCGAAGGTTTCGCCTTGGCCCTGCACGCTGTCCTGGCTGGCGATGATCCGGCCCGTGGCGTCGTAATGCAGTAATTGGCGTTGATCGCCCCGTGGCTGGCGGTTGAGGCGGCCGATCAGGTTGTCGCTGGGGTCGTAGTCGAAATGCTTCTGCGCTGGCGCCGGCAAGGCTGATGGCTGGCTGGAAGGGCGGCGCAAGCGTGAGCGCAGGCGTCCAACACGGTCGTATTCGCTGCGGGTGCTGAGCTGGCCCTGGGTGCGCAACACCTCGCGGTGCAGGCGATCACGCTCGAAATCGCTGATAACCCGGCCGTCCAGATTGATCTGGTGCAGATGTCCGCTGCCGTAATACAGCCGGTTGAGCCAACGCCCATCCGGCAGCTGCGTCTGGATCAGATTGCCCAGCTCATCGTAGTGATGCCGTAAGCTACCCGCCGCGCTCTGTTCTTCCTGCAACTGGCCCAGGGCGTCATAAGCAAAGCCGAGCTTTTGTTCATTACCGTCGTTGTCGGTAAAGGTGATGGCGATGAGTTGGTCCTGCGGGTTGTAGGCGTACTCGGTACGCCCATCATCGGTGAGCTTGGCGATCAGCCGACCTACCGCATCACGTTCCAACTGGTGGACGATGGGGGCCACCGGCTGCGTCGGTACCAGCGCCAGTCCATTGCCGAACGCTGCCGGAACGTATTCGACGCGAGTCGCGTTATCCAGCACGTCATAGGCATAACAGCGGGCGCTGCCGTCGAGATCGCGTTGTTCGATCAGGCGGTCGCCAGCATCCCAGGCAAAGCGATAACTCTCGCCATTCTCGTTGGTCAGCGCTTGCAAACGCCCATAGGCGTCATAGCCGAACTGCACCTGCCGGCCATGGGCATCGATGCGTTGGCGTACCTGGCCGCGACGGTCGTACTGATAACCGGTGCTGTGCCCGGCCGGGTCGACATAACCGGTGAGCTGGCCGCTGCCGTCGCGCAGGTACTGTTCGACGCGACCGTCCGGCAACTGGCTCTGCAACAGACGACCCTGGGCATCGTGCTGATAGGTCACGCGTTCACCGAGGGCATCGGTGACCACCTGCAGATGACCGCGCCGGTCGTAGCTGAAGGTGGTCGGCGAACCCGAGCAGTCGACATGGCGAATCAACTGCCCCAGGTCGTTCCACTGCAAGGTTTTGCTTTTACCGGTGGCGTCGATGATCTCGACCACCTGACCCTGGGCATCGAAACGGTATTGGGTGACTTGCCCCAGCGGATCGGTCTCGTGGGTGCAGTTGCCACGCGGGTCATAGCGGTATTGCCAGCTGTTGCCCGCCGCGTCGGTTTCCACCAGCGGCAACGACCAGTGTTCCAGCCACAAGGTCGACTCGCTGCGCCCCAGCGGATCGACGCTGGCGCTGAGATTGCCCGCTTCGTCGTAGCTGAACTGATGCCGCCCGCCCTGGGGATCGGTGGCGCCGAGCAACTGGCGTTCGTCGTTCCACTCGAAGTGCCAGGTGTGGCCGAGGTTGTCGCTGTATTCGGTGATCTGGTGCTGCGGGTTCCAGCGACGGATGCTCACACGCTTCAAGCCGTCGGTGACACGGGTGATGCCCTTGCTCAGGTCGTAGTCGAATAGATATTCGTCGCCGTCATCGGTCCAGTGCCGAACCACTCTCCACTCAAGATTCTCGACTTGCGCCCACTGATAGAAACAGCGCAGCCCGGTGGGCAACTGATGTTCGGCCATCCGCCGTCCGTTATCGTAGGCAAAGCGCCGTTGCACTTGACCAAGGTTGTCGCGCACTTCGGCCAGATCGCCGCTGCTGTCGTAGTCGTAGCTGACCAGCACTTCGCGTTGCTGATCAGGGAACAGGCGTTCAATCTGGCTGACACGCCGAGGCCACTGGGCACTGTAGATCAGTTCCACTTGCACCAGATCGAGGGTATCGCGCAGTCGAACCAGCCGCCCCGACTCGTCGTAATCGAGATAGATCCGGTTGTCATTGCGGTCGCCCAGTTGGCTCAGGCGCAGAGTCGAAGGATCGGCCAGGGTCGGTTCGAACAGACGATACAAGCCGTCATCGCTTTCGATCAGCAGTTGTCCATTACCGTTGCGCCGCACCGCGAGGCCGTCCCCCGGACTGAACACCGCGCCGCCCAACGGAATCGAGCCCATATCGATACGTCGCGCCTGTTCATCGGTATAGATCAGCCGCTCGCCGCCTTCGGGATGCACCTCGATACGCACGCCGACTTCATAGGGCAGGCTCCAGCCTGTACCGAGCAATGTGTCGCGACGCTCATCACGACTGTTGTAGAAACGCTGCCAGTCGATGGGCAGGATGCCGGGCAGGACAAAGTCCAGCTCGTCCTCGCTGCCCAGCACCTTGGCGCCCGTCGCGGCATGCACCGGATTCGGCGAACCCGCGATAGCGTTGGTCAGCGCACCGATGGCCTGGCTGGTGACGAAGGAGTTGACCCCGGCCAGCAACATACACGGCAGGTTGCAGAGGAATTTGCCCTTGCTGCCCTTGAGCATCATCAGCGCGGTAATCGCCAATCCCACGCCGGGTGTCTTGCCGCTACGGATCTCACGCACCACCACCGAACCGCCGCCGATGGTGACATTGGGCGAGATCAGCCCAGCCGAAACCACGGTGGCATCGCAGGTGCTGCGATCGCCACTGCGCACGGCGGGTTGCCCGTTGATGCTGACCTTTTCCGAACCTTCGGCAAGAAACTGCGGCGGCATCGGCGGATGCTTCATGCAGGTCACCAGGTCCAGCGGTTTGGGCACCGCACCTGGTGCCGGTGTCGCCACCGTGGGCCGCCACATCTGCGCGAAAAAGCCCTTGGCCATATCGAGGAAGCCCGGTTCCTCGGCCTTGTCACCCTCGGCGGGAGCGGCGTCTTCGCTCTCGGGCGTCCCCGCCGGCGCGACATGGGACGGCACCGCACCGGCGGCGCGGGCGGCTGGAATCGAGTTGATCAGGGTGTCGGTGGAGCCGCTGAGAATCGTCGCCTGCACCATGGGCGGAAAGAGGCCGTTGCCGATGTCCTCGCACATCTTGCTCAGGCCCTTGTCGGCGCCGGTCTTGCTCATCGCCACGCCGACAATGACCCCGACCACCGCGCCGAGGACACAGGCGCCCAGCCCGCCGGTCGCAACGGTGATCCCGGTCGCGGCAACCACCGCTGCCGTCGCCAGTGCGGTGATTGCCACATTGGCCGCCACCTCCAGCACGCCGCCGAGAATATCGGCCATCATCGAGGTATGGGACAGTCCATCGCCCAGCCGGGCGGCCCACAGTGCGTCAGACATGCACGGCTTCCGTCACACCACCCGGTCGAATTGCAGGGACTGCTTGATCGTCGCCCAATGCGCCGCTTCGGCATCCCCCAGCTTGTCAGCCTTGACGTAGCTCAGGGCGAGCATCTTGCGGGTGCCCGGCAACACCAGCGCGAGCTGGTACTGGAAGACCTTCTCCGCACCCTTGCTGAACTGGCTGCGCAATTCGATGCCGTCCACCGACTGATCGGCGCCCAGGCGCACGGCCTGGCCCGGTTGGTAGCGCAGTTCCTGGACCTGCTGTTCCAGGCGCTTGAGCTGAGCGTCGAAGTTGCTTTGCAGGGTTTCACCCTCGGCCAGCTGGCTGCGGCTGACGATCAGCGAAGTCCCCAGCTCCGGGAACTTGAGGATATTGATCGAGGCGTCCAGCAGCTCGCTCTCGGGCAGGGCGAACTGGAATTCATTGAGGCGGTAGGTCATGGCTCGCGAATCTCGTTATTTGGGCTTGGGGAACATCGCGTTGACGCTGGCGTCGATGCTGCCTTTGACGCCTTGGCCTTCGGGCGACGCGCCGGGGCCGCCGCCGTTGTTCAGGTGCAGGGTGCCGCCGGTGTTGAACTCGGCATCGCCCGAGGCATGGAAGCTGATCTGCACGCCGCTCAGGTTGATCTGTCCGCTGGCGTTCAGCTCCAGCACGCTTTCGCCGCAGACCAGGCGCAGGTTTTCGCCGACCTCGATGACATAGCTCTGGCTGATGCTGTCGGTCTTCTTGCGGCCGACCACCAGGATGTCGTCGTCCTTGACCGCGCGCAGGCGCACCGAGCCGATAGTCACCGTCTCGTCGCGCCCCACGCTCTTGTTGCGGTCGTGGCCTACCGCATGGCTTTCGTCGACCTCGACCACGATGTCCTGGTTGCGCTCGGCATGGATGTACAGCTGCTCGGCGCCTTTCTTGTCTTCCATGCGGATTTCGTTGAAGTTGGCCGGGCTGCCGCCCTTGCTCGAACGGCTTTTCATGCCGCTCTGGGTGGCGTTGGCGGGCAGGTCGTAGGGCACCGTCTGTTCGGCGTTGTAGACCCGGCCGGTGATGATCGGCCGGTCGGGATCGCCTTCGAGGAAACTGACAATGACTTCCTGGCCGATCCGCGGAATCTGCATCGAGCCCCAGTTCTTGCCGGCCCAGGCCTGGGACACGCGAATCCAGCAGGAGCTGTTTTCGTTGGATTGGTCGTGGCGGTCCCAGTGGAAGTGCACCTTGACCCGGCCGAACTGGTCGGTCCAGATTTCCTCGCCGGCCGGGCCCACCACCACGGCGGTCTGCGGGCCCTTGACGGTGGGCCGCGCGGTGTTCGCCAGGGGGCGGAAGCTCTGTTGCGCGTCGATGCAGCTCAGGCTGCTTTCGAACTGCGCGCCGGCCCCTGTCGCGCCGGACTCCAGGTTTTCCTGGGCGATGTAGTAACGGGCGCCGACGATCAGGTATTCGCGATTCTGGTCCTGGCGACCGAAGCCGGTGAGGCTGAACAGGTGCCCGGAACCCACACCACGGGCATTGCCGTTGAGTTCGACCCGTTCATGCAGGCTCTGGATCGCTTCGATACGGGTGCGGGCGTAGTGCTCGCCGTCCTGGCTCTGCACGTAGGTGCCGGGGTAGTCGTACAGCGGATAGTCGCCGGCGGTGTGCGGGCGCGGCATCGCCGAGCGCACGTCGATCCGCGCGCTGGGGCGCTGGAAGTCGTAGTCGTTGAGTTCCAGAGAGCCGGGCTGGACTTCCTGGGCCAGGTGCCAGCCGTTGAGGTGGTCGCGCTCGCGATGCTGGCCGTCCGGCGGGTAGTAGGGCAGCGATTCGTAGCCCGGGGCGCTGTGGTGGGCGCCGTAGGCGTCGGCCAGGACCAGCACATGGCGGTCCTTTTCATGGCGGAAGTAGTAGTAGATACCTTCCTGTTCCATCAGCCGGCTGACGAAGTCGAAGCTGCTTTCGCGGTACTGGACGCAGTATTCCCACTCGCGATAGGGCTGGCTGAGGGCGTCTTCGAAGTCGGAGAAACCGAGGTCGCGGAACACCTGCTTGATGATCTGCGGGATGCTCTGGTGCTGGAAGATCCGGCAGTCGGAGGTGCGGGTCAGCAGCCAGAGCCAGGGGCGCAGGGTCACCGAGTAGCTGGCGAACTGGCCTTGGCTGACGTTCTGGCTGCAGCGGGCGACGATGCCGTGGAAGTGGCGCAGGCCGCCCTGGACCTGTAGCGACAGGCTCATGGGTTTGCCCAGCAACTGGTTGAGGTCCAGGGCGCCGTCGTTGGAGGTCAGGTGCAATTCGTAGTCGAACAGCCGCCCCAGCTCCTCGCCGCCGCCGAAATCCTTGAGCAACAGGACATCCGGCCCGAGGGGGCTGTTGATCTGGGCCAGGCGGGTGGCTTGGGTGAATAGCATGGGTTATCTCTGGGTATTGTGGTGTTCGGGCGGGCCTCTGTGGCGAGCGGGCTTGCCCGCGTTGGGGTGCGAAGCACCCCTGAAACCAGCGAATTCGGTGTATCAGGTAGACCGAAGTGACCGGTTTTGCGACTGCTTCGCAGTCGAGCGCGGGCAAGCCCGCTCGCCACAATTCGCTATAGGCTCAGGCGCCCGCGTCGCTGAACTGGTAATGCAGCTCGTTATCCCGCTCACTGATCCGTACCCCCGCCAGCGCCTTGCCTTCGAGCATGCGCGTGAGGAATTCGCGGCTCATGTCCGGCAGCAAACTGTTGGTCAGGATGGTGTCGATCATCCGGCCGCCGCTCTCAGTCTCGGTGCAGCGCGAAACGATCAGGTCCACCACTCCGTCGTCGAAATCGAAGGCCACCTTGTGGGTGCTTTCCACGCGCTTCTTGATCCGTCCCAACTGCAAGCGGGTGATCGCCTTGAGCATGGTGTCGCTCAGCGGATAGTAAGGAATGGTCACCAACCGCCCCAGCAACGCCGGCGGGAAAATCTCCAGCAACGGCTGGCGTAGCGCCTTGGCGATCTCCTCCGGGTCCGGCACGTTGCCGGCGTCCTTGCACAGATGCGAGATCAGTTCGGTACCGGCGTTGGTGGTCAGCAGGATCAGGGTGTTCTTGAAGTCGATCACCCGGCCTTCGCCGTCTTCCATCACGCCCTTGTCGAAAACCTGGAAAAAGATCTCGTGCACGTCCGGGTGGGCCTTTTCCACTTCGTCCAGCAACACCACGCTGTAAGGCTTGCGCCGCACGGCTTCAGTCAGCACGCCACCTTCGCCGTAACCGACATAGCCGGGCGGGGCGCCCTTGAGCGTCGAGACGGTATGGGCTTCCTGGAACTCGCTCATATTGATGGTGATGACGTTCTGCTCGCCGCCGTACATGGCTTCGGCCAGGGCCAGGGCGGTTTCGGTCTTGCCGACGCCCGAGGTGCCGGCGAGCATGAACACGCCGATCGGCTTGCTCGGGTTGTCGAGGCCGGCGCGGGAGGTCTGGATGCGCTTGGCGATCATCCGCAGGGCATGGTCCTGGCCGATGATGCGCTTCTGCAGATGCTGGTCGAGATTGAGCACGGTTTCCAGTTCGTTGCGGGCCATGCGGCCCACCGGAATACCGGTCCAGTCGGCCACCACCGAGGCCACCGCCTGGTAGTCCACGGTCGGCAGGATCAACGGGGTTTCGCCTTGCAGGGTGCTGAGGCGCTGTTGCAGGTCGACCAGTTTTTCCCGCAGCGCGTGGCCCAGCTCGATATCGCTGTCCACCACGCCGGCGCTTGCGCGCAGCTCGGCGCGGGTGGCGAGCAGTTCGTCCACCAGGGCTTTCTCATCGGCCCAGCGCACTTCCAGTTCGGCCAGGCGCTCGCGTTCGGCGTTCAACAGGTTCTCGCTGTTGCTGCGTCGCGCGGCGGTATCGACGCCGATGGCGTGTTCGCGGGCAATGATCTGCAACTCGATTTCCAGCGCTTCGATACGTCGACGGCTGTCATCCACTTCGGCGGGCACCGCATGCAGGCTGATGGCAACCCGGGCGCAGGCGGTGTCCAGCAGGCTGACGGATTTGTCCGGCAACTGGCGCGCCGGAATATAACGGTGCGACAGCTTGACCGAGGCCTCCAGCGCTTCGTCGAGGATCTGCACCTGATGGTGTTTTTCCATGGTCGAGGCAACGCCGCGCATCATCAGCAGGGCCTTGTCTTCCGACGGCTCTGCGACCTGCACCACCTGGAAACGGCGGGTCAGGGCCGGGTCTTTCTCGATGTGTTTCTTGTACTCGGCCCAGGTGGTCGCGGCCACGGTGCGCAAGGTGCCACGGGCCAGTGCCGGTTTCAGCAGGTTGGCCGCGTCACCAGTGCCGGCGGCGCCACCGGCACCCACCAGGGTGTGGGCTTCGTCGATAAACAGGATGATCGGCTTGGGCGAGGCCTGGACGTCTTCGATGACCTGGCGCAGGCGCTGTTCGAACTCGCCTTTCATGCTTGCGCCGGCCTGCAGCAGGCCGACATCGAGGCTGCGCAGCTCCACATCTTTCAGGGCTGGCGGCACGTCGCCGGCGACGATGCGCAGGGCAAAGCCTTCGACCACGGCGGTCTTGCCGACGCCGGCTTCGCCCGTGAGGATCGGGTTGTTCTGGCGCCGACGCATCAGGATATCCACCAACTGGCGAATCTCCTCATCGCGGCCGACGATAGGATCGAGCTTGCCACTGCGGGCCTGTTCGGTCAGGTCCACGGTAAAACGCTTGAGGGCTTCCTGCTTGCCCATGGCGCTGGGGGCCATGGCGCCGCTGGCTTCGCCCGGCACCGCCCCGGCGGTGAAGCCGTCGCTGGCACCCAGGTGATTTTCCGGCGAGTCGCCGACGTATTCGTCAAAGCGTTCGCTCAGGGCCTCGACCTTGATCTTGTCGAACTCCGACGACAGCGCCAGCAAGGCATGGCGCAGGCTCGGGGTCTTGAGGATGCCGAGTATCAGGTAGCCGGTGCGTACCTGGCTTTCGCCGAACATCAGGCTGCCATAGACCCAGCCGCGTTCCACGGCTTCTTCGACGTGGGACGAGAGGTCGGTGATCGAGGTCGAACCCCGTGGCAGGCGGTCCAGGGCGTCGGTCAGGTCGCGGGCCAGGCGCGCCGGTTCGATGTTGAACTGGCGGATCAGGCGGTGCAGGTCCGAGTCCTGCAATTGCAGCAACTGGTGCAGCCAGTGGCTCAGCTCCACATACGGATTGCCCCGCAGTTTGCAGAACACCGTGGCGGCTTCGATGGCCTTGTAGGCGACGCTGTTGAGTTTGCCGAATAACGCGGCGCGGCTGATTTCACCCATGGTCCGGGCTCCTTGAATGGTGGGCCGAGGTGGCCTGATCGGCGTAGTGCCGGGCCAGGATCAGGTCCTTGGCGTCTTCTTGGGGTTGGCCGAGCCAGGTGTTGAAACCCAGGCGGAATTGGCCGTTGAGTTGCAGCTTGGGCACTTGCGGCTGTTCCAGGACCAGGTTCAGGTCCCAGTCCAGCTCGTGCCCCAGGTATTCGGCGACCCAGGCCACCAGGTGGCGGAAGGGTTCACCGTCGGGCAGCAGGCCCATGTAGTCGGCCAGCTTGAGCGGGCCGACGCGGATGCGGAATTTGTGCTGGCGGTCCCAGACATGCTGGCCCAGGCAGAAGTCGACGCCCAGCTGGTGCGCGCTGACGCCGACACGGCTGCGCTCCGGCAGGTGCAGCCATTGGCCGACGTACTCCTCGATCTGCACCGGCAGCCCGAAATACTCCTGGAGGATGGCGCGCAGGCCGTCGGGGTAGCGGGTCTGGGCGGCGAGGTGGCCGCTGAAGTGCAGCTTGGCGGTGTCCGGGATCAGCCCCTGTTTCAGCAGGCTGGGCATGCCCCGGCCACTCAGGGCGGCCAGGCGCGCGGACCAGTAGTCGTCGTCCGGGCGGTCATGGCTGACGGTCGGCCGCGCTTCGGCCCAGGCCCGGTAGAACAGGCTCAGCAGGCGATGGTGGAACACATCGAGGAAGCGCTTGCTGGTGCTGTCGGCATTGTTGCGCTGGCGCTCGCGCATGTACTCGGTCAGGTGCAGCGGCAACGGGCCGTTGGGGCCGCCGAGGCCGAAGAAGAACTGTTCGAGTCGCGCCGGCGTGGTCTCGCTGGCCGGTGTCATCGACGCCAGGGTCGCCGGGGCGAAGGCGCAGTCGAGCTGCTGGCCGAGGCGCAGCGGGTCGTCGGCCAGGCGCTGGGAGTGGCCGAAGCGCGGCAGGTGCGGCGATTCGCACTCGATACGCCGCAATGCCTGGAAGAAGTCGTATTCCCAGGGTTCGGCCTGCATCGCCGTGAGCGTGCTCACAGGGTCGGACGACGTCCGGGCTTGGCTTTCCATCGCATGATCTCGCCGCGTTCGGTGGTACGGATCACCGTCTCGGTAAAACTGTTGATCGACACGTAGCGTGCCAGGAAGCGTTCGAACACCGCGCCGAGGAGGAACACCCCGGTGCCGCGAAACGCATTTTCATCGAATTCCAGGGTGATCTCCAGGCCACGGCCGAAGACGATCGGCCCGGGCATCGGCAGGCGCCGGGTACAGGGTTTGCTGCTGACCTCGCGCAGGCCCTCGATCTGCAATTGCAGGGCGGCGTCGTTGCTTTCGCCATACAGGCGCAGCAATTCGCGCAGGGCGGCGGCACCCTGGCCGGCTTCGCTCAGCGACAGGTAGTTCAGCGACAGCTGGCTGATCAGGCGCCAGGCCTGGTTGTCGTGGGCATGGCTGGCCCGTGGCCGACTCGGCCCGGCCAGGCAGCGGATCGCCGAGACCGGGGCGCTGTCGGCCAGGGTGAAGTCGCTCTTGCCGCTGCCGACGTTCATGAACAGCGGCAGGTCGCGGTTGGTGCACAGGGCGCTGACGCCCAGCTGGCGCAGGTCGTGACCGTAAGGTGCCTGGCGGTTGTCCACCAGGCTGATGAAGGTTTCACTGCCGACGTAGGTCGAGCGGGTGCCTTTGCGCCGTTGTTCGCTGGACAGCACCCGGGGTTCGCGACGCAGGGTGTAGTAGGCCTGGTCGCGGCCATAGCGGGATGGATCACGCACGGCATAGAACGGCAGGAACGGCTGGTCGGGCCCGGTGCCGTGGCCGGTGACGCCGGTCAGCGAGTGGATCTCGAAGTCCATGGGCCGGGTGCGGTCGGCGATCACATGGTGTTCGTTGACCCGCTCGGACAGGTGGATACGGTCCACCCGACGTGGGAACAGGTTGATCGCCGGGGTGCAGAAGGGCACGAACTGCGTGGCGCCGACGCTGCTTTCCAGGCTCGGGTCAAAGCGCTCGAAGAGCACGATCAGTTCCAGTTCCTGGCCGGCGCAGCGTTTGACCGCGCGGCCCAGTTCGGCGAATTCGACGAACAGGTAGCGCTGGGGCAGGGCGAAGTATTCCTGCAGCAGCCGATAGCCCTGGAAGGCTTGGGCCACCACCGGCATCGCCGCTTCGCGGTCGTCGAAGCCGCAGGCGCGCAGGGCATCGGCGGGCAGGCGTTCGACCCAGTCGCCACCGGGGGCACGGGCGAACACCGCGCAGGCATTGCCCAGCAGTTGTTCGTAGAGGCGAAACGGTTGCTCGTCGGCACCGTTGAGGTAGAGCGGCAGGCTGTCCAGGTCGAGCTGGTTGAACGGCAGTTCGGCGCCGGTGCGCAGGGTCAGGCGCAGGCCGGCCTTGGCCTTCGGCTCGCTGGCGGCCAGGCGCCCGAGCACCGCCGACGGGTTGCCGAAGTACTCGGCATGGCTGACCTGCAACGGCCACAGCGTCACCGCGTGGGCGCTGCGGTACTCGCAGGAAGTCTGGGTGTCCTTGCCCAAGGTGGCGCGCAACACGCTGTCCCGGGGCAGGGTGAAACCGCCGGCCAGGGAGCCTTCGTCCGGATCGGTCTGCAACTGCACCACGGTCATCGACGGTGTTGGCGCCAGGTAGTGCGGGTAGGCGATTTCCAGCAGGTTGTGGGTGAAGGTCGGGTATTCGGCATTGAGCTTGAGTTGCACCCGCGCGGTGAGGTAGGCGAAACCTTCCAGCAGGCGTTCGACGTAGGGGTCGGCGCAATCAAGCCCGGACAGCGTCAGGCGCCCGGCGATCTTCGGGTATTCCTTGGCGAACTCGGCGGCGCTTTCGCGCACGTGTTGCAGCTCCTGGTTGTACAGGTCGAGCAGGCGCGGGTTCATGAGCGTCTCCGTTGCTCGGCGGGGACCACGCGGACATGGCCGGATTCCAGGTCGAGGTCGGTGCGCAGCAGCAGCGGCAATGAAGCCGGCAGCGCCCAGAGATCGCCTTCGATCTCGAAGCTCAGGGCGTTGTGGTTCATCTCGCCGTGGGCGACCTGGGCCCGGACCCGCAGCGTATGGCTGAGGATGCGCGGTTCGAAGGTGGTGATGGCAGTGTGGATCAGGCCTTCGAGGGCGGCCACATCGATGCTCGACGCGCTGTTGCCCGCCAGCGCCGGCAGGCCGTAGTTGATCACCGAAGTGCCGGCCGGGGTGTGCAGGGTGGCGTCGGCGTCGAGCAGGCTGGTGCTGTTGAGCAGCCAGGTCAGGTCACGCAGCACCGAGGCCTTGAGTTGGCTCAGGGACAGCACGCGTTTGTCGCTGCCTTCCTGGAGAGTGCCCGGTTCGTCGTCGGTCAGGCGGTCGAGCAGCGACGGTTGCAGGCGTTCGCGCAGGGTGAGGTCGCTCGGCACATTGCTCATCGCGCGACGTCACAGGGGCTGGACACTGCGCGGCGGCAGCGCCACTGAACGGGAAACGAAGGCTTGGCCATGCTCGGACACCGGGAGTGAATCGAATTCGGGGTAACACCGCATGCCCCCGACGCTGAGCGCCAGGGGCGTAGGGGTCAGAGCTTGATGTTCGAGCGGATGTTCCAGCCGAACTTGACCGGGCCGCCTTGCTTGGAGCCGTCGGCTTTCTGCTCCTGGTACTCGACCTTGACCTGGGCGAAGTTCAGGGTGACGTTTTCGGTCAGGCGATCATCGCTGCCCGAACCGCCGGTGCTCAGGGACGTGACCAGCACTTCTTCCAGGTCGATCTTCATGTACTCGACCTGGCTTTCGCCGCCGGCCTTGCGCACCACCAGGGTGACCTTGTCGATGTGCTTGCCGCTGGCGCAATGCATCATCAGGTTCGGCGACGCCTTGTCGACGTACTTGGTCAACGACAGGTCCTGGATATTGACCTTGCCGGCACCGCCGCCACCACCCATATGCATGTTGCCGGACTGGGACATGCCCCAGCTCCAGTTGAGGACGTCGATTTCCTCTTTGTGGGCCTTGTCCTGGGACTCGCCCTTGATGTCGCCGATCTTGATGAAGATATCAACAGCCATGTTTTCTCCAGTGTGGTCTTCACCACGATGTTGTTGGACAGGACCCGCCGGGTAGGGGGGCGGGTTCGCTGTTATCGCGGGTTACACGGTCCCTTGTGGGAGCTGGCTTGCTGGCGATCGGCCGCGAAGCGGTCGTAAATCCCGAGTACCCGGTCTTCCAGGAAGACCGCGTTCTGCGGTTTTGCGAGTGCTGCACACTCGATCGCCGGCAAGCCGGCTCCTACAGGGTGGGTGGCACCCACAAGGTTCGGGATTACGCCCCTTTTGCCGACGGCAGCTTCGACACCAGGCGCAACGACACCGTCAGGCCTTCGAGCTGGTAGTGCGGGCGCAGGAAGAACTTGGAGGTGTAGTAACCCGGGTTGCCCTCGACGTCCTCGACCACCACTTCCGCCGCGGCCAGTGGGTGCTGGGCCTTGGTGGTTTCGGTGGAGTGGGCCGGATCGCCGTCCACATAGTTGAGGATCCAGTCCTGCAACCAGCGCTGCATCTCGTCCTTCTCTTTGAACGAACCGATCTTGTCGCGCACGATGCACTTGAGGTAATGGGCAAAGCGGCAGGTGGCGAACAGGTACGGCAGGCGCGCGGCCAGGTTGGCGTTGGCGGTGGCGTCCGGGTCGTCGTATTCGGCCGGTTTCTGCAGCGACTGGGCGCCGATAAACGCGGCGAAGTCGGTGTTCTTCTTGTGCAACAGCGGCATGAAGCCGTTCTTCGCCAACTCGGCTTCGCGACGGTCGGAGATCGCGATTTCGGTCGGGCACTTCATGTCCACGCCACCGTCGTCGGTGGGGAAGGTGTGGGCCGGCAGGTTCTGCACTTCGCCGCCGGATTCGACGCCGCGAATCCGCGAGCACCAGCCGTAGTGCTTGAACGAACGGTTGATGTTCGCCGCCATGGCGTAGGCCGCGTTGGCCCAGGTGTACTTGGCGCTGTCGGCGCCGTCGGTGTCTTCTTCGAAGGCGAAGGCTTCCACCGGATCGGTCTTGGCGCCATAGGGCAGGCGTGCCAGGAAGCGCGGCATGGTCAGGCCGATGTAGCGCGAGTCTTCCGATTCACGCAGCGAACGCCAGCCGGCATATTCCGGGGTGGTGAAGATCTTGGTCAGGTCGCGGGGGTTCGACAGTTCCTGCCACGAGCCCATGCCCATCACGGTCGGCGAAGCGGCGGCAATGAACGGCGCGTGCATCGCCGCGCAGACCTTGGACAGCTCGCCGAGCAGCTCGACATCCGGTGGCGACTGGTCGAAGTAGTAGTCGCCCACCAGGCAGCCGTAAGGCTCGCCGCCGAACTGGCCGTATTCCTCTTCGTACATTTTCTTGAAGATCGGGCTCTGGTCCCAGGCCGTGCCCTTGAATTTCTTCAGGGTCTTGTGCAACTCCGGCTTGGCGATGTTCAGCACGCGGATCTTCAGCTGTTCGTCGCTTTCGGTGTTGTTGACCAGGTAGTGCAGGCCGCGCCAGGCGCTTTCCAGCTGCTGGAACTCAGGGTGATGGATCACCTGGTTGACCTGCGCGGTGAGCTTGGCGTCAATGGCGGCGATGATCGATTCGATGGACTTGATGGCGTCGTTGGACACCAGGTCGGTCTGCGCCAGGGCCTGTTCGGCCAGGGTGCGCACGGCGCCCTCGACGGCTTCGCGGGCGCGCTCGGTCTTGGGTTTGAATTCCTGCATCAGCAGGTTGGCGAATTCGCTGGGCTCGGTGCTGGTGCCGGGCAACGCCTGGTTGTCTTGCTGCAACTGGGTCATGATCGTTCGTCCTGATTAAGCGCTGGGCTCGGAGTCCTGGGGCTTTGGCGCACTCGCCAGGGCCTGGAGCAACGCCGGATCCTTGATGGCCTTCATGATGATTTCTTCGGCGCCGGTCTTGCCGTCCATGTAGGTCAGCAGGTTGGCCAGTTGAGTGCGGGCTTCGAGCAGCTTGTTCAGGGCATCGACCTTGCGCGCGACGTTGGCCGGGCTGAAGTCCTCCAGGCTTTCGAAGGTGATGTCCAGGCTCAGGTTGCCTTCGCCGGTCAATTCGTTCGGCACGTGGAACGCCACCCGTGGCTGCATGGCCTTGAGGCGCGAGTCGAAATTGTCGACGTCGATTTCCAGGAACTTGCGGTCGGCCACCGCTGGCAGCGGTTCGGCGGGCTTGCCGGCGAGGTCGGCCATCACGCCCATGACGAAGGGCAACTGGACCTTTTTCTCGGCACCGTAGAGTTCTACGTCGTACTCGATCTGGACCCGTGGCGCGCGGTTGCGCGCAATGAATTTCTGAGAACTGGTGTTCGCCACGTTGTTGCTCCTGGTCGCTCAAGCGACGGTGTTGGCGTTATCGGTGGTTGCCGTTAACTAAGCGGCGCGGTCTCGGCGGGCTTAGTCGCCCTCGGGGCCCCGCAGGTTTTCAAATTGGGACAGGCCGTCGGGAATCAGGTTGCGCACGATGGTCGCGAAGTCGGCGTGCACCAGGTTTTTCGCCCGGTTCAACAGCACCGGCAGCGGGCTGGAGGGCTCGTGGCGGGCGTAGTAGTTCAGCAGACGCTCGAGGCTGCGCAGGACATCGTCGCGGTTGCCGATCTCGCCCGGTGGCGCGCCGCGCGGGGCGATCGGGGCGGCGCTGTCTTCGCCATGCACGGCGGGGGCCGGCTCGGATGCGTTCGCGGTCGATTCGCCGGTGTCAGTGCCGGGCGCGTATTCGGCGAGGATCTGCAAGGCCAGCTTGAGCGGCTGGCGCAGGGCGGTGAGATCCACGCCTTCGGCCGAACCGACCTGGTCGCTGACGAAACGCTCGATGGCGTCGACGGCGCCACGGGCTTCGTTGAGCGCGGTGCGTACGGCGGCAAGCTGCTCGGGGTCGCTGTCGCGCAGGGCGCCGGACAGTTCGTCGGCGTTCAGGCTTTCGTCGGAGAAACCTTGCAGGCCGCTGGCGTTCAGCGCGGCGCGCAGGGTCACGGTGCCGAAGGCCCGGGAGCGGGTCAGCACGCTTTCGCGCAACAGGCGGATATTGGTTTCGCAGGCCAGCCCCGAGAGCGCGTTGATCCGCACCGTGGGGTCATTGTCGTCATCGGCATCGAGCAGCGGATAAAGTTCGGCCCAGTACTGCTGGAGCATCTGGCTGACCAGGGCCAGGGCATTGGCGAGTCCCGGAAAACCGTCGAGGGCCAGGGCGCTTTGCACGAGAAAATGGCTGATGCGCAGGTCTTTGCTGCGTTGCAGGAGCGCCGTGCTCGACTGCTCGATGGCGCGCCACGCCGGCGGTTCGGCCGCTTGCACCGAGTCGCCCATGATGCGCTCGGGTTTACCTTGGGCATCGCGCTCCAATTGCAAGAATTGCGCGTCATATTCCAGATCCTCGCCACAAGGCGAGTTCGCTGAAACAGCGGCGAGCAACAACGGCACATCCACCAAATTCGATCTCCTTATCGGCCTGCTGGATAGTCAGGCATTTGTTCCGAAAGTTCCTTCGGAAAACTCTCATATTTCTCGTGGGCATATACAGGGTGATATCATTGAGCTATCACCTGTAAACAAGAAGTTGTGCATTTTTGGTGTAGTAGTTATAGCTTGTCAAGGTAAGCTATCGGCCCTTTGTTACCGTTGTGACACACTCGTCAAGGCTGTCGACTGCTGAGTCAGAGCGTGTGCGTTTTTAATAATTTTGTAGGTAGAATTCGCTAGATTCGGCGAACTGGCTGAAAAAGATAGGTTTTTTAGCGGATTTTCGTGGCCATGACGGGGCTCGGCGCAAGGTGTTTGTGCCGGGTGGCTCGTGCGTGGATGTACTGCAAGGAGGCGCAATGTCGCTGTGTTTGACTATCACTAGTTATCACAAGATCACCCCTGGTCAATGTCCGGAGAAATCCATGGATACCGGGGTGATGGCAATTGGCCGTAGTTCCGAGAATGACTGGGTTCTTCCCGATCCGGAGCGGCTGGTGTCCTCTAAACATTGCGTTATTCAATACAAGGATGGTCGTTACTATCTGACGGACACCAGTACCAATGGCGTGGAGTTAGTTCAGGCCGGTATTCGTTTGCGTCGAGGTAACAGCGAACCGTTGCAGGACGGCGAGATCATCCGCATCGGTGAATACGAGATCCGTGCGCGTATCGATTTCAACCTGCAGCTGGCCCGGGACAGCCTGTCGGGGGGCGATTCGTCCAACAGTTTCGAAGCGTTGATGGGGCGCGCGGCCGCTGTTCCGGCCGCCTCGCCGGTGAGCACCCCGGCCGCGCATTTCCAGGGCGGTTCGGCGATGGATACGCTGCCGGACCTGTTTGATTTCCTGGCGCCGTCGAGCATTCCACCCGCGACCCAGTCGGACCATGTGCCGGCGCAGCAGCATGACTTTCGACCTCCCACGCCGGTGATCAGCCCGGCACCCGTGGTGCTGCCGAAAGCGCCGGGCGCCGGGGTGATTCCCGAAGACTGGGACTTGTTTGGCGACACGCCCAAGGCACCGGCCAGCGCGCCGATTGCGGCGCCTGTTCCTGTGGCGATTGCCGAGGCTGTCGCCGAGCCGACACCGATTCCCATGCCCACGCCGACAGTGGCCCCGGTCAGCCAGCCGGCACCCGTGGCGGTGTCGAGCGGTGCGCCCCAAGCCGATTTGCTGCAAGCCTTCCTGCGTGGCGCCGGCCTCGACCAGTTGCGTATCGACACCGCCCAGGTGGAGGCGCAGATGGAAGCCATCGGCCGCAGCTACCGGCTGATGGTCGAGGGCCTGATCGATGTGCTGCGGGCCCGCAGCAGTCTCAAGGGCGAGTTCCGCATGCAGCAGACGCTGATCCGCCCGGTGGAAAACAACCCGCTGAAATTCGCCCCGAATGCCGATGAAGCGCTGCTCCTGCTGCTGCGTCATGGCAACCAGGCGTTTATGGCGCCGGACCAGGCGGTCAGCGACAGTTTCGATGACCTGCGGGCGCACCAGATGGCGGTGATGGCGGGTGTCGAGGCGGCGATCAAACACCTGCTCAAGCGTTTCGAACCGTCGGCGCTGGAGACCCGCATGGGCAAGCCCGGCGGTTTGTCGAACCTATTCAGCGGTTCGCGCCAGGCCCAGTACTGGCAGCAGTTCACCGAGCTGTACACGAATATTTCCCGTGAGGCCGAAGAGGATTTCCAGGATTTGTTTGGGCGGGAGTTCAGCCGGGCGTATGAGGAACACAGCGCGCGGTTGCGCAAGGGATCGGGGCGTTTGTAGCCGCGCGGTTGTCTGCAAAACAGGATTTAACGGAAAGCTCATAACGTCATTGAGGACGCAGGATGATTCACCGAGTTTTACTGGCCGCAGCCCTTACGCTGCTGCTCGGCGCATGTGCCAAGGACGCGGCTGCCCCAGCGCCTGCTGACGCCCCCGTGGCCGACAGCGCTACCGCTTCCCTGCATTTCCACGCCATTGGCGGGCTCAACCCCGGCGCCGACGGCGTGCCCGCACCCGTGCGCGTGCGGATTTTCGAGTTGAAGAACAGTGCCAACTTCAACCGCGCCGACTACTTCGCCCTGGCCGACCGCGCCCAGGCGACCCTCGGCGCCGACCTGATCGACCAGGATGAAGTCCTGGTCCAGCCCGGCGAGCAACTGGATATCGAACGAGCGCTCAACCCCGCGACCCGCCAGGTCGGCCTGGTGGTGGGCTATCGCGAAGTCGACCAGGCGCTCTGGCGCACGCTGCTGGTCATCACGCCCAAGCAACTCAACGACTATCAGATCAGCCTCGATGTGCGCGCCGTACGCAGCGCCATTGTCGTGACCCCAACCCGCACCGCCCCCTAGGCAAACGGAGAAGCCATGTCCTGGAACAATCGAGTGGTCTGGTCGGAAGGCATGTTCATCGGAACGCAGCACTTCCAGCAGCATGACCGCTATCTGGAGAACCTGATCGACGCGCGCAGCCGACCCTTGGCCGTCGGTGCCTGGGGTTTTTCCGAGCTGCTGATCGACCAGGGTTTGCTGGCCCAGGGCAAGCTGGCCATCGTCTCGGCCCGGGGCCTGCTGCCGGATGGCACACCGTTCAATATCCCCCACGACGACCTGGCGCCAAGCCCGCTGACCATCGACGAAAGCCTGCGCGACGGCCTGGTCTACCTGGCCTTGCCGCTCAAGCGCGCCGGCTCGCGGGACACCGTCGACGAAGGCGAGGCCCTGGGCGGTGCGCGTTACCTGAGCCAGGTCCGCGAAGTCCGTGACGATAATGCGCCATTCGAGAACCGCGCGCCGGTGGCCTTGGGTTCGCGGGCCTTGCGTCTGTTGACCGCCGAAGATGGCCTGGGCGATTACGCCGCCATCGGTCTGGTGCGGGTCAAGGAAAAGCGTGCCGATCGCGCCCTGGTCCTCGACGACAGCTATGTCCCGCCGGTGCTCGATGTGACCGCGAGCAAGCCGCTGACGGCGTTTCGCAGCGAACTGCTGGGCCTGCTGCACCAGCGTGGCGAAGCCCTGGCCGGGCGCGTGGTGGCTTCGGGGGCCGGCGGGGCCTCGGAAATTGCCGATTTCATGCTGCTGCAACTGGTCAACCGCGCCCAGCCGCTGATCAGCCACCTGAGCCAGATCAGCCCCCTGCACCCGGAGCGCCTGTACAGCGAGCTGGTCAGCCTGGCCGGCGAGTTTGCCACCTTCTCCAGCAGCGGTCGGCGCCCGGCCACGTTCCCGGCCTATCAACACGATGACCTGGCGTTGAGCTTCGCGCCGGTCATGCAGGCCCTGCGCGAAGCTCTGTCTATGTTGATCGACAGCAAGGCGACGCCGATTCCGATTGTCGAGAAAGCCTATGGCATCCACGTCGCAATGCTGGCGGACCGCGGCCTGATCGACAACGCCAGCTTCATCCTCGTGGTGCGCGCCGATATCCCCAGCGAAACCCTGCGCGGGCGCTTCGCCCAGCAGAGCAAGGTCGGTTCGGTGGAGCACATCCGCGATCTGGTCAACCTGCAACTGCCGGGCATCGGCCTGCTGCCGCTGCCGGTGGCGCCACGGCAGATTCCGTTCCATGCCGGCTCCACCTACTACGAACTCGACCGGGGCAGCGAGCACTGGAAACAGCTGCAGAACTCCGGCGGTTTCGCCTTCCATGTCGCCGGCGATTTTCCCGGCTTGAACCTGGCCTTCTGGGCAATCCGAGGATAAGCCGCGATGAATGCCAACGATGATCTGTCGGGCCAACCGTTGCCTGCCAACGACCGTACCCAGTTTATGCCGCGCCCCGGTGGTCGGGCGCCTGAGCCTGCCCGTGCCGAACCGGCGGCCCCGCTGTCGGTGCCGGCCGCGCCGCTGCCGATCGGCCAGTCCCAAGGCCTGAACCCCTTGGAGAGCGCCGCCGGCCCCTTGCTCGCCTTGCTCACGCGCCTGCGCAACACCATCGCCCATCCGGCGCCGGCCAGCCTGCGGGCGCAATTGCTGGCTTATCTGCGCCAGTTCGAAGAGCGTGCCGAAGGTGCCGGTATGGCCCGCAACGAGGTGCTGCTGGCGCGTTACGCGCTGTGCACCGCCCTCGACGAAGCGGTGCTGAGCACGCCTTGGGGCAGTGCCGGCGACTGGGGCAAGCAGAGTCTGCTGATCACCGTGCACAACGAAGCCTGGGGTGGCGAGAAGGTCTTCCAGTTGCTCGACCATTGCCTGCAAAGTCCGCGCGAACGCCTGTATCTGCTGGAGCTGTTGTACCTGTGCATCTGCCTGGGATTCGAAGGTCGCTACCGGGTGATGATCGACGGTCGCAGCCAGCTCGATGCCCTGCGCGAGCGCACCAGCGCGGCGATCCGCAGTGCCCGTGGCGAATATGAGCGCGAGCTGTCGCCGCACTGGCGCGGCCTGACGGTGGTGCGGGATCGCCTGAGCCAGTTCATGCCGCCCTGGGTCGGCATCGCCGTCGGCCTGGCGCTGTTGCTGGTCCTGCTGTTCGGCCTGCGCCTGAAGCTGGCCGCCGACGCCGAGCCGGTGTTTCGCAATATCCATGCCCTGGGCGAGATCCCGGTGCAGACCATCGACCGTCCGGTGATCCAGCCCAAGGTGGTGGAACGGCCACGCCTGGCCGGTTTTCTCGCCGATGACATCAAGGCCGGCAAGGTCGCCGTGGAAGACAAGGTCGACCGCTCGGTGGTGACGATTCGCGGCGACGAACTCTTCGCCTCGGCCAGTTCCAGCATTGTCGACGACTACCAGCCGCTGATGCTGCGCATCGCCGATGCCATTCGCAACGTGAAAGGCCAGGTGCGGATCACCGGGCACAGCGACAACCGGCCCATCGCGACCCTGCGTTTCCCGTCCAACTGGGCATTGTCCCAGGCCCGGGCCGAGCAGGTGCTGCAGATCCTCGCGGCGAAAACCGGCACGCCTGCACGCTTCAGCGCCGAAGGGCGTAGCGACACCGAGCCGCTGGCTTCGAACGCCACGGCCGAGGGCCGGGCGAAGAATCGTCGGGTGGAAATCACAGTCTTGGCGGAGGGCGTCGAGTGAAGGCGTTTTTCAGTTTTGTCGTTCGCTGGGTGATTCCGCTGTTGGGGCTGATCGCCCTGAGCCTGATCATCTGGTTTGTCGGTCCGCTGCTGGAAGTGCTGGTGCCGGAAGGTCGGCGCTGGACGCTGATCATCCTGATCTTCGCGGTGTGGATCGCTTACCGCGTGTTCCGTCTGATCCAGGCCCGGCGCCAGGCCGCCAAGGTCATGCAGAGCCTGGCCGCGGAGACCCCGCCGGACCCCGCCAGTGTTGCCACCGCCGAAGAGCTGGCGACCCTGCGCCAGCGCATGGCCGAGGCCCTGGCGCTGCTCAAGAAAGCCAAGCTCGGCGGTGACGAACGTCGCAACCTCTACGAGCTGCCGTGGTACGTGATCATCGGCCCGCCGGGTTCGGGCAAGACCACCGCGCTGGTCAACTCCGGGCTGCATTTCCCCCTGGCCGCGCAGTTCGGCGCCGGGGCCATTCGCGGTGTCGGCGGTACGCGCAACTGCGACTGGTGGTTCACCGACGAAGCCGTGCTGCTGGACACCGCCGGCCGCTACACCACCCAGGATAGCCATGCCCAGGTGGACAAGGCGGCCTGGCTGGGTTTTCTCGGCCTGCTGAAAACCCAGCGTCCGCGGCGGCCCATCGACGGCGCCTTTATCGCCATCAGCCTGTCGGACCTGCTGCTCAGCACCGACGCCGAGCGCGCTGCCCATGCCACGGCGATCCGCGCCCGTATCCAGGAGTTGTACACCCAGCTCGGTGTACGTTTCCCGATCTACCTGATGCTGACCAAGCTCGACCTGGTGCCAGGGTTCATGGAGTTCTTCGATGCCCTGAGCAAGGAAGAGCGGGCCCAGGTCTGGGGCATGACCTTCGACCTGGACGACGGCAAGAACGCCGCCGGTCCGCTGGCGAGTTTTCAAAAAGAGTTTGCCGGGCTCGAGCAGCGCCTCAATGCGCGGCTGGTGGAGCGTCTGCAACAGGAACGCGACCCGGCGCGGCGCGACCTGATCTACGGTTTCCCGCAGCAGTTCGGCGCGTTGAAGACCTGTCTGCAGGATTTCCTCGACGGCGTGTTCAAGCCCAATGCCTATGAAGATCGCGCCTTGCTGCGCGGGGTGTACTTCACCAGCGGCACCCAGGAAGGCAGCCCCATCGACCGCCTGATCGGCGCCATGGCCCAGAGCATGAACCTCGACCGCCAACAGCTGGCGCGCCAGAGCGGCAGCGGGCGCAGCTACTTTATCGAGAAGCTGTTCACCGCCGTGGCCTTCGCCGAGCGCGGGCTGGTGGGGGTCGACCCCAAGGTCGAACAGCGGCGCAAATGGTTGGCCCGTGGGGTGCTGGCGACCACGGTCGCTGTGGTGCTGGTGGTCGGTACGCTGTGGTGGGTGAGTTTCCGCGCCAACGAGGCCTATATCACCCAGGTCGACCAGGAGGTCGCGCCCCTGGGCCAGAGCGTGCAGGAACTCAGCCCGGCGCAACGCGACGTGCTGGCGGTGCTGCCGTTGCTCAATGCGGTCAAGCACCTGGCCGGCGATGCGCCAAACTGGGCCGAAGGCCTGGGCCTGTACCAGGGCGATATGCTCGAAGCCGAGTCCGCCAGCGTCTATCGCAAGTTGCTGATCGCGGTGTTCGCACCGCGCCTGCTGACCCGGGTCGAAGAACAACTGCACGGCGGCGGCAATTCGGACTTCCTCTACGAAGGCCTGAAAGCCTACCTGATGCTGGCCGACAACGAGCATTACGACCCGCAGTTCATCAAGGCCTGGATCGCCCTCGACTGGGACCGCAGTCTGCCACGGGATCTGCCGCCGGAGCAGCGCGTCGCTCTCGGTGAGCATCTGCAAGCCTTGTTCGAACGCCGTCCACCGAATGCCCGGCTGGACGAACGGCTGATCGACGACCTGCGCCGCCAACTGCAACAACTGCCAGTGGCGCAACGGGTCTATGACCGGGTCAAACGCCAGAAGCTGCCGGAAGGTGTGCCGGATTTCCGTCTGAACGAGGCCGCCGGGCGGGATGCGGCGCTGGTGTTCAGTCGCAAGAGCGGCAAGCCCCTGGGCGATCCCCTGAGCGGCTTCTTCACCGCCAAGGGTTATCGCCAGGCCTTCCTGCTGACCAGCTTGAACCAGGCCAATACCGTTGCCGAAGAACAATGGGTGCTGGGCCGCGACCCGGCCGAACAGCAGAATGTCGCCAGCCTCGCGGCGGATGTGCGGCGCCTGTATTTCCAGGACTATCTGCGCCAGTGGGATGCCTTGCTCGCCGATATCGACTTCGTGCCCATCACCAGCGTGGCCCAGGCCTCGGATGTGCTGCGGGTGATTTCCGGTCCGACCTCGCCGCTGAAAAAGCTGCTGGTGGCGGTGGCCAAGGAAACGGATCTGCAACAGGACGAGCGTCTGCTGGCGGCCCAGGGCAAGCCGGTCGCGGGCAATGTCGATCAACTCAAGCAGCGCCTCGGTTCCCTGCTCGGTCAGGAACAGGCGACGGGCAATGCTGCGCCGGTGGAGACGCAAGACCCGGTGAGTGCGCACTTCGCCGAACTCAATGCCCTGGTCAACAAGGGTGAAGGCGAGCCGGCGGCCATCGATGCCTTGCTGGCGGACCTGAATGCGCTCTACGTGCAGGTCAGCGCCATGTCCGGTGCCAGTGGCGATGCCCTGCTCGGTGAGGCGAAGAACCAGGCCTCGGCCGCCGCCACGCGGGTCAGCCTGAATGCCGAACGCCAGCCACCGCTGGTCCAGGGGCTGGTCAAGTCGGTGGTTACTTCCACCACCAACAGCATGATGGGCGGGGTGCGCAATCAACTGAACGCGGCCTGGACCAGCGAAGTGGTCAACGTCTACCGACAATCCCTCAGCGGCCGTTATCCGCTGACTCCCGGCAGTGCCCGGGATGCGACGTTGGAGGACTTCGGCCTGTTCTTCGGCGTTGGTGGGGTGATGGACAACTACTTCCGCAAGTATCTGCAGCCCTATGTCGACACCTCGGCAACCCCTTGGCGGTGGCAGCCGGGGGCAGCGCAGAAACTCGGGATTGCCCCTGGTGTGTTGCAGACCTTTCAACGCGCGGCAGCGATTCGCGATGCGTTTTTCCGCTCGGGCGGTACCCAGCCGACCGTACGTTTCGAACTCAAGCCAGTGGCGATGGATGCGTCCATCACCCAGTTCCAGCTTGAACTCGACGGCCAGCAGGTCGGTTATGACCATGGCCCGAGCCGGCCGGTGGCGATGCAATGGCCGAACCCTGGCAGCGTCGGCGTGGTGCGCCTGTCGATCACGCCGCCGTCGGCCAGCGGGCGCTCCGGGATCACCCTCGACGGGCCCTGGGCCTGGTTCCGCCTGCTGGAGCAATCGGACCTGGTGGCCGGCAACGCGCCGGATCGTTTCAACCTGCGCTTGCGGGTGGACGGCGCGAGCATCTCCTACGAGTTGCGCGCCAGCAGTGCCTTCAATCCCTTCAAGAGCCGCGTGCTCAATGGCTTCAGCCTGCCGGAGCGGTTATGACAACGGTGGGTTTCTACGGCAAGCTGGCCAGTCGCGGCGATTTTGTCAGTCGCGGTTTGCCGCAGAGCTTTATCCAGCCCTGGGATGCCTGGCTGGCCTCGGGCTTGCTCGCCAGCCAGCAGCAACTCGGTGCTGACTGGTTGGGTGTGTACCTGGTCAGCCCGCTCTGGCGTTTTGTGCTGGCGCCGGGCGTCTGCGGGCCGGACGCGGTGGCCGGGGTGTTGATGCCGAGCATCGACCGGGTCGGCCGCTATTTTCCACTGACCGTGGCCGTGGCCCTCGATTCCGGGCACGCCCTGGCGGCGGTGGTCGGCGGCGCGGATGCCTGGTTCGAACGGGCCGAAGCCCTGTTGCTGGCGACACTGGAGGAAGACGCCGGTTTCGAGGCTTTCGACCAGGGAGTCCAGGACCTGGGTGGCCTGCCGTTCGCCAACAAGGCACCGAGCAGCGAGTTCGCCGGCCTGCAACGCTTTGCCGCGCTCGACGCAGCGAGCCGCGCCAGCGCCCTGGCCGAACAGGCCTGTGTCGGCAGCAGCCTCTGGTGGGGACGTGGTTCGCAGCGGATCGAGGCCGGCCTGATGCGCTGCGCGGGCCTGCCGGCGACCGCCGATTTCGGCAGTTTCCTTTTGGGCAGGGGGGCGTCGATCTAAATGGCACAGACACCTGCAATCACTTACCAGTCGGCCAGCTACAGTCATGTCGGCATGGTCCGCCAGATCAACGAAGACGCCTTCCTGGAGCTGCCCGGCGCCGGGCTCTGGGTAGTGGCCGACGGCATGGGCGGGCACGCGGCGGGGGACTACGTCAGCAGCCTGATCGTCGACACCCTGCGGCGCATCCCGCCCTCGGACGCCCTGGGGCTCTACACCTCGGCCTTGCGTTCGCGCCTGGCCGAGGTCAATGCCGCCGTGCGCGAGGAAACCGCCCACCGTGGCGTGGCGATGATGGGCAGCACCGTGGTGTTGTTGGCGGTACGTGGGGCCGAAGGCGTGTGCCTGTGGGCCGGTGACAGTCGCCTGTATCGCCTGCGTGACGGCCAGTTGGAGAGCATTTCCCGCGATCACAGCTATGTCCAGGACCTGCAGGACAGCGGCCTGCTCAGCGAGGCCGAGGCGCGGGTGCATCCACGAGCAAACATCGTCACCCGGGCGATTGGCGTGGAGGCGCAAGTGGAGTTGTCGATGGTGCCGTTCCAGGTACTGCCCGGCGACACCTACCTGCTGTGCAGCGACGGCTTGAACAAGACCGCCGAAGACGCCGAGATCCGCGACGTGCTGGCCCATGCCGACCCCTATGACGTGGTCCGCAGCCTGGTGCACCTGGGCCTGACCCGGGGCGCCCCCGACAACATCACGGCGATTGTCGTCAAAGCCACCTGAAGACCCCCGACACCATGGACATTCTGATTCCCGGATTCGATATAGGCGAGGAGATTGGCGAAGGCGCCATGGCAACCGTCTATCTGGCGACCCAACGGTCGCTGGAGCGCAAGGTGGCGCTGAAAGTAATGGCGGCCGCCCTGGCCGCCGACCCGACCTTCTGCGAGCGTTTCCTGCGCGAAGGCCGGACCCTGGCGCGGCTGTCGCATCCGAACACCGTGACCATCCACGATATCGGCAATGTCGGCGAGCTGTATTACATGGCCATGGAGTACCTGCCCAACGGCACGCTCAAGGAGCGGATCGCGGCGGGGCTGAGCCCTGAGCAGGGTTTGGCATATGTCCGCCAGATCGCCTCGGCCCTGGGGTATGCCCATGCCCAGGGGCTGGTGCACCGCGATGTGAAGCCGGCCAACATCCTCTTTCGCGCCGACGGTACCGCGGTGCTCTCGGACTTCGGCATCGCCAAGTCGCTGGATGATCGCACCCAGTTCACCCAGGCCGGGTTTGCCGTGGGTACGCCGAGCTATATGAGCCCGGAACAGGCCCGGGGCCAGGACCTCGACGGGCGTTCCGACCTGTATGCGCTGGGGGTGGTGCTCTATGAAATCCTCGTCGGCAAGTTGCCCTATATCGGCACCGATGCACTGTCCACGGCCTTGGCGCACCTGACCGAGCCGCTGCCGGAGTTACCGCTGCAGCATGGGCGCTACCAGGAAGTCCTGCGCCAGCTGTTGGCCAAGGACCCGGCGGCGCGTTTCGCGGATGCGGCGGCCCTGCTGCGGGCGCTGGATAACCTCCCGGCGGAAAATCTTGATGCCACTCTGCTCCAGCCGTTGGCGATTGTGCCGCCGACTCCGACTGCACCACCCGCCAGCGACCTGGGTGGACTGACACCGGTGTCGATCGAGATTCCCACTGCGCCCCCGACACCTGCGCCGCCACCAAGACCCGCGGCTACGCCGGTGCTCGACCGTTCCGCCGAGTCCGGACAACGGCGTGGCCCGGTGCTGACGCTGGTCGCCGTGGCGGTAGCCGCCGCCCTTGGTTTGGCGGGCGTCGGTTACTGGTGGTTGGGGCGTGACAGCCATCCCGCGACGCCGAGCACAGCGGCGCAGCCACCGGCAAAAACACCGTCGGTGCTGAATCCGCCACCGGCTTCCAACCCGCCGCCGACCCAGCCACCTGGCGTGACCCAAGCCGTGGCGGCGGATCTCGACGGCGGCCAGCGCCCCTTGTTGATGGCCGGCAAGAAGACCCTGTTCCAGCGGGTCCTGAGCAAGCCCGGGGCGAGTTTTGCCAGCGAGCCGGGGGCCAAGCCGGACAAGCCGCTGCCGGCGTTCTCGGTGCTCTATGTCTACCAGCGCAAGACTGTCGACGGCAGCGCCTGGCTGCGGGTCGGTGCCGCCACTGACGGTCGCAGCGAAGGCTGGTTGCCCCAGGATGCGGTCAGCGACTGGAAGCAGAGCCTGGTGCTGAAATTTACCGAGCGTTCCGGGCGTTCGCCGGTGATGTTCCTGCGCGACGCCGCCGATATCGACAAGCTGCTGGCCAATCCTTCGGCGGCGAAGAACCTGTTGCTCAATGCACAGAAAAATCCCCAGGATGACCAGCGCGTCCTGGCCCTGGAGCCGGCCGCCAGCGCGGTGCCGCAGAACCAGTTCTACCTGCTGCCGATTTTCGATTCCCGCGAAAGCCTGGATGAAAACGGCCAGCCGGTGCAGTTGCTCAATGTCGCCTCCATCGACCCCGGCAGCACGCCGAAAGCCGTCGGCAACGGTACCGTGCCGGCCGTCGCGGCCGACACCTTCCGCACCGCCATCGTGCTGGTGGTGGACACCACGGAGTCGATGCAACCCTATATCGATCAGGTCCGCGACGTGGTCCACGAGCTGCAAAGCCAGATTGCCCAGCGTGGCGAGCTGGACAGCGTGAGCTTCGGCCTGATCGGCTTTCGCAACAATATCCAGAAGACCCCGGGCCTGCAGTACCTGACCAAGACCCTGGTGACCCTCGACCAGGGCCGCGACCCGGAGCGCTTCCTGGAGTTGGCGCGGGATGTGAAAGCGTCGACGATCTCCAGTCACTCGTTCAACGAGGACTCCTTCGCCGGGGTCATGCAGGCGGTCGACGGCATGGACTGGTCGGGCTACGGCGGCCGGCTGATCCTGCTGGTCACCGACGCCGGTTCGTTGCGCAAGAACGATCCCTACAGCAGCACCAAAATGAACGAAGCGGAGATCCGCCAGGCCGCGCTCGGCAAGCAGATCAAGATCTATGCGCTGCATCTGCGCAGCGATGCCGGGAAAAAGAACCATGCCTTCGCCGAGCAGCAGTACCGCACCCTGACCGCCGACGCCAACCCGCAGATCGGCGATTTGTATATCCCGGTCCAGGGCGGCGACGTGCACAAGCTGGGCGAGCGGGTCGGCGAGATCGGTTCGGTGTTCGCCAACCTGGTGCACCAGGTGCGCAGCAACCAGACCCAGGCCGTGCCGCTGCTGGCCGCTTCGCCGAGCCTGGCGGACAAGACGGCGGCCATCGGTTATGCCATGCACATGGATTTCCTCGGCCACAAGGCCGCCAGCCAGGCACCGCAACTGGTCAGCGCCTGGACCGCCGACCGCGACCTGACCAATCCGGCGCTACCGGCGTTCCAGGTCTGCGTGATGCTGACCAAACTGCAACTCAACGAGCTGCAACAGTCGCTGAAACTGATCGTCGACGCGGCGCGCAAGACCCAGACCTCGCCCAAGGATTTCTTCCAGGAAATCGCCAGTGCCAGTGCTTACATGAGCCGCGATCCGCAGGCCCTGCGCAAGGGCGGCAACCTGGCCGACGGCGGCCTGCTCGGCGAGTACCTGGAAGGCCTGCCGTACCGCAGCAAGTCGCTGAACATGACCCAGGACCTGTGGCTGTCGCTGAGCGTGGCCGAACAGGAAGACTTTATCGACGAACTGGACTCGAAGATCCGCCTCTACGAAACCTTCCACAACGATGTGGCCAATTGGGTCCGGTTCGGCGATGCCGAGCCGGGTGATGCGCTGTACCGCGTACCGTTGTCGACGTTGCCGTGATGATCAGTCTGCGAGAAGTGCGCAAGACGCGGGGCGAAGGCGCCCAGCGTTACAGCCTGGAGGTGCCGCGCCTGAGCCTGGCGCCCGGCGCGCAGTGGGCGGTGGTCGGGCCCAGCGGTTGCGGCAAGAGCACCTTGCTCGACCTGCTGGCGCTGGTGTTGGCGCCGGACCGGGCGGGGTTGTTTGCCTTCGACGATTCGGCGGGTGCGCAGGATATTGCCGCGCTCTGGCGTCAGGGCCAGCACGATCGCCTGGCGGACCTGCGCAGCCGAAAGCTCGGCTATGTGCTGCAGACCGGCGGCCTGCTGGGGTTTCTCGATGTGCGCGGGAATATCGCCTTGTCGCGTCGGCTTCTGGGGATGAAGGAGGATGGCAGCGTCCAGCGGCTCGCCGAGCAACTGGAAATCGCCGATCAACTGGACAAGAAGCCCCAGGCGCTTTCAGTCGGCCAGCGCCAGCGGGTCAGTTGCGCCCGGGCCTTGGCCCATGGCCCACGGCTGCTGTTGGCCGATGAGCCGACGGCAGCCCTCGATCCGCTGAATGCCGGACGGGTCATGCAGTTGCTGTTGAACCAGGCTCGGGAGCAGGGTGCCTGTTGCGTTATCGCGACCCATGATGAAACCCTGGTGCGCGACCTCGGCGTGCCGGTATTGCGGATTGCCTGCCAGCGCGATGGCGACGGTGGTGTGACGGCGACTCTGGAGCAGACGCCATGACCCGCGCCGCCCTGATCGCCGGCCTGGCCTGGCAGGACTATCGCACCGACTGGCGGCTATCGGCCTGTGCGGTGCTGGCGTTGGTGGCGGTGATCGCGCCGTTGCTGGTGCTGTTCGGCCTCAAGTTCGGCCTGGTCAGCAGCCTCACTGAACGCCTGGAGCGCGACCCGACGGTGCGCGAGATCATTCCCCTCGGCGGCGGGCGTTTCAGTGCGGCGTTTATCGCCGGGCTGGGGCAGCGTGAAGACGTCGCCTTTGCCTTGCCGCGAACCCGGCAGATCGCCGCGACCGCCGATCTTTCGACCAGCGGCCAGGGGCCGGTGGTCAATGTGGAAATGCTGCCCACCGCCGAGGGTGATCCCCTGCTCGGTGCCTTGCCCGCGCCGGTCGGCCTGGCGGCGATGCTGCTCAGCCGGACGGCGGCGGAAAAGCTCGGGGTGAAAGCGGGCGACTGGTTGCAGGTGTCTTTCGGCCGGCAGGTGGCCGGTCGCCTGGAAAGCCGCCACACACAGATTCAGGTGCAGGCGGTGTTGCCGCTGGAGGCCTTCGAGCGTGATGCGTTGTTCGCCCCGCTGGGTCTGCTGGAGGCCGCCGAGGACTATCGCGACGGCCTTGGCGTGCCGGTACTCGGCTGGGCCGGCGAGCCGGCGGGCACCGCCGCGCAGCGTGTCTATCCGGGGTTTCGCCTGTATGCCCGCGGGCTGGCCGATGTCGAGCCGCTGCGACGTTATTTCGCCGAGCGCAACCTGCTGGTCTCGACCCAGGCCCAGACCATCGCCCAGGTGCAATCCCTGAGCCGCAACCTCGGCATCGTGTTCTGGGTCATCGCTGCGTTGGCCCTGGCCGGTGCCTTCGCGGCGCTCTTCGCCGGCGCCCTGGCGGCGGTCGAGCGCAAGCGCCGCGAGCTGTCGGTGTTGCGTCTGCTCGGGCTCGGCACCCGCGCACTGCTGCTGTTCGTGGTGCTGCAAGCGCTGTACAGCGGCCTGTTTGCGGTGCTGCTCAGTGACGTGCTCTACGGCGTGGCGGAGTGGGGCCTGAACCTTTTGTTCGTACAGGCGGCCGGCGAGTACGCCAGCCGCCTGTTGTTGCCGCACTACCTGCTGGCACTTTTCAGCGTGTCGGCGGTCTGTGCTCTGGCTGCCGCCCTGGGGGGCTGGCGCGTGGCGCGGATAGAAGCTTCGGAAGGAATCAGAGATGTATAAGTTGCGCGGCGCGGCCCTGGCGGTTCTCATCGCTTCCCTGTGCCTGGGGGGCTGGGCGCGGGCCGATGAGGACAGCGAAAAACTCGACAACCCCAAGCCCCTGGCCGATGACATCAGCCTGCCATTGCCCTGTGAGGGCGAGATGGTTTTCCGCGCGGTCTATGTGTTGGCGCGCGGCACCCTCGATGACCGTGAGATCAGCCTCGGCTATCCCTTCAGCGAGGATGAGCCGGGCTACAAGCAGTCGTTTATTTCCGGTTATCGCCGGGATTTTATCAACGGTCAGTTCACCCTCAAGGACCTGCCCGGCGCCTGGCAGAAATCCATTGCCCCGACCCTGCCGAAGACCGACGCCGACTCGCCGCTCAAGCCGATGTTCTATTTCATCGGCAAGTACCCGGTCACGGCGCGCCAGTACGCCCTGGTGATGGCCCAGGCACAAGCCCTGGCCAGCGGCGAGCCGGCGCCGGCCTGTGATGCGCCGAGTGGCGTGGCCGGGCGCCTGCCCAAGGTCAAGGTCTCGCGTTTTGACGCCGAGCGTTTCTCGGCGGTCTACAGCGCCTGGTTGATGAAGTATCACCGCGACCTGCTGCCGGTCAGCGGCCGTGGCTCGTCGGCTGACGACGGTGGCCTGGGCTTTGTCCGCCTGCCCACCGAAGTCGAGTGGGAGTTCGCTGCCCGTGGCGCCCAGGCGGTCAGTCGCCAGGACCTGGAAGGCCGCCTGTTTCCACGGCGGGCGCCGGGGAGCGACAGCGACGGGCCGCTGTCCGACTACGCGGTGTTCAACCAGGTGGCCGGCGGCACCGGCCAGGCGGCGCGGCTGATGCCGATCGGCACCAAGCTGCCCAATCCCATCGGTATGTTCGACGTGATCGGCAACGCCGCGCAGATGGTCCAGGAATCCTTCCAGCTGGTGCATGCCGGACGCCGCCAGGGCACCTACGGCGGTTTTGTGGTCAAGGGCGGTAACTACCTGGAAGGCGAGGGCACGTTGTTTACCGGCATGCGCCGCGAGTACCCGCTGTTCGCCGCCGACGGCACCGAGCAGAGCAACGAGACCACCGGTTTCCGTGTGGCCGTCGGCGCACTCTCGGCGCCGCGCTCGCGCTACAAGGAGCTGTTCAGCCAATGGCAGCAGGAAGGCCGGCTGGCTTCCCTGACCGACGCCATCGACGATGCCCAGGACCCGACCAAGCGCCTGGACGGGATCATTTCCGCCAGCACCGATCCGAAGCTGCAAGCCGAGCTGGGGCTGGTCAACGAAGAGCTCAAGCGCAACGTCTCGTTGATCGCCCGCCAGCGTGAAGAGGCGGCCGGCAACCTGATCCAGTCGGCGGCCCTGGTGGCCGAGACGGTCAATAACTACAACATTCGCCTGACCAACCTGAAGAAGAGCCGCCAGCAGGCCGTCGATGCCAAGGACGAGGCCGCCGCCAAGCTGTTCGCCGGGGCCATCGAGAACGGCACCAGCGCCCTGGACGGCGCGGTGGCGATCTATATCGACAACCTGGCAACGGCCACGCGCTATACCGATGCGGTGATCCAGGCGCAGTTCCAGCGGGTCAAGGAAGAACTCAATCGCAAACCCGTGCTCGGCAACAGCCTGGTCGCACGGGCCACCTTGTTCGTTCGTCATGTCGGGGATTACCGCAAGCAACAGCGGGCCGATCCGGCGGCGATCTTGAAAGCGTTACTCGCATCGACCGCCCAGCAGCCATGAGCGGTCGGTATCCGGCGAGTGTAGAGGGGACTCGGACGGCAGGGTGCCGTACCGGGCAAGTCAAAACCAAAAAAGGGAAATAAACATGATCTTCTCCAGCAAACCCCTTGTTTCGACCTCCAAGTGCCGTGCCGCGCTGTGGGTTGCCGCCGGATTCAGCACCGTGCTGATGGGCGGTTGCGCCACTTCACCGACCTCGAAAGTCGGCGCGACGACCAAGGTCGAGTTCTACCCGACCTGCTACGAGCCGGTGCAGCACCTGCGTGCGACTGACTCGGACATGACCAAGTCGATCGCCACCGGCGCGGTGATCGGTGCGTTGGGCGGTGCCGCTCTCGGCGCGCTGACCGGCGACGACTCGGCCAAGCGTGGCCGCAATGCCGCCATCGGCGCGGCCGGCGGTGCCCTCGCGGGTGGCGCGGCGGGTTACTACACCGAGAAGCAGAAGCAGATCACCGATGACAACCAGCGCATCGGCTCCTATGCCCAGGACATCAACAAAAGTGCCGCCGACATGGACCGCAACACGGCCTATGCCAAGGCGTCGCAGAGCTGCTACCAGCGTGAGTTCGCCAACCTGGTGTCGGCACGCAAGGCCAAGACCGTCGGCGACGCCGAAGGTCGCAAGCGCCTGGCGGAAATCGTTTCGGGCCTGAAAGAGTCCAATGACCTGATCGTCGCCGTGAACGGGCGTTCGGCCGAAGACCTGAACAACTACACCCAGGCCTATGAGCAGGATCTGCGTCAGGTCGGTGTGCAGCGTACCGACGTGGTCACCGTGGCGACCGCCGACAGCAACCCGGTCGTGCCGACCACCACCAAGGGCAAGAAGGTGAAAGTGGCGAAGAAGGCGGCGCTGCCGGTCGTGCCTAAGGAAGCGGTCGCCACCGAGAAGACCCTCCAGGACGCCAACGCCAAGAAAGCCGTCAGCCAGGACGTGGCCACCAGCGGTCAGTCCCAGGTCAACAGCATGTGCAAGAACCCGGACCTGGGCGACTGGGCACCGGTGCCTTGCCCGAACGCCTAAGCGACGGATCGTCTGACAATTTGTCGGTATAAGCGTTAAACGCCTGCCGATCTCCCGGGTAAAACGGGAGATCGGTGGCGTTCTTCAGGTAAAGCGCTACACTGCGCCGGCCGTTAATCTTTTCTGCCGAGGCTGTGTGCATGAAATTTCGTTTTCTTCTCTGGGCACTGGGTCTGTTGATGGCCCGGGCCAGCCGTAAAAAACCCGCCTTCCAGCAGCAACTGGCCGACAAGGCCCTGGTGTTCCAGCTGCAGACGCTCGACGGCAAGGTTGCCCGTCACTTTATCGTCAAGGATCAGCGCATCAGCAGCCGCTCCGGGACTTATCCGGAGCCTGCGTTTGCGATTGCCTTCAAGGATGCCGCCTATGGCTTCGCCACGCTGCAGGCGAAGAACAAGCAACTGGCGTTCATGACGGGGATTCAGGACAAGTCGATCCAGATCAAGGGCAATCCGGCACTGGTCATGTGGTTCCAGGGCTTGATGAAGTACCTCAAGCCGCGGAAGAAGAAGGCCTGAGTCGGCTCTGATTTTCACCACATGGCTGGAAATCGGCGCCGAATTGTAGGGGTAGGGCTTGTCGGGACGCTGCACCGCCGCGAAGCTTTTGGCGGTCTCAAGGGCCTCTTCGCTGGCAAGCCAGGCTCCTACAGTTCCGTGTCGTTCGCACAATTTGTGATCGACGCCGGACTGTAGGAGCAGGGCTTGCCCGCGAAGCTTTTGGCGGTCTCAAGGGCCTCTTCGCTGGCAAGTCAGGCTCCTACAGTTCCGTGTCGTTCGCACAATTTGTGATCGACGCTGAACCTGTAGGAGCAAGCTTGCTCGCGATAGCGGTGTTCCAGACGCCGCTTCAGCCCTGGCTGAACTGCGAAGCCAGTTCGCGCAACAGCACTTCGGCTTCCAGCACCTTGTTCACCACATCGTCGGCCTTGTCGCGGGACAGCCCCAGGCGTTCCAGCAAGGCATCCGGAATCTCTTCATCCGGGCCCGAGCCGATATTGCGACTGCGCAGCAGACGTACCGCCAGGCACACCAGGTTCGGATAAGCGGCATAGTCGCCGTCGTAGCTCGGGTCGTGCTGGAAGCGCAGCGCGGTGGACAGCTCCTCCGGCATATCCCAGTAACGCATCAGCCAGGCACCGATCTGCTCGCGGCTGATACCCAGCAAATGCTGCTCGATATAGCTGTGGCACAGGTGCGGATTGACCTCCAGGTGCCGGCAGATCAGCGAGAAATGCGGCGGGAAGACGTGGGCCAGCAGCAGGTAGCCGAAGTTGTGCAGCAAGCCGGCCAGGTAGGTCAGGCCCGCTTCCGGGCGCTGGGCGCGGGGCATGGCGCGGGTCAGGCCTTCGATCACCGCGGCGGTGTAGATCGATTGCTGCCAGTAAGGCGTGCTGTGTTGCGGGTGGTCCTTGGGCAGGCTCAGGGTCTTGCCCAGGGCCAGGCCCAGCGCCAGGTTGATCACCAGGTCGAAACCGAGCACGCGGACAATCGCATCTTCCACCGAGCGGATCTTGCCTGGCGAGGCGTAGTAGGGCGAGGCCGCCCAACTCACGACCTGGGCCGCCAGCGACGGGTCTGTTTCGACCACGCCGGTGATGTCGTCGATGGTCGCGTCGGGGTCGACCCGCAGCTTGATGATCTTTTGTGCGGTTTCCGCCAGGGGCGGAATCTCGATGGTCGCTTCCAGGCGCTGCTGGATCCGCCGCGCGGTGAAGGCTTGCACGGCCTGGGTGATTTCCTCGCGGTCATCATGAGGGCGGTCGAGGTTGGGGCGGATACTGGATACGGCTTCGCCGAAACTGGCGGCGCTGGCCTTGCTCAGCATGCCCTTGAAGTCGTCGCTGGAAATTTCCAGCAGCAGGCCGGCTTCACCGGAGTCGATCAGCAGGCTCGGTACACGCAGCAGTTGCTCTTCGTACAGGCACGGCGAACTGGTCAGTCCGGGCAAGCCCGGCAGCAGGTGCAGGCTGTGTTTGCCGAGCATGCGTTCCATGCGTTCGGTGGGCACCGCCGTCAGGCGCCGGCCGGTCAATTCGGTCAGGCGGTTGAGGTCGAGCAGTTGGTCCTGGGGAAACAGGACCATCAGTGCACCGACTGCATCGTCGAGCAGCACGGCCTGGACTTTGCGCGCGGCCGGCAGACCAGGGTGGTCCAGGACTTCGCTATAGCGGATGGCGAGCTTGTCGAGCAGCAGCCGGACCACAGACGGGGTGTGCGGGGTTGCATCGATGAGGGCAACTTCTGTCATGGTCTGTATCCGGGTTCCTACAATTTTCCCAGTATAACCAGCTTGGCCGTCCTAATGGTCCATAAACTGTGAGGTCTATCACACTTGGCCGTATTGCTGGCCATGGCGCAGCCAGCGGTCGAGCAGCGGGCTGACATGCTGCGGCCAGCGTGCCATCAGGGCTTGTGCGGCATCGCGGACCGCCGGCAACAGATCGGCGTCGCGCATCAGGTCGGCGACCTTGAATTGCAGGAGCCCGGTCTGGCGGGTACCGAGCATTTCCCCGGGGCCGCGCAGCTCCAGATCCTTCTCGGCGATGATGAAGCCGTCGTTGGTCTCGCGCATGATGCCCAGGCGTTGGCGACCGATCTGTGACAGTGGCGGATGGTAGAGCAGCACGCAGTGGCTGGCGGCGCTGCCCCGGCCGACCCGGCCACGCAGCTGGTGCAGTTGCGCCAGGCCCAGGCGCTCGGGGTTCTCGATGATCATCAGGCTGGCATTGGGCACGTCGACGCCGACTTCGATCACCGTGGTTGCCACCAGCAGTTGCAGGGCGCCGGCCTTGAATTCAGCCATCACCGCCGCCTTTTCCGCCGGTTTCATACGTCCGTGGATCAAGCCGACGCGCAGTTCGCCGAGGGCTGCGGTGAGCTCTTCGAAGGTGGTCTCTGCGGCCTGGCAGGTGAGTTCCTCGGATTCCTCGATCAGTGTGCAGACCCAATAAGCCTGGCGGCCTTCGGCACAGGCGGCACGCACCCGTTCCACCACTTCGAAGCGCCGGCTGTCGGTCACCAGCACGGTGTTCACCGGCGTGCGGCCTGGCGGCAGTTCGTCGAGGATCGAGGTGTCGAGGTCGGCATAGGCGCTCATGGCCAAGGTCCGCGGGATCGGCGTGGCGGTCATGATCAACTGGTGCGGGCACATCCGTCCGCCGACGCCTTTCTGGCGCAGGGCCAGGCGTTGCTGGACGCCGAAGCGGTGCTGTTCGTCGATGATCACCAGGGCCAGGTTCTTGAACTGCACTTCGTCCTGGAACAGCGCGTGGGTGCCGACCACCATCGGCGTGCCGCCGGCGATCTGCTCCAGGGCGGCGACCCGGGCCTTGCCCTTGAGCTTGCCAGCCAGCCAGGCGGTTTCGATGCCCAGCGGTGCCAGCCAGCGCTGGAAGTTGATGAAGTGTTGTTCGGCCAGGATCTCGGTCGGTGCCATCAATGCCACCTGGTAGCCGGCTTCCAGGGCCTGCAAGGCAGCGAGGGCGGCGACCACGGTCTTGCCGGCGCCGACGTCGCCCTGGATCAGCCGCAGCATCGGCTCCGGCTGGCTGAGGTCATAGGCCACTTCGTTGCCGACCCGTTGCTGGGCGCCGGTCGGTGGGAAGCCGAGGTTGGCGAGGAACTGCCCGGGCAGCCGTTGCGCTTTCGGCAGGGCCGGTGCGCGCAGGGCCTTCAGGCTTTCGCGCAGGCGTTGCTGGGACAACTGATGCGTCAGCAGTTCCTCGAAGGCCAGGCGGTGCTGGGCCCAGTGATGACCGAGGGCGAGTTCGTCGACATCGGCATCGGCGGGTGGTTGGTGCAGATAGCGGATGGCTTCGTCCAGCGGTGCCAACTGGTAGTCGCGGGCCAGTTCCTGGGGCAGCCAGTCCGGCAGGCTGCGCGGGCCGAGCATCGCCAGGCTTTGCTGGCAGAGTTGGCGCAGGCGTTGCTGGGTCAGGCCCTCGGTCAGCGGGTAGATCGGCGTCAGGGTGGTGTCCACCGGCGGCGGTTCGTCGCCGCTGATGGCGCGGTATTCCGGGTGGTAGATTTCCAGGCCGGAGGCGCCGGGGCGGGCTTCGCCGTAGCAGCGGACATGGGTGCCGCGCTTGAGGCCGTCCTTTTGCGCTGTGCTGAAATGGTAGAAGCGCAGGCTCAGGCTACCGGTGCCGTCGTTGAGGCGCACCAACAGGCTGCGGCGCTTGCCCATGACCACATCGGCGCCGCTGACCACGCCCTCGATCACCGCGTCCTGGCCCGGACGCAGGGCGCCGATGGGCACCACGCGGGTGCGGTCCTGGTAGCGCAGGGGCAAGTGGAAGAGCACGTCCTGGAGATTCTCCAGGCCGACCTTGGCCAGCTTTTCGGCCATGGCCTCGCCGACACCCTTGAGTGCCGTGACCGACACTTGCGACAGTTCAGCCACGTCGATCAGCTCGCTGCGGGAGGCTTGGCCACCGAGCACAGGCGGATCGAGTCGGCGAGGATTTCAATCGCCTTGGGCCGCGGGAAGCTGGCGCGCCAGGCGATGGCCACGGTGCGGAACGGCACCGGCGGCGTCAGCGGACGTACTTCGATCACGCCGGGAGCGTAGTGATGGCTGTCCACGGCCGACAGCGGCAGGACCGAAATGCCCAGGCCGGAAGCGACCATATGGCGGATGGTTTCCAGCGAGCTGGACTCGACCGTGGTGTGCCGGGCCGCGTCGCCGCCCTTGGCCAGGGTCGGGCAGGCTTCGAGGACCTGGTCGCGGAAGCAGTGGCCTTCGCCCAGCAGCAACAGGCTCTTGTCGTTGAGCAGGGCGCTGTCGATGGTTTCCTTCTTGGTCCAGGGGTGCGAGGCCGGCATCAGGACGTAGAACGGTTCGTCGTAGAGCGGCAGGGTCAGCACGTCGGCTTCATTGAACGGCAGGGCGATGATCACCGCGTCCAGTTCGCCGTTGCGCAGCTTGTCGCGCAGCACGTGGGTGAAGTTTTCTTCGATATACAACGGCATCTGCGGGGCGACCCGGTGCAGTTGCGGGATCAGGTGAGGGAACAGGTAGGGACCGACGGTGTAGATCGCGCCGACTTTCAGCGGTGCGGTCAGCTGGTTCTTCCCGGCCTGGGCCAGTTCGCGGATGCCCTGGGCCTGTTCGAGGACCTTCTGCGCCTGGGCAACGATGGTTTCGCCGACGGGGGTCAGGCGCACGGCGCTCTTGCTGCGCTCGAAAATCAGCACACCGAGTTCGTCCTCGAGCTTTTTCACGCCGACCGACAGGGTCGGCTGGCTGACATGACAACGCTCGGCCGCGTGGCCGAAGTGTTGTTCCTGGGCGAGAGTGACGATATAGCGTAGTTCTGTAAGAGTCATAGCGAGCGTCCATGAGGTTGCCGGGCCAAGCATAACGGCTGCAATCGATAGACGCACGTTATCAGACGCAGGAAGAACGACGATTGTCGTTCAGGGCGGTTTTAGTGGGTTTTTGTTCGGGCGGTAGGACGTGAACTTGTGTGAGGGCGTAGCGGAGATTTTGTGGGAGCGAAGCTTTTGGCGACCTTGAGGGCCTCTTCGCTGGCAAGCCAGGCTCCTACAGTTCTGGGTCGTTCGCACAATTTGTGATCGACGCCGGACTTGTAGGAGCAGGGCTTGCCCGCGAAGCTTTTGGCGGCCTTGAGGGCCTCATCGCTGGCAAGCCCGGCTCCTACAGTTCTGGGTCGTTCGCACAATTTGTGATCGACGCCGGACTTGTAGGAGCAGGGCTTGCCCGCGAAGCTTTTGGCGACCTTGAGGGCCTCTTCGCTGGCAAGCCCGGCTCCTACAGTTCTGGGTCGTTCGCACAATTTGTGATCGACGCCGGACTGTAGGAGCAGGGCTTGCCCGCGAAGCTTTTGGCGGCCTCAGGGGCCTCTTCGCTGGCAAGCTCCTGCGGTGTCTAGCGGTTGCGCTTGTCGATGGAGTAGACGAACGGCGCGACGATCTCGATGCTGCCGTTGGTCAGCATATCGGCCGGCGGCTTGGGCAGCGGTTGGGCGCGACGGATCATTTCCAGGGTGGCCCGGTCCAGATCGGCGTTGCCGGAACGACCCACCAGTTCATACGAGAGCACCTTGCCTTCGGCATCCACGACGAAGCGCAGGCGGTTCAGACCTTCCTTGCCCCGTGACTGTGCAGCCGGCGGGTACTTCTTGTACTTGCTCAGGTGAGCCAGCAAGGTGCCTTCCCAACTGGCTTTCGCCGCGATCTGCTGGGGCGAAGGGCCCGGCGCCGGTGCCGCGGATTTCTCCGCTGGCGTGTTGGTCGGCGGCGTATCGGAAGGTTTCTCTTCCGTCGGCTTTTCCTTCACCGGCTCCGGCTTCGCCTGGGGCTTGGGCGGCTGCGGCTTGGGTTTCGGCTTGACCGGCTTGGGCACCGAGATCGTCGGCTTCGGCGCTTCGGCCAGCTTGGGCAACGGCAGCTCCTCCACCGGCGCGGGGGGCTGTGGTGGCGTGATGACCTTGGGCGGTGCCGGTGGCGGTGGAGCCGGGGGCAGTGGCGCCAGTTCGACCATCATCGCCTGGGGCGGCAGCTCGATGGGCTTGGACACCGACCAGTTGAGGGTGGCGATGATCGCCGCCGCATGAATGCCCAGCACCAGGCCCAGGCTGGCGCCATAACGCGTCAGCTTTTGGCGCGTATTGATCATTTCTTGGCTGCCGTCTCGAGTCCGACCAGGCCGACCTTCAGGTAACCGGCGGCGCGCAGGGCATCCATCACGCGCATCAGGTCGCCATAGTCCACGCCTTTATCGGCCTGGAAGAAAATGGTCGTGTCCTTCTTGCCGTGGGTCCGGGCGTCGAGGGTCGGGCCCAGGGCCTCGGCCTTGACTTCGTCTTCACCGAGGAACAGGCGCTGGTCGGACTTGACGCTGAGGAACACCGGCTTTTCCGGTCGCGGTGCCGGTTTGGCGGTGGACGCGGGCAGGTCGACCTTGATATCCACGGTGGCCAGGGGGGCGGCCACCATAAAGATGATCAGCAGTACCAGCATCACGTCGATAAACGGCGTGACGTTGATTTCGTGGTTTTCGGCGAGATCGTCGCCGCCTTCGTTCAAATGCAGGCCCATGGCAGATTACCCCACTTTCACCATATGCGGCGCTTGCGTGGAACGCTCGTGCGGCTGGTGGTCGAGGTCACGGCTGACCAGCAGCAGGACCTGGGCGGAGGCGTCGGAGACCTGGGCCTTGTAGCCGGCGATGGAGCGGGCGAAGACGTTGTAGATCACCACGGCCGGGATCGCTGCGACCAGGCCGAAGGCAGTGGCCAGCAGGGCTTCGGCGATACCCGGCGCGACCACGGCAAGGTTGGTGGTCTGGGTTTTCGCGATGCCGATAAAGCTGTTCATGATGCCCCACACAGTGCCGAACAGGCCGACGAAGGGCGCGGTGGAACCGATGGTGGCGAGCACGCCGGTGCCGCTGCTCATGGTGCGACCGCAGGCGGCGACCAGGCGTTCGAGGCGGAAGCTCACGCGCTCCTTGATGCCTTCTCTTTCGCGGCTGTTGACCGACAGGTGCATTTCTTCCAGGGCGTCGTGGACCAGCAGGTGGGCGAGGCTGCCCTCCTGGTTGGCGGTCTCGCTGGCCTCCTTGAGGGTGCGGGCCTTTTTCAGGGCGAGCATCTCACGGCGCAGGCGACGCTTGGCGCCCATCAGCTCGAAGCCTTTGGCGACCCAGATGGTCCAGGTGATGATCGAGGCGATGGCCAGGCCGATCATCACGATCTTGACGATGATATCGGCGTTCTTGTACATGCCCCAGGGTGACAGGTCGTGGGCCATGCCCAGGCTGTTGTCTTCGGCAGGCAGCGCGTCGACATCGCCGGCGGGTGCGGCATTCTCGGTCTGGACTGGAACGGTGGCGGTCGGTGCGACGACAGGCGCGGCATGATCGGCCGGGGCCGGAGCGACCGTCGCCGCAGGGGCATGGGGCGGGGCTTCGTCGGCGAAGGTCAGGGTCGGCGCCAGCAACAGGCTGAGCAGCAAAGCCGCCGTCGAGCGCCAGGCGCGCGAGGGGCTATGGGGCTGGGGTGACGAAGCGGGGCGTTTATTGCGTGTCATGCTGGCCGGACCTGAGAGAAGATATGAAGAGGGTCTTGTCCTTCCAGGCCTCGTGGGGCCGAGAACATTTGGACGTGCATTATTGCAATTAATTCTTGTTAACAAAAGTAATAGCTTCTCTTTTTTTCTTCCATTGCTAACCGCTGGTCAATTTTCAGCACTCGTTTGTGGCTTTTTTCCTGGAGATCCGTGATGTCTGCTCCTTCTGTTCTGATTGCCGGTTGCGGCGATGTCGGTAGTCGCCTGGCGACGCAGTTGCTCGCCCAGGGTTGGCACGTCCATGGCCTGCGCCGCTCGATCGCGCGTTTGCCGGAGGGTGTCGTCGGGGTGGCGGGCGACCTGTTCGCCGAGCAGCGGCCTGACCGCTGGCCGAGTGGCCCGCTGGATTACCTGGTGTATTGCGCCGCGGCGACCGATCACGACGAGGCGGGTTATCAAGCAGCCTACGTCGATGGGTTGCGGCATGTATTGAGCTGGCTCAGGCAATCGGGCCAGCAGCCACGGCGCCTGCTGTTCGTCTCCAGCAGCAGCGTGTATGTGCAGCAGACCGGTGAGTGGGTCGACGAGACTGCGCCGACCGAAGCCGAAGGTTATTCCGGGCGCTTGATGCTGGAGGCCGAGCAAGTGGCGCTGGACAGCGGCATTCCGGCGACACGGGTGCGCCTGACCGGTATCTACGGTCCGGGTCGCGAGTGGTTGTTGACCCAGGTCCGGCGCGGTTATCGGGTGGCGGTGGAGCCGCCTTTATATGGCAATCGGATTCATGCCGACGACGCGGCCGGACTGTTGGCGTTTCTGCTGGAGGCTGATCGGGCCGGGAAGGTGTTGGAGGATTGTTATATCGGTGTCGATGATGCGCCGGCGCCCTTGGCAGAGGTGGTGGGCTGGTTGCGCGAATACCTGGGGGTGACCGAGTGGGCCGAGGGCGCCAGCGTTCGCCGCACCGGCAGCAAGCGCTGTAGCAATGCCCGGGCGCGGGCCCTGGGTTGGGCACCGCGTTATCCGAGTTTCCGCGAGGGTTATGCGGCGATTCTTGAGGGGCGTTGCTGAGGTTACTTCTCCAGCAACCACTGGCGAGGACCGGGGTTGAGCTGCGGCTGTTCATCGGCCTGGGCCGAGTTCAACGCCTGGAAGATTTCCAGTTGCTTGCCCTTGCGCACGAAGATCCAGGCGGCGCCCTTGCCGCCTTGCTGCAACCAGATGCTGTCGTTCTCGCCGCTCATGGAGGCGCAATCGCCGGCCAGGCACAGCGCGTAGCGATCGGCACCGGGCAAGCCTTCCAGGCGTCCGTCCGGCAGGAATTTCACCTGGCCGCCTTCGCCCGGGCCACTGCTGATCTTCCAGTCGCCACCCATGTAGGCCGCGTACAAGGCCTGCTCGAAGCTGGCGCCCACCGGCGCATTGGCCGGCAGTTCGGTCTGGGCCCGCACGAATGGCTGTTCAGGCTCCGAATCGCTGGCACTCTGGATCAGCTCCTTGCCGTCACGCGCCAGCGCAGTCCCGGCGCTGCCATAGAAGTCGACATGCCACTGCTTGCCGTCCGCGCGCACATGGCCCTCGGGGCGCTCGAAACCGTTGCTGTAGCGGGCCTGGCCGTTACGGGTGTCGATGCTCCATTCCAGGTTCGGCCCGTAGGTCTCCAGGGCTTCGCGCAAGCTGCCCTTTTTAACGGCGGCATCGATGGCGGCCTGGTTGATCCAGGTGCCGCTGATGTCGTATTTGGCAGGGTCGCTGGCGCAACCGCCGAGCAGGAGGGCAAACACCGAGAAGGCAAGCGCTTTGCGCATGGTGGAATCCTTTGCAGACGAAGCTGGCGCAGCGGGAGGGCTGCACCAGGCAGTGCGGGGTTGTTCGAGGGCGGCGTGGCTGGCAGTTACTCGAGGACCAGGATCGCGTCCATCTCGACCTGCGAGCCGCGTGGCAGGGCGGCAACGCCGATGGCGGCGCGGGCCGGGTAAGGCTGCTGGAAGTACTTGCCCATGATCTCGTTGACCTTGGCGAAGTGGCTCAGGTCGGTGAGGAAGATGTTCAGCTTGACGATGTCCTTGAACGAACCGCCAGCCGCTTCGGCCACGGCCTTCAGGTTTTCGAAGACCTGTACGGTCTGGGCTTCGAAGCCTTCCACCAGTTCCATGGTTTTCGGGTCCAGGGGAATCTGGCCGGACATGTAGACGGTGTTGCCAGCCTTGATCGCCTGGGAGTAGGTGCCAATGGCGGCTGGGGCTTTGTCGCTGCTGATAACGGTCTTGCTCATGAACGGGTTCCTTGTAATGGGCGGCTACGTTGGGGAGCTATGCGCGCATGCGGGTGATGCGGATCACCCCGGTCAGGGCGCGCAGTTTCTTGATCACGCGGGCCAGGTGCACGCGGTCGTGCACGCTGACCACCAGTTGGACCACGCTGATGCGACCATCGCGTTCGTCCATGCTGATTTTCTCGATATTGCCGTCGGCGGCATTGACGCTGCTGGCCAGCAGGGCGATCAGGCCGCGCTGGTGTTCCAGCTCGACGCGCAGCTCGACGTTGAATTCGCCGGTGACATCCTTGGCCCAGGAGAGCTGGATGCATTTTTCCGGATTGTGGCGGATTTCGCTGATATTGCGGCAGTTGTCCAGGTGCACCACCATGCCTTTGCCGGCGGACAGGTGGCCGACAATCGGGTCGCCCGGGATCGGCGTGCAGCACTTGGCGTAGCTGAGTACCAGGCCTTCGGTGCCACGGATCGCCAGCGGCCCTTCGGGGCTGGGCAATTGTTCGCCTTCGCCGAGCAGGCGACGGGCGACCACATAGGCCATGCGGTTGCCCAGGCCGATGTCTTCCAGCAGGTCTTCGATCAGTTCCAGGCGGTATTCGTGGAGCATGGCCTGCACGCGCTCGCCGGAAATCTTGTCCAGGGCGCTGTCGAAACCGTTGAGCACCTTGTTCAGCAGGCGTTCGCCGAGGCTGATGGATTCGGAGCGGCGTTGCAGCTTCAGGGCATGGCGGATATGGGTGCGGGCCTTGCCGGTGACGACAAAGTTGAGCCAGGCCGGGTTCGGGCGCGCGCCGGGGGCGCTGACGATCTCCACCGTGGAGCCGCTTTGCAGCGGTTCGGACAGCGGTGCGAGACGGCGATTGATCCGACAGGCAATGCAGCTGTTGCCGACATCGGTGTGCACCGCGTAGGCAAAGTCCACCGCCGTGGAGCCTTTTGGCAGCTCCATGATCCGGCCCTTGGGCGTGAACACGTAGACCTCGTCCGGGAACAGGTCGATCTTCACGCTTTCGATGAATTCCAGGGAGTTGCCGGCCCGTTGCTGCATTTCCAGCACGCCCTTGACCCACTGGCGGGCCCGGGCATGGGTGCCCTTGGGCTGCTCGTCGCCGCTGGACTTGTACAGCCAGTGGGCGGCGATGCCGTTGTTGGCCATCTCTTCCATCTCGCGGGTGCGAATCTGGATCTCGATCGGGACGCCGTGCATGCCGAACAGGGTGGTATGCAGCGACTGGTAGCCGTTGGCCTTGGGAATCGCGATGTAGTCCTTGAAGCGGCCGGGCAGGGGTTTGTACAAATTATGCACGGCGCCGAGGACCCGATAGCAGGTGTCGACCTTGTCGACGATGATCCGGAACGCATAGACGTCCATGATCTCGTTGAAGGCCCGGCGCTTGCCGCGCATTTTGGTGTAGATACCGTACAGGTGCTTCTGCCGTCCGCTGACCTCGCCCTGGATACCGTCGACGGCCAGGCAGTGGCTCAGGGACTCTTCGATCTTGTTGACGATTTCCTTGCGGTTGCCCCGGGCGCGCTTGACCGCCTGGTAGATCCGCGCGGAACGCATCGGGTGCATGGCCTTGAAGCCGAGGTCTTCGAATTCGATGCGGATCGCATGCATGCCCAGGCGGTTGGCGATGGGGGCATAGATCTCGAGGGTTTCCTTGGCGATGCGCCGGCGTTTTTCGCCGGACAGCACTTCAAGGGTGCGCATGTTGTGCAGGCGGTCGGCGAGCTTGACCAGGATCACGCGAATATCGCGGGCCATGGCCATGGCCATCTTCTGGAAGTTTTCCGCCTGGGCTTCGGCCTTGGTCTCGAAATTCATCTGGGTCAGTTTGCTGACCCCGTCGACCAGTTCGGCCACGGTTTCACCGAACTGCGCTTGCAGCGCTTCCTTGGCGATCCCGGTGTCTTCGATCACGTCATGGAGCATGGCCGCCATCAGGCTCTGATGGTCCATGTGCATGTCGGCAAGAATATTGGCCACCGCCAGCGGATGCGTGACGTAGGCTTCGCCGCTGCGACGGCGTTGACCGTCATGGGCTTGTTCGGCGTAGAAGTACGCCCGGCGGACCAGGTTGACCTGGTCGGCGCCGAGGTAGGTCGATAAGCGATCGGCGAGGGCGTCTATGCTCGGCATGAGGTTTCCCCCGGCCGAAGCCTTGTACCCTGCGCCGTGCTACGTCGACCAGGCATAGGCTTAGACGGCCTCGTTGGACTCGTCCTCGAAGGCGGCGAAGACCGGGTCTTCATGGACGATATCCTGTTCAGCGATGAACGCGTCCGTCACGTAGCCTTCGGCGATTTCCCGCAGGGCCATTACGGTTGGTTTGTCATTTTCCCACGCCAGCTTCGGCTCTTTGCCGCCGGTCGCCAGTTGACGAGCACGCTTGGTGGAGAGCATGACCAGCTCAAAACGGTTAGCCACATGTTCTAGGCAGTCTTCAACGGTTACGCGGGCCATGGTGTTCCTCGTAGCAAATGCGGTAATCACGCTACCCGGATGGGCGAGCGGACTGAACAGTTTAAAAAATCACCAGCGTTTAGGGAAGCGCTGATTTTCCCGGTCGCTTCACCAACGCGCTACGAGTACCAATGTAAAGCCCTCGCGGCGCTTTTGGGAAGTGTTGCTTATGCCAGTAATTCACTCAAGAGCTGAGTGAAATGTTGCTGTTGGGGCAGCTGTTGCAAGCGATTGGCGCGGAAAATCGCCTTCAGATCGTCCAGTGCGTGGGCAAAATCGTCGTTGATGATCAGGAAATCATATTCGATGTAGTGGCTCATTTCGCTGACCGCTTCGCGCATCCGCCCTTCGATGATCGCGTCGCTGTCCTGGCCACGGTTGGTCAGGCGCTGGCGCAGGGCCTGCTGGCTCGGCGGCAGGATAAAGATCGAGCGGGCCGCGGGCATTTGCCGACGTACTTGTTCGGCGCCCTGCCAGTCGATCTCCAGGATCAGGTCGTGGCCTTCGTCCAGGGTCTGTTGCAGGTGGCTCTGGGAGGTGCCGTAGAGGTTGCCGAAAACTTCCGCCTGCTCGAGGAAATCACCGTGCTCGACCATCCGCACGAACTCGGCGCGGTCGACGAAGTGGTAGTTCACGCCGTTGGCTTCGCCCGGGCGCATGGCGCGGGTGGTGTGCGAGACCGAGACGCGGATCTGCGGTTCGGCATCGATCAGGGCCTTGACCAGGCTGGTCTTGCCTGCGCCCGACGGTGCGGAAATGATGTAGAGGGTGCCAGTGCTGTGGGTCATGTCGGGTTAGCCTTACTCGATGTTCTGTACTTGTTCGCGCATTTGCTCGATCAACACCTTGAGGTTGACCGCCGCCTGGGTGCTGCGCGGGTCGAAGGCCTTGGAGCCGAGGGTGTTGGCTTCGCGGTTGAGTTCCTGCATCAGGAAGTCCAGGCGTCGGCCGGCCGCGCCGCCGGACTTGAGCACCCGGCGGACTTCGATGATATGGGTGGCGAGGCGGTCGAGTTCTTCGGCCACGTCGCTTTTCTGCGCCAGCAGGACCATTTCCTGCTCCAGGCGGGTCGGATCCAGCTCGGCTTTCATGTCGGCGAAGCGGTCGAGGACTTTCTGGCGCTGGGTGGCGAGCATCTGCGGAACCTGTTCGCGCAGGGTCGCGACATCGCCTTCGATGGCGTCCAGGCGCTCGACGATCAAGCGGGCCAGCTCCGCGCCTTCGCGCTGGCGGCCGTTCTTGAGTTCTTCAAGGCCTTGGGTGAACAGGGCCAGGGCTTCGTTGTTCAGGGCCTGCGGGTCGCTGGCGTCGGCCACCAGCACGCCGGGCCAGGCAAGCACTTCCAGCGGGTTCAGCGCGGCGGGCTGCTTGATCAGGCCGGCGACGGTTTCGGCGGCGGCGATCAGTTGGGTGGCGCGCTCGCGGTCGATCTGCAGGGCCTTGCCGGTGGTTTCCTCGGTAAAGCGCAGGGTGCATTCCAGCTTGCCCCGGGACAGGCCCTGGCGCAGGGCTTCGCGAACCGCGCCTTCGAGGTCGCGGAAGGATTCCGGCAAACGCAGGTGGGGTTCCAGGTAGCGGCTGTTGACCGAGCGCAGCTCCCAGCTCAGGGTGCCCTGGCTGACGGCGCTTTCGACGCGGGCGAAGGCGGTCATGCTGTGGACCATGGAAGTACCTCGCGATTCAGGTTCGCCGCCGTTTGGGCGGGCAATACCGATGAATGAATTAAAGCCGACGGGCAGCAAGGCGCAGGATTGTAGCGCAGTGCGGGCGCTGCCCCCAAACCCCCCGTAGGAACGAGCTTGCTCGCGATGGTAGTCCAGGCACCGCGGGGTATCAGGTTTCCCGCGTTATCGTTGACGTCCATCGCGAGCAAGCTCGCTCCTACAGGGTCGGCGGGTGGCATCAGGTATTTAGAGGTGCCCAGCGCAGTCCCTGGCCTCTATAATGCCCAGTAGATTTCCGTCCTCGTACAGGTATTCCCAATGAAACGTCCAAGTGGTCGCGCTGCCGATCAGCTTCGCTCGATCCGCATCACCCGCAACTACACCAAACACGCCGAGGGGTCTGTACTGGTCGAGTTTGGTGATACCAAAGTGATTTGCACGGTCAGCGTCGAGAACGGTGTGCCGCGTTTCCTCAAGGGCCAGGGCCAGGGTTGGCTGACCGCCGAGTACGGCATGCTGCCGCGCGCCACCGGCGAGCGTAACCAGCGTGAGGCCAGCCGCGGCAAGCAAGGCGGCCGGACCCTGGAGATCCAGCGCCTGATCGGCCGTTCGCTGCGCGCCGCGCTGGATATGTCCAAGCTGGGCGATGTGACCCTGTATGTCGACTGCGATGTGATCCAGGCCGACGGCGGCACCCGCACCGCGTCCATCACCGGTGCCATGGTCGCGCTGGTCGACGCTTTGGCAGTGATCAAGAAGCGTGGCGGCCTGAAGGGCGGTAGCCCGCTCAAGCAGATGATCGCCGCGGTATCGGTGGGCATGTACCAGGGCGAGCCGGTGCTCGACCTGGACTACCTGGAAGACTCGGCCGCCGAGACCGACCTGAACGTGGTCATGACCAGCACCGGTGGTTTCATCGAAGTCCAGGGCACAGCCGAAGGCGCGCCGTTCCAGCCGGAAGACCTGAACGCGATGCTGGCATTGGCACAGAAAGGCATGAACGAAATCTTCGAATTGCAGAACGCCACCTTGGCCGACTGAGGATTCGAACCGTTACCAGCATAAGGAGAGCGCCATGAGTGACGAGCAACTACCCGTACCGACACCGAGCCAGGAAGTCAGGCAATGGGCGATGTTCTGTCATTTGTCGGCGTTTCTCGGTTATTGGTTTCCGTTCGGCAGCCTGATCGGGCCGCTGATCCTGTGGCAGATGAAGCGCGAGCAGGATCCGTTTATCGACGCCCAGGGCAAGGAAGCGCTGAACTTCCAGATCACCGTGGCGATTGCGGCGATGGTCTGCATCCCGCTGATGTTCGTGCTGATCGGCATTCCGCTGTTCGGTTTGCTGGTGATCGCGGCGGTGGTGTTGACCATCATTGCCGGGGTCAAGGCCAATGAAGGCGTGGCTTACCGTTATCCTTTCACCTGGCGGCCGGTCAAGTAGGTCCTGGTGCTGTTCCTGCGAGGTTTGCGGCGTTTTTGAGGGCCTGTTCGCGGGCAAGCCCTGCTCCTACAGTATTGTGTCGTACACAGATTTTGTGCTCGACGGCGAACTGTAGGAGCAGGGCTTGCCCGCGAAGACGGCTGCACAGGCACCGCCATATCCAGCGGCGACACGCAAAAAAGCCGACGTGATGTCGGCTTTTTTGTCACTGCGAAAAGACCCTTAGATGGTCAGCGTCCAGTCGTAGTCGACGATCAGCGGCGCGTGCTGCGAGAAACGCGGCTGGCGCGGCAGGCGTGCGCTACGGACAAAACGGCGCAGGCCCGGGGTCAGCAACTGATAGTCGAAACGCCAGCCGAGGTTGAGCATTTCGGCCTGTTCGTTATCCGGCCACCAGCTGTACTGGTCGCCTTCGCGGCTGACTTCGCGCAGGGCATCGACATAGCCCATGTTGCCGACAATCTCGTCCATCCAGGCCCGTTCCGGCGCCAGGAAGCCCGGGGATTGCTGGCTGTCGCGCCAGTTCTTGATATCCAGCTTCTGTTGCGCGACGTACAGCGAGCCACAGTAGATATATTCGCGACGTTTGCGCCGCTGCTTATCCAGATAGCGGGCGAAGTCGTCCATAAGCTTGAACTTCTGGTTCAAGTCTTCATCGCCGTTCTGCCCCGAGGGAAGCAGCAAGGTCGCGATGCTGACCTTGTCGAAATCGGCTTGCAGGTAGCGCCCGTAGCGGTCTGCCGTCTCGAAACCGAGACCGCTGATGACAGCCTTCGGTTGCAACCGCGAATACAGAGCCACGCCACCCTGGGCGGGGACTTCGGCATCGCAGGCATAAAGGAAGTAGCCATCCAGTTGGAAGGCTGGGTCGTCCAGTTCAAAGGCGGAGGCGCGGGTGTCCTGCAGGCAGATGACGTCGGCATTCTGAGCTTGCAGCCAACTGAGCAAACCACGCTCGACTGCGGCCTGAATACCATTGACGTTCACACTGATGATCCGCATAAATGGCCCCAAAAATCACGTGCGTGTATGATACCCCAAGGTCTACCTAATTAGCTAAATCCGTGGTATTTGGGGCTTTTTTCATGCAGGCGTATCAACGCGACTTCATTCGTTTTGCCATCGATCGCGGGGTTTTGCGCTTCGGTGAGTTCACCCTGAAGTCGGGACGTACCAGTCCTTACTTCTTCAATGCCGGTCTGTTCAACAGCGGTTCGGCCCTGGCCCAGCTGGGGCGTTTCTATGCGTCGGCGATCGTCGAGAGCGGCATTGCGTTCGACGTGCTGTTCGGCCCGGCCTACAAGGGTATCCCCTTGGCGGCGGCCACCGCCGTGGCCCTGGCCGAGCATCACGGGCGTGATCTGCCCTGGTGTTTCAACCGCAAGGAAGCCAAGGCCCACGGTGAGGGCGGCAGCCTGGTCGGCGCGCCGCTGGCCGGCGATGTGCTGATCATCGACGACGTGATCACCGCCGGCACCGCGATCCGCGAGGTGATGCAGATCATCCAGGCCCAGGGCGCCAAGCCTGCCGGCGTGCTGATCGCACTCAACCGCCAGGAACGCGGCAATGGCGAGCTGTCGGCGATCCAGGAAGTCGAGCGTGACTTCGCGATCCCGGTGGTCAGCATCGTGTCCCTGACCCAGGTCCTGCAGTTCCTGGCCGACGATGAGCAGCTCAAGCAGCATTTGCCTGCGGTTGAGGCTTATCGCGCGCAATACGGAATCTGACCTCCCTTGCGCCGTGGGTATCGGTGGTTGCCCCTGATGCTCTGTGTGTCCTTTGCCGTTCAGGCCGAGGACGCATCCGGCGTGCTGTTGTATCGCTATGTCGACGGCAAGGGCGTCACGGTGCTCGACCGCCAGGTGCCGCCGGAGTACGCGGGCAAGGGTTATCAGGTGCTGAACTCGCGTGGTCGGGTGGTGCAGACGATTGCGCCGGCGCCGACGGCCGAGGAGCTGGCGCGCTTGCAGGCGCAGAAAGCCCAGGCTGATGCCAATGCGCAGCTGTTGCAGCGTTATTCCAGCGTCGGCGAGGTCGACAAGGCCCAGGCTCGGAAACTCGCTGAGCTGGACGCGATGATTGCGAGTATCCAGACCAACCTCAACGCCTTGTTGGCGCAGCAGGCCAGTTTGCAAGGCCAGGCGGCGGAGCAGGAGCGGGCGGGGCACGAGGTGCCGCCGCAATTGCTCGGGCAACTCGCGGGGCTGCGGGATGAGCAGGGGCGGATGAGGGCCGATATTGCCCGCTACCAGGCGGCACGGGTCCAGGCGCAGCAGGACTTCGCGGTGGATCGGGCGCGGGTGGAGCAGCTGACGCGCTGAGGTGTGGTCGGCACGAGCCTGTAAATACTGCCTTGACCCTCGCTCGTAGCGACGGCCGACGCGATCCTTGTAGGAGCCTGGCAAGCCAGGCTCCTACAAGGGGTATTGCGTTTTCGAGTCCGTGCTTCGGCTTGATCAGTGACGCTTGCGATTGCTGATCAGGGTGCCCATGCCGGTATCGGTAAAGATCTCCAGCAGCACCGCGTTCGGCACGCGACCGTCGATGATCAGCGAGCTGCCAACCCCGCCCTGTACCGCTTCCAGTGCGCAACGGATCTTCGGCAGCATGCCGCCATAGATGGTGCCGTCGGCGATCAGTCCATCCACCTGGGTGGTGCTCAGGCCGGTCAGGACCTTGCCTTCCTTGTCCATCAGGCCGGCAATGTTGGTCAGCAGCATCAGCTTCTCGGCCTTCAGGGCCTCGGCGATCTTGCCCGCCACCAGGTCGGCGTTGATGTTGTAGGACTCGCCATTGGCACCCACGCCGATCGGTGCGATCACCGGGATGAAATCACCCTTGACCAGCAGGTTCAGCAGATCGGTGTTGATCCCGACCACTTCGCCGACCTGGCCGATGTCGATGATTTCCGGCTGGGTCATTTCCGGGGTCTGGCGGGTCACGGTGAGCTTTTTCGCGCGGATCAGCTCGGCGTCCTTGCCGGTCAGGCCGATGGCGCTGCCGCCGTGACGGTTGATCAGGTTGACGATGCTCTTGTTTACCTGGCCGCCGAGAACCATTTCCACCACGTCCATGGTCTGGGCGTCGGTCACGCGCATGCCGTCGATAAAGTGGCTCTCGATGGACAGGCGCTTGAGCAGGTCACCGATCTGCGGGCCACCCCCGTGGACCACCACCGGGTTGATCCCCACCGCTTTCATCAACACGATGTCGCGGGCAAAACCGGTTTTCAGCTCTTCGCTTTCCATGGCGTTGCCGCCGTACTTGATCACCAGCGTCTTGCCGACGTATCGGCGGATGTAAGGCAACGCTTCGGAAAGAACCTTGGCGGTATTGGCAGCGGCATCGCGTTCGAGGGTCATTCAGGGCTCCGGTGGAACAAGTGGTCGGACGGTGCAAAGACTACGCTTTTACACCGTCCAGAGGTCAGAACGGTAGTGGGAGATCAGGCGCAACACGTTTCAATTGGGCGTGGAACACGTCCTTGATGCGCTGCAATTCGGCTTCGCTGTCGGCTTCGAAGCGCAGGACCAGCACCGGGGTGGTGTTGGAGGCGCGGACCAGGCCCCAGCCCTGGGGATAGTCGACCCGCACACCGTCGATGGTGGTCAGGTTGGCATCGCCCCAGTCGGCGTCGCGTTGCAGTGCATCAATGATGCTGAATTTGCTCTCGTCGGTCACATTGATATTGATTTCCGGCGTGGAAATATCGTTCGGGAAGGTCGCGAACAGCTCCTCGGCGCTGGATTTCTCCTGGCTGAGGATCTCCAGCAGGCGCGCGGCGCTGTAGATACCGTCGTCAAAACCGAACCAGCGTTCCTTGAAGAAGATATGGCCGCTCATTTCGCCGGCGAGCAGGGCGCCGCTTTCCTTCATTTTTTTCTTGATCAGCGAGTGACCGGTTTTCCACATCACCGGGCGACCACCGTATTCGCGGATCAGGGGCGTCAGGCGGCGGGTGCACTTGACGTCGAAGATGATGTCCGCGCCAGGGTTGCGCGCCACCACGTCCTTGGCGAACAGCATCAGCAGGCGGTCGGGGAAGACGATGCTGCCGGTGTTGGTCACCACGCCGACACGGTCGCCGTCGCCGTCGAAGGCCAGGCCCAGGTCGGCATGGCTTTCCTTGACCTTGGCGATCAGGTCCACCAGGTTCTCGGGCTTGCCCGGGTCCGGGTGGTGGTTGGGGAAGTGGCCGTCCACCTCTTCGAACAACGAGATCACTTCACAGCCCAGGGCTTCGATCAGCCTGGGGGCGATGACCCCGGCGGCGCCGTTGCCGCAGTCGACCACCACCTTGAGTTTCCGCGCCAGCACGATGTCGTTGCGGATCTGCTCGAAGTACGGGGTGAGGATGTCGACTTTCTCGACGCTGCCCTTGCCGCTGCTCAGGTCGTTGTTCTTGAGGCGGGTGTGCAGGGCCTGGATCTGCTCATTGGCCAGGGTGTCGCCAGCGATGACGATCTTGAAACCGTTGTAGTTCGACGGGTTGTGGCTACCGGTGAGCATCACCCCGGACTTGCCGGCCAGCACGTTGGCGGCGTAGTACAACGCCGGGGTCGGCACCAGGCCGACATCGCTGACGTGGCAGCCGCTGTCGTGCAGGCCCTGGATCAACTGCTGGACCAGCTCCGGCCCGGACAGGCGACCGTCACGGCCGACCGACACGTTGGGCTCGCCCTGGGCCAGGCTCTGGGCGCCGATGGCGCGGCCGATCCAGTAGGCGGTTTCGCCGTTCAGGGTCTCCGGGACCGTGCCACGGATGTCGTAGGCGCGGAAGATGCTGTCAGGGAAGCTCGGGATGGCAGGTGCGGTGCTGTTCATGGTGTGGGGGGGCTCCGTTCCCAGGAAATCCTGGTGTTCGTCGAGAATATCGATATCGAGAATGTCGGTGTCTTGGAACAGCGGATCGGCCCAGACGGTACTTGGCGTCGTGGACTGGATCGGCGCGGGGGCGCTGCGGATCGCGGTGCCTGGATCACTGCCGACAGGCTCGGGATGACCATTGCGCAAGGAAAAGCGCGCCAGTTCCTGGGCCAGCCCATTGAGGGCCGGCAGGCTCAAGCTGAAGGCTTTGACGGCTTTGCCGCCGGAGAGTTCGCGAAACAGTTGCTCCAGCTGTCGGGCATCGCCGTCGAGACGGTTCCGCAGGCGTTTGTACGGCAGGTAGGTGCCCAGCAGGGCGCCGCCGAGGGCGAGCAGGGCGGCGAGGGCTGTCAGGGCGTAGGCGCTCAGGGGATAGGACAGTTTGAGCGAGGGGCCTGGGCTGAATTTCAGCGTCCAGTTGGGGTTGCCGGTACCAAAGGCAACGATTTCGTCGGTTGCCGCCGTTCCGCGCTGGTCCAGCACCTGTTCCGGGCTGCCGAGGACGCTTTGCGTCAGGCGCAGTTCGCCGGTCTCCGGGTGGAATGTGCTGAGGGATTGGAGCAGGCGTTGCAGGTCGAAGACCAGCAGCAGGGTGCCGCTGCTTTGGGTGGCGGCGGGTGCCTTGAGTGAGGCCACGCTGTAGACCAGCCAGCGCTGGCCGATCTTGTAGGCTTCCGGTGCGGGTCGGGTGCCGCGCTCGGCGCGGGTGATCAGGTCCAGCGCCGAGAAATTCAGCGGCGCGGCGCGGTCATTGCTCGGTTGGGCCTGGCCGGGCAGGTAGAGTTGCGCGTCCACCAGGCCGCTGGCGAAGCGCAAGCCGGCTTCCGCGGCCTTGACCTGGTCGGCGTTCTGGCTTTGCAGGGCCTTGAGCAGCGAAGGATCAAGGGCCGTCGCCTCGGTCTGGGCGATCAGGTCGCTGCTGGCCTGGCTCAGGCCTGCGGCCGCGACGGCACCCGGGGTCTGCACCAGGCTGCCGCGCAGCGCCTGGTTCCAGGGCGCGACTACGCCAAACCACAGGAGCGCGGCGGCCAGGGCCAACCCGCCCAAGGCAATCTGCAATCCCGGTAACAGGGGCCTGGTGGCGTCGCCTGGAGGCGCATGGCCGTTGCTTTCATGACCGCCGGCGGTCTTTGCACTGCGCTTGAAGCCTTTCAAATACTGCCTCCGAGAGGGTCATCCTGAAATTCAACGCGCACCGTTCGGACCGGGCCTGGACCAGCTTAGGTCAATGGCTGCCCGAATGCCCGAAGCCGCCGGCACCGCGTTGGCTTTCGTCAAAGGTTTCAACCAGTTCGAAGTGCGCCTGGACCACCGGCACCAGCACCAGTTGGGCAATCCGCTCGCCGACGACGATGTTGAAGGCGGTCTGGCCGCGGTTCCAGCAGGACACCATCAGTTCGCCCTGGTAGTCGGAGTCGATCAGGCCCACCAGGTTGCCCAGCACGATGCCGTGTTTGTGGCCCAGGCCGGAGCGCGGCAGGATCAGGGCCGCAAGGCCCGGATCGCCGATGTACACCGACAGGCCGGTGGGGATCAGCAAGGTCTGGCCCGGTTCCAGTACGGTGTCCTGCTGGAGCATGGCGCGCAGGTCGAGACCGGCGGAGCCGGGCGTGGCGTACTGCGGCAGCGGGAATTCGCCGCCGATGCGTGGGTCGAGGATCTTGGCTTGCAAAGCGTGCATGAAAATTAAACCTGGTTCAGTCGTTCGGCGATAAAGGAAACCAGCTGGCGGGCAATCTTGCCCTTGCTGGTCTGGGCAAACAGCGTCGCGTGGAGCTCGCGGTCGATCACGCTGCAGGCGTTTTCCTCGCTGTTGAAGCCAATGCTGGGGTTGGCCACGTCATTGGCGACGATCAGGTCGAGGTTCTTGTCCTTGAGCTTGCGCGCGGCGTAGTCGAGCAGATGTTCGGTTTCGGCGGCGAAACCGACACTGAACGGGCGGTCGGCGCGGCTGGCGATGGTGGCCAGGATGTCCGGGTTACGCACCATCTGCAGCAGCAGGCCGTCGCCGTTCGTAGGGTCTTTCTTGAGTTTTTGCGGGGCAACGACTTCCGGGCGGTAGTCCGCGACCGCTGCCGAGGCGATAAACAGGTCGCAAGGCATGGCCGCTTCGCAGGCGGCGAGCATGTCGCGGGCGCTGACCACGTCGATGCGGGTCACCCGGTCCGGGGTCGGCAGGTGCACGGGGCCGGTGATCAGGGTCACCCGGGCACCGGCTTCCACCGCGGCTTCGGCCAGGGCGAAGCCCATTTTCCCGGAGCTGTGGTTGGTGATGTAGCGCACCGGATCGATGTTTTCCTGGGTCGGGCCGGCGGTGATCAGCACGTGTTTGCCGGTCATGGCCAGGTGCTGGAAGCAATCGGCGGCGCATTGCGCCAGGTCCGTGGCTTCGAGCATGCGCCCCAGGCCGACGTCGCCGCAGGCCTGGCTGCCGGAGGCCGGGCCGAAGACTTTCAGGCCGCGGCTTTGCAGCAATTGGGTGTTGGCCTGGGTGGCCGGGTCGCGCCACATGGCCTGGTTCATCGCCGGGGCGATGGCCACGGTGGCGTCGGTGGCGAGCACCAGGGTGGTCAGCAGGTCGTTGGCGATACCCTGGGCCAGGCGCGCGATCAGGTCGGCGGTGGCCGGGGCGATCAGCACCAGGTCGGCCCATTTCGCCAGCTCGATATGGCCCATGGCGGCTTCGGCGGCCGGGTCGAGCAGGTCCAGGTGCACCGGATGCCCGGACAGCGCCTGCATGGTCAGGGGGGTGATGAACTCGCTGCCGCCACGGGTCATGACCACGCGCACTTCGGCGCCCTGGTCGAGGAGTCGGCGAACCAGCTCGGCGCTCTTGTAGGCAGCAATGCCGCCGCCGACGCCGAGAACGATGCGTTTCCGATACAGCCGCTGCATAGACCTGCCTTTTAGTCCGGTGATGGCGACCCCCTGACGACGCCTCCCCAGGCCAGATCAGGGGTAAAAATGATGGGCTAAGATAACACAGCGACCGCCAGGGAACAGCGGCGCCACAAGGACAGGGAGGTGGAATGAGTATTCGTGATTGGCCGGCGGCGGAGCGGCCCCGGGAGAAATTGCTCGAGCAGGGGGCGGCGAGCCTGTCGGACGCCGAGTTGCTGGCGATCTTTCTGCGTACCGGGGTTTCCGGGAAGAGCGCGGTGGACCTGGCCCGGCACCTGTTGAGTCGGTTCGGCAGCCTGCGCAATCTGCTGGAGTCCGACCAGCAGGCGTTTGGTCGCCAGTTGGGCCTGGGGCCGGCCAAGTTCGCGCAATTGCAGGCGGTGCTGGAGATGGCCCGACGGCATCTGGCCGAGCGCCTGCGCCGCGACTCGGTGCTGGAAAGCCCGCGGGCGGTCCGCGATTACCTCAAGGCGATGCTGCGTCATGAGCCCCATGAGGTGTTCGCCTGCCTGTTTCTCGACAGCAAGCACCGGGTGTTGGCGTTCGAGCCGCTGTTTCACGGCTCCATCGACAACACCAGTGTCTATCCTCGGCAGGTGGTCAAGCGGGCGCTGGCGCACAATGCGGCGGCGTTGATCCTGTGTCACAACCACCCTTCGGGGGTTGCCGAGCCCAGCCAGGCTGATCACGTGCTGACCAAGCGACTGAAAACGGCGCTGGAATATGTCGATGTGCGGGTGCTCGATCACTTTATCGTCGGCGAGGGCGAGCCCTTGTCGATGATGGAGCGTGGCTGGATGTAACGGTCCGGGAACGATCCCC